>CAJWJK010000006.1 GCA_913041535.1 uncultured Alphaproteobacteria bacterium
AGTCTTCGTGGTGTGTTCATCTAATTTAGCCATCTTTCTGCTTCCTTCCCCCAAACGGGTTGAGAACGACCAAGCATCTTGCACTTTACCTCTAGCCTATCAGCGTCCGATCGTCCACCCGCTGTCGTTAACGCATGTGGTTTTGTAGCATTTTTGCAGTAAAGGCTCAATTCTCTAGAGAAGTAAGGCAAGGTATATTACTTTACAAATAAGCACGCGGCGATTCATCGTAACGAGAGACAGATAGAATATGGTTAGATATTAAATAGTGTGTACTTGTTGGTAATGTTAGTGACCCATATAGTATTTAGTGTGTTGAAAACCCCAATCAATAAAGGGCTTTACTGTTGCCTATAGCCAGCATGACGGGGTTTGCCCGTACAGAAGGGGGCGTCGGAGAGGAGCGCTGGAGTTGGGAGCTCAAGAGCGTTAATGGTCGTGGTCTTGATCTTAGATTTCGCATGCCCCCACAGTTTGATTCGGTTGAGGTTATTGCTCGGCAAGCTATTACGAGGCGTTTTAGTAGAGGCTCCATCACCATAAGATTGAACTTTTCCTCAGGCGTGCAAGGTCCTCACTTAAAAGTTAATCGTGACGTATTGGATCAGTTGCTTGATCTATCTCAAGCATTGAGTATGGATCGGATAAAACCGCCTCGCATTGATGCTCTTTTGGCAATTAAAGGTGTCGTAGAGGTTGTTGAATTTGAACAGGAGGGGTCACGTGATGAAACGGATAGGGCTGTCCTTAAAGGCTTTGATGAGGCGTTAGATTTGCTTGAGACGTCGCGCGAGCAGGAGGGTTCGCGGTTATTGGATAGACTTTCCGAACACCTTAACGAGATAGATAATCTTACGAGTAGAATCCGTTCTTCTGACTCTGCACGGCCCGACGCATTAAAAGATAGACTCAATCGATATCTAGCAGGTCTGAGTGATATAGTGTTACCTATACCTGAAGAGAGAATTGCCCAGGAAGTAGCTCTGTTGTTGGTAAAAACAGATGTTAATGAGGAGCTAGATCGGCTATCAGTGCACATCCAACAGGCTCGTCAATTATTGGTTGATAACGGTCCTGTCGGTCGCAAATTTGACTTTCTTTCTCAAGAGTTTAATCGGGAGGCCAATACGCTATGTGCTAAGGTTTCAGATATGCAGAATAAAAGAATAGGTCTCGAGCTTAAAACAATAATCGACCGTTTGCGGGAGCACGTTCAAAATGTCGAGTGAGAAACAATTTGGCCGAGGAGCACGTATTTTGAGGCGTGGCCTGATGTTGGTTCTGTCCTCCCCATCCGGAGCTGGCAAAACGACAGTCTCACGACGATTGCTTCAAAATGATGATAACTTGACAATGTCTATATCGGTTACAACTCGCAGACGGCGGCCAGGTGAGGTGGATGGTGTGGATTATATATTTGTTGATAACGCTGAATTTAGCCGTATGCTCAACCAAAAAGAACTTCTTGAACATGCAAAAGTATTTGACAACTACTATGGCACGCCAATTCGTCGTGTTGAAGAAGCTCTTTCCGCTGGTTTGGATGTTTTATTTGATATTGATTGGCAGGGCACGCAACAAGTTGCTCAGGCAGCGAGGGGCGACGTTGCTAGTATAGTAATTCTTCCTCCGTCTACTAGGGAACTTGAAAGGCGCCTCACTCGTAGAGCGCAGGACAGTGCTGAAGTTGTGGCCCGTCGTATGTCGAAGGCGGCTGATGAGATGAGCCATTGGCGCGAATACGATTACATTGTCGTAAACGATGAAATTGATGATACCGTATCTCAAGTCACATCAATACTGGCTGCTGAAAGGCTACGTCGTGATCGGCAGATTGGTCTCGTTGATTTTGTTGGGCATTTACGCCAAGGACATTAAAGAGTCACTGATGACGACTATATTATACGTTCCCCGTAAGCGCGCGCTATTGCACAAAACTCTTCAATACTAAGGGCGTCTGGACGGTCAGTTGGGTTTACTCCTGCAATGTGCAACAAAGGCATTGGATCACTGTATAGGGCCTTTAGGCTGGTTCTTAGCATTTTTCTTCGTTGATTGAATGCTATCTTTACGACGAGTTCAAGGGTATCTGAATCTGCAGGGGCAAGTGGAACTCTTCGCGGTTTTAAAGATACAACTGAGGAGGTAATTCGAGGTTTTGGTTTAAATGCGCCGCTCGGAATATCAAAGTCATGATTTACCATGCATTGCCATTGGCTCATTACTGACAAGCGGCCGTATGATGACGTTCCTGGTTTTGCGATTAAACGCATTGCCACCTCCTTCTGAAACATCAAAGTCATGCCTCTAAGTTGTGTGCTCAGCTTGAGCCACTTAAACAGTAAAGGGGTAGCAATGTTATATGGAAGGTTGGCAACAATATGTGTTGGTCTATCAATTATACTATGCCAGTTAAATGACAATGCATCGCTGCATATTACACTGAGTCGACCAGGATAGGTGATCTCAAGTTGCCGTAGAGCGGGCAAAAAACGTCGGTCATATTCTATACAGGTGATGCGCTTAGCTCCTGCGTCCAGAAGCGCACGGGTCAATCCTCCAGGACCTGGACCTATTTCCAATACGTCGACTGTATCGAGGTTTCCGGCAGCAGTTGCTATTCTTGCTGCTATGTTGGGATCGAGTAGGTAATGTTGTCCAAGGTGTTTCTTTGGCCTAAGGTCAAATTGGCGTATTACTTCTGAAATCGGAGGCAGTTTTTTTCCTGATGCATCGTCAGATGACATGGGTGCAGCCTAATTGTTTGTAATGCGCCTTTGGCGGGCCATCCTGCTAACAAGCCGAATCGAAGCAATAAAACTTGTCGGATTGGCAATCCCCAAACCTGCAATATCCAGTGCAGTTCCATGGTCGGGCGATGCTCTAATAATTGGCAAACCAAGTGTCACATTGACTCCATTGTGGAAGTCAATTGTTTTAAGAGGAATGAGTGCCTGGTCATGGTACATGCATATCGCAACATCGAATGTTTTGAGTGCGGATGGATGAAACATAGTATCGGCAGGGTGAGGTCCACTGACACGGTATGCTTTAGAGCGAAGTATATTCAGTGCGGGGCGGATTATATCAATCTCCTCCATTCCCATCTGTCCATTTTCTCCCCCATGAGGGTTGAGGGCTGCAATAGAACCGCGGGGACATTCAACACCAAAGTCAGCTGTTAATGACGATAGAGCGGTAATAGCGCTGTCAACAATCTTCTTCGTAGTTAAATGTGCCAACGCTTGTGCTAAACTCATGTGCGCCGTGACTGGAACCACGCGTAAGCAAGGCGAAACTAGCATCATTACAGGGGGGTTAGAGCTTTTCGTTAAAGTTGATAGATATTCCGTATGTCCAGGATGGTTAAATCCTATTTCCTTTAGCATCGATTTTTGAATTGGATTAGTTACTATGCCAGCAACATCACCCGATAAAGCTATCTTGACAGCATGTTCAATGGAGTGGAGAACTGCTTGTTCGTTTTTTACGTTTGGTTTGCCAAGGCAGGGTTCCTCGGCTAGGTCAAATATTGGCAGCACGGGTAGTGCGGTTGAGAAACATTCACCTGCATCGTGGACAGCTCTGATGATCTTAACTGGTACTGATATATCGAGCTGACGCATGATATACTGAAGGCGTTTTGGATCGTCTATTAGAAAAAATGGCGTAATATTTGTGGAATTAGTTTGTTGCCACGCGCGTATGGCTATCTCACCCCCAATGCCAGATGGCTCACCCATCGTTACTGCGATCGGAAGACTTCGCCCACTCCTTCTCATAGACGGTTTTCGTCTAGAAATGCTGCACGTCGAAGATCTCGCATATATCTCCGAGCCATCACCATGAGTCGTTTCTGGCCGATACTATTGGCAATTTCCTCACGTTTTACTCTCTGGACATCTAATTGTGATCTTTCACAGACATAAAAGATATGAATATTGCTACCCAACTGTACAGGTGAGCTAGCTTTTCCAACTTCAAGGACTTTCACCGCTTCCAAGACGGATTTGGGTAATTCGTCCATATTAAGCCAACCAAGATCGCCAGAACTCGGTGCTGCCCCAACTTCGCTTGCGATGCTTGATACTTTTTCACATGGGGGACCGTGATTGAAGACAGTGGCAGCCATCTCTTGGATATATTCAATATTTGTTTGATTTGGTTGGTCAGAAAAAGCGTTAACAAGCTGCGCAAGCCTAACCTTTGTACTAGGCATCATGGAGGCAGTTCTCTGGTCCAAAATCTTAACGATATAAACACCACCGGCGGAGCGAATTGGAGTTGAAATGTCACCGATTCGTAAATCTGCAATGGCGGAATCCAGTTCAGGAGCGAGTTGCCCTTGTTGAACCCAACCAATATCTCCTCCGTGCATTGCAGTTGACCCTTCAGAGAATTGGCGTGCCAAAGGTTCAAAGGGTGCTCCAGAGCGAAGCTGATCTACTAGAGTGTGGGCGGTTTGCATAACGTCCTTTGATTCATCCGGGTTATCCATTGAAAGAAAGATCTCTGATAACTTTCTCTCTGACTTGCCTTTATTGGTTTCCATGCGCTTCATGGCATCATCAATTTCGTCATCACCTATAAATATCCTTGGCACTAGCCTCTGGGTAACGATTTTATCCCAAGCAATCTGAGCCTGTATCTCGTTAGCTATAACTGAACGATCTATACCTTCCTTCTTCAAAAAACCTTCCAGTCCAAGAGAACCCCAGATCGGCTTTAATGCGACGCTGTAGATAGCTTCTTCTATTTCATGTTCGCTTACGTAAACCCCTAATCTCTCTGCTTCTTGTAGCTTTAAACGCTCGTCGACTAATACTCGCAATACTCTGCGTCGCCAAAGGTTGCGGGTATCTCTATTGTCAGTAATTCTCGCATTGGCCATGAACAATCGTAAGCGTTGTTCGAGGTCAAGAGCAGAGATGGCTTCATCGTTCACAACAGCTACGATCCGTAACACGTCCTGCGCATTGGCAGCCGCCGAAGTTAGCAGTCCAACTGATACAACTATAAGAAATAAAGCCCTCATAAATATCCTAATCGTTTCGAATCCATATTTGATCGTGTTATTTGATATCTGAAATTTGCAAGCCCTGATGAATATTAACCGAGGTTCTTAAGGCGAATTTTGAAATTTATTGATGTTGAAGGAGAAATCTCTCGATCTGATGTAAAATCCCGTTCAAAACTAGATGAAAATAGAAAACACTCATCTTCATAAGTCATCCCAAAGCCATAAGCGCGAGTTCCTCCTGTGCTACTAAGATCACGGCGCGTATCAGCGTCAAAAGCCCAGTAACGGGTCGCCTGGAGTTTGCTGCGAAAGTTTAGTTCCTCTCGGCTTGTTAGTTCGTCTGTCGTAAGCTCACGGGCGAGTGATACATAGTCCACATCAGTACGAAGAAAATCAGATCCCACCGAAAGTTTGATTTCGTTTCGCCGAATAGAGAAGGTATCTCGGTCTAATCGAAAGCGATTACTTGCATCAAGCCATCTTGACGGAGCCCAGTAAATCCGCCCTACAAAATCGGACCTTTGGTCCTCGAGTCCCGTTTTATCAGCAAAGGTCGTGTCAGCTCGGGATCGAAGACTCTGTCCAAGAAGTGCAGTCGCGTAGCCACCATGGTTGTCAAATAAACCCATCTTTAGTCCAAAATTTAAACGTGGGCCACCTTCTACACGGTCTAGGCCAGCAAATCGATTGTGCTGCAAGATATTAGTATCGTCAAATTCAAACGAAACACTGTCCTCATTGGGAATGCTATCAGGATTGCCGCCGTGAGGACTCAATACGAGTGAAGCGATTGGTTCAACAACTTGCTGAAACTTATCTCCGTTACGCATAAATGGGTAGCGCCAATCAAGGGCAAACTGGGGGTAGAGCCGAGAAACAACGCCATCGCTTAAATCGAGGGTTGGATCAAAGGGATCAGAAACATCGTTTGTTTCAAAAAGATCTCCTCTAAGTGACACATGTAAGGCATAAACATCCCCTCTATCTGAGAAATAGGGTAACCGCCAGCCAGCGCCGACAGAAATTCTTCTGCTATCAGTGCCGTCGCTTCGCTCAAGCACCAAAGCATTAGCATCAAAGGTATATTGACTACCTATCGTGTTGGGTTCTCCGACTAAAGTGTAGGATATTTCGGGTGCTATGAGAGGGGTGTCACCCGGGTCATCCGCAGCTCGGAGCCCTTGAAAAGCGTAAGCATTGATTCTTGCGTATGATCGATTATTAAAACTTTCTGCGAACAAGCTACTTGTTAGGGTGTCTGCACCGTCAATATCGAATTTACGAAGATACGTATCATCTGTGCTGCGGTTTGCGGTGAATCCCCAGTTTGAAGAATCATTTACAGAGAACTTCCCGCTAGAGACGATGTGTCCGCGAAATCTTTTGTTCTTTTTGGTGTTATTATCCGTAGCCTGACCATCATCCCATTTCGCACTACCTCCCATGGATAAACGCCCGGTTACGAATTTCTGTCGGTACAAACCACTAATTAATGCACCTTCCTTGGCAGTAAAGACTGGGCTAATGGTGACGTCACGGTCCTCCGCAATCGCAAAATGATATGGTGTCTCCACACGGACTCCGAGTTGGGTAGTGGTACCATAGGTCGGAGATAAGAATCCGCTTCTCCTTTCAACACTGGGGTCTGGGTGCGAAAAGTAGGGGAGGTAGACGACAGGAAATCCAAAAAACTCAAGTAAGGCATCTTCATATTCCAGGATTTGTTTCTGCCCGTTATGTACAACGCGAACTGCTTTGATCTGCCAGAGAGGATATCTTCGAGTTTCGTTAGGGCATAGTTGGCATGATGAGAATACCGCCTTATTCATTACAGTGTACCCATCCACGTTGCGGTGGGCTTCGTTCGCTGCCAGTCGTGATTTATCCGCTAAGAGAACACGGATACTTGATATAAAACCTTGTCGTAATCCCTCCGTGAGCTCAGCAGAGTCGGCGAATAGCACGTCACCATTAGGGTCAAGCACACTAATATTGCCGGATGCAAGCACAGTATCGGTGCGAAGGTTATACTGAACCTGATCCGCAATTAGAACGTGCTTACCTTGGATAATTTCAACTTGCCCGGTGGCTATAACAATTTGACTGTGTTGGTCGTACAGAACACTCTTAGCGTGGAGCTGAATAGGATTTCGTTGAAAATTCTCAAGCACCTTATCCTGGGAATGGGAGACACCAACAGATAGCAAAAAGAAGGAAATGCCGAAAAAAAATACATCTATGGTCCGCATTTTTCTTCAACCATCCTCTAAATGCAGAAGCATGCCGAGGCCAAGAAGGGTGGTCACCCCAGCAGGCGCCCAAGCGGCAAGTATCACTGGAATGCCTCCTGATAATCCAAGGGCCAGAGATATGTCCGATAGCAAGTAAAGAACAAAACCTGCAAGTACTCCCCCAGCAATAATCTGTGCAGTGCTTCCGTATCTAGTTAGTCGCAGAGAAAATGTAGCTGCTATAAGTACCATTGAACAAAGCAATAAAGGTCCAGACAATATTGCGTGCCAATGCAGACGGTGCCTTAGAGCTGAGAATCCGGTATCCTGCAGCATAGTGATAAATTCGGGTAATGCCCAGAAAGACATAGTTTCTGGCGATGCAAAGCTATCTTGGATCTGATGATGCGTAAGAGTGGTTTGCAGCATGTACGTTTCACGGTGCTCTGCAGTTTGCATTGGACCAGTAAGAACCGCGTTTTTAAGAAGCCAGTGCCCTTCTTTTAGTGTAGCTGTCTCAGAGTCTATCCGACCAATAAAACGATCAGGTCCTTCGAGTAGAAAGATAATAACGTTTTTAAGTTCAACACCTTGTTGGGAAACACCTT
This sequence comes from uncultured Alphaproteobacteria bacterium, assembly GCA_913041535.1. GTDB lineage: Bacteria > Pseudomonadota > Alphaproteobacteria > VGEJ01 > VGEJ01 > CAJWJK01. Next base: position 7,860 of record CAJWJK010000006.1, read on the forward strand.
CTGCATGAATAACCGACTGACCGTTATCGTCTGCCTGTCGTAACCAGATACCTGAGTCAGAAACCTCTAGAAGGCTAGGTCTGCCTCTTAAATGTTTCGCTTCCATTTCTTCGTAGCTATAAACCATTGCAGAGGATAGAGGATTGAATACTGTTACAACCAGTATTCCCATTACGAAAGCTATGGCTGCAGCAGGCATAAGAAACTGCCACACAGAAACACCTGCTGCGCGAGCAACGATCAACTCATTAGCTCTAGTTAAACGTGCAAAACTATACATGGCACCGAATAGTGTCGCGAATGGTAGAACTTTTTGAGCTTGAAGAGGCGCTTTAAGCAATGCCATCTGCGCCAATATTCCAAACGTTACACTTTCGCGACCAGATGCTCGACGGTGTAATTCTACGATGTCGAAAAGAATAACTAGGCTCACCAACACCAACAATACGCCGACAATACTGCCAAAGAAGCGTCGACTAAGGTACACCGTCAGAGTTTTGGATAGATTCATTTACACCGCGCTAAGTGATCGTCGACGGTTTAGCCATTTAACTGGTCGGCCGGACACCACATAGAGACTCCCCCCACAACAGAGAAACAGGCTTAGATAAGCAAGAACAATCAACTGAGGCGTATCTACCGCCAGTTGTAGGGCAAATAATCCAGCAATTTGGAGGCCTATAGCAACTCCTATAGCAATTGATACACGGCGCCACTGGCCACGTCGATCATGTTCACCCGACAAGATTGCAGCTACAGCAATTAAAGCGAAGGCAAAGCAGTAGAGAGGTATCAGGAGCCTGCGGTGTATTTCAATGTGCATTCTATGCGCATTATTGAGATCATCAGTAGTTTGACCATGAACAATCAATTCATGCAAAAATCTTTCACTTGGCTCCAGCCATCTGTAATTTGACTGGCTGCTATACTGCCCAATATCAAGGGTATACTGGTCAAAGTATAACATTGACAGTTGTCGGCTTACCGCCCCTACTTCCTGGCGACTTCCACCGACAAGAACAAAGCGCGGTCCATTAAGTGTCTTTACCAGAGCTCCACGCTCGGCCATGTAGGTAATCGGTCGATTTGGGTTTCTATTGTCGTGAACTAAGATCCCATGAAGTTCGCCTCCACTTTTCCGCGCGCGGACATAAACTGTTAGATCTTCAATTAAGTTATTAAAAACTCCTTCCCTTATAGGAACTGAGGCATAATCGTGCCGAATTGAATATTGCATTCCTTTGAACGTCCGCATACCCGCAGGCATCAAATAAAGAGTTATAGCATATACAAACGTACAAACTATTAGAGCACAAAGTAATGCCGGTTTTGCAAGTGCATAGGGGCTAATTCCCACGGCTCTCAATACCACCAGCTCGCTGTCCGCATTAAGTCGATGGTAAGTAAATATAATTGCGCAGAAGAGAGATAGGGGAAGTATGTAAAATAGCGCGGTTGGTAATAGCAGCAGTGTGAGCTCCAAAAAGGTCCATGCAGAAAGACCCATGTTCACAATCATATCTATGAATCTTAGTCCATTTGTTAACCATACGACACCGGTTAACGTGACTGTAACCACCAGTAATGGCAAAGTCAGTTGGCGTAGAATGTATCTGGTTATACTAGTCATGAGAGGTAATTATAGACGCACCTCGGCGTCTATTGGTAATTCAATGCATAACCACTTTCTCTTATGATGGTATCACAGTTAAGATGGCATAGCCCATACTACCCATAGTAGATCCAAAGAGGTTAATGATGAAAATTGAATTTTCGGAACCAAGCTTACCAAGGTCCGGTGCCCTGGTCCTAATTGTTGCCGGTGAAAAGGAGCTTGGGCGGACAGCGAGAGCAATAGATAAGCGCATGAATGGCACATTGTCTCGCGCCTTAAGGAATGGTCGATTCAAGGGTAAATTAGGGGATTTTATCGAAATTGTTGAGCCTGTTGGAATAGGGGTACAGCGCATTATCTTGGCCGGTGTGGGAACCGAGGACGATATAGACCTACTAAAGCTTGAGGACACTGGAGGAAAGATTCTCTCGCGCATTTCCAAGAAGGGAGACAGCAACGCAGCCATATGCGTTGACCCGATTAAGGGCGTTAAATTTAACCCCGCGATGGCGGCAGCACATATCGCGTTTGGAGCGCGGCTTAGCAGTTATAGATTTGATGTTTATCGGACAAATAAAAGTTCAGTGGATCTTCCTTCTCTGAAACGAATAAAGATGCTCGTCTCTGATGTTAAAGGGGCTCGGTCGATATTTCGTTCACTAAATAAGATAGTCGATGGGGTGTTCTTTTGCCGCGATTTAGTTTCTGAGCCCGCAAACGTTCTATATCCAAAAAGCTTTGCTGAAAGGGTGAAAAAACTCACCAATATTGGTTTGAAGGTGGAAGTATTTAATCGTGCCCGTATGGAGAAATTGGGCATGGGGGCACTTTTAGGCGTGGCGCAGGGTAGTGCTAATGAACCGAGACTGGTTGTCATGCAATGGAATGGCGGTCCAGTCCGACAGAAGCCTGTAGCCTTTGTTGGTAAAGGTGTGACATTTGATACAGGAGGCATCTCCATCAAGCCATCGGGTGGCATGGAGGACATGAAGTGGGATATGGGTGGTGCAGGAGTGGTGGCTGGACTAATGGCAACGTTGGCTGGTCGCAAAGCTAAGGTAAATGCGGTCGGAGTTATTGGCTTGGTCGAAAATATGCCCTCTGGCAAGGCTCAGCGGCCGGGGGACGTCGTGAAAACCATGTCTGGCAAGACTATCGAAGTAATCAATACTGATGCAGAAGGCCGTCTCGTATTGGCCGACGCTCTGTGGTACACCCAGAAGCGCTTTAAACCGAGCGCCATAGTTGATTTGGCTACATTAACCGGGGCCATAATCATCGCACTAGGCCATCAGTACGCTGGTTTGTTTGCTAATGATGACAAGTTATCGGATGAGCTTGTTGCTGCAGGTAAAATGGTCGGGGAGCGTTTATGGCGCTTACCGGTAGATGCGTCATATGACGACGATATTAGATCTGATATTGCCGACATGCATAATGTTGGAAATGGACGTAGTGCTGGTAGCATTGCAGGAGCAAAATTGTTAGAACAATTTGTAAACGACTGTTCGTGGGCCCATCTCGATATTGCCGGTGTAACTTGGTCCAAGAAGGTCCGTCCGACGATTCCTAAAGGTGCGACGGGCTTTGGTGTTCGTTTGTTAGACCGTTGGGTGTTAGATCGTTATGAACAATAAAGAGATATGACAAAATTTGCGTTTTATCAGTTGGATCGCATGCCTCTTGACAGAGCTCTTCCGCAGCTTCTCAACAAAGTTATTGCCCAAAACTGCCGAGTTTTAGTACGCACTAGAACGGAGGAAGAGCTTAACCACTTAAATAGACTTTTGTGGACATATGATGCTGATTCTTTTTTACCCCATGGCACCTCGTCGGACGGGTTTGATAGTGAGCAGCCCATTTATTTAACCACCTCAGACGTTAATCCTAATTATGCTTCGGTGGAAGTGCTTGTTGGAGGTGCTGGGCATTCCAGAAAAGGTAACTTTGAGCGAACACTTGATCTATTTGAAGGTGATGACCCTAACGCACGAGCAGCTGCAACTAAGCGCCGTAGATCTCTCTCCGTAGCAGGTGAGTCTGTCACATTCTGGAGGCAGTCGATTGATGGAGTTTGGAAGAGGGAAGATGGATAAAGGGAGAGGCGAGGTTGTCTGGTGTCAGCGAAGGTCATATAAGGCGGTTATGGCCAAATATTTTTCAGGAAGAGGTTTGAGTAAAAAAAATGGTTGTCCAGAGGACATTATCAATAATTAAGCCAGATGCGACACGCCGAGATTTAACTGGTCAAATTAATCAGCGTTTTGAGGATGCTGGTCTTCGCATTATCGCTCAGAAGCGTATTCGTTTGAGCCGCGAGCAGGCCGAGGCCTTTTACGATGTTCATAAAACACGTCCCTTTTTCAATGATTTGTGCACTTTTATGATTTCTGGGCCTATCGTGGTTCAGGTGCTCGAAGGTGAGAACGCAGTAACCGAAAATCGGGACATAATGGGAGCAACCGATCCACAGGATGCAAGGGAAGGAACTATAAGACGTGATTTTGCCGAGTCTATAGAGGCAAATTCCGTGCATGGGTCTGATTCAGAAAAAACAGCGGAGTTAGAAGTCGCATTCTTCTTCAGCAAGATCGAGTTGTTGCAGTAATATTGCTGCTTAATGCTGAAATATGTTTTTTGCTTATTAGTATCGTGTAACTAATTTCATAGCAGTGTTTGAATAATCCTTGGGCTTAGAAACTGTTTGGATTTATCATTGTATGGTCAGGAATACCCACTCCCTCAATAACTAGTGATTCTTCATGCATGTTAATTCGGCGTTCAGCTATCAATCTCACGGCGATTGGGTAGCATCGATGCTCGGTTTCAAGTACTTTGGCACTAAGTGTATCAGGTGTATCGTTGAAAGCGACGGGTACTACGGATTGAACAATGATCGGCCCCGAATCTAGTTCCGACCTTACATAGTGAATGGTGCAGCCACTGAAACGAACTCCTGCATCTATCACTCTTTGATGAACATTAAGTCCTTTAAATGCGGGTAAAAGAGAAGGATGGACATTGATAATTCTATTTTTCCATCTATCTACAAACGTTTTTGATAGAATACGCATGAACCCTGCCAGACATATTAGCTCGACGCCTGCACCCTCAAGAATCTCAGCTAGCTTATCGTCATATTGCTCTCGGCTGCCAAAACAATTGTGGTTAACCACCTTGGTTGGAATATTTGCTTTAGCGGCTCGTTTTAGTCCATAGGCATTAAAGTTATTGGAAATTACAATGGCAATGTTGGCGGGGAAATTATCGTCACTACAGGCGTCAATTAAAGCCTGCAGGTTACTTCCATGGCCTGATATAAGAATACCAAGTGCGACAGACAACTTTTTGGCCTCCAAACATAGCTTTCTTGTTTAACACTTGTCGAGAACACTGGAAAAATGCACCGACCAGTTGTTTTACACCCTAGGGAAACAGTTTGGTGCGTTGCCAGTAGTTGCTATGATTTTATTGCACTGAGAAATATTACTCTATCTTTGTGAGTTTGGTAATGGGGTGTAACTAAGTTGAAAAACATCGATGTGATGGTTCCATATCAACTTTTGAAGGTCGTTAGAGCGGGGGTTTTGGTCGCGGCTGCATTATCTCCCCTAAGCAATGTAGCTGCAGATACGGGGAGTTTATTCACCGTCTCTGATGTTCGTGTTGACGTTACAGCAGATGCGGCAAATATTGCGCGATCTTTAGCTCTTGCTGAAGGACAGAGATTGGCTTTAGAACGGCTTCTTCAGCGGATCACTCCCCGAAGTGATTACGTGAGACACCCGGTAGTTGATGATTCTAAAGTAGCAATGTTGGTACAGGACATATCGATATCGGATGAACGAGTTTCATCAATACGCTATATAGCAAAGTTGCTAATACGCTTCAAAAAGGAGGAAGTTCGGCGCCTCTTAAAATTGGCTAAAATTCCTCATACAGAAACTCGGAGCAAGCCTTTGTTGGTGCTTCCGGTTTACGAGACGGGTGGGGCTTTATTGCTTTGGGATGAGCCAAATAGATGGCGTCAGGTTTGGTTCAGTTATCCCGCTGACGATGACAGCCTAGTTCCTTTGGTTTTTCCGGTTGGGGATTTATCTGATGTGGCATCTATTGGAGCTGAACAAGCTCTGAGGGGGGATAGGGATCGTTTGAAAGCTATCACTCACCGTTACGGCTTGGAGGATGCTTTAGTGGCGCATGCTACCTTAGTTAGAGACCTCTCTAATAATGTTTCAAGCCTTCACATTGATATTCGACGTTTTGGTCCATCTGGGGAGTCCTTCCATAAAGAAAGTGTTTTCGGCGACTCAAATGACAACATTGGAACGCTATTATCTAAAGGAATAGAGCAAGTGCGGGAACGCATAGAAGAGAGATGGAAACTTGATACTCTCCTCACTGTGGGTTCATCACAGCGTTTAAGTGCCAGAGTCCCTTTGGAGAATCTCGGTGATTGGTTGAAGGTACGCCAACGTTTAAAGGCCACCGGAAACGTTAGCAACATGTCGCTTGTGGCCATTTCGCGAAATGATGCACGAGTGATTATCGATTATGTTGGAGGCAAAGATCAGCTGGTCCTATCGCTAGCGCAACGCGATCTGGAATTGCGAAAGAGCGAGGGCTTCTGGATTATCACACTACGGAATACTATTACGGAATACGGGGAATGAGTTTACCCAACTTGATTAGTTTGGCGCGTCTATTAGCTGTTCCTTTAGTGATATGGTTGGTGCTTAAAGATCAGATCGAGCTGGCCTTTTGGTTGTTTGTGATAGCTGGCCTTTCAGATGCTGTTGATGGGTTTCTAGCAAAGAAATTCAAGATGGCTACGCGCCTTGGGCACTATCTCGACCCACTGGCTGATAAGGTTCTTCTAGTAAGTATATATATTGTGCTTGGCCGAATTGGAGAGCTGCCCGACTGGCTTGTGATTTTAGTGGTATCGCGCGATTTATTGATAGTTGGCGGAGTATTGCTGAGCTACACTTTATCGCACGGTTTTAGCACTAAGCCAGCGGCCATAAGTAAAATTAATACAGCATTCCAAATTGTATTAGCCGCAGCCGTGCTGGGAGATATGGCTTGGGGGCCTTGGTGGGACACGCAAGTGCCCTCTATCATGTACGTGTGTGTTGCTATTACTACCGTAGCGTCGGGTGCCAATTACCTTGTACAGTGGGCTCGTGGTTTTTCAGGAGAGGAGCGCATCGGATGAATCTTAAGCGGCAGACAGTATTTTGGCTGAGTACATTTGCGGTGTTTGCTGTTGTGCTGTTTGTTTTGCGTGAAGTGTTGCTTCCCTTTGTCGCCGGAATGCTCGTGGCGTACTTCCTGGACCCGTTGGTGGATCGGGTGGAACGGATCGGCTTATCACGTACGGTAGCAACTCTTGCGGTAACCCTTACGTTTTTTACCATCGTGATACTTTTGTTCGTAGCGTTCTTGCCGACGTTACAGCGTCAATTGGTGGGGCTAATAAATCAGGTTCCAGAAGTTGCCAGATGGGTAGAGGATTCACTAGCTAGTGGTGGTCTTCAGGACACCTTGCTTCAAGTTTTTGGTGGACAGGAGAACGATGTACGTACAGCGGCCCAAGGTCTTGCCGGAAGCGCGATTGTTTGGCTAGGGAGCGCAGCATCCGGAATATGGAGTGGCGGGTTAGCAATTTTCAACCTTCTGTCGCTGGTTTTCATCACGCCAGTTATATCTTTCTACTTGCTTAGGGATTATGACCGTATGGTAACACGAGTGGACAACTGGTTACCGCGACATACGGCAGATACTATAAGACAGCAGATTGGTTTAATTGATTCAGCGCTTGCCGGGTTTTTACGAGGCCAAGCATCAGTATGTTTGATCCTAGGAATTTTCTACGCCGTTACCTTGTCATTAACTGGTTTAAACTTTGGTTTTGCTATCGGCCTCATTGGTGGGGCACTGGCGTTCATTCCTTATGTTGGTATGATTCTCACATTAGCGCTATCTGTCGGTGTGGCTGTTGTACAATTCTGGCCTGAACCTCTTCCTATAATTTTAGTAGTAGTGATTTTTCTTATAGGTCAACTAGTTGAAGGTACGGTCTTAACGCCAAAACTGGTCGGAGAGCGAGTTGGGTTACATCCTGTCTGGGTGATTTTTGCTCTATTTTCAGGGGCAGCTATAGCTGGGTTCTTGGGCGTTCTAATAGCAGTACCTGTCGCGGCGATACTGGGGGTTCTTTTGCGTCACTTCATGTCTCGCTATCTGGACAGCCGTTATTACTCTGGTAAGGGTGGCACGTGAACGGTCGCCAGCTAGCTCTAGAACTATCTACCCGTTTTGCCTATGGTCGCGAGGACTTTCTTGTTGCACCATGCAATTCTGACGCAGTGGCTTGGATCGACCGATGGCCGGTTTGGCCGGGAGGGATGTTGGCAATATATGGCTCCCCGGGCTGCGGCAAAACTCATCTCACCCAAGTTTGGCGAGAGGTTGCGAATGCTCAATTGGTTGAGCTTTCTTCTCTAGAGGACCTAACGCGGGATGTTCAACTTTCAAAAAACACAGCAGATTTTGTCCTCGAGATAGATGAAACATCTTTTCTAGAGCGTGATCTGTTACACTTTCTTAATACCATAGCCGACCAACAACGCACTATATTGATAACAGGGAGAAATCCTCCTGCTCGCTGGCCAGTAGAATTGCCTGATCTTCGTTCGAGATTGAGAGCCGTATCAGCGGTTGGTGTGTCTCCTCCCGACGAGAACACATTGCGTGCAGTTCTGGTAAAACTGTTTTCTGATAGGCAGTTAAAGGTTGGTGAAGAACTCATAGAATTTCTCTGCGCACGTATTGAACGGACTTTTGATTCGGCTCGAAAAACTGTGGTGGCTTTAGATGCTGCTGCCATGCTAGCTCAGAGGCGTATTGGAATACCATTAGCTCGAGAGGTTTTAAGTTTTAACGGTAAATGAGGATAGGTATGGATCTTGGATTGAACGGTAAGATGGCAATCGTTTGCGCATCAAGCAAAGGTTTAGGTTTTGGCTGTGCCAGAGCTCTTGCTAGAGAGGGTATGCAGCTGTTTATAAATGGGCGAGATTCGGATCAGCTAGATTTTGCTGCCGATGAAATTAGACGTGACACGGGTGCACGGATCGTAACTATTCCGGGAGACATTTCTCAACCAAGTACGCGAGAATCTATTGTTGAATCCTGTCCCAATCCAGACGTTCTCATCAATAATTCTGGGGGGCCTCCAGCAGGAGATTTCCGTGAATGGGATCGAGCTGATTGGATAAAGGCCCTTGATAATAACATGTTGGCCCCTATAGACATGATAAAGGCTGTAGTGGATGGAATGATTGAAAGGCGTTTTGGTAGGATTGTGAACATCACATCAGGTGCTGTGAAGGCACCAATTGATGTTCTGGGTCTATCAAATGGCGCACGGGCCGGTTTAACTGGGTTTGTGGCTGGACTCGCTAGAGATATAGCTTGCCATAATGTGACAATAAACAATCTACTGCCAGGCGCTTTCGAAACTGATCGCATGACGGGCGTGGCGCGGGCAATGGCACTAAAAAACAACCTAGACCCTGAAGAGGAACTAGAGAGGAGAAAGATGCTTATCCCAGCGCAAAGATGGGGAGACCCGGATGAATTCGGACATGCCTGCGCATTTCTTTGCAGTACTGGTGCTGGGTATATTACAGGCCAGAACGTGCTAATTGATGGAGGGGCATATCCAGGTACCTTATAGAATCTGTGTAGTTGGTTCTCTTGGCTTTGACTGTTGATGGTGGGGCCTCTTACTACCTCTCAGATTCAGTATTTGTCATTTTTTGAAGTCACCTTTGTCTACAGGAATCAATTTAAGTCCATTTTTTCCGACCATGATGGACAACTGCCCAGACCTAAGGGCAATGGCATGTTCGCCAAATAGCGTGCGACGCCATCCTTTCAATGCTGGCGTGTCGACTTCCCCGTACATTGCTATTCGCTCTAACTCACGGGTGCTTGCTAACATTTTTTGGGACACATTTTGTTCAGATGAGCAAAGTTTGAGTAACACCTTCAGAAGTTCAACAATGGGAGCTGCAGACGCTGGTACACGTGGGTTTGATTCAATAATAGAAATTGATTCGGACGTCTTGGTTATCCCAACTGCAACACAGGCGAGAAGCTCACTCCCGTCCTTGCTGAAGGCTAAGCGATGATTGAGGCTTCTTACCTTTTCTAATTCTTCTGGAGTCGCCGGAGCATGGGCAGCAATCTCAACCAACGCTTCATCGCGAATGATACGTTTGCGAGGGAGGTTACGGTTCTGCGCCTCTCTCTCACGCCAAGCGGCTATTTCTCTCAAGATAGCTAGAGTGCGAGGGTTTCTGGAACGCGCTTTTATTCGACGCCAGGCGTCATTGGGTTCCAGTCGGTAAAGGGAGGGGTTGCATATAGCTGTCATTTCTTCACTTACCCAACTGAGTCGCCCTGTTGTTTCTATGTTTTCTAAAAGTCTTTCATACACTGTGCAAAGATGGATTACGTCATCAAGAGCGTAACGCAGTTGTCGTTCGGTTAAAGGACGTCGTATCCAATCTGTGAAACGAGACGCTTTATCTAAGTTCTCTCCTGCGAGACGTTTGACGAGAGTCTCATACGATGCAGCATCACCAAATCCACAAACCATTGCTGCTATTTGCGTGTCAAATACTGATATCGGTAGCGATCCACTCAAATGGAAGAAGATTTCAAGATCCTGACGAGCAGAGTGAAATACCTTAAGGATATTTGGGTTAACCATAACCTCTAGAAGTGGATCCAGAGAAAGGTTTTTAGCTAGTGGATCTATGGCTGCAGCTTCATCACGGTTTGCAATCTGTACTAAACAAAGACGTGGCCAATAAGTGTGTTCCCGAACAAACTCGGTGTCGACAGTAATGTATTTGTGGCTACCCAAACGTTTACATAGCTGAGATAGCTCATCCGTTGTGGTGATGATTTGCATGGAAAAGGAGCTATACACGATCTGAGTGATTAAGTCTTTAGAACATGTTACGAACTAAAGATAAATGCCGCAACGGATGCTTGACAGCGAGCGGCTTCCATGCGTTTTTCGGAATAAGATGCATATATATCGTACACATAATTGCGGAGAGCTTCGAGAAAACCATGTTGGTGAGGTGGTTCGTCTGTCTGGATGGGTTCATCGTAAACGTGATCATGGCAACCTACTGTTTGTGGATCTGCGGGATGATTTTGGACTAACTCAGTGTGTGATTGAGCCGAAAAACCCGATATTTGACCACGTTGACAGTATAGCGCCAGAAAGTGTTGTCACCGTGACCGGTGAGGTCGTTCTACGTGACAAGGAAACTATTAATCCAAGCATCTCGACGGGTACCATTGAAATACGGATTGGCGAGTTCAAAGTTCTTTCAGAAGCGGAGGAGTTGCCGATTCCCGTGTTCGGTGACCAAGAGTATCCAGAAGAGTTGCGTCTTCGGCATCGGTTTCTGGATCTTCGTCGGGAGCGTCTGCATCACAATATTAAGCTACGAGCAGCTATCATTGAGGATATTCGACAGCGTATGACAGAGCAGGGATTTACCGAATTACAGACCCCTATTCTCACCGCAAGTTCGCCAGAAGGAGCGCGCGATTATCTAGTGCCTAGTCGCGTTCATCCAGGAAAATTTTATGCTTTGCCACAAGCCCCGCAGCAATTCAAGCAGCTATACATGGTTGCTGGATTTGATCGTTATTTTCAAATAGCCCCTTGTTTTAGAGACGAGGACGCCCGAGCTGACCGATCGCCAGGCGAGTTTTATCAGCTGGATGTTGAAATGTCTTTCGTTGACCAAGAGGATGTTTTTAATGCTATTGAACCGGTAATGCACGGAGTCTTTCAAAAGTATAGTGATGGAAAAGAGGTCACTCCGGCACCATTTCCACGCATAGCTTACGCGGATGCGATGTTACAGTTTGGGAGTGACAAACCAGATCTGCGGAATCCTCTTCGAATAACGGATGTCACCGACGCGTTTAGTGGGTCCTCCTTCAAGATATTTTCCAACGCTATAGAGGGTGGGGCGGTAGTTCGCGCGATTCCAGCGCCCGGAGCGGAGCAAAATCCACGTAGCTTTTTCGATAAGATGAACGAATGGGCTCGCGAGAATGGATGGCCCGGTCTTGGCTATATGGTTTTTACTAGTGGCGAAGCCAAGGGCCCCATTGGCCGAAATTTGTCTAAGGAAAGAATTAGAATGATTCAGGAGATCACGTCGCTTGGGGATGGCGATGCTGTATTTTTTGCTTGTGACGAAGTTAAACGAGCTTCGGAACTAGCCGGTGCTGCCCGAGATAGACTGGGTATTAATCTTAACCTTATCGATTCAGACTGTTTTCGATTTTGTTGGGTGATTGACTATCCAATGTTTGAATATGATGAGGAAAAATGCCAAGTGGTATTCAGTCATAACCCCTTCTCTATGCCACAAGGGGGATTAGATGCGCTAAATAAGATGAATTCTACCGATATCCTTGGTTTTCAATACGACATTGTTTGCAATGGCATAGAGCTATCGTCTGGCGCTATAAGGAATCACCGTCCCGACATAATGTACAAGGCTTTTGAGTTAGCTGGTTATTCTAGAGCGGACGTTGACATGCGGTTTGGAGGTATGTTGCGAGCTCTAAAGTACGGGGCACCTCCACACGGTGGTATTGCACCTGGTATAGATAGGATTGTCATGCTCTTGGCGGGTGAGCCTAATATTCGTGAGGTGGTAGCATTTCCATTGAACCAGAGAGCTGAAGACTTGTTAATGAATGCTCCAGCGCCGGTCAGTAAAAGTCACTTGAGAGAGTTGCACCTAAGGCTTGTTGAAGCCTCAGATGGAGACAAGGAAACGAATAGCTAGGCAACAATTATTAAGCTTTGAATCTTAGCTACATCCGCTCGTACCGCCACATGTCTCACACTTTAAACATGTACCGTTGCGAACCAGTGTGAAGTTTCCGCACTCGCTACACGCATCACCTTCATAACCTTTCAGGCGTGCTTGTGCAGCTTGCCCATCACTAAAAACATTTGGAACGGCCTTAGGGAGTTGTCCTGCTGCTGTCGTTGACATCGTGGGCTCCGACAAACTATCCATATTATTTGAGAGAGAATCACTGCTGTGATGCGATTCCCCGCCTGCCAAAACATATAGATTGGACCGAACGTAGCCAGTTGACGCTGCAGCTGATGCGGCAAGTTCCTCGGTCATGTCGTCTGTTGACTCCACATCTCTTCCTCCGCCAACCGCGTCGAATCGCAGATCATCCGCTTCAACGTGCGCAAGATCATTGCGCCCCAAGTACGATATTGCAAGTTCCCTAAAAACATAATCAAGAAGGGAAGTGGACATCTTTATTGCATCATTGCCAGCCACCAGCCCTGACGGTTCGAATCGCGTAAAAGTGAAAGCTTCTACAAATTCTTCCAAAGGGACACCGTATTGTAAACCGATAGAGATTGCGATAGCGAAGTTGTTCATGAGACTTCTAAAGGCAGCACCTTCTTTGTGCATGTCTATAAATATTTCACCTAAACCACCATCGTCGTATTCGCCAGTTCTCAAGTATACCTTGTGGCCCCCAACCGTTGCTTTTTGCGTATAACCTTTGCGTCTTTCCGGCAGCCGTAGACGCGCGGTGCTACGAACGAGAGCCTCGTTGACTATCCGCTCCGCTACCACCTGAGGGCGTGCCCCAGAGAAGATTTCATCTTCATCCGATTCGTCTTCGCCTAGTATAGTCGCTGAAAGAGGTTGCGATAATTTAGATCCATCACGATAGAGTGCATTCGCCTTCAAACCCAGTTGCCACGATAACATATACGAATCTAGACACTCTTCGACGCTTGCCCGATTAGGCATATTGATAGTTTTTGATATGGCGCCTGAAATAAAAGGCTGGGCAGCTGCCATCATCCGAATATGACTATTGGCGGTTAAGTAACGGCGGCCGTTCTTGCCGCAGGGAGAAGCGCAATCAAACACTGGCAAGTGCTCCTCCTGTAGGTGTGGTGCGCCCTCCAATGTCATGGCCCCGCAACAGTGTGTGTTGGCTGCCGAAATTTCACTAACTGAAAACCCAAGTTCGGTTAGCATATCGAAAGAGGGTGTGTGCAAAGATTCAATGTCTAGACCCAACACCTCGGTACAAAACTCTTCCCCTAGCGTCCACTTGTTGAACGCAAACTTTATGTCGAAGGCAGATTCTAGTGCCTGCTCAAGAGACTCTAGAACGTTTCGCGTAAAGCCTTTAGCAGAAAGTGTATGATGATTGATGTGTGGAGCATCACGGAGACTGCCAACGCCGGTGGCATAACGCGAAATTTCAGTAATTTGCTCCTTATTATATCCAAGTCTCGAGAGAGCCTCCGGCACCGTTTGATTGATGATCTTAAAATAACCACCACCAGCAAGCTTTTTGAATTTTACTAGAGCAAAATCAGGTTCAATGCCCGTAGTATCGCAGTCCATCACTAACCCAATAGTACCTGTTGGAGCTATGACGGTGGTTTGCGCGTTCCGATAACCATGTGCGTCACCTAGTGATACCGCCCTGTCCCATGCAGCTGATGCTGCCGTTGTTAACGCAGGGTATGGACAATGTTTAATATCTAAGGGCAGCGGTTTAATACTAAGTCCTTCATATCCTGTGTCAGCACCGTTGGCAGCGCGTGCATGATTACGCATAACCCGAAGCATGTGGTTACGATTATCTGCAAAGCAGGGGAAAGCGCCTAGCTCTTTTGCCATTTCAGCGGAAACCGCATATGAAGTGCCTGTCATCAATGCAGTTATTGCTGCACACAGTGCTCTTCCTTCTGGGCTGTCATAAGGGATGCCCATGCCCATAAGCAACCCACCAATGTTCGCATAACCGAGACCAAGTGTTCGGTAGTGATAGGAGAGTTCTGCTATCCGAGCTGATGGGAACTGTGCCATAAGAACAGAGATTTCTAGTGTTATGGTCCAAAGACGCACAGCATGAGTGAACTGTTCAGCGTCAAAACTCCCGTCGGGCGCTTGGAAACCTTTTAGGTTAAGTGATGCAAGATTGCAGGCCGTGTCATCCAGAAACATATATTCCGAACAAGGGTTGGAAGCGTGAATTTGACCACCTTCGGGACACGTATGCCATTCGTTTATAGTGGTATGATACTGGAGGCCAGGATCAGCTGACGCCCATGCTGCGTAGCCAATTCGTTCCCAAAGTTCACGCGCTGGCAAAACTTTTGATACATTGCCTGAAGTGCGTTCGGTTAAGGACCATTTCTCATCCGACTCGACTGCCTCAAGAAATTCATTAGTTACGCGGACAGAATTATTTGAGTTCTGGCCCGAGACAGTTGAATAGGCATCACCATCCCAATCAGTGTCGTAGGTATCAACCTCTAGTGTTTTGAATCCTTGCTCAGCAAATTGAATGGCTCGGCGGATATATCCTTCTGGAATGAATACAGTTTTAGCCTCTTTGATCGCCTTCTTCAGAGTAGGGTTATCGCTGGGGGTAAAACGTCCGGAACCCTGCATGGCGTGGCATGCGCTGATTATTGCGTTAAGGTGCCGCTCCGCAAGTTTTGACCCCGTTACTAAAGCAGCGACTTTTTGTTCTTCGGTTACTTTCCAGTCAACAAATGATTCTATGTCTGGGTGATCGACATCAACGATTACCATTTTAGCAGCGCGACGGGTGGTTCCCCCTGATTTAATTGCACCAGCTGCTCGGTCGCCTATTCTCAAAAAGCTCATCAATCCCGAAGACTTTCCTCCGCCGGTCAGTGCCTCATCGTGTGCGCGTAGGGAGGAAAAATTGGTTCCCGTACCTGAACCATACTTAAAGAGTCGTGCTTCCCGCACCCACAAGTCCATAATTCCACCGTCGTTAACGAGGTCATCGTTAATACTTTGGATGAAACACGCGTGGGGTTGTGGATGCTCATATGCGCTTTTGGCTCTAACTAACTCACCAGTGCAGTAATCGACGTAATGATGACCTTGTGCTGGACCATCAATACCATAAGCCCAATACAACCCGGTATTGAACCATTGTGGCGAGTTGGGTGCCCCTAATTGGCGTGCCAGCATGTAACGCATTTCATCAAAATAAGCCCGTGCATCCTGCTCTGAATCAAAGTAACCGCCTTTCCATCCCCAATAGGTCCATGTTCCTGACAACCTATCGAAAACTTGCGTCGCTGATGTTTCGCTTTGGTCACGCTCTGAAACAGATAATTTTTCTAAAGCCGCTGTGTCAGGAACATGTTTCCACAGCCATTCCGGCACATCACTCTCTGCTACTGCTTTAAGGCGGGTTGGCACGCCCGCTTTTCGGAAATATTTCTGGGCGATTATATCACACGCTACTTGTGACCAATCCTCTGGGACTTCAATGTTTTTCATTTCAAAGATCAGCGAGCCATCGGGATTCCGAATTTCACTAGTTGTCGTTCGAAATGATAGGCTGGCGTATGCAGATTGGCCTTCTTTGGTGTATACACGTTCAATTCGCATGTGGCCCCCTTATATCAGGAACAATCTTGGCTGAAACGCCAGTAATCTAAGGTTCAGGTTAACGACCAAAGGGCGCACAACATATTCAAAGTCTGCGCCACACGCAACGATATTTTGTGGTAAAATGTAAAATATATACAATATGTTGTTTTTTTTGTTATTTTTCGCGGGTTGGGGGATTTTCCCATGCGGGCTCAATTTGAGGATCTGGACGAGCAGGTGGGGCGGTGGCATAGTCGTGTGTTATCAATGGCCTTTTAAGGATTTGTAATTATTATGGGTCTAGCTCGCAGTCTATTTACTTGGTGGGACGAGCCAACGTTGGCCGTGCGCTTGCTAACAAGGCTAAGGGGGGAGTGTGTTGGCTCAGATGATTGGGGCAATAGATACTTCGTTGAACGTAAGGGTACTCGGAGATGGGTCTTATATAAAGGTCAGGTGGAAGCCTCAAAGATACCACCAGAATGGAATGCCTGGCTTCAGCGAACTACAGACTTGCTTCCAGTATCTACGGAGGTGCGACATTCGTGGCAGAGAAAGCATGTTGCAAATGCGACAGGCACGCCTGAGGCATATCGACCCCCAGGAACTTTGACTGAGAACAGCAGTGCGGAGCCCGCACCAGCTAAATACAAGCCTTGGCAACCAGAGTAGGGGTGTTTCGTGTTAATTCTGAATATTTGTGTTCCTTCATTACTATATGAAAAGAATTTTCGATGAGCGGCAATCTCATTGAGACTTTGGTTGGGGCCTTTGTGGTCATTGTTGCAATAGCGTTTGTGATATTTGCTGTATCGCAAACAGACGTGGGTGCAGTCCAGGGTTATCAAGTGACAGCAAAATTTGACAGAATTGACGGCCTAAACGTAGGAGCTGATGTGCGAGTTAGCGGTATTAAAGTAGGAACGGTCGTAACGCATGTCCTAGATACTGATACCTACTTTGCTGTAGTTGAAATGAGCATCAGTCCTGAGGTGAAGCTACCTATTGATTCATCGGCTGCCATAATCAGTGACGGGCTATTGGGCGGTAAATTTATGGCTATCACGCCTGGCGCGGAAAGTGAAATGTTGCCTCCTGGCGGGGAAATCCTTTATACACAAGCCTCTATAAGTTTAGAGCAAATGATCGGTAAATTTGTTTTTGGTACAGGTGATTCTGAAACTGCCGAGCAATGAACATTAGGGCCCTGAGCCTCTTCTTGTTTGTTGGTATGGGTTTATTCCACCCTAATCCGGTGGTTGGTGAGGCAGTGGCAATCCTTCGTGGCCTTGATAAAGTCACAGCTAGAATTTCGTTAATTGAGGCACCGGTTCAAGAAGTTGTCAGTTTTGGAACACTGGCAATTACTGTCTTTACTTGCGTAAAAAGTCCTCCGGAGGAACTGCCTGAGGTGGCAGTATTCTTAAGTATTTCTGATACGCAGAATCAAGGCTTAAATGATCAAAAGTTTTTAGGGTGGATGTTTGCGTCAAGTCCTGCCCTTAACGCCCTTGAGCATCCAGTCTATGATGTATGGGCTATTGATTGTAAAATTGCAGATCCAGATACATTGGTTGCCATCGAAGAAAAATAAGCATTACTGGCTAGCGCAGTACTTAAAGCAGCATGGTAAGCGTCACGGCTTATTTCAATTGCTCCAAACTGTGCTAAATGTTGAGAGCGAAACTGTATATCAAGCAACTGGTATCCCGCAGCTCGTATATGTGCAACGAGGTGTACCAAAGACACCTTGCTAGCGTCGGCCATATGACTGAACATGCTCTCTCCAAAAAAAGCTGCGCCGAGCGAGACGCCATAAAGACCGCCAACAAGCTGTCCTTGGTGCCAACATTCGACGCTATGGGCAAGTCCCATTTTATGGAGCTCCCCATACGCAGATATAATCTGATCGTTAATCCAAGTGCTTCTGCGCTTTAGCCTCGGAGCGGAACACGCACGCACCACCTCATTGAATACCGAGTTGGATTGCACCACGTAACGCTCAGTCTTTATCACCCTGCGAAGTCTTCGTGGCACATGGATAGAATTTAGTGGCAATACGCCACGCATTTCTGGATCAAACCAGTTTAGTTCGTGACTAAATCTGCCTTCGCTCATTGGGAAAAGGCCCTGAGAGTATGCCCAAATAAGCAATCCAGGTGTTAGATTCGTCATTCGTAGTGCGTAGCAATAAAGGATTCTAGCCAATTGATATCGTAAAGACCATCGTTGAAGTCCGAAGTTTTCAATAAATCCAAGTGCAGAGGAATCGTGGTTTCGATTCCATCAATCACGTACTCCTCTAGTGCACGTTGCATCCTTTTGATGCATTCCGCACGAGTATTCCCATATGCTACCAGCTTAGATATCATGCTATCGTAGTTGGGCGGCACTCGATATCCCGAATATAGCGCAGAATCAACACGTATCCCGGGACCACCTGGTGCATGGTAGTCTGAGACCGCACCCGGCGAGGGCATTAGTGTCCTGTGATCCTCTGCATTTATTCTGCATTCTATGGCGTGCCCGGAAACGTGAATTGAGTCTTGCGTATAACCCAGCTCTTCTCCTGCTGAGAGTCGGATTTGCTCGCGAACAAGATCTGTTCCCGTAATCATTTCGGTTATTGGGTGTTCCACTTGTAGACGGGTATTCATTTCAATAAAGTAAAACTCTCCATCTTCGAAGAGAAATTCGATTGTTCCGAGGCTTGAATATTTGAGCGAGCGCATAGCGGCGACTACCCGTTGACCAATTGTTTCTCGTTCGCTAGCGCTAAGGATGGGTGAGGGCGCTTCTTCGACAAGTTTTTGGTGTCTGCGCTGCAGGGAGCAGTCGCGCTCTCCAAAATGAACTGTATTGCCGTACTTATCGGCAAGAATTTGCACCTCAATGTGACGTGGGCCCTGTAAATAGCGTTCTATATATAGTGAACCATCCCCGAAAGCATTTTCGGCCTCCGACCGTGCTGCATGATATTGAGCAGCCATATCTTGGGGCGTTTCGACTACTTTCATGCCACGACCACCTCCTCCAGCGGCAGCTTTTATCAATACCGGATATCCAATCTCCATAGCAGAAGATTCTGCTGCTGCTACATTCTGTAGGACATGTTCTTGCCCTGGAACGACCTGAATCCCCAAATTTTGCATTGCTTCTTTCGCAGCAATCTTGTTGCCCATTAGGGATATGTGCTCGGACGTTGGCCCAATAAACACCCTGTCATGCTCTTCAACCATTGCAGCAAAGCGAGCATTCTCAGACAAAAACCCGTAACCAGGGTGGATTGCATCACTATCTGTGACTTCCGCAGCAGAGAGTATTGCAGCCACATTTAGATAACTTTGAGACGCATTCGGAGGTCCAATACAGACGGCTTCATCGGCCAATCGCACATGCATTGCATCCGCATCTGCTGTTGAATGCACCGCAACAGTTCTAATACCCATCTCTCGGCAGGCTCGATGTATGCGTAATGCAATTTCGCCTCTGTTAGCAATTAGTATCTTATCAAACATTTGTATTCCGCATTCACTCAAGAATTAATAATAATTCACCGTACTCAACAGGAGCACCATTGGTTACAGCAATGTGCTTTACCTTTCCAGATATTGGTGCTGGAACTGGATTCATTGTTTTCATGGCCTCAACAATAAATAAAGTTTCCCCTTTAACTACCGTCGCGCCAATTTCAACAAAAGGAGTTTCACCGGGTTCAGGGGCAATATACACCGTTCCTACCATTGGAGATTTTACAGCGCCGGGAGTGGTAGGGTTCAAGCTTGGTATTTGTGTGCCCACACTTTCATTAGGAGAATCGGTGGTTTCTGTTGTTAAGGTGGTGGGCATGGTTTGCGTTGCCGAAATCTGGCTCACCCGAATATGGTACTCACCCTGCGCCCATTCGATCTCTGTTAGACCGGTTTCCTTAAGGAGAGCTGCAAGCTCCCGAATGACTTCTTTATCAAGATCAAATGCAGTCAAAACATAACCATTTATGCTGACAAAAGGTTAGCCATAGCGTCAAGAGCAAGTAAGTAACTATTAGCCCCAAATCCACTGATAATTCCCACAGAAACCGGGCTGACGTACGAGCGATGGCGGAACGGTTCGCGTGCATGTGGATTGGACAAGTGCACCTCAATAGTAGGCAAGGCCGACGCTTTCAACGCATCATATATTGCAATCGAAGTGTGGGTATGGGCACCTGCATTGAGCAGTATTCCAGCAGACTTATCCCCTGGGTTTTGGATCCAGTCAATAATCTGTCCTTCGTGATTCGACTGACGCATGTCGATCTCTAGGTTTAACTTTGTTGCGCGAGCCAATAATAGAGATTCTATATGTTCAAGTGTATCTGTTCCGTATATATGTGGCTCACGTTTACCGAGAAGGTTCAGGTTTGGGCCATTAAGGATAAGAATGGTGTCAGTCACATTAAAGTCCCCTATGCGTTTGGTTGTTTATCATAACAGAGGACCAAAGAGTGTCTAAACCTCATCAGATTCAACATTGAGCTTAACTATATTGTGACAGAGATTACCAAAAAAATCATTCCGTTCCTCAGCCATCCTAATCATAATGGAGCAAACAGGACAAATATCATTATCATAAATGGGCCAGATTGGTACCACTTCAATGCTTCTAGCTAGCTATATTTTCCTAGATAGCTATAGATGTTGGGTATTTATCTGCTTTAACTATTATTGTTAGTGGATACTGTAATTTACTAAAATCTACATGTTGTAACCGTGGAACACGGGTTGATAGCACTGCTACCTGGTACCTATACTCATGCTAGTTATCGCCGCTTTCTAAAGCGGGCTTGGTGAGGCTGGAGATAAAGAGTGGTTGACTTAACGGTAAATGGTGAGAAGAGACAGTTCGCGTCCCCAATAAGTGTGGAACAGCTGCTCTCTAAGCTCCAAATTGATAGCAAGAAAGTTGCACTTGAACGCAATTTGGAGATCGTTCCTCGTTCATGTTATAGGGACACGATGCTGAAAGAAGGGGACAGGATTGAGATTGTTCATTTTATTGGTGGTGGTAACAGATTGAATAAAAGTGTGGAGGAGAACATTGCTGATTGCCAACTTGTTATTGGCACATCTATTTTCAATTCAAGATTGATTGTTGGCACGGGAAAATACCGTGATTTTGAACAAACTCGGGACGCCGTTATTGCCTCAGGGGCGGATCTGGTGACTGTAGCTGTTAGACGCGTGAATATAACCGATAAAGACCAGCCAATGCTGGTGGACTATCTCGACCCTGAGAGGTTCACTTATCTTCCTAATACTGCGGGTTGTTATAGCGCTGAGGATGCGGTGCGTACATTACGGTTAGCTCGAGAAGCTGGGGGGTGGACGCTAGTCAAGCTGGAGGTTCTAGGGAATAGTGAGACCTTGTACCCTAACATGACTGAAACCTTAGATGCTGCTGAGTTGTTAATTTCAGAAGGTTTCCAAGTTATGGTGTATTGCAATGATGACCCAATACTTGCAAAGCGTCTCGAGGATATGGGCTGTTGTGCAATCATGCCACTAGCTGCCCCAATTGGCTCCGGTCTAGGTATCCAAAATCCAGTTGGGATACGGCTAATCGTTGAACAAAGCAAGGTTCCAGTAATCGTTGATGCTGGTGTTGGCACTGCTTCAGATGCGACCATCGCTATGGAGCTTGGATGCGACGGCGTATTGATGAATACAGCTATTGCCGAGGCATCGGACCCAATCACCATGGCTTATGCGATGCGTTATGCAATAGAATCTGGTCGATTGGCTTATGTGGCGGGTCGCATGCAGAAAAAGCGCTATGCCGATCCTTCATCACCTTTACATGGAATCATTTAAGAAGCTTAGTGTCGCGATTATGCCAAGGAGCCACTTATCATTAGGATATTCAGTTGCAACTCTAGCAATCCACACATGACTTCTTTGCCTCTTCGACCAACTCTTTGAATTGTTTAAGGCTTATGGCACCAGGAATTAATTTTTGGCCTATGACGAAGGCGGGAGTGCCTCTAATACCAAGCGTTTGAGCTAGTTGATAATTATCTTTCAGAGTTGCAGCTATATCTGGATCATTAATTCCCTCAACTATTCTCTCTACATCTAAGCCCAGCCCTAGGGCAATCTTGTTAATAGCAGTACGATCAAGGCTTGTAGTAAAACGCATAAAGCTATTGTGAAGGGCATTATATGTCGAGGGGTTAATTTTGTAGGCTGAGAGAGCAAACCGACTCGCATACTCGGACTCAGGACCGAGAATAGGAAATTCTTTTAAGACAATTCGAATGTTTGAATCTTGCTTCAACAGAGAATCTATAGTTGGGTAAACCTTCTTGCAGTACGCGCAGCGATAGTCGAAAAACTCTACTATCGTTGTACGAGCATCAATCCTACCGATAAACGGTGAGCCTGGGTGATAGTAAAGGTCATATTTAGAAGCGCTAATAAGCTTCCGTTCTCGATTCTCCTTTTCTAATTTTCTCTTAGTTTGCAGTTTCTGTAGTGCTTTCTCAATTATCTCTGGGTTTTCGAGGAGATATTCTTCAATAATCAATTCGATTTTACGCGCGTCAGCATTTTGTGATAAATGCCACTCAGAATCCTTCATGGTTTCTGCCAATAGAACTGAATACATAAAGGTAACCATCAGGAGAGCCTTAAAAATGACCGCAGCACAGTAACGTATCAAACTAATCATTCTGTTCTATATCCGCTCCACGATCACAGACAAACAGAGGTACGATTTCAGTATGTCTATGACCACGTCAATCTTTTTCTGAAACTGACCTACCGCTACTCACGTGGTGTGTTATGCGAAACGGCGTCAAGTATATCCTGAGCTCGAAGGGAAGAGGGGCTACCGTCTATAAGAAACTTTTGGGCACGCCTAGCACTAATCTCCGAGGCTTCGTAACGTTCCAAAAGATAACTTTCTTCCGCACTGGCTAATGATGCAAGACCAATATCGTCTGTACGGCCGTAGGCAATTGATAATAGACGCCAAGCTGTTGTATCGCTTGCATCCAAATGAATGGCTCTCTCAAGGGTAGAGATTGCTTCCTTTGCGCTAATTGGGGTGCCTAATGCCAATTGGGCTTTAGCAAGACTGACCATCACCAAAGGAGCATTAGGTGCCAGTTCTAAAGACTCTTTGTAGGCATGGATGGACTTTGTTGTGTCCTGATACTCGAGCAAGATATCGCCGCGAAGTTCGTGGAAGTACGAATCAGTGGGATAATTGAAAATTAATTTATCAATTCTATCTAGTGCCAGTTCATAGTTCCCAATTTGGAAGTTAGCAATCGTTTGCGCATACTTGGCGGCTAAAGTGGGGTCTCCGTTCCGATAATGGCGAAGGGCTCGTTTGGGTTGAAGATATCCCATAAGTTTGGCTTTCATCCTGTCATGTAAGGTCTGTAGCTCGAACGAATCTGAAACATCGGTAAAGTCAGAGGCCGTAAGATGCCGTTTAGCGGCCGATATTCGTTGCAGAGTTAATGGATGTGAGCGCAGATAAGGGTCTGTCGAGGCGCTTAAGAGCGATTCTTGGTTTTTAAGAATCTTCAAAAATTCCACAAAACCTTTTGCAGATTGTTTTGTATCTTCCAAAATCTTAAAAGCTGCTTGATCTGCAGCTGACTCTTGATTGCGGCTATATTGAAGAAATCCCCTATGACTAACATGCGTCCCACTGCTCATAATTGCGGTGCTAGCTTTTCCTTGACCAGCCGCTGCTGCTGCTGTTCCTAGCAACATAGCAACAATTCTTTGTGTCGTTGCTTTTCGCAGCGCCTCCTGTGTTCGGGCTAAATGGCCGGCACGAATATGTCCAATCTCATGAGCAAGCACACCGATGAGTTGGTTCGGTGTCTCAGCACTCTGCAATAACCCCGTGAAAATAAATATGTTTTTCCCCCCAGAAACAAAAGCATTGATGTCGGGATGATTAATAATATGGACTTCAACCGACGTGCCGTCTAAGCCCACTGCTTCTAAAAGTGGTGCAGTGTAAACCCGGATGCTATCTTCCAGTTCTGTATCTCTGATAAGCTGACCAGCTTGGGCGTCGGCGGTCGCAATCATTGAAAGCATTGTTGAGATTAGGACAAACACGCCCGTTCGGAACATCACATTGACTCATTTTAGGTATAAGAGGAGTTATACTTGCAAAATATGATTCAGTTCTGTGTTCGTCAATGCAATAGAGTTTTAATTGCCTTTGGCTTATAACCTTGCGCGAGTCAATGCAATCTATTGTCCTCACCATCAAGCTGAGGCTCCATTGATGTGCTAATCACACCCTGATCCTCGTGGTTATGGATTGGGAATTGGTGGTAATTAGAGGCTGACATGAAATCTTCTCAACGTGGTGCAGTTAAACCAGCTTATTTGATGGAAGTGTTGGAAGCTGCAAATAAGGCAGAAAAATCTGGACGCAGTATTATACACATGGAGGTGGGTGAACCTGTTACTGGGGTGCCAAAGATGGCTAAAGAGTTCGCAATCAAGACACTTACAGATACCCATTTGGGTTATACAGAAACACTCGGGATTCCTGGTTTGCGGCAAAAGGTCGCAAACCTATATAGCCATCGGCATCAAATAGATTTATCTCCGGATCGGGTTGTAATAACTACAGGCTCATCGGGAGGCTTTATACTTGCTTTTCTTGCAGCGTTTGATGCGGGTGATCGAGTGGTTTTATCGTCTCCTAGCTATCCGGCATACAGAAACATCCTTACCGCGATGGATATCGAGCCGATTGTGTTGCCGTCGGATTCGGAAACGCAATGCCAGCTCTCACCCAAACTGCTGGACTCAATCGATGGTCAGATAGATGGTGTTCTTGTGGCTAGCCCTGCCAATCCGACGGGAAGCATGTTATCTGCCGATGAATTGCGGCAACTAATTGATTATTGTGACGATCGTCAAATTCGTTTTATTTCCGATGAGATTTATCATGGAATAACTTATGAGAAAGAGGCTGAAACGGCACTGAAATACAAAGACGAGGTGATCATAATTAGCGGATTCTCAAAGTACTTTTGCATGACCGGTTGGCGACTTGGATGGATGGTAGTGCCGGGGGATATGTTGGTGAATATAAAAAGGCTATCACAGAATCTATATATTTCTCCCCCAGCCATTTCGCAATACGTTGCAATTGAAGCATTAGACTGTGGGGAGGAATTAGATGAGAACGTAGTTCGATATGCTCAAAATCGTAACTATTTGCTAGAAACATTACCAAATATTGGTATTTCTAAATTTGCCCCGGCCGACGGTGCGTTCTACTTGTTTGCTGACGTGAGCAACCTCACTAATGACAGCACAACATTTTGTCATCGGATGTTGGAAGAGACCGGGGTAGCAACAACTCCGGGGATTGATTTTGATCCAATTCTTGGACACCGCTTTCTACGCTTTAGTTATGCTGGATATACTGATGCAATTATTGAAGCAACTCAGCGATTAAGAGAGTGGCTTAAATAGTCCAATATTATTCTGCAGACGAGCGGCGCCACCAACCCGTACGACCTGACTCTTTATTTCTGGGCTGGTCATCTTTAGTTGATTCTGCCGTGGCGCGTGCGTTTGAGAGTGTCGATGTAGCCTCACCATCGGAGCTGGTTTCCTCAAGAGATTTCTTTGGGGATGAGGAACGCCTTGGTGAGCCCTTAGGGGGGGGCGGAGACTCAACCGAATCGTCTGTAGTGGAAACGCTAACGGCTTCTGTATCAGCAGCATTACTTGCCACTTTCCGTCGCCTTGGACGTCTGCGACGCCGAGGTTTCCGAACTTTAGCAGGGTTATATTCTAGGGCATTGGAATCTTCTAAACCTGAAGAATCGATAGAGTTATTTGTCTTATTTACCTGATCCCCAACATCAACAACCTCATCCTCTTTGTTATTGGAACTCTTTTTGGGATCAGCATTTATTTTGGTTTGAGCAGTTTGAGTCCGACGCCCGCCGCGTTTTCCCCTTCGTCGTCTCTTCTTATTTTCACCCGCCACTTTAGTCGAAGAATCGACACGCTGTTCAGGATTAGGTTGTGGAACTACCGTTTTGTCCGAACTAGTTTTGACCTCAATCAAATAATCAGGTTGGGTTAACGAGTCATCTGCTTTGATTTTAACTTGTGTTTCATATTTATTTTCAATAGCACTTACTGCATCGCGCTTTTCATTAAGAAGATAGAGTGCCGGCTCAATCGCTAACGATAAATGAACCTCACTAAATGTCCCTCGAATTAATTCGTCTTCAACAAGTCTTAGCATTTTTAGAGCACTAGATTCCTTCGATCGAATGAGACCAATGCCACTACACTTAGGGCATGGAACTGTACTAGTTTCTAGCAAGCTGGGCCGCAGGCGTTGGCGAGACATTTCAAGAAGCCCGAAGGGACTGATGCGGCCCACTTGAATACGTGCTCTATCACTTTTTAGTAATTCCTTGAGACTCCGCTCAACAGAACGAATGTTCCTGCTTGTTTCCATGTCGATAAAGTCAATAACGATCAGTCCTGATAAATCACGCAGGCGCAACTGACGCGATATTTCCTGCGCTGCTTCAAGATTAGTCTTGAGCGCAGTTTCTTCCAGATTTCGTTCCCGTGTAGCGCGCCCTGAATTGACATCGATTGCAACAAGAGCCTCTGTTGGGCTAATTACAATCGAAGCTCCAGAAGGAAGTTCAACGTTAGGGCTATGCATAGAGTCGAGCTGCTGCTCAACTTTATAACGTTGAAATAGTGATATTCTGTCTGAGTAGGGGCGCACATTTTTGGCATGACTAGGCATCAATTGACGCATGAATGCCTTAGCAATTTTATAACCGCCTTCCCCTTCGACTAGCACCTGTTCAATGTCTCTCGAGTAATGGTCGCGAATTGATCGCCTAATTAGACTTCCTTCTTCGTAGACAGAATCCGGAGCCGTTGATTCTAGGGTGGTCTCTCGAACTAAATTCCATTGTTTTAGAAGGTAATCAAAGTCGCGTTTTATTTCGGCTTTACTTCGACTCATTCCCGCGGTTCGCACGATAAGACTCATTCCATCCGGAATCTTTAAACTTTCAACTATGGATCGTAAACGGTTGCGGTCTGTACCAGCGAGGATCTTTCTGCTGATACCACCCCCCCTCCATGTGTTTGGCATCAAAACACAATATCGCCCGGCAAGAGATAAATATGTTGTAAGCGCGGCCCCCTTAGTCCCTCGCTCTTCTTTGACCACCTGAACTAAAATAACTTGACGACGTTTAATAACTTCTTGGATCTTGTAGTGCTTTAGTTGACGTCGTTTTCTAGCTAGGGCAGCTTCGTCGTATTCATCTCCACCAATATCTTCAACACCCTCATTGGTCTGCGGGTTTTCTCCAACACTTGCGGCACCTAATTCATCGGATTCAGCACCAATAGTTTCGCTGTTTGAAACAGTCTCTTTTGGATTCTCTGAATGTTCTCCAGTGGCGGGATTTTCTATCTCTGTACTATCAGTTTCACTTGATTCGGCATCGATTACGGCTTGTCGGTCCTCTATGGGAATTTGGTAGTAATCAGGATGAATCTCGCTAAACGGCAAAAAACCATGGCGATTTCCTCCATATTCCACGAATGCCGCTTGGAGGGAAGGCTCAACGCGAGCTACCTTGGCAAGATAAATATTACCTTTTAGTTGGTGTCGCGACGCGGATTCAAAATCAAATTCCTCAACCCGCTCGCCTTGCACAATCACGACCCGTGTTTCTTCTGGGTGGGCCGCGTCGATAAGCATTCGCGCTACCATTCGACAACTCCGAGACGGACACCGTTGAGCAAAAAACCCATCGCTGTTCGCCTTCTATTTCGGCGAAGCCGACGGCGCCGATATCAGTTCTAGCAAATGCTTAAAAACCGCGGCAGCCAATTCTCTATTTAAAGAGCCGACTTCGAAATTTCAACTCCCCCGCATACCACGCTTACACTGCCGAGAGGATCAAGAGATCATTAAACTACTTGGCATTATGTAAAGTGGTAGCAGATAACCCTCACAGCAATGATAATCTGGTGTATGTTGTTCGACAATCATTTTGTCCCGCTTGAATAAGGTGGCTTAAAGTTAGTGCCACATTAGAAGGCCATATGTGGTAGGTTGATTAACGTGTACCGCAATATATTATGGAAAACACTGTTAAAACAACTTTCTGTATTGGCAGTGTGGATATTGCTTGTATCTGTTGGTGCCTCCGCGACAGAGACGACGGTCGTTGGTATTAGGGTAGGTGAACACCTTAACACCACACGAATTGTGGTCGACTTAACTCAGCCGACGGGTTCCAAGATTTATTCAAGCACAAACCCTAACAAAGTTACCTTTGAGCTTAGTACGGCTAAGCGGAGTCCTACTATTGCAACAGAATTACAAGGGCGCCTTATCAAATCAATCCGACTTTTAAATATGGAATCCGGTGGATTAAGGATTGTTCTTGAGACGTCCACTGCAGTACGCATACACAATGCATTTAACTTGCCTCGTCAAGGCTCAAACCATGATCGCCTGGTAGTTGATTTAACACCTGCAAGTTCTCGTATAAAAAATACAGATGCAGCATCACAGGCCAAACACGCTCAATCGACTAATCGCGTTCCAAAAAAACGCCCAAAGGCTGCGGAAAATGGATTAATACCATTGATTGTCTTAGATGCTGGGCATGGTGGAGTAGATCCTGGCGCTATTGGCGCAATGGGCACGCTCGAAAAAGATGTTACGCTTGCGGTAGCACTTGAAATTCGTAAAGAGCTGTTGAAATCAGGACGGTATCGTGTCTCGATGACCCGTAAGTCTGATAGGTTCATTAAACTACGAGATCGTGTCGCTTGGGCACGAATAGAGAAGGCCGACATATTTTTATCTATACATGCTGACTCCATTGGAAAGACAAAAGTTAGAGGTGCATCTGCATATACACTCTCAGAAACAGCTTCCGACGCAGAGGCTCTAGCACTTGCTGAACGCGAGAACCGTTCTGATATCATTGTGGGGATTGATCTTTCAGAGGAAAGCGATGTGGTTAGCGGCATTCTAATTGATTTGGCCCAACGTGAGACAATGAATCTATCTGCTAATCTTGCCAACAAGCTTATTCTGTCTCTTGGTAAAGCAACACGGCTGTTGGAGGGATCACATAGACATGCTGGATTTGCCGTGCTCAAAGCACCTGATATTCCGTCTGTTCTACTGGAGTTAGGCTATCTTTCAAATTCTCACGATGAGAAAATATTAGCTTCTTCGAGACTACGAGCACCTATCGTTCACGCAATAGTTTCTGGAATCGATTCCTTCTTTGAAGATCCGTTGTTGGCGGATCATATTGAGGCCCAAACTCTGCCATAATTCATAGTTATTTAAGTATTCCGTTTTAGAGAAAACTGCGGGAGTCATCTGGCTAAATGAAACGTCTGTATCGCTGGCTCGCAATGATTCTGCTGGTAACTCTTGTGTCAGTTTCTTTATTTGCTGCTGTAATCACCTATGGATTCTATAGGTATGGTGGGGATTTACCAGATTACCAACAATTATTGAATTACGACCCCCCTACTATGACAAGAATACACGCTGGTGATGGACGCTTATTGGCCGAATACGCTCGGGAAAGGAGGGTTTTTGTTCCAATTGATGCAATGCCTAAGGTTTTATTGCATGCATTTCTTGCCGCTGAAGATAAAAACTTTTACTCACATCGTGGTGTAGATCCCCTGAGCATTCTTCGGGCAGTTTTCACTAATGCGTGGAATTTAAGCCATGGCAATCGTAGACCTATTGGGGCGTCCACCATTACTCAACAGGTTGCAAAAAACTTCTTGCTATCAAATGAACTTACAATTGAAAGAAAAATTCGCGAGGCAATCTTAGCGCTACGAATTGAACGTGCACTGAACAAGAATCGTATTCTAGAGCTATACTTGAACGAAATTTATCTCGGGTACAGCTCATACGGGGTCGCCGCTGCCGCACTGAACTATTTTGACAAGACTCTTGATGATCTTAGTCTTGCCCAAGCTGCATTTTTAGCTGCCCTACCTAAGGCTCCCAGCAATTATCATCCTATACGACGACGTAATGCTGCCATTCAACGAAGAAATTGGGTAATCGATAGGATGGAAGCTGAACAGTTTGTAACTTCTATTGAATCAGTTACAGCCAAAAACGAAGACCTAAGAGTTCGACAAAGAGGTATGCATGACGAAGCAGCTGCTGACTATTTTGTTGAGGAGGTACGTCGTGATCTAATTTCACGATTTGGCGAACATGGCCTCTATGAAAGCGGGTTGTCCGTCCGAGCTACACTCGATCCGCGACTCCAAAATATTGCGAGGAAGGCACTTAGACAAGGATTAATATCCTATGATCGCCGTCACGGTTGGCGCGGGCCACTTGCGCATTTCGATATTTCAGAAGGGTGGCAGGAACAGCTAGCGAAATATAACCCTCCCTTGAGTTTAGGGGATTGGCTTTTAGCTATAGTAACGGAAGTGGGCGAAAAGAATGTCCGTATCGGGTTACTTGACGGAAAGACTGGCAATATACCATTCGAGGAAATGCAATGGGCTAGAATGTCGAGGCCAAAGGGGAATCGGGGCCCCAAATTGAAAAAGGCATCGGATGCACTAAGGTTAGGTGATGTCGTGGCCGTGGCATCGGCGGAGCAAGAAAAAGAAGGGACGTATACGCTCGTACAAGTACCAAATGCTAACGGGGGCATTATTGCAATGGATCCTCACACAGGTCGCGTTCTAGCCATGGTCGGTGGATATAGTTTTGGGGATAGCCAGTACAATAGGGCAACACAGGCGTTTAGGCAGCCTGGTTCAGCTTTTAAGCCATTTGTCTATGCAGCCGCATTAGAACAGGGTTTTACTCCCTCAAGCTTA
The DNA here is from genome assembly GCA_913041535.1 of uncultured Alphaproteobacteria bacterium. Taxonomy (GTDB): domain Bacteria; phylum Pseudomonadota; class Alphaproteobacteria; order VGEJ01; family VGEJ01; genus CAJWJK01. The sequence goes on from CAJWJK010000006.1 coordinate 38,933, forward strand.
ATTCTTGATGCACCTTTCGTTATCGACCAAGGATCGGACTTAGGAAAATGGAAACCTGCCAATTATACCCAAACATTTTACGGTCCAAGTACTCTTAGGCTTGGCGTAGAAAAGTCACGAAATCTAATGACCGTGCGGCTGGCACAATTCATTGGAATGGAGGCCGTGGTCGAAATGGCACATCGTTTCAATATAGCAGAGGTAATGAAACCTCATCTATCGATGGCGTTAGGCGCTGGTGAAACCACTCTTCTACGTTTGGTTGCAGCGTACGGAATGCTGGTCAATGGTGGCAAACACATAATGCCCATACTTATTGATCGGGTTCAAGATCGCCGAGGACGAACCATCTACCGAAGTGATAATCGAAATTGTAAAGATTGCATGGCAACTGATTGGAATGGTCAGTCGGTGCCAGAAATACCCGATATGCGTCGTAGAGTTCTGAACCCAGCTGTGTCCTACCAACTGGTCTCAATTCTTCAAGGGGTAATTGATCGCGGTACCGGTCGACGTGTCGGAACTGTCGGGAAGCCATTAGGTGGCAAAACAGGAACAACGAACGAGGGAAAAGATGCTTGGTTTATTGGTTTCTCACCAGATCTTGTTGCCGGTGTCTTTGTTGGATTTGATCAACCAAGGACCCTTGGTAAAGGAGAAACTGGTTCCAGCGTAGCAGCACCAATTTTTAGAGACTTCATGATGGCTGCTCTTGATGGGCAGCCAGCAATCCCCTTTCGTGTTCCGAGTGGAGTGAGGCTTGTGCGTATCAATGCATCAACTGGCTTATTAGCAACCCCAAACGATAATAACGTAATATTCGAAGCATTTAGACCAGGAAATGAGCCGACTCGGTCTGGACAGGTCCTTGATGGCTCAGCTAATACCTTAGCAACTGGTAACGGGATACAGGATGATACTGGCGGTCTCTACTAGAGGCCATTGGTTTTTCTCTCTCCGTGTGGAATCTTGAGGAATATTATGCGTGCCGAAATTGAAACGATCTCAGATGGTATCCGGGAGTCTCTTACGAGACTAAGGGGGCATCTTTGACTGGGACAACACCTTAAAAAGAATAGCTGAACTAGATAAATCAGCGGAGGACCCACGGCTATGGGAAGACTCTTCTCGAGCCCAAACTTTGATGCGAGAAAGAACACGTCTTCATGAAGCGATCGAGGACTACCAATGCCTTGCTCAAGAGTTTGAAGATGCTGTAGACCTTCTCTCGTTGGGTGAAGATGAAAGTGATACGGCCGTAATTGAAGAGGCCGAGGCTTTATTGATCTCTCTCAGTGTAACGACTTCAAAAAGGGAACTAGAGAGTCTTCTTGCAGGGGAGGCGGATACAAACGATGCGTATGTGGAGGTGCACGCTGGTGCCGGCGGAACTGAGTCTCAGGATTGGGCAGAAATGCTACTTCGTATGTACACCCGCTGGGCAGAAAAAGGTAGTTACAGCGTTGAATGGGTAGAAGAGAGCATTGGTGAGGAAGCAGGCGTTAAATCAGCAACGATCATTGTAAAAGGTAAAAATGCGTACGGCTGGCTCAAGACCGAAACAGGGGTTCATCGCCTTGTTCGCATTTCGCCCTTCGATTCAAGCTCTCGTAGACATACCAGTTTTGCAAGTGTTGCAGTATACCCTGTGATTGATGACACCATAGATGTAGAAATTGTAGATAAAGATTTGAGGATCGATACCTATCGGGCATCTGGTGCCGGCGGACAGCATGTTAATCGAACAGATAGTGCAGTCCGTATAACGCACCTTCCCACATCAATTGTGGTTCAATGTCAAAGTGAGAGGTCTCAACACAAAAACAAATCAGCGGCCATGTCTATGCTTCGCGCTCGACTATACGAGGCTGAGCTAAGCAAACGTGAGGCAGAAAGGCAGGCCTTACGCGATAGCAGAAGCGAGATTGGTTGGGGTCATCAAATACGTTCTTACGTGCTGCATCCATATCAAATGGTTAAAGATATACGGACAAATGTTGAAACCTCAGATACCTCCGGAGTTCTGGATGGTGACTTAGATAAATTTATGGGAGCAGCGCTAGCGGATCGGGTTAGCCCATTAGGTTAGATTTTTAAACGCAAAGGAGCATTGTCGTGAGAACTGATGATTGGATTGTCTATCTAGCAGGAGAGATTCACACTGACTGGCGGGAACAGTTAGCTGATGGAGTAAAGGAAAAGGAGTTACCAGTAGAGTTTGTCGCACCAGTTACCGATCACGGCAGCAGCGATGATTGCGGTGTGGATATATTAGGTGCAGAAAATGATGACTTCTGGAAAGATCACAAATCTGCGAATATTAATGCTATACGCAACCGCACCTTGATAGATCGTGCTGATATCGTTGTTGTGCGATTTGGTGACCAGTATCGTCAATGGAATGCTGCTTTTGATGCGGGCTATGCGTCAGCTCTTGGAAAACCTCTCATTACTCTTCACGATCCTTCATTTGGGCACGCTCTAAAAGAACTTGATGCCGCAGCATTAGCTGTTGCATCGTCTCCACCACAGGTAATTCGTATATTGAAGTACGTTATCGAAGGACGTTTATGACATATTTTGTTGACGTGTTTCCTATGATGGTTAGGAAGGCCCCTCTAGCCATTATACTTTAAATCATTGGTTGATTTTCAAGTGTTATTTACTGCAGTAATTATTGGGCGGCCCAACGTTGGTAAATCAACTTTGTTCAATCGCTTAATAGGCGGTCGTGGTGCGCTCGTCGATAATACCCCGGGTTTAACTCGTGATTGGCAGGAAGGTATAGGTGCGATTGGTGACATTGAACTTAGAGTAGTTGACACGGCTGGTCTCGAAGATTCTGTCCGAGGCTCTTTAGCAGATAACATACGCCGAAATACTGAAAAAGTTCTTGCAACAGCAGATGTTGTTCTGTTGCTATTTGATTCCCGTGTCGGGGTCACACCGTTTGATCATCATTGTTCTAAATGGGTTAAGCAAAGCGGCAAGCCAGTAATTCTCGTCGCGAATAAATGCGAAAGTAGCGTAGCGGAGGCAGGGATCCTCGATTCGTATAGTCTCGGGTTGGGGGAACCGGTTCCTATCTCGGCTGAACACGGCGAAGGTCTTGCTCAACTATACTCCGCCCTCACCAACTTAGCTCATAAATTTGAAAATTCTCCACCTAATTATCGGGCGAATCCTTTATCTATCGCGATTTTGGGTCGTCCGAATGCTGGAAAGTCGACTCTTGCCAATAGATTGATTGGTGAAGAGCGGCTGCTAACTAGCCCCGAGCCAGGCACGACGCGAGATTCCATAGCAGTAGACTGGATGTACGGAGACCGAAAAATTCGACTCGTAGATACGGCTGGGCTGCGCCGTCGATCACGTGTAGTAAATCGACTAGAGAGACTAGCGGTTGCGGATGCTCTGCGGTCTATTCGCTTAGCGGAACTGGTTATATTGGTTCTGGATGGGACCCGCTCATTTGAACGGCAAGATCAAACTATTGCCCGAAAAATTGCTAAGGAAGGACGTGCATTGGTAATAACCTTAAACAAGTGTGATGTGATTAAGGAAATAGAGAGTTTAAAAAATCAGATTCAACTACATCTTGGTAGAAGCTTACCGCAAATTCGAGGAGTTCCACTCGTACCAATATCAGCACGCAGAGGTAAGGGAATACATGAGTTAATGGAAACTGTCGTTAATACTCACAATCTGTGGAGCAAACGTATTTCCACAGGCCCCCTTAATCGATGGCTTGATGACATTGTTTCGGCTCATCCTCCTCCAGCTATAGCAGGGCGTAGGCCTCAGCTTAGATACATCACCCAAACTGAAGCGTGCCCTCCAACATTTAAACTGTTTGCGGGTCGTGCCGATGGTATTCCTGATTCGTATGTTCGCTACCTTACCAATGCTCTCCGTGATGGTTTTGAACTAGAAGGCATTCCGATAAGGATTTCGTTACAAACTAGCCGTAACCCTTATGCTAAGAAGTGAGCTGGTTAAAGCGCGTAAAGTAGCTTTTCTATTGTAAAGTTCTTTCGGCTATGCAAAACGTTTACTGATAATCGCTTAGAGCTATTCAACAATCCTTAGGAAAGTGGTGTTTTGTGTTTTTCATCTATAGTTACAATTTCTCCAGTTCGCTCAAGCTCGATAGCTGCAAGCTCTACGAACGTTTGAGCTATTGCATCGGGATGGGGTAAGTCGGCAGGATCTTCTCCTGGCATGGCCTCTGCACGCATTGAGGTGCGAACCACCCCAGGATCAATAATATTAACTTTCACTGACGTATTTGACACTTCGGCCGCATAAGTTCGTGCCAACATGTTAAGAGCTGCTTTACTTACTGCATAGCTCCCCCAATATGGGGTTGGCATACGACTTACCCCTGAGGTAACAAACATTGCCCGCCCAGCGGTAGAAGCTCTCAAAAGCGCATCAAAAGCCCTTATTAATCTCCAATTAGCAGTAACATTTGTAGATAGAACATCTTCCCATAGCTTTGGCGAGCAATGACCAATAGGGCCAAGTTGTCCAAGCGTCCCGGCATTGCCAACCAATACATCTAAACGGCCATAACGATCGAATATTTCCTTGCCTAATCTATCAATACCATCGCCATCTTTAAGATCTAGAGGAACCAAGGTGGCACGTCCTCCCGCGGAGCGAATTGCGTCGTCAGTTTCTTCCAGGCCTCCAACTGTCCTTCCTACTGCAATAACGGTAGCTCCTTCTAGCCCAAAGCGCGTAGCGACGGCAGCCCCTATACCGCGTGAGGCGCCGGTAACAAGTGCTACACGCCCTTTCATTGTTTCACTCATTACATTTAGCGCTGCTCAGCAAGGAGTGATAACTGAGCAGGAAGATTGCCACTATCATTGTCTGCGAGTTCAATAGGATAATCTCCAGAGAAGCAAGCATCACAGTATTGTGGCTCAGTGGAAGATCTATTATGACCAGTCATGGCTCTATATAGACCATCCATGGAAATATACGCGAGTGAGTCGACACCTATGGCGCGTTTCATTTGTTCAAGATCAAGATTAGCAGCTAAAAGTTCATCTCGGTGGGGTGTGTCTACCCCATAGAAACAGGAATATTCAGTGGGTGGACTAGCTATACGCATATGCACTTGAGATGCGCCAGCGTCTCGAACCATTTCTACAATCTTTGTTGAGGTAGTGCCGCGTACGATACTATCGTCCACCAATATAACGCGCTTACCCTTAAGTTCTGACCGATTAGCACTATGCTTTAGGCGGACACCTAAGTGTCTTATCTGCTGGGAGGGTTCAATAAATGTGCGGCCTACGTAGTGATTACGAATAATACCAAGTTCAAAGGCAATCTTAGACTCGGAAGCAAATCCAATTGCTGCTGGAACACCCGAATCAGGCACCGGAACTACCACATCAGCCTCCACGGGAGCTTCACGTGCTAACTCGGCACCAATTCTCTTGCGGGCGTTATAAACCCCTATGCCATTAATAGCACTATCAGGCCGAGCAAAGTAAATATATTCAAAGATACAGAATCTAGACTTTTCCGGAGCAAACGGATTGATACTCTTAACTCCGGAAGAGCTTATTACTGCCATCTCTCCCGGCTCTATATCGCGCATGTAGCTAGCACCGATGATGTCTAATGCACAGGTTTCTGAGGCAAGAACATAGGCCCCATCTAGTATGCCTAGCACAAGTGGGCGCACTCCAAGAGGATCACGAACCCCGATCAATAAATCTTCAGTCATGGCTATAAGTGAATAGGCACCCACGCATTGGTAGAGCGCCTCAACCATTCTATCAATAACCGTTTTTTGTGAGCTTGTTGCCACAAGATGGATAATGACTTCAGTATCCATTGTTGTGTGAAATATACATCCTTGATTCACTAATTCCTGGCGAAGGCTATAACCGTTAGTTAAATTACCATTGTGCGCGACGGTAAAACCGCCAAATGCAAGGTCAGCGAACAATGGCTGTACATTGCGAAGAATAGTCTCTCCTGAAGTTGAGTAGCGTACGTGTCCTATTGCGGATGTGCCACGAAGGCTATCAATAACATCTTGCGACCCAAAGTTTTCGCCAACTTGACCAAGGCCTCGATGGGCATGAAACTGTCGTCCATCGTGCGTTACAATGCCCGTTGCTTCCTGCCCGCGATGTTGAAGAGAATGTAATCCGAGAGCTGCGTGTGCTGCCGAATCATGATGTGAAAATATCCCGAATATGCCGCACTCGTCTCGAGGTTTATCCGCCTCATAACTCACCATTCGATGTGAACCTCGATTCATAACTTGGCCGAATGCTCATTCATCGCGACTGTTTCTGATGATAAACTCGAGGGCTTTCCGCTCCGTGCCTTTATACCCGAGCTTATCCTTTATGTCAGGTTGTTCGGAACCAATTCCAATTGACTCGTCAGGCATATTTTCCGACATTTCCTGATTTAGTACATTCTTGGTTTTCGTGCTCAGATCATCAACAAGTCCTGCGCCTTGATTGCGAACCGACTGCGGTAAGAGCCGTCGAATGATGGTCGATCCATGATCTGCATAAGGTATAAACTTTGCATTGCGCCACCAATCGGGTTGTTCTTCTCTTGGTACTGCCCAGTCAGTAAACATAAATATCGCAACTACTACCACGGCACCTCTTCCTATGCCAAAAAGAAACCCGAGAGATCGATCAAGGGCATTGATGCTGCTTCCACGAACTCGTCGGCCAACAGCATGACTGACAAATGATAACACCACCAAAGAGATTACAAATATTCCAATTCCTGTAAGAACATCCGCTAAAGCGGACATTTCAATATAGTTCCTCAGGATTGGTGAAAAAGGGCGAAATCCATAATAAGTAATGATGCCGGCGCCAATCCAGCCCGAAACAGACAATACTTCTTGAACAAACCCGCGCACCAAGGCAAATAACGCCGAAATCAAAAGAATGGCGAGAATGATGAAGTCAACAGCTGTTAAAGTGACTTGATCCACCATCGACTACTATTCCCTAACACCAAGAGCATCTACCAGCTGTTGTAACCGGTCAATCTCGGATATTTGAAGGGAAGTTTTACTCGTTCTTCCGCCACTTGGCGTATAAACGTGCTCAAACCCAAGTTTTTTTGCCTCCTTTATCCGTGCGTCAATCTGAGCTACAGGGCGAATTTCCGCGGTTAACCCTATCTCGCCGAAAATAACCGCATTGTTAATTATAGTTTTTCCACTTAAAGAAGATATAAGAGCTGCTGCTGCAGCAAGATCTGCCGCTGGCTCGTTGATTCGCAGACCGCCCGTTACATTCAAATATACATCCTTACCATTAAACTTAACGTCGCATCTAGACTCCAGTACAGCCAAAATCATTGCAAGCCTGCCTGCATCCCAACCAACGACAGCACGTCGAGGTGTGGAGAAAGGCGAGCTCGACACGAGAGCTTGAAATTCGACAAGTATAGGGCGGGAGCCCTCTATGCCAGCAAAAATTGCGGATCCTGCAACATTGCCATTGCGAGCTCCAATAAACGACTCTGATGGGTTCTCTGCTTCGATGAGTCCACGATTAGTCATTTCAAATATGCCAATCTCGTCAGTCGGCCCAAAACGATTCTTGACTGCCCGAAGGACACGATATTGATGTGTTCTTTCTCCTTCAAAATAGAGAACTGTATCTACCATATGTTCGAGAACTCGAGGACCAGCAATCTGTCCATCTTTAGTTACATGGCCAACCAATATAACGGCGGAGCCGAACTCTTTTGCAAACTGACTAAGTGATTGAGCACTTGATCGAACTTGCCCAACTGATCCCGCCGCAGAATCTAGATTACCTGTATACATGGTCTGTATTGAATCAATTACGAAGAGGTGAGGGGGGTTGGCTTGAAGTGTAGCGGCTATATCCCCCACACTGGTGTTTGTTGCGACCTCTAGAGCAGAATCTTTAATTCCCAATCGGGTTGCCCGTCTTTGAATTTGGTCAACAGCTTCCTCACCAGAAATATATATGCATCGGCAATTCTCTTTGTTCAGTCCCGCAAGCCCCTGCAGAAGTAGCGTTGACTTGCCAATGCCCGGGTCTCCTCCGAGAAGCAATGTTGAACCAGGAACAATACCACCACCGCAGACACGGTCGAGTTCGTTTATACCTGTTTTAAGCCTTGCTGCATCAGCACTCACGTGATCTAAACGTACTAGCTCAAACGGCTTCCCTAATTGGTAATTTGGTGCCTTTAGCAGTGGTCCCACGGGAAGCTCTTCAACAACCGCATTCCAGGCGCCACACATGGAACAGCGCCCCGCCCATTTACTGGCAGATGCACCACACTCTTGACAGACATACCGTTCCGTAACTGCTGGAGACACTAAACTAAATACTCCGAAAGGCTTTTTTTATGTTCAAGGGGCCAACACATCCATCTTTATAGGGCCATCCGCTAGCCCACGTACGAATTGATGAACATGTTCATTATCCACGGTATCAATACTGTGAACAGGTCCTTGCCAAATAATCCTACCGTTGTGAATCATAGCTATTCGATCAGCAATCTTACGTGCGCTAGCCATGTCATGCGTTATGGATAGTGCAGTGATTCCCAATTCACGGGTACATTTAACTATGAGATCGTTGATAACATCGCCCATGATAGGATCTAGGCCAGTGGTTGGTTCGTCAAAAAAGAGGATTTCTGGATCTGTCGCGATTGCCCGTGCCAAAGCCACACGTTTTTGCATGCCTCCCGAAAGGGCTGAGGGATTAAGTTCACCTACATCAGGCCCCAACCCAACCTGAGCAAGTTTAGTTAAGGCAATAGATTTAGCTTCTTGTTTTCGCATTTTCCGACCTTGGATCAAAGCAAATGCTACGTTTTCCCAAACTGTTAAGCTGTCAAACAATGCGGCTCCTTGAAAGAGCATGCCAAAACGCTGCAGTGTGACCTCTCTACCAATATCGGGCATATTTATTGTTTCAACACCATCCACTCGAATACTGCCGCTTTCCGGCGTTAATAAACCCAGAATACATTTAAGAAGCACTGATTTTCCGGTACCTGACCCACCTATAACGACAACAGATTCTCCGGAAGCCATATCAAGATTTACACCGTTAAGTACACGCTTATTACCAAAGGATTTATGCACATCCCGTATCTGTATGAGTGGCGTTGTAGTCATTTTGAAAAGAATAACTCAGTAATTATGTAATCAGATGCAAGAATAAGTATTGAGGCCGATACGACAGCATTGGTAGTTGCGCGCCCAACGCCCTGTGCGCCCCCTCGGCTGTGATAGCCGTGATAACATCCCATTAACGATACAATGAAACCAAATGCTGCGGCTTTGACCAGGCCCGAGACAACATCACTTATTTCAAGGAAGTCAAATGTATTTTTTAGGTAAGTGCTCGAATTAAAGTCAAGCTTGGTGGTGCCAATAAGGTAACCTCCAAAAACACCAATTATATCACCTATAAATACTAGTATGGGTAGCATGGTTGCTCCAGCAATCAAGCGTGGCACAACCAAGTATTTAAAAGGATTAGTCGATAATGTCGTAAGGGCATCAATCTGTTCAGTAACACGCATCGTACCAATTTCCGCTGCCATCGCAGCACCTACTCGCCCCGCTACCATGAGTCCAGCTAGGACCGGTCCGAGCTCCCGTGTTATTCCTATAACAACAATAGTCGCAACGGCTCCTTCTGCATTAAAGCGTGAGCTGCCACTGTATATCTGGAGTGCAAGAACCATTCCGGTGAATAGCGCAGTTAGGCCTACAACAGGTAACGAATAGTACCCGATACTAATCATCTGGCGGATTAGTAGGTCGAGGTATATGGGTGGGCGCACGCAATGTTTCATTCCCATTGCAGTAAAAATGGAAAGGCGGCCGACAGCAGCAATGAAGGCTATAAACATTCGCCCGATGGTATTTAGAAGTCTCAAGGAGATCTCACTGACGTGGAAGGTATATATGTCCGAGGCGTGGCCCCAGTCTAGTCAAAATTTCATACGGTATAGTGTTTGCTTCTTGGGCTAAACTTTCCAATGGGCGTGTTTGTCCAACGATTGTAACGGTATCGCCGACCTTAAAACTATCCGACGGCAAACTACTAATATCTATGGAGCAGGTGTCCATTGAAACTCGGCCAATTATTGGCACAGACTTGTCCTTGATCGCTACATGGCCGTTATTGCTAAGGGAATGTGGAAGGCCGTCAGCGTAACCTATTGAAATCGTGGCAATTATCCTAGGTGATGAAAAACGATGTGTAGCACCATAGCCAACGGTTTGCGACGAGTCAATGTTACGTATTTGCAATGCACGGGCCTTGATCGACACGGCTTCACGCATAGGATTTAGCTGTCCTGGAGTTGGATTTACTCCATACAGTGCAATGCCGGGACGAACCATATCAAAATGGTAATGGGACCCCAAAAATACACCAGATGAATTAGCTAAACTTGCACGCGAGGCAGGAAGAAGACTAAGAGCATTCTTAAAACGATTCTGTTGCATAGCATTGTATGGATGATGCTGTTCCTCTGCGCAGGCCAAGTGGCTCATTACTCCGCAAATATCTATGCCAGCCAGTTTCTTTGGATTCTCAGATATAATGTTAACTGATTTAGCATCAAGACCAAGTCTATTCATACCTGTATCACAATGAATCATAGCAGTTTGATTGCGTTCAGTACGTTTGGCGATAGCTGATAAATTTTCAATTTCCGCTAAATCGTTGAGTACTGGCACCAAGTTCGCCTTGTTGTAATCCTGTATAGCGTTTGGCACCAGACCATTAAGTACAGCAATTTCGGCCGCTTCAGGAATTAGGTGTCGTAATTGAGCACCCTCTTCAAATGTGGCAACGAAAAATACCCGACACCCAGCTTGCCAAAGAACAGGGGCTATCTGCTCCACACCAAGTCCATAGGCATTGGCTTTGACAACTGCAGCACATTCTGATTCACCAACTTTTGACCGTAATGTTTCATAATTCTTAGCGATCGCACCAAGGTCGACCGTGAGAATGGCGCCCCTATCCTCGTTGTTCACCTGAACTGTTGCCTTAGTATGTAGTCTCATTAGGCAGCTGAGTGGAAGGCACGTAGTTATTGAATTTAGTAGTATCGCCAGAGAACTGAAGTTTTATTGCTCCAGTGGGTCCATGTCTTTGTTTGCCGATTATGATTTCTGCTAACCCATGCACCTTATCCATTCGATCCTGCCATTTCAAATGCTCTTCAGTGCCCATTTCTGGTTGTCTGCCAACCAGATAGTACTCCTCTCTATAAATGAACATTACGACGTCTGCATCTTGCTCTATAGCGCCCGATTCTCTCAGATCTGAAAGTAAGGGTCGTTTATCCTCACGGCTTTCAACCGCGCGACTAAGTTGAGACAATGCAAGAACTGGGACATCGAGATCTTTTGCCAATGCCTTCAGGCCTCGGGTGATTTCGGAAATCTCTAAAACCCGACTGTCGTGTCGGCCTGCTGGCCGCATCAGCTGAAGGTAGTCAACTACAACAAGCCCAAGACCGTGGCGCCGCTTAAGACGCCGAGCGCGCGTGCGCAACGCAGCTATTGTAAGAGCCGGTGTATCATCAATATAGAAGGGTATTTGCTCCAATTTCTGGGCGGCTGGAACTAGCTTTACAAAATCATGATCTGACATGACCCCACGGCGCATCGCGTCCGCCGCTACATTTGATGCTTCTGCCAAGATGCGTGTAGCAATCTGTTCAGCAGCCATCTCTAAGGAGAAAAAACCGACTGATGCCCCATCCAAAACTGCCCTATTCGTCTCGCCCTCATCTCCGTCAAGCCGGTATGCCATAGCAGCGTTCAACGCAATATTAGTTGCTAAAGAGGTCTTACCCATAGATGGACGCCCAGCTAAAATTATTAGGTCTGAACGGTGTAGCCCTCCCAGCTTCGCATCCAGATCCTTAAAGCCCGTACTAACGCCAACAGTTTGACCATCACGTTTGTGAGCCGACTCTGCCATGTCTATTGCAGTGCTGAGCGCAACATGAAATGGCATGAAGTCCCCCTCATGTCTCCCGTGTTCCACTAGATTGAATAGGCGTTGCTCGTTCTGTTCAATCTGTTCTACAGCTGTGTCTGTCACGGACGCATCATATGCGGTATTGACCATATCCTCGCCAACGCTGACTAATTGACGTCTCAAAGCAAGGTCATGTATGACACGACCGTAGTCTTCAGCATTGATTACCGTAACGGTTGCACCCGCAAGGCGGGCTAAATACTGAGCACCTCCCACTTCAGCTAGAGAATCGTCATTTTCAAAATATTGTTTAAGCGTTACTGGCGTCGCGATATGGCCACGTTCTATAAGGGTGGCCGCAGCTCCATATATCCGCCCATGAACTGGCTCAAAAAAGTGGTCTGACGTCAAAAACCCTGCCGTGCGATGATAGGCTTCGTTGTTTATTAATACAGCGCCAAGCAATGCCTGCTCTGCTTCCGTATTATGAGGTAAGTTACGATAGAGAGAAGAATCCTCTGCATCTCGATCATGTACGAGGCTCGGAGTTGTTCGGACAGTGTCAGAGGCCATAACTATTAGCCTAACACGCTATAGAAAATTCGCATGTACTCCAACCTGGCTTATCAATAAAATGTGGTGGAAAACTATCAATCGACAGAGTCTGGCTTATTTCTGCCGAGTAACTACCACTGCAGTACAACATATAGCTTTCTCCACCATTTATGGCACAAGATTAGGCTGGGGATAACTTTTATCTTATAGCTGTGAAGATCGGGGAAAGTTCTATCATTCACGCTGCGTGAGAGGTCTGCTTAGCATGAGAGCGTTCCCAGTCTACAATGTAATCGCGTGTAAGTGGGACAGCCGAAAGAGCCTTGGATAGCTGTAACTGAAAGACAACAATTCCCCCGTATCGGAAGTTAGCCTCACATCCAGCAAGATAAAATTCCCACATTCGACAGAACCGCGCATCGTAAATGGACTCGATCTTTTCCCTGTTTTTGTTAAAACGGCTGCGCCAGTCCTTTAACGTCTCCGCGTAATGTAACCGAAGGATCTCAATGTCTGTAACGTACAGGCGAGCTTGTTCAATGACAGGCAAAATCTCAGAGAGAGCAGGTACATAACCACCAGGAAAGATATACTTCCGCAGCCACGGGTTGGTAGAGCCTGGTCCATCGGCACGTCCAATGGTGTGAAGCAACATCACTCCATCATCGGTCATCAGGTCATAGACTTTAGAAAAGAATTCACGAAAATGCCCAACTCCTACATGTTCAAACATTCCCACAGATACTATCCGATTAAATTGGCCTTCTACGTCACGATAATCGCAAAGTTTAAAGCGAACTCTAGAGCTTGATCCGGCTTTAGAAGCTCGATCCTCACTAACTTTGTGCTGTTCGTTGGAAAGTGTAATACCCGTCACATCCGCTCCAGATACCTCAGAAAGGTATAGTGCAAGCCCCCCCCAGCCAGACCCTATATCTAGCACTCGGTTACTTGGTTCTAATAAGAGCTTTGCAGCGATGTGGCGTTTTTTATTATCCTGCGCCGTATCTAAGGAATCTTCTGGATTCTCATAATATGCACATGAATACTGACGATCACGGTCCAAAAACAGGTCGTAGAGCGTATCTGACAAATCGTAGTGGTGTGCAACATTCTGTTTTGCCGTCGAGATAGGATTGTACTGTGCTATACGTCGAGTCAGTAGACGCCAACGAGCGATCAACGCCTGTAACCAATGACCATGTCCCCAACCGAAGTTCATAATGACAAGCTCTAGGAAGTCATATATGTCGCCGTTCTCGACCGTCAAATCACCATCCATAAACGCCTCACCAACGCGCAGGTGAGGATTAAAAAAAAGTTCGTAATTGAGTTTTGGATTATTTAAACGGACGATTACGTTGGGCCCAGGCTCTCCGCTTGCGGTATGCCTTCGCCCTTTGGAGTCAATTACGGTCAGGGAACCTTTCCGTATTACTGCTTGCAAGAGGTGATTTAGTAGCATGAACTATGCCACCTCTGTACCCACAACGTCTTCCGATGAATCAGCTTTGGTTATTGTTTCAGTCACTTTCTCAACGTCACTGGGGAGGTCGGGATCAGGTGCGTTATCTGGATTATCAAAGAAGGCATCAGCATCAGAAAACTTGTCTGACTCCTCACCCGCTGATGCAACGTCAACTTGGGACAATGCTTCTGCTTGAGATCTAGCAATGTTCAAAGTGACAGGAATGATCACTTCGGGATGCAGACGAACTCGAACTTGGTGTAATCCTAGGGTTTTGATCGGTTGATTCAGAACAACCTGCCGTCTGTCCACGCTGCAGCCAGACTCGGTAATTGCATTTGCAATATCACGAGCTGTTACTGATCCGTAGAGCTGTCCTCCTTCGCTAGCTTGTCGCAGGACAATATAAGCCTGACCATCCAATTCATGGCCAACACTTTCAGCATCCTCTCGGCGTTCAAGATTGTGTGCTTCAAGCTGCATTCGACGATTTTCGTAATCTTCGATGTTACCTTGGGTTGCACGCAAAGCTTTACCTTGAGGTAACAAAAAATTTCGTGCATAGCCGTTCTTTACGTGTACAACCTCGCCCATCCGCCCCAGACGTTCGATTCGTTCCAGCAATATGACTTCCATGTTACCTCTTACATTCAACCTAAAGGGTTGTTCGAGTGATTATTAAGAGACAGAGAACGCGCTCGGATACCAACCCACTGTTCTAAAGTTCCTAATGTTACAACAAACAGAGCTGCCCAGACTTCCAGCGATAACCAAGACAAGCCGACAACCACATAAACCAACCCCAACAGCAAGCCGCGCAACGGCCATGATCGGGATACCACGTGAATCACAGCCAAACCAAGAAAAAAATACGGTATACAGAATATTGCCGCAAGGCCAGTACCAATAAATCCAATCGTATTGGGCATAAGAGCAGCAGCGACAGATAGCGCCAACGGGATTACCAAATATGTCGACACAGTCATTTCAGAGAGGTTGGGAGATGGGCGAATATTTGCCCCGCAACGTACCAGAATACCTTGGGCAAGCACTGCATTTACAACAACCATGATAGCCCAGAGGGTGGATAATATCGCTGGGAAAGCGTAGGCCAAACTTTGGATAAATTGCTCTCCTTCCCTACCCGAAGGATCATCCAACATAAATTCAGCACCGCGCCAAAGAAATTGTTCAATAGAATATATTATTCCAGGTTCCTCAATGGAAAGAAGAGTAGCGGCAATAATAAAATACGTACATGCAAGGGCCACAATACTGACCAATGATCGGTCCTGGGGTTGCCATTTCGTTTCTTTTTCTGCATTCGTAAGAAATAAAGCTTGGCGAGTTATCGCAACTGCAGGAATAGCAATCGCCAGAAGGTGCACGATGCTGAACAAGAATCCATCTACGATTAGCACTATAAATATAGCAATCGCTGTAGCAAGAATGGCGCAAAAAAGACCCTTTGCAAGGCCGACTAGCATTAGTGGCAGAATAGAGAAGTAGGGCAGGGCGATTGCAATCAAGCCGAGTTTCCCAACACTGATAAACAGTAGGGAACTCATCAATCCAGCCACCAAGGATAGCGTGAGATCTCTAGGCATGGGCTATAGCGCCCTTGCCGACATGTTTTATTTTACAACGTACGGCAGTAAGGCAAGTACGCGTGCTCGTTTCACCGCACGAGCTAACTTGCGCTGTTGCTTTGCCGAAACAGCGCTAATTCGGCTGGGAACAATCTTACCTCTCTCCGACACAAAACGCTGTAAAAGTTTAACATCCTTATAATCAATTTTTGGCGCCTTAGGCCCTGAAAGAGGACACGATTTCTTGCGCCGAAAGAAAGGGCGGCGACCAAACCCTACCGGTCTACGTTGATCTGAATCACTCATGTTCTTGCTCTTGCTCACCTTCTGCGTCATCACTAGAAGAATCTAGGGAAGGAGCAGGTATCTGTTGTTCTTGCTCACCTTCTGCGTCATCACTAGAAGAATCTAGGGAAGAAGCAGGTATCTGTTGCTCATCTTCAGCGCTGTCTTCAGAAACCGTATCGGAGAAATCCCTTTCTGATTTCTGATCCTGACGTTCGCGCCTGGATTTTTCTTCTTTTGCGGACCGAGAGCTCGCCATAGGCGATGGTTTATCACTGAGTTGTTCCACTCGGATTACCAAATGGCGAATAATATCCTCATTTATCACCATATTTCTCTTGAGCTCTTCCAGAGCTTGTGGAGGAGCATCAATATTAAGAAGGATATAATGACCCTTACGGTTCTTCTTAATACGGTAAGCTAATGATCTTATCCCCCAGCTCTCTGAGTTTACTATCTGTCCACCGTTTTCAGACACAATGCCAGACATTTGTTCAGTCACGTCATCAACGTACTGACTTGAGATATCTGGTCGAACGATAAACACACATTCGTAAAACGCCACTAGTTCGTCTCCTTACGGCTATTAATGCTTGAACCAATTTGACTGTTGATGGTCCAAAGCTGAGCCGGCATTGCCGGCAAGGAGTTATAATAGTTACAGTTATAACGAAACGGGCCGCGTGTGCAAGCAAGTCGAACATCTAAAATATTTGAATACTTGACACCAGTTACCCGTATGGGAACATTCCAGCTATCGTTGGAACGTTTTCTGTAATCGTTACCTGCCACAAGTATTGAGGTAATTATGCGAGCCTTTGTTTTTCCCGGCCAGGGTTCCCAACGTGTCGGTATGGGGCAAGAACTATCCCTCGCAATCCCAGCCGCTAGGGAAGTTTTTGAAGAGGTAGATGAGGCGTTAAAGCAAAATCTTACTCGTATAATATTCAACGGACCTGAAGATGAATTAACCCTGACTGAGAACGCACAACCCGCTTTGTTAGCAGTTAGTATGGCAGTAGTTAGAGCTGTAGAGGCAGAAAGTGGAGTCGCAATTGGTGAACTAGGAGACTACGTAGCCGGACACTCGCTGGGTGAATATTCAGCATTGGCATCGGTCGGAGCATTAGGGGTGAGCGATGCGGCCCGATTATTGCAACTCCGAGGTGCATCTATGCAAAGGGCGGTGGCAGTGGGGGAGGGCGCTATGGCGGCCTTGATTGGTGTAAATATTGATATTGTTGAAAAGATTGTAAAGGACTCTGCTGGCAAAGATATTTGTAATATTGCAAATGACAATGGACCCGGACAGGTGGTCATTAGCGGCCATAGTGAGGCTGTGGAGAGGGCTATAAAGTTATCGATAGAACGCGGAGCACGACGAGCAATTTTACTGCCAGTAAGCGCTCCTTTTCACTGTAGCCTTATGTCACCAGCGGCAGAGGAAATGATCGAGGCACTAGAGTCGGTAATAGTTTCGACGCCGGCAATTCCTCTTGTATCAAACGTTCACGCCAAGGACGAAAGTGAGCCAAGCGTCATTCGCACTAATCTTATCGAGCAGGTGACTTCAATGGTTCGTTGGCGCGAAAGCGTGCTATTTATGCGTAAAAAAGGGGTTTATAACCTTATTGAGATTGGTAGCGGCAATACTCTTAGTGGTATTAACCGCCGCATAGATAGTGAGCTTACTGTTATGTCTGTTAGCACGCCAGAAATGATAGAGGAGTTCCTTAAGAAGCTATAGTTAACAATTGTTTTACCAAGATATCGAGGATGAGAATGTTTGATCTTTCTGGAAAATTTGCATTGTTAACCGGTGCTACTGGAGGACTCGGTATTGATATTGCGCGAGCACTCCATAACGCTGGAGCTGACGTTGCTATAACGGGAACACGTAAAGAGGCGCTCATTGAATTAGCCGCGGATCTTGGTAAGGGCGTTCATCCATTCCAATGTAATCTTTCTAGTAAAGAGGACACGCTGTCCCTTGTTAAACAAGCGGATTCTGTTATGGGTCGCATCGATATACTTGTAAATAATGCAGGAGTTACAAGAGACCAGCTTGCAGTGCGACAGGGTGATGAGGATTGGGATAAGGTTATTGATACTAACCTTACTGCCGCTTTTAGGCTTTCGCGTGCCGTTTTACGCGGCATGATTCGCAGACGCTGGGGGCGGCTAATTAATGTTTCCTCTATAGTTGGTGTAACTGGTAATCCTGGTCAGGCCAATTATGCAGCCTCCAAAGCAGGACTCATAGGAATGTCAAAAGCCATTGCTCAGGAGGTAGCTGCTCGCGGTATAACCGTAAACTGCATTGCACCAGGTTTTATTGCTACACCCATGACCGATGCTTTAGACGATGCGCAGAGAGATTCTTTGTTAAGCCGAATACCATGTGGCAAATTGGGGCAGGCAAGTGATGTTTCGGCTGGAGTTGTTTATCTTGCAAGCGAAGACGCATCGTATATCACCGGTCATACTTTGCACATCAATGGTGGCATGGTGATGCCCTAACAAATGACGGACTTATGTTAATTGGTGATGCACGCCTTTTTCGTATTCACGAAACGATGATTCGGAACATCAAACCTGCTGAATTTTTCCCGAAGTACAATGCAAAGGTATTTCAGGCCCACATGGAAGACTTAGGCCCTCTACACTATGACAGGAGGCAAGATGCGCTGCTTCTCAGCATACATAGCTGGTTAGTTCGTACAGATCATCATCTGATATTGATCGACTCGTGCATTGGTAACGAAAAAGATCGTATGCCACGCACTCATTGGCATCTACTCAATACTCCATTTCTCGATAACATGCGAACCTTTGGCGTGGAGCCAAGTGATATTGATTTCGTGATGTGTACGCATATGCATGCAGATCATATCGGCTGGAACACAGTGACCTCTGATGGCCGTTGGGTGCCTACATTTCCGAATGCACGTTACCTCTTCGGCAAAATTGAATATGACTACTGGCTCAAAAACCCCTCCAAAGATAGAGTGCTTCGCAATGCTTTCGAAGATAGTGTTCTTCCAGTTGTGTCTTCTGGTCAAGCGGAGTTTATTGAAGATGGCTTCGAGCTCGATGAGCAATGCATAATTCGTCTTCTGCCAGGACATACTCCTGGAAATTTAGCCGTTTTTATCAAATCTCAAGAAGCCGAGGTTGTGTTTTCTGGGGACATTGTGCACCACCCCGTACAGATTTATGAGCCAGATTGGAGTACTAGTGCCTGTACTGACCCTTGTTCTGCTGCTTCAAGCCGCTTTAAAGTATTAGATTATTGTGTCCAAAATGAAAGTTTACTTATTCCGGCACATTTCTGCCCGCCCCATGCTGGCTTTGTACGTAGGGTAGATGGTCACTTCGTTTTTGAATGGATTTGACGGTTGATGCAATTGGCGTGTCTGGTCAAGATAAGTATATTGTGTTACATGCGGCATTCTGGCCATTCGAACTAAAGTCGGATATTCATACCCCAAAGTGAGGGCAAGAAAACTACCGTAACAATGAACTCAAGGGACTTCTCATGAGCGATAGTACTACCGCAGAGCGGGTAAAGAAAATTGTCATTGAGCACTTAGGTGTAGATCAAGATAAAGTTACAGAAACTTCGAGCTTTATTGATGACCTCGGTGCTGACAGCCTCGATACAGTCGAACTCGTTATGGCTTTTGAGGAGGAGTTTGGGTGCGAAATTCCAGACGAGGCCGCAGAAAATATTTCTACAGTGAAAGATGCTATTGGCTATATAGAACAGCATATTGGCCAATAAGCATTTTCTTTGGAAATCAGACGACGGGGTTTTCTGAGTTGGTCTATAAGGATTTGCGTCGATTTTTAATACCCTTAGTGGGTTGCAGATTATGAAGCGTGTTGCAATCACTGGCATGGGGCTGATCAGTCCTCTCGGTTGCGGCGTGGGGATTACGTGGGAACGCCTGATACGGGGTGAGTCTGGCGCTGCGAAGATTAAAAACTTTGAAGTGTCCGACTTATCTACTCAGATAGCATGTCAAGTCCCTCGCGGCGACGGTTCCCATGACTTTCGGCCTGAAGATTATGTTTCAGTCAAGGACCGTAAGAAGATGGATGATTTTATCATCTACGGTATCGCAGCTGCAGTTGAAGCTGTAAATGATTCAGGATGGGTACCTCAATCTCGAAAAGAATCTACCCGTACTGGGGTGTTGATTGGTTCAGGAATTGGCGGCCTGCCTCTTATAGAAAAGGGATCAATACATGTGCATGAGAACGGGCCTCGGCACATTAGCCCGTTTCTTATTCCGGCCAGCCTAATTAATCTTATATCTGGTCACGTTTCTATGCGCTTTAAGTTTCGAGGGCCGAATCATGCAGTTGTCACAGCATGTTCCACTGGTGCTCATGCCATTGGGGACGCCTCTCGATTGATTCAATTTGGGGATGCCGATGTAATGCTGGCGGGAGGCGCAGAAGCAGCTATATGTCGACTAGGCGTAGCAGGTTTCGGTGCCGCCCGTGCGCTGTCTACCAATTTTAACGAGTCCCCCACCCTGGCGTCACGCCCTTGGGATCGTGATCGTGATGGTTTTGTCATGGGCGAGGGGGCAGGCGTCCTAGTTCTAGAAGAATTGGAACACGCAAAGCGACGAGGAGCAAAGATTTACGCAGAAGTTAAAGGATACGGCCTTTCAGGCGATGCATACCATATTACTGCGCCGGAACCGGATGGAGATGGGGCGTTAAGGTCGATGAAGTCTGCTCTGAAAAATGCTGGTCTGGATGTCTCCGAAATTGACTATATCAATGCCCACGGCACCTCAACTCCTCGCGGCGATGAAATTGAACACGGCGCGGTAAAGACACTGTTTGGGGACAATGCATACAACCTTTGTATGTCCTCAACAAAATCAGCAATTGGTCATCTTCTTGGCGCCGCCGGAAGCGTAGAGGCAATTTTTGCGATACTCGCTATCCATCATGGTGTAGTCCCCCCCACACTTAATCTAGACAACCCCTCTGATGAATGCGATCTCGATCTGGTTCCTCATCAGGCTAAGGAATGTTCTGTACAAAATGTATTATCTAACTCATTCGGTTTCGGGGGCACTAACGCTAGTCTGGTGTTTTCTCACCTCACCTAAATGATGGTGGGCCCAAGGGCCATTGGTTGGGTTAGTGTAATAATAGCGTGTGCTCTAGTTATAACGCTCATGCTGGTGGGGTGGATGAGCAGCGCGGTCTTACTGCCTGGCTCATCTGGCGACGACACGATTATCGTATTTCCTCACGGTAGCTCCATTGGTGATATTGCGCACACACTTGATGAAGCCAAGGTAATTCGTGAATCAAACGCTTTCATTATGTTGGCCCTCATAACAGGGAAAGCCAAAAAGCTTCGGGCAGGCGAGTATCTATTCACCCACAACACCACTGCGTATGAGGCCTTACGGAAGATCGCTCGAGGGGATGTATTTGTTCGGCGTCTCACGATAGCAGAAGGACTCTCTACTCGAGAAGTCATTGATAAGGTTTCAGCTGCCTATGGTTTAGATGGCAATGCGGGTAAGGCCTCGGAAGGGACATTACTTCCAGAGACTTATTATTATACCTTTGGAGATAGCAGAAGTGCTCTAGTCGAACGCATGCGAGCCGACATGACTAACCTTTTGGATCAATTATGGCAGCAAAGGTCTACTGGATTACCTTTTTCATCCTCAGGAGAGGCGTTAATACTTGCCTCCATAGTTGAGAAAGAAACAGCAATAAGTGAGGAACGCGCACATATTGCCGGAGTATTTATCAACCGATTAAGTAGAGGTATGAGACTTCAGTCGGATGTTACGGTGGCTTACGCTATTCGGAAAAATGGAGAGCTATTAGAGAGAAAATTGACTAGAGATGATCTGTCGTTTGAAAGCCCATACAACACGTACCTTATTAAAGGATTGCCGCCGTCACCAATCGCCAACCCTGGCCGCGCATCTATTTCCGCAGTGCTTAACCCGTTAGAGACTGATGATCTGTATTTCGTCGCTGATGGCAAGGGAGGACATCGTTTTGCCAACACGCTCAAAGAACACAATAATAATGTTCGTTTATATAGAATGGAACAGAGGTCTTCCTCATCCGGCAGCGTTAAATAGTAATGTTGGCGTAGGCTGTGATAATGGCAATTATTCTCATTTGACAATGATGTATGTTGGGAAAAAATAATGACTGAAGATGACCGTTTTAAATTTTTGCACACCATGATTCGTGTTCGGGACCTAGATACGTCACTTGATTTTTACCTACGTTTACTTGGAATGAAACTCTTGCGTAGAGCTGAGTTTCCAGATGGTCGATTTACCAACTGTTTTATCGGTTACGGCGATGAAGCAAGCAATACAGTTATGGAACTTACTTATAACTGGGACCAAAACGATCCTTATGAACATGGGAATGGATATGGCCATATAGCTCTCGGCGTCTCTGATATATACGATACTTGCGAAAAATTAAAATCCGAGGGTGTCAACATACCCCGTCCACCCGGCCCCATGTTACACGGCACCACTGTAATTGCTTTTATTGAGGACCCTGATGGATACAAAATTGAGTTGATCGAAATTGATAGCAGGTAGAAAATACAGCAGGCGGTGGAGCAATTTAGTTAACTTTTCTTATGTGGTGACTCCATACGAGAATGGGGTGGTCGTAGGCACACGAACGGAGGCGCTTTAATTTCGCGATCATTCATGAAACCAACGCAAGCGCAGAGGCGCTACCTTAGGGGTGGGCTTATACAGCCTGGAGGCAAGCTGCCATTGTTTGATAAAAATGGTCAGGAGATTAACAAACAAACAGTTCGTTCGTGTATACGTCGTGGGTGGGCAGAGCCTTGGTTTAATAACCCTCTGAAGCCGGACTGGTTAGTATGTCGTCTCACCAATAAGGGCCGCTCTATTTTAGCATCACAAACAGAGCTAATTGGTGATCAAACAAAGTAGTAAGTTTCTGAGAAACTAAGATGGTTAGACTGATGCATTGCTGCGCATTCGATATAGTTATTGATATTTATATTGAGAGGTTTTAAATCAGTTGACGGTTGTTTTTCGAGCCCCACAATAGTACATCGGTGGTGTCCGACGTTTTTTAAACCCAACCAAACGAATGCGAGGCACCCTTGTTACCAGCATCATTATTAAGTATACGCGTGGCGAGGAGCTGCAAAATAAATGAGTTTTAAAGTAAAATTCTGGGGCGTTCGAGGAAGTATTGCCTGCCCATCACCGAGTCATATCACTTTTGGGGGCAACACTAGCTGTATCGAGGTCTCATTAGGTGGAAACAGGATTATTCTGGATGCTGGAACGGGTATTAGAAATTTGGGGCAGTGGATGCTTAAAAAGGATGTGAAGCATGCTAAAGTCTTAATGTCTCACACCCATTGGGACCACATAAATGGTTTTCCGTTTTTTACACCAGCGTTTGAAAAGGGCTACCACTTCTCAATAATGGCTGGTCACTTGATTGACTCTGAGGGAATAGAAAAGGTGTTGGCGGGCCAAATGGCACAGCCTACATTTCCTGTTCCATTGGAAATGATGGATGCGAGACTTGATTACGAAGACTTTAGAGCTGGTGATTCATTCGATTTATGGCAAGGCGTAAAAATTAAAACAGCACCACTTAATCACCCGAATGGAGCTACTGGCTACCGCATCGAATACAAGGGCAAATCTCTCGTATATGTTACTGATACCGAGCACATTATAGGTAAGCCCGACCAAAACATTCTTGAACTTATAGAGGGTGCTGATTTAGTTATTTACGACTCTACATATACAGATAGTGAATTTGTGGACAAAATAGGGTGGGGCCACTCTACTTGGCAGGAGGGTGTCCGACTGTGCCGCGCTGCTAATGCTAAGTCGCTTGCCATTTTTCATCACGATCCTGATCACGAGGATCTCTTCATGGAACGTCTGGAGAGCGAAGCAAAAGCTAAATGGTCCCAGGCTTTTGTGGCACGCGAACATATGCGCTGTAATCTTGCCTAATTTGTGGTGAGAGTTGTCTACGGCGGGCAATCGATATACCAAATAGTGGACTAATTAAAGAATATTTCTAAAGCTTGTTTTCGAAGCTGTTAGGGTATTTACTTGTGTTCAAATAGTTGGCTGTTGGGCCCCGGTAATTAAGTGTCGCGTTCAAGTCTGATATCGGTGGAATGCAACGAAAATGCGCAACAGCGCAAACAGGTTAGCTCGGCCGTGGTGCGATTCGCTGGGGATTCCGGTGATGGCATGCAGCTGACTGGTGGACAGTTTACTCTTTCCACAGCGACGCAGCAGAACAACCTTTTAACATTTCCAGACTTCCCGGCGGAGATTCGTGCTCCAATCGGAACAACCTTTGGTGTCTCATCTTTTCAAATAAACTTCGGATCACGCGAGATAAGAACAGCAGGGGATCGACTCGATTGCCTTGTGGCTATGAACCCGGCGGCCTTAAAAGTAGAAATTGGAAAACTTAAACCAGGGGGCGTTCTTATAGTTGATACGGGCGCATTTAGTGAGCGCAATTACAAACGTGCGGGGTACAAAAACAACCCTTTAGAGGGCGATTCTTTGAACCAATTTACAGTAATCAATCTAGACATATCCGCTGCAACTATTGCAGCCCTGAAAGGTCATAATTTATCGAAAAAAGAATCTTTGCGCTGTAAGAATTTATGGGCCCTTGGTTTGACCTACTACCTATACGGACGAGATCGTGATCCTACTGTGAAATGGCTTAGACAAAAGTTTTCTGGACGAAATGATCTGGCAGCGGCAAATATTGCAGTGTTACATGCGGGTTACAAAGTAGCCGATAGTTCGGAATTTCCGACTCAGTTTACGACGTTTCAGGTGGGCCCAGCCGATGAAATGGCAGCGGGTGTCTATCGCGCTGTCACGGGAAGTGATGCACTAGCGTGGGGATTATCAGCAGGCAGTCACCTTGCCGATTTAAAGATGATTTTTGCTTCATATCCCATCACACCTGCATCTCCATTGTTGCATTCACTTGCAAGCATGGAAGTCGATGATATTGTCACATTTCAAGCTGAAGATGAAATAGCAGCTATATGCGCGGCCATTGGTGCTTCATATGCTGGTAGCCTTGGCGTGACCTCAAGCTCAGGACCAGGCATTTCTCTCAAGACTGAAGGTCTAGGACTTGCTGTAAGTGCAGAACTTCCTTTGATAGTGGTGAATTCACAACGTTCCGGGCCATCAACCGGCATGCCTACCAAAACGGAACAGTCAGATCTTTTTCAGGCACTATTTGGTCGGAGCTCTGACTCTCCTGTTGTCGTCCTAGCTCCATTTTCACCTGGAGACTGCTTTACTATCGCTATAGAAGCCATACGCATAGCTATCAGTTACATGACTCCTGTAATAATTCTAACTGATACATTTATTGCAAACGCATCAGAACCTTGGCTTATTCCCGACGTAAATAAACTTGACCCAATAGAAGTTAAATTTTGCTCAACAACTGAAGGTTTTCACCCATACCGTCGTGGAACTGAAAGGCTTGATCGGCCCTGGGTAAAACCTGGCACTCCCGGATTAGAGCATCGGATAGGTGGCCTAGAGAGAGATTATGACAGCGGTAAAATCTCGTATGAACCTGATAATCATCACAAAATGACAGTAACACGATATAATAAGGTGAAGTGTGTAAGAGATTATATAGGGCCTCAAACCGTCACTCGCGGACCTCAGTCAGGGAAAGTCGCAGTTGTAGGGTGGGGCTCAACCTATGGCCCTATCAGTCGAGCTGTTGATAACCTGTTACAACGCGGAATGGACGTATCGCACATTCATCTTCGCAACTTGTGGCCCTTACCAAAAAACTTAAAACAATTGCTTGCAAACTATGAAACAGTGCTAGTAATCGAGGCTAATCTGGGGCAGTTGTTATTTCTCATTAAAGGGTACTGCCTTATAGATGCTAAAGGGTTTAATAAGGTTTCCGGTCAACCGTTTATGATTTCTGAAGTAGAAGAAGCAATAATTGACGTGTACAGATTTTGATCGATTGAAAGCCGCGATATGGATCATTCAGTTCTTTCTGCACCTTTAACTGCAAAAGACTTTGCCTCTGATGAGGAAGTCAGATGGTGTCCAGGTTGTGGAGATTATGCGATTCTTAAGTCTATGCAGAAGGCCCTCGTTAAAATCGGCGCTCGCCCAGAGACAACGGTTTTCGTATCTGGTATCGGGTGTGCTTCACGATTTCCTTATTATATGAATACATATGGTTTTCATACTATCCATGGACGTGCACCTGCCATAGCAACAGGAGCTAAATTAGCGAACCCAGACCTTGATATCTGGGTGATAACCGGGGACGGGGACGGCCTCTCTATCGGGGGCAACCACTTGCTTCACGTTCTACGCCGTAATATTGACCTACAGGTCTTACTGTTTAATAACGAAATTTATGGATTAACCAAGGGCCAATCCTCACCGACATCACGTTTGGGCACACGCTCGCCGTCTACGCCTAACGGTTCGATAGAAAGCCCTGTTTCACCATTGATATTTGCGCTCGGATCTGGAGCCAATTTTGTGGCTCGAGCCGTTGATGTTTCTCAAGTATCCCTGCAGGTCACTTTAGAAAGAGCACACGCTTATAAGGGGGCAGCGTTTGTCGAAATTTTTCAGAACTGTATCGTCTATAATGATGGGGTCTTTAATGACTTTACCGAACGTAATTTATCTAGCGATCGACAGATACATGTTCAGCATGGTCAACCACTTATTTATGGAAAGAACAAAGATATCGGCTTGAAGTTAGATCATAAAACACTTTGTCTTGAGAGCGTAAAACTTGGACGCGGTGAGAGTAAAGAAAGCGATCTCATCATTCACGATGAAAGAAACAGAATGTTGGCAGTTATGCTTGCTTCCATGCGCCCACCGGACTTGCCAATGGCCTTAGGAGTTATTTTGTGTGATCCTGTTGATAGTATCAGCAAGGCGGCGCCATCGAATAGAAGAGATAGTTGGACTGACGATTTAAATAAACTAATGCGAGCAGGGCACACCTGGACGGTTGGCACTTGACAGCGCCTTGCCATAAACTCCGTATCCTGTTTTTAGAGAAATGGTATTTATCGCTACAGACTATGTATCAGGTTACAGTAACACTCTTTTTTTATATTTCTATTGACGCTCTCAATGCACAGCAATGTAACGAATGTCGGTTAGTGTAGCAATCGTCGGCTCGGGCCCAGCCGGCTTTTATACTGCAGCCACACTTCTTAAAGCTGCTCAAACATATGATATCGATATTATTGAACGGCTTCCTTCACCTTATGGGTTGGTGCGTTACGGTGTTGCTCCGGACCATCAAACGACTAAAAAGATCTGTAAGGTTTTTGCTCGAACGGCCGAACAAGACCCAGTCCGCTATTACGGTAACGTTAATGTTGGTGTTGATATAACCATTGATGAGCTGCGTAATGTTTATGACGCAGTAGTTATTGCAATTGGCGCCCCTAATGACCGTGAATGGCCTGTTTCAGGAAGCTGTAAGCGCGGTGTACTGGGAGCCACCTCATTTGTTGGCTGGTACAATGGCCACCCTGATTTCCAGGATCTAGAGTTTGACCTTGATGTATCTACCGTCGCAGTGATTGGCAATGGAAACGTAGCTATAGATGTCGCTAGGGTATTGGTAAAAACACGGAATGAAATGATCGAGTCGGATTTGCCGGATTATGCATCAAAGGCTATTCATAATTCGCGCTTGGATACTGTCCAAGTATTTGGCCGACGCGGACCAATTGAAGCAAGTTTTACTAACGTTGAGTTACGGGAAATGGGACAGCTGGAGGACTGTTTCCCAGTGGTTGATGGCAATCAAATCCCTGAACGTGTTCTTGGTGAAATGTCGGAGCGGGATTATCGCCTTAAAGAACGCAACCTAGCCACCCTTAAAGAATTCTCCTTACTAAAATACTCAACACTATCAAAACGGGTACAATTTCAATTTTTTTCACTACCCCGAGAAATATTGGGTGGCGATCGGGTAGAGGGACTAAGGTTGGAACGGACAGTTATTAGTAACAATCAAGTGGAAGGTACTAAGCAATATTTTGACATTGAGTGCGGACTAATTATTTATGCGCTTGGCAACCGGGGAGCACCCCTAAGTGGAGTTCCTTATGATAAAAAATCATCAATGATTAAAAACCTAGATGGTCGTGTAAGCAAGGGACTTTATGGAGTTGGATGGGCAGCGCGGAACCCTGTTGGAGTAATATCTACAAATCGACAAGATGCCATGCGGGTATGCGGACATATTCAATCAGACATTCAAGTTGGGGAAAAGCCAGGGCGTTCAACGCTAGAAAAAATTCTTTGTGGCCGCAATGTTCGATGGATTACTTTTGACCAGTGGAAACAAGTTGATGATGCAGAGGTCGTATCAGCGACACACGGCGCTCCCAGGCGAAAGTTTCTTCGTCTAGAAGATATACAAAGTATACTATGAACAACAAAGTAGCGTGCATCAGCTAGATCGCACCATAGAATTGTTTTACCTCTATCCTTGATACAATGCGGGTATTCAAGACATGGCACAGACTCTTGCGGTTTCGATAGTTATTCCTGCGCATAACGAAGCCGATAATTTACCTCGATTGTTAGATGAGCTGGAGGCTGCAGTTATTCCGCAACTAGCACAGGAAGTAATTATCGTGGATGACGGAAGCTCTGATGAAACACGAATGTGCCTTGCTACCGCTAGCGCTAAATGGCGTTGGCTACGAACTCTTAGGCACGATAAGCAAGCAGGGCAGAGTACCGCTCTAATCAACGGAATTATAGCCGCCCAAGGTGAATTAATCGCAACGCTGGATGGTGACGGGCAAAACGATCCAGCAGACATTTCAGCCTTACTTGAAGCGCGAGAAGGTTATGGCCGAATCGGAAAACCGCTGTTGATAGTAGGAGAACGCCAACATAGGCATGATAACTGGGTTAGGAAAGTTTCATCACGCATTGCCAATAAAGTTCGTGGCTATTTTTTAGCGGATTATACTCCTGATACGGGTTGTGGACTTAAACTATTTCAACGGTCCGAGTTTCTTGATTTACCACGGTTTAATCATTTGCACAGATTCCTGCCGGCTTTGTTTATACGTGCTGGTGGAGAAGTTATATCAATTCGCGTCACCCATCGCGCTAGGGATAGAGGACAATCTCATTACGGTGTTAACAATCGGCTTTGGGTCGGTATCATTGATCTTTTTGGTGTGATGTGGCTGCAAAAGCGACGAATATCAGAAAAGGCGGTGTGCCTTGAGGAAGCCTTATCGGACAATGGCAAACAGGAGTGAAACATGGAAACGCCACAACTTTGGTACGTTATTGGATTCGCGGGACAGGCTCTGTTTGCTTCCCGTTTTTTGGTCCAGTGGCTAACAAGTGAGCGTGCTGGAAAAAGCACCGTCCCGGTTGCGTTTTGGTACCTCAGCATGGGAGGCGGCGTAACCCTTTTAGCTTATGCGCTGTTTCGAGAAGATCCTGTATTTATTGTTGGTCAGCTGGGAGGGCTCTTCATATATATGCGCAACCTCCATTTAATCATGCGTGAGCGTCGCACAATTGTAGATAACTAAAAATCTATGTGGCACTCAGAAACAGGTCTTTTGGTAGGTGGTTAGGTATGCCGATAACAAATTCAGTTTTGCATGCTGCAGATTCTGGTTTTCTTGATAGAAAACTCTCATGAATAAAAAGAGATTAAACCTTGTTGGGCGGTCTGATCTGTTCGCCCTTGTAGGACTTTGTGCCCTGATACTGTTTGTAGCACTCGCAACACGACCACTCTTGCCTATACAGGAAACTCGCGCACTTGCTGTTGCGTGGGAAATGTGGAGCACAAAACAATTTTTGGTCCCACACTTAAATGGTGTCCCCTATAGCGATAAGCCTCCATTGCTATTTTGGCTGATTCATATTGGATGGTTCACTTTCGGTGTAAACGAGTGGTGGGCGCGTCTGGTCGCTCCTTTATTTGGTCTAGGAACAGTAGTACTAACCTGCCAACTTTCACGCGAACTTTGGCCTTCCTGCAAGAAAACCATATCCCTTGCGCCTTGGATACTCGTTGGAAGCTGGCTTTGGATGATTATGGGTACGTTAACGATGTATGACGTACTTGTCGCATTCTTTTCAGTTGTAGCAATTACTGGATTGTGGCGTGGAACTCATGGATCTGTCTTCGGCTGGTTATGGTTTGGCCTTGGTATAGGCTTTGGTATTCTTGCGAAAGGTCCAGTAATACTAGTTTTTGTCCTACCGACAATTGTCCTAGCACCTATTTGGCTCAAGGCAAACCCATCAAGCGGTTGGGTGACATGGACCATAAACTGTATAGGTGGATTAGCCTTTGCTGCAGCAATAGCTCTCGTGTGGGCACTACCTGCTGCCCGTATCGGTGGTCCAGTTTATGAATCTGCTCTTCTATGGAATCAGACAAGTGGTCGAATCATTAAATCTTTTGCCCATGGGCGTCCATTCTGGTGGTATGCAATGATTGCACCAATACTTTTTGCACCGTGGTTAATCTGGCCGGCTTTTTGGGGCGCTTTGCGCGCCAACACAGCTCTATGGCACGATTCAGGCTTTAGACTCGTGGTGGTTTGGTTCGTATCTTCATTCATTGTCCTTTCCGTGATTAGTGGAAAACAGCCTCATTACTTGTTGCCACTGGTGCCGGCCTTTGCTCTGGGGTCAGCGCGTTTGCTTGCTAGCGTTAAGTCTCTCTCTCGATGGAGTGCTGCGGTCCCTGCTGGACTTATTTGCTTTGTGGGTATTTCTATATTGATAGTTACTCTATTGTCCCCAACTTTTATTGACTCGCCAATTTGGCTTCATAAAACCCCCAATTATGTCCCCGTGGTGATAGTCTTAGCAGGCTTGGGAATCTTGATTTCAATTAAACGCATGTCCATGATTGTGCGCCTTATGACTGCACAAACCTGGGCTATGGTGGTATTAGCTCACGTGTTTGTATTGTCTGAGGCAGCATCCTTCTATGACGTGAGAAACGTGTCTCAACTTCTTAAAGGATGGGAACGTACGGGATATCCGCTAGCTTATGTAAATACCTATCATGGGCAATTTCACTTCCTCGGTCGTCTGCAGAATCCTATAATAGAAATTGATTCTGATAAAATTGGAATTTGGGCAAATGAAAACCCCACGGGTCGCATTGTTTCAGTGCATGAGCTAAATGCACTTGATAAGTCCCAAGCCAAGCCAATCTACATGGCACCTTATCGTGGGAAGATCCTAACTATCTGGAGTGCCAAACGTATAGCAGAGGTGCCAAAAGTATTTAACTAGCGTTTTCCGTCTCAGGATTTTCAAGATCCCTATACCATGATAAAGAAGTTGCGGTAGATCTTCTGGGCGTATACTCCGCGCCAACGTACCCTTCATAGGGTAATGCATCTATAACTTCAAAAACCCTTTGAAAGTTGATTTCTCCGGTACCGGGCTCGTTCCTTCCTGGAGTATCGGCAAACTGAATATGTCCGATCATATCCAGGTTCTGTTCAATAGTACGTAGTAGATCACCCTCCATAATTTGCATGTGGTAAAGATCGTACTGGATGGAGAGATTAGGATGTGCTGCTTCTTTAATTGCTGCTAAGGCAGAGTGAGTTGAAGTAAGATAATAACCTGGTACATCTACTGTATTTAATGCCTCAACCTGTGCTATAGCGCCAACCTCGGCCAATGATGAAGCCGCGTATTCTAGGTTTTTTCTCAACGTTTCCGCACATCTATCTCTTTCAACATCAAGTGGTGGAATACCTGACATTACGTGAACTTGCCGTACCGAGAGTGCCTGAACGTAGCGTTTAGTCATTTCGATACTTGCGCGAAATTCTTTTTCGCGGCCTGGTAAAGCAGCTAAACCTCGGTCACCCGCAGCAAAGTCACCGGGTGGTGTATTTATTAAAATTACCTGAACACCACTTTGCTCCTTCGCTTGAACCCAATCCTCTATAGGTTCCGAGTACGGAAACTGCACTTCTATTGTATCAAATCCAGACAAACGCGCGGCTTTTGGACGTTCAAGCATGGAATATTCAGTAAATAGCATTGAAAGGTTTACAGAAAACTTAGGCACAGGATTATCCTTTCTATTCGCGCATTATAGCTTCTAAACTTACCTCTATAATCTCAAACAAGGCAGATTACGCCTTGAAATAACTATGACGCGTCGAAAAAACAAGTTGGAGTGCCTGTATGACTAAACCAGTGGTTGTTCTAACACGCAAATGGACTGAAACCGTCGAGGCGGCAATGTCAAAAATATATAATTTGCGAACCCATCCTAAAGATGAGTCTCTATCCCTAAGTGAGATTCTATTACGGTGCAGTGGGGCGGAGGTTTTATGCCCAGCTGCAGATACTATTAGTGAAGAGTTTATCCGTAGCCTTCCAGAAACGATAAAACTGATTGCCAATTTTGGCTCTGGCACTGATCACATCGATATTTCTGCTGCAAAAAACCGCGGAATACTGGTTAGTAATACGCCAGAAGAAGGTACGGAAGAGGTCGCTGATTTAGCTTTTGGTTTGATTATTGCAGCTTGTCGACGCTTCCATGAGGGCAATAAAATGGTGCGCGAAGACGCATGGCCACGGGGTGTACTCAATTTTACGCTTGGTCAAAGGGTTTGGGGGCAAAAACTCGGAATTGTCGGACTCGGACAAATCGGAAGCGCTATCGCTCGTCGCGCACAAGGCTTCCAAATGCCTGTTCTATATCACAATCGCCAACGAAATCTACAGGCGGAGATAGCTTATGGTGCGGAATACTTTCCCACGCTTGAAAAGCTCCTTCAAGTTTCGGATATTGTTGTTCTTGCTACTCCGGGTGGACCAAAAACACGCCATCTGATTGATGCTGAGAAACTTGCCCTGATGAAAATGAGTAGTGTCTTAATCAACGTTGGGCGTGGTCCTCTAATAGACGAGGCTGCTCTGGCAAAAGTTCTAAAAACCGGTCAGATCGCGGCAGCTGGACTGGATGTTCATGAATTTGAACCGGAAGTATCGAGGGAAATAAGAAAACTATCGAACGTATTCCTGCTGACACACATGGGGACAAATACTTTATTGGCTCGCGACGCGATAGGTTTTAGAGTAATGAAAAATGTGAAGGCATACCTCGATACTGGCGAGCCCATAGATCAGGTGGTATAAAATTCTATAAGTCGGATGATAGATTGCTGTGGAGACCTGGCGATATATAAACAAAGTATTAAAGAGGGGTTAGAGAAATGAAACCCTTTATCCAATTTAGTGCGCTATTTATTACGTTTTGTACATCGTCGGTTGCATTTGCTCATCATCCTCTCGGCGCTCTTCAGATGGAAACGTTTATCCATGGCTTTCTGTCAGGTATTGGTCATCCGATTTTAGGTATAGACCATCTATTTTTCGTTATCATTGTCGGAATCACGGCTTTTTTAATTGGTCACCGCATCTGGGCCGCAGCTAGCTACATTATAGCTATGGTCGTTGGCTGTGCCGCAATGTCGTTTGGAATTGATTTTCCGGTCAAGGAGCTGATGATTGCCTTATCGCTCCTCCTAGTAGGCGGTATGGTCCTTTCGGGACGAGTGTTGGAATTAATTCCAACGCTTGGAATATTTGCACTCTTTGGCCTCTTCCACGGCTCAGCGTTTGGCAATTCACTTGCCGAACAAGAGTCAAGCAGTGGAGTTCCCGTTTTGATTGGTTACCTTTTGGGTTTATCTTTAATTCAATTCTTTATTTCTTTCTTGGCAGGTACGGTTATTTCGAACTTCGCACTTGAAAACGGTATGACATCTATCAGAGTACGGTTTTCGGGTGCAATGGTGGCTGGAACGGGCCTGTTTTTAACACTTCAAATGATTGAGAGTTCATTATTTAATGCAATGGGTTGGGGTCACTAAAGACAGTATAGAAAATGTTAGGAAATTTATTGAGTGACCTCTTGCCGTATTAATTGCGCAAGGCTTTTCTTGTTGATCGGAAACGGGCGTACCCAGGCAAAAGATATACGCCCGACGCGAAGAACCTCCCTCATGCTCCTTATTGTTTCGTAGGATAACTGTGAAGACATTTTGCTTTACTCAACCTGGTAGTTGCTGGGAAACATATTGCGTTTGGCATCCTCATCCATATCGGTTTTAAATCTATGTTTATCCTTTAATGATTCTGCACGTTTAGCCGCAGGCCGCACAGTTATTTCGGCAACTAGACGCTGCAAATTAGGGAGTTTGAGGAAAGCATCCTCGCCAAGAATAAAAGGGATCATACGGGCCCAACCCCAAACAGCCATATCAACAATAGTGTAGGTGTCGCCAAGCACATACTGCATTGTACCCAAACGCTGATCCAAGATTCCATAATGGCGCAAGGCTTCGAATCGATAACGTTTGATAGCATAGGGTAGTTTGTCTGGCGCAAAATGTTGGAAATGAACGGCCTGCCCTGAATAAGGGCCTACACCAGATGCCACAAACATCATCCAAGATAGTAACGAACCCGTATTAGCTGTTGTTTTATCGGGTAAAAACAACTGATACTTATCGGCCAAATATATCAATATGGCATTGCTATCAAATATGCAGGAATCACCATCCACAATGACGGGTACCTTTGCGTTGGGGTTGAGAGCAATAAAATCCTCTTTATGTTGATCGCCCTTGCGCACATCGATGGGTATAGCTTCGTATTCAATTTCTGCTTCTTCAAGAAATAATGCTATTTTTATGGGGTTTGGTTGTCCGCTGTAGAAGAATTTTAACACTTTCTAACCTCCGATCCCTTCAATGACAGTTTGCTAACTAACCTAATTGGGGCCTTATTGAATAGCTCAAACCTCTAGTGTTTATATTCCGAGAACCGCATGCATTGCTGGCTTGTTTGCAAACAGCCGATGCACCATCGGCTCAAACTCTGATAGAGGCAGAGTGTCATAATTTGGATCAAAAGCCTTCTGGTCCCAGTTCTCGCAAAAATCTATAGTAGCTTGATACATCGGGTGATCACTATGAAGATCGCGAGCGTTTTTGTCCCGGTTGAAATGGTGAAGGTAATAGTATCCTTGGAATAGCCCGTGGTACTTTACTAACCAATAGTTATGTTCTGAGATATAAGGCCTTAACCATTCAGCGGTCATTGCAGCATGGTTTTCGGGGCACAATACCTCACCAACATCGTGGAGCAAAGCAACGACGACCTTCTCCTCATCTGCACCATCTCGTAGCGCGCGTGTGGCTGTTTGGAGCCCGTGTTGGTACATGTCTACAGGATGTGCGAAATGCACCCCACGTAAACGCGAGAACATTTCTAAAATACGGTATGAATAATTATTATCATATTCAATCACAGCCGAATTAACCAGAAGCCAGTCCTCTCGCGAGGAATCGCTCATACGCGAAAAATTCACGATTCTATTCATTTTTTTATTCTCCGGGCACAGCGCTTTATAGGAGTTACAGTATTTCTTTGAAACTTATGATATTTCCATTGACGTTTGAGGATTCAGATTATTGCGGCTCGGTAAACACAAAGTAAGCTGGAAATTGATACTTTTATTCAGTTTGATCACAACTTCAGTGCTAGAGTGCAATAGAACCTTTTCCCTAGATTAATTCACGATGTTAGTTCTGCATTGTTCTCCCCAAGAGCTGGGGCGGATAGTGCCTTACCTCGATCATCTCGAAAACGTGCTGCTATGGGAATTGGAAGTGCCGATATACTGTCGCCAGCATGACTAAGAAGAGTATGGCTGTATAGACCCCTCTCAATAAAATGCCTGTCGGTTAGAGCCTCTCCAAACGTGCGAACAATAGAGCAGCAACAATCTGCTTCCCCCAATCTCTGCTCCCAGTAGCTTGCTGGGTGTTCTCGGATAATCTTAGCCACTTCTTTTTTTGTATTTATTGGCGCAAGCGCATCATCATGCAGCTCTACGTCAAGTCCTATAGCCTTCACAAATGCTTCCCAGAACTTCTGCTCAAGTGGCGCTGCGGCCACAAACCGATTGTCGGAGGTAGGATATAATTGATACCTTGGGGAGCCTCCAGTGAATAGCTCACTGCCGTTTCGGGGTGATTCTCCAGTTACAAGATTATTTCCAATTGCCCAAAACAGTAATGGAAATAGGTTATCTGTCATGCTGACATCAAGGTGACACCCTCGGTTGGTTTCATCACGCTCTCGCAACGCCAGTAGTATATTGATTATGGATGGATAGGAGCCACCCGCAATGTCTCCTATAAGTGCCGGTGGAATCACCGGGCTATCAGAAACGCCCATACTAAGGGAGAGTAATCCTGTGTCGCCAATGTAGTTTAGGTCATGACCCGCAACAGAACTTTTTGGCCCAGTCTGCCCATAGCCACTAATGGAACAGTAAACCAACTGAGGATTCAGCTTGGAGAGCGATTTATAATCAAAACCCAGTCGAGCCATAACACCAGGACGAAATTGCTCTACCAAAACATCAGCTGTCTTGCATAATTTCAAGAGCTGCTGTTTTTTCTCCGGATTCTTAATGTCAATGGCTAAACTCTTCTTTCCTCTATTCAATAATGAAAAGCTTACACTCTCTGACCCCCATTTGGGCTCTTGGGACCGCATCTGTTCCCCTGAGCCAGGTTTCTCAATTTTAATTACCTCAGCTCCAGCCTCGCTCAAAAGCAAAGTAGCAAGAGGTCCTGGCAACAAAGTTGTGAAGTCTATGACCCGGATACCGTGAAGTGGACCACTCATTATACTAGCTCCCTTAATGTAACTGCATTGGTTTAATTAGAGAGTACTGTAACAAGGTTTAAGCTTTGGTGTGGCGCACTTCAGTCTAGGATGACAGTCTTAACCCAGTTTGCGGGGCTCAATTAGTTCAATAGTTTCTCCGAGTGCCAACTCTGAGACATTTGAAATGCCTGGGGCACAAAGGTAGGTCTAACTATTTCAATACCCATCATTTGACGGCGTTAGCTTAACAGGATCTCCGTGTGGTGTTTGAAGGTAAGCATCACGCCATTTCTCTTTGCGTTTAACTAATTCCTCAAAGTTAAATATACCTTTCTTCCGCACTAAAAGTTCGAGCGCATTTAGCCAATGCTCATAATAGGTATTACCTAAGTCGAGATCACCTGCATTTTGAGCTTTAATAATCTCGTCATTGATAGTCTGTGACCATTCTTTCCAGCTAAAGAGTCCTGACTCAGAAAGATGTACAGCCAAAGCAAAAGCTTGGGCATGCCACGGTTCTGCGAAGACAGGCCCCTCATCATCACACGGCTGCTTATTAAGGAGCGAAAAACTATCTATTTTTGTCATACTGGCTGTAGATACGGTTCCCAAAGATCAACATAAACCGATGCAGAGACATGGGTAGTTATACCCCAGAGTTCATCTGACTTGAATTGAACACTGTAAAGAGTCTCACCCTGGGAATTACCCCTGACGTTCTCATCTGGAAAAACGTAAAACCCATGCAAGCGTGCAATAGTGCCAACACATCCCCGTGTGTAGCCCGGAACACGAGTGTGGCTTAACGGTTGGCATTTACTAACTCTCACTTCGTCACCAAGCTGAAATATTGGCGCTCTCGAATCTTTTAAACGACTAGGAGTGCCCGCCGCCAAAATTTCCTTCACTTTTGTTACGTCAGGCGCAGAATAGTCACCGATTGCGCTTTGACGTTTTCCTGTTTTTAGTTCCTCCTTGCTTAATAACCCCTTTGCCACTAGAAGTGTTTCAAGACCTGTAAGCCAATTTTCATAGTAGGTATTGCTCAGATATTGCAAAGGGCTTTGCGACTCTCGAGCATGCCTTGCTTCATCGAT
Source organism: uncultured Alphaproteobacteria bacterium (assembly GCA_913041535.1). GTDB lineage: Bacteria > Pseudomonadota > Alphaproteobacteria > VGEJ01 > VGEJ01 > CAJWJK01. Next base: position 76,748 of record CAJWJK010000006.1, read on the forward strand.
ATTCCACCGACCCAAGAATCCACAGGCTAAAGTTAATGCAAATGCTCGGCGTTCCCACTCACAATGGAAAACAGGCTCCTCTGACTCTCGCTTCGGATTCACACTCCCAAAACCATGTTTTCCCCCAAGGTCATGTGCTCCATTCACGATGCGGGATCCTTTGCTAATTCCACGCCGATCATTGAGTTTCGGGTTATGAGTGTAATCAATTGTTCCTCAGACCATCCTTCAGTTCCGCGGGGACGTTCCGGAATGACCAAATAACGCAGTTCTGAGGTCGAGTCCCATACTAGTATGTTTTTGTCCAAGGGTATATCCGTGCCAAATTCTGCCAACACACTGCGCGGATCTTCGACTATGCGTGCTCGATATGGCGCCGATTTGTACCAAACAGGAGGAAGACCAAGCACGGTCCATGGATAACAAGAACATAGTGTGCAAACTACTACGTTGTGGGTTTTTGAAGTATTTTCAACAGCAATGATGTGTTCACCCTGGCGCCCTTCAAAACCAAAAACCTGTTTAATTATGGAGGAGCAATCTATTTTAATGGACGACTTGAAATCTTGATCCAACCATGCTCGCGCGACCACACGTGCGCCGTTTTGCGGTCCAATTTTATGTTCGTAAGTATCTACCAATAGATCCAACGTTTCAGGATCGACTAAACCCTTTTCAACCAGCAAACTTTCGAGTGCCTTGACCCTAAGTGCCGGGTCAGATGGCGGTTTAGTAGATTCATTTCCATCATGTGGCATTTACAATTTCAGCTCCTACGGTCTAAATCAGTTTCAACCATATTCCGTCAGCCTGGAAAAGGAAATAACAGAAAACATCATATAACAACTCCACACGTTTACAGCAAAATTAGACATAGATAGAGGGGGGGCATGGAAAAAGGGTCATTTGGATTTGGCATGAAATCATGCGGATACCCGCTCATAGCTAACGACGGGTTTATAGAGTCTATATTTATAGAATCAGGTGTTAAATAACTACAAAACGTATGTATGCACAAAAATATCCCTATAAACGAATTGGTTTATCCAGAAGAAAATTATAGCCAGTTATCTCTTGGCGAACGGACTCCAGGCGCACCGAATTCTTGCAAATGCCTTCAGAAATCGAATAAGTGGCGGATGGGGTGGGATTCGAACCCACGAGACCCGCAAGGGCCTGCCGGTTTTCAAGACCGGTGCCTTCAACCACTCGGCCACCCATCCTTGCTACATTAACGATGATAATATTATTCTTAACGTGGAAGGGATACAAAAGCAGTACCGAGCCTTTAGCGGTTTATATCTTTGTTTTTTTTACTGTTCACTGGTATTTAATGCATTGAGTATAGCAATTAGTTTTGTGTCACGTTCTGCTTCAAGATCCGAAATACTCCGCTGTCCAGCTTCCTCCTCTACACTATCAGAAATTCTATCAATAACGTCAGGAGTTAAGCGGGGGTTTCCTAGGTCTTCCCACCATTTTTCAATTCCTGGGCCAATATGTTCTAGAAAATGTTTTATTCCACCCTGTCCGCCAGCAAGATGTGACACCATTAAGGGGCCCATTAAAGCCCAACGCAAACCCGGTCCATATGTTATCGCTTCATCTACAACCTTAGCACTTGCCACTCCTGAATTCACCAGATGAATGGCCTCTCGGTACATGGCCACCTGAAGTCTATCAACCACATGCCCAAGAACCTCGCGTTCAAGCTTAACGGCTTTCTTACCATGTAGTTTATAAAATTCAATGGTCCAGTCGACTGCCGTGGCATCTGTATCATTGCCGCCCAAAACCTCCACCAATGGTAATATATGGGGAGGGTTGAATGGATGCCCAAGCACATATCTGGATCCACTATTAAGCCCAAATTGCATCTCACTTATCAATAGACCCGAGGTGCTTGAAGCCAATATAGTGTCTGGCGGTATGGACTTATCAATAGTCCTAAAAAGGTCTCGCTTTACGTCAAGGTTTTCAGGCGCATTTTCTTGTATAAATTGAACTTCAGTTACGCAATCTATAACGCTATTTACAAAGCGAAACTGATCAGGATTTGCATTGGAGACAGGGCCAAGGGCCTCTATTGCAGGCCATGCTCTTTCTATTAAACTCCGCGCATTCTTTTCAGCATCCGGTGCGGGATCCCACCCGATAACTTCCAACCCGCGAGATAAAAAATAAGCAGCCCAACTTGCGCCAATAGTTCCGGTACCTAGTAATCCAACTCGCTCTACCTCTTTAGGGTCAGAAAGATTCATAAATTCCTCATCTTCTATTCATATACAGTTTTGGGGTAAATTTTTAACAAATTAACGAACACTAATAAATAAGGCCGCGAATCTGGTGAATGTTGAAAGTTGTGAAACGAAAATAGCTGTGCGATAGGCACCCATAATAAATCAATAAATATGTCGTTGGCTATTATACATCCCTAACTATCCGTTGTATTTACGATAGTTTTCGACGAACTTGTTATAAAATGAATTGTAAGGAGGTCCCGATGACAGTGCTTTTAATGGTCCGTTTAGTCGCTAAACCCGGTAAAGGGAAGGATATGAAAGAATTAATACTTCCACATATGGGGGATGGCGGCGGCCTGGATGGCTGCTCAGGTCTGGAACTGCAAGTTGATGCTGGCGATTCCGATAGGCTGTTGATTTTAGAAAAATGGGTTTCCATTGACGCTCACAAGAAACATATAAAAGCATTAACAGAAGCCGGTGGGATGGATGCCGTATTGGAGCTATCAGCCCTAGCACCACATAGGACCTATTACGCTCAGGTTGAATAGATGTTTTTGCCTGCCAATTAATTATATTGGTTAGACTAATCAACGAATAATCCTGTCCTATAGGATGGTTTGAAAGGAGGGCCGTTTGGTAAAAAAACTTGGAATCATCGAAGAAACGATGAGGGATGGTCAACTCTCCCTTTGGGCTACCCGCATGAGTACGGAAGACATGCTCTCTATTGCACGCGTCGTCGATTCTTCTGGCTTTATACGCGCCTGCACGTCGAGTGGGGCAGGGTTTGATACCGCAGTAAATTTTCTGCGTGAGAACCCTTGGGAGCGTTGTCGGATGGTGAAGGCAGAGATGCCTAATACTCCACTTATGATATTGGTACGCGGTCGAAATTTATTTGGTTGGCGACAGTTTCCAAACGATGTTGTAGACATGTTGATGGGCTGTATAGTCGAGGCAGGCTTTGAGTGGATCCTCCAAATAGAGGGGCTTAACGACTTTTCTAATATTGCCTACAATGTTGAAAGTGCCCATCGTCAAGGACTTAAAGTAGATGCAGGCATCTGTTACACCATAAGTCCTGTGCACTCTGATGAATTATTTATTGAAAAGACCCGCGAACTTCTAGAATTAAATGTTGACGCCATTACGTTGTATGATGCCAGCGGACTTCTGTCCGCTGATCGTACATCTACGCTGATCCCTGAGATGCTGCGGCTAACCTCTGGGATCGTCCCACTGCAACTTAATGTGCATGATTCTACTGGACAAGCACTAGCGTGTTGCATGGAAGGAATACGGCTTGGCGTCGATGCTGTATGCACATCCAGTGATGCCTTGGCACGCGGGGCTTCAATTCCAGCCACGGCAGACATTATTTGTGCATCCCAAGAACTAGGTATTACTACTGGCGTGGACAAATCTAATGTTGATTATATTGATGATTATTTTCATTGGATTGCAGCACGGCACGGTCACACAATCCCAGGCGTTGTTGAATATGATGACGATGCATACCAGCAATACATTCCACATCAAATTCCTGGGGGAATGATGTCCAACTTTGAGCGTCAACTTAGTGAAGCCGGCATAATTGAACGGATGCCACTAATACTGGAAGAGGTCGCACGGGTGCGTGCTGAAATGGGATATCCTCTAATGATTACACCATATTCTCAAATGGTTGGAGTACAAGCTGTTTTAAACGTTATGAGTGGTGACCGTTATTCAAATGTTCCTAGCGAATTACCACGATATGCATCTGGCTATTATGGACAGATACCTGGCCACGTTGACCCCGAAATCTTTGCTCAGATTGTTCCTCACGACCTTGATTCGGCTATAGACTTCACCATTCCTGATGAAGAACTAGCTAAATTGCAAGCAACTAGACCAGAACTCTCACATGAGGATCTTTTGTTACGTCTATTTTTTGGAGAAGGCACGATTGATAGTTATTTAGAAGATCCACAGGACCCCAATCCAGCACTAATAGCAAAATCGCCTCTTACTGAATTGGTAAAAGAAGCAATATTGCGACGAAATGCGCGTACCTTCTCCGTTAGCACCAATCGGGACGAAGATAATGGGCTAACCTACAAAGACGTTAAAGAAACATCTGCTTATATGGCAGCCACACCAGGTGCTGAGAATCTCGATATTGCACATGATGGCTTGAACATTTCCGTAACTCGTTAGTTGGATAAAAAAGATGACCGTTACTTATGAAGAAATCGTATCAATCCTGGAGCTGGCGCAAGCTTCATCCTGTGAGGAGCTACATATTGAGATCGGCGATTTTAAGCTCATCTACAAACAGCCTTCTACCTCACGGAAACAGGAACGCGAGTCAGACTCCTCCAACGTTGAATCGATGCCCGCTCCACACTCTCCAGAGGAGATCAATGACAGTGTAACCAATATCGTTCCTGTTGGAGGCGTGGCAGTTACGTCACCAATGGTGGGGACGTTCTATCGCTCACCAAGCCCTGGTGCTGAGCCATTTGTGCAAGAAGGATCTTTGGTCGACACGGACACCGTGGTGTGCATCATCGAAGTTATGAAGGTCATGAACCCCATCAAAGCGGGTAAAGCAGGGCGAATTGCGCATGTGGCAGTTGATGACGGAGCGGCAGTTGAGTTTGGGGAAATACTGATGTCTATTGAGCTTTCCTAGTGAGACTCAGGACAACCTCTGCAGGTAATAATAGGTTTGCAGTTGTTCGTCTCAAAAAACTGTCTTATCTCTTGTGGCAAAGAATCTCAATGGCGTTAAGAGCGCCGTTTTGATACCCAACCGCTGAATTCTCTTGGGCTTCTGGGAGTATGGTACCCATAAATAGCTGAGGATTTAATGATGAGGAACCATCTCTTGCAACGTTAGCTTTAACGGCTCTTCTGTATGCCGAAAGGTTTTCGTCAGTGCAATCGCGGGTATGGGTAATCATTAGCCCTGACTTTTCAAGTTCGCTCTTAAGAATCTCACTTGGCAGCAAATGACTTGACGTCGAGTCAGGTGCCCAGGGCAATGGATACTGGGGCGGAGGGCCAGCGCCCCGCGTAACGGCAGAGATCATATAACGAGAACCTGGCCTCAATATTCGTGATGTCTCATTAAAAAACGTTGTCCAATCTTCGACGTTCATGATCACGTATTGAGAATATGCTATATCAAATGAGGCGTCGCCAAACGGAAGCGCAACTGCATCTGCACAGATCGTTTGCACCTTATCCTTTAGTCTCAAGAGAAAATTCAAGTTCTGGGATACCAAATGGTACTCGGGTGTTATATCTATGCCGGTAACATGGCAATTGAATTTATCGGCTAGCCAGCGAGCTGGACCACCAACGCCACAACCAACATCCAATACCGCGTCTCCACTATGTGGCTTAAGGCCTGTTGCGAGAGATTGAGTGGCCGCAACGCCCCTTGCATGCAAATGATCCGCTGCGGCTAAGTCGTCAACACTCAACGGCTTACTAACAGGATAAGACTCTTCCAGAGCCCGTCTCAATCGAGCCAACATATCTTTTTGAGTATAATGATCTGCAACGCTTTGGTTCATTAGAGACACTCATCACTGTAGGTCAGATTTAGCTGAAGTTACTACATTCGGCCGCTCATGTGCATACTGTTGGTATCGTTAGCTCGGAAACAAACTGAATTTTGTTTTGTCAGCTCAGAGTTTTATATTTTGATTCGTTACGTTCATGCAATAATGGGTGAATTATGGAGGTATAACGATAGATTGGCTATCCAAAGGATCCGTAACCATGGTGCTCGGATTTGGATGCGTAAAGACCTCGCGTAACGCACGATGTGCAGCGATTCTGTGCACCAAAGTATTGTACGGGACTACCAGTAGAGCTTGGGGAGCAAAAGATGAATGGAGACAGAGTAACAATACTTGATAGTGGCGATGCCTTATTCTCAGGATATCTGACATTGCCAGAAAGCGGGTCGGGGCCCGGACTGGTAATAGCTCAAGAAATTTTTGGTGTTAACAAATCAATGCGGAGAGTTGCTGACATTTTTGCGGATGAAGGCTATGTGGTTCTCGTCCCCGATTTATTTTGGCGACTCGAGGAGGGCGTAGATCTTGGCTACACAGATGAAGACTTAGCAAAAGCTTTTGCGCTGTATGAGCAGTTTGATGCCAATACGGGAGTTGATGACCTTGGGAAAGCAATAGAATGGCTGCAAGCGCGCGATGAATGCCACGAGAAGGTGGGAATTGTGGGTTTCTGTCTCGGCGGGAAACTATCTTTTCTAACCGCTGCCCGCAAATCAGTAGCGGTCGCGGTGTGTTTTTATGGAGTTGGGATAGAGAAAAGTATCGGCGAGTTAAACAGCGTGAACTGCCCTACGGTAATGCACTTTGCAGGTGATGATAGTTTTGTTCCCTCCAGTGCTGTTCAGGAGATCCAAGCAACCTGCGCAGATAAATCAGATATTGAAATATTTTCGTATACAGGTGTTGACCACGCGTTTTACAGCCCCGATAGAGAGGCATATGACAAGCCAGCAGCCTGGATGGCGCACTCACGCACCATTGAGGTCCTTAGGCGAACCTTAGGTCCGAAATATGATTTAGGTGCCCTTTGGGAGAAACATACCTATTACGAGTTCGGTGCTCGTGATGTCGATGCGACAATGAAGACGATGGTTGATGAGCCATACGTGAATCATATTCCGACGATGACAGGCGGCGTTGGTCATACAGATTTACATCGTTTCTACAAGAACCACTTCATCCCTAAAACCCCAGCTGATACAAAGTTAGTACCGATCTCGAGGACGATTGGTGCTGATCGCGTAGTAGATGAAATGCTGTTTTGCTTTACGCATGACATTGAGATCGACTGGATGTTGCCGGGTGTTCCCCCAACGGGAAGATACGTAGAGATACCGCTGGTGGCGATAGTAAATTTTCGTGGTGACAAGCTGTATCACGAACATATTTATTGGGATCAAGCGTCTGTTCTTGTGCAACTGGGTCTTTTTAATACCACCGACCTTCCAGTCGCTGGGATTGAGACAGCCCAGAAACTGGTCGATGAGAGCAAACCGTCGAACTCTCTGATGCTACGGTGGAATGAAAGTTCTCCGCATCGCATGGTCGATGGGTGAGGTTGGATTATGAATATTGAAGGTAAAGTAGCACTCGTCACCGGAGCAAATCGTGGGATCGGGGCTGCGTACGTTCGTGCACTACTCGATCTTGGTGTTCCTAAGGTTTATGCTGGGATTCGCAAACACATTTATGCAGAAAACCTACCCAAAAGCCCCAATATTTCGCCTATTATATTGGACATCTGCCAAAGTGAAGATGTCAGAAATGCTGCAGTAATGTGCGACGATGTTGGGCTATTAATCAATAATGCTGGTGTGAATTCAAACACTCTCGCTATCGGGTCAGCAACAACGGAAGATGCACGGACGGAGATTGAGACTAATTACCTGGGCTTGTTGGAGATGTGTAAATCATTTGCTCCTATTCTCAAAACAAATGGCGGCGGCGTTATTGTAAATATGTTAACCATTTTATCTAAGGTAAATATGCCCCTTATGGGTTCGTACTGCGCATCTAAGGCTGCGGGATTCTCACTTACCCAGGCATTAAGAGCAGAATTAGCAGGGCAGGGTACTCGGGTAATTGCAGTTATGCCAGGCGCGGTTGATACAAGAATGACTAGCAACATGCAGATCCCCAAAATCACGCCTGATGATGTAGTAAATGCGGCACTTCAAGCTATTAAAGATGATTCTGAAGAAATATATCCTGGCAACATGGCTACTGATATTTGCAATGCTTTGTCCGATGACCCTAGGTCTATCGAGCGACAGTTTGCTAGCTATTTGTGACCATTATTACATTAAATGCCGTTTATATAGCTGAGTTAAGAATTGTTAGAGAAAAACTAAGCTCAACTGAGAGCCTTCATAAAAAAGGTCATGACTAAACAATTGACACCAAACAATAATCATTTTGCACTCTCGGGAGTAAAAGTTATTGACTGCACGCGAGTACTGGGGGGGCCATATTGTACCCAAATCTTAGCAGACCATGGGGCTGACGTAATAAAAGTTGAACCACCGCAGGGTGATGAAGTTAGGGATTGGGGACCGCCATTTGATGATGGATTATCTGCGTATTTCTCGGGCGTTAACAGAAATAAGCACTCGCTAGGTCTTGATCTAAAGCGAGATGAGGGCAGACAGGTCTTATTGCGTCTATTGCACAGTGCAGATGTCTTTATCGAAAATTTTAAACCAGGAACGCTCGATAAATGGGATATGGGATACCAAACAGTTTTGTCAGTTAAGTTTCCTCGTTTAATTTACTGCGCGATTACTGGGTTTGGGGCAGACGGTCCACTAGGGTCACTGCCAGGATACGATGCGGCTATACAAGCTTGGACAGGCCTGATGAGTGTTAATGGGTCTCTTGATACTGGTGCTATGAGACTCGGCGTGCCAATAGTGGATCTCGCAACTGGGCTGTACGCCGCTGTGGGTATTTTGGCAGCTCTCCAGGAAAGAAGCCGCTCTGGTTATGGCCAAAAGGTAGAAGCAACCTTGTTTGATTGTGGTCTTGCACTTCAGCACCCTCACGCTGCCAACTACCTTATGTCTGGGAATCCGCCAGCGTTGATGGGTAATGCCCACCCAAATATTGCACCCTATGATTTATTTCCTACAAGAGGCCGAGCTCTTTTTCTTGCGGTAGGCAATGACCGACAATTCCAAATTTTTTGTAGAGCAGTAAATAAGCCGGAATTGTCAGAAGATATCCGATTTCTGCATAATGCGGATCGTCTTAAGCATCGTGAAGCTCTAACAAAAGAGATTGTGCGTTTGTTAGAAAATTTGGACGGAGACAAACTGGCGCTGCAGTTGGTCAAAATGGGGGTGCCCTCAGGTGTCGCTTCCAGTATCCCAGATGTAATGGCTCACCCACACACAGAACACCGGGAAATGTTGGTACAGTCTGGTGAATATAGAGGTGTGGGAATTCCTGTTAAAATGAGCCGCACTCCAGGAAAAGTGCGGACTAAACCTCCTAATTATGGAGCAGATAGCTGGGAGGTACTGGAAAGATTTGGGTTTTCAAGTGAGGAGATTGAATCATTAATTGAAAATAACGTTGTGAAGACAGCTCGGAAACACCAGTGAGAAGATGTTGTCAATCAAAAGACTTATGTTTTTGCATAAACTGAAAAATGTGATCCCAGAAAATCAATGCTGCTGCGATACTTGTTGGAATAATTTATGTAAAGGCTGATCCGCAATGATCTATTCGTCCTGTTCAATCAGTGGTAGAGAATATGGCTGAGTTTATTTTCATGCTAACGCGCGACGATAAAACGGTTAGCAATTGTCTTGAGATTATAGAACTCATTAGCCAAGTTGGAATCCGGCATATAGGATTTAAAGACGTTGGTGTAGACCCTCAGACAATGGGCACTCTCACGCAGGAAATACATAGGATTGGAGCACTGGCCTATCTTGAGGTGGTGGAGACTGACTCGAAGAAGAACGTTGATGCGGCAAATGTTGCAGTTGATATAGGTGTTGACCGTTTGCTTGGTGGTGTTGACGCCGAAAATATTCTTGAAACACTCGGTGATTCCGACGTCGAATATTTTCCCTTTCCCGGGAAACCTATTGGTCACCCGACAAAATTAGGCGGCAGTCCGACACAGGTAGCTAAAGATTGTCGTCGATTTGAAAAACTAGGTTGCGCAGGCGTTGACTTGCTTGCTTATCGTGCATTTGACGCTCAGGCCTTAGATCTTATTCGTGCTGCACGTTCAGCATTATCTGGCCAATTGATTGTAGCGGGTGACATTGATTCCCCCAAAAGAGTACAGGAGCTATCTGCAGCGGGCGCCGATGCTTTTACAATTGGCTCGGCCATTTTTGACGGTGCATTTATATCGGGTAATGGTGAAATTGTACCTCAACTTCAAGGTGTCCTCTTGGCTTGTAGACATTGATAACGTTGTGATTGTTGGCGTCGATTTGGGCACCAGTGGTGTTAAAGCCCTTGTTGTCACCGAGAACCTTGAGACTAAAGGATCGGGACAGTGCGGTTATCCCATTAATTTTCCTAGATCTGGTTGGGCTGAACAAAATCCGTTAGATTGGGAGAAGGCTCTTGGTCCGGCTATCAATCAAGCTCTGAATGACGCAGCTATCACCGTAAACGATGTAACAGCTATCGGTGTTACTGGCCAATTAGATGGCTGTATTCCAACTGATAAAAACGGATGTGCCGTTGGTCCATGCTTAACTTGGGCAGACCGCAGAGCTCAACGCGAATTGGTCGGAATTGACGCTGAAATGGTTCAAAATTGCTCGGGACTAATTTTGGACCCCGGCCATATGGCAGCTAAGATCCGTTGGTTAAAGAATAACAGTTTCAATGGCACTGTAGATTGTTACCACCAACCAGTATCATATCTTGTCTCCAACCTCACTGGTAACAAGGTGTTTGATCATAGCCTTGCGTCGACAACAATGCTTTATAATTTGCGGGATAGGGAATATGACCAACACCTGCTCAATCTTTTTGGCGTTGAAGAAGACGAACTTCCCTCAATTGATAGGTCCTATTCTCAAGCAGGAGTTCTCACTGAGCTCGGGGCTCTCCTTACTGGGCTCAACATAGGCACCCCTGTATCAGTGGGTACAGGTGATGACTTTGCGGCCCTGCTCGGGGCTGGCTTCTACACATCCGGTAACATGGTAGTTGTATCAGGCACTGCAGAAGTCGTTGGTGCAATCCATCCAACACCAGTGATCGATCGATCACGTCTGTTGGAGACGCACATCTATCCTTCAGGAGAATACTTTATTGAAAACCCTGGTTGGCTTTCGGGTGGCGCACTAATTTGGTTGAGCAATATACTGAATATTGGTGGCATTGAAGAGATAGAGGAATTGTCAACAAATGTGCCTCCAGGTGCTGAGGGAATTACGTTTTTGCCTGCGTTAAATGGGGCAATGACCCCAGAATGGAATGCATCGGCGCGAGGATGTTTTTTTGGTCTAGGAGTAAACCACGGACCTGAGCACCTTGCCCGGGCTGTATTGGAGGGCACCGCATTTGCTATACGTGACGTAGGAACACGATTGAAGGAACTTGGCGTAGAATTTCATTCGGTATTGTTATTGGGCGGCGGTGCTCGCAGCAAAGAGTGGGCCCACATTCGTGCTGATGTTCTAGGCGTCCCTGTAGCTATTCCGAACTTTGTCGATACTACTGCACTTGGAGCAGCTATGACGGCTGCAGTCGCAACGGGCTTATATGCTGATCTCAGGAGCTGTTCAAAAATGGCTAGTGATAACCTAGAAATATCTACTATTGAACCAAGTTTTTCAGAAGAGTATGAAACTGCATATCAGTCATATCACAAACTGTATGATAATTTAAAATCAATGTTCATGAGTAAAAATTGAGTACGAATAGATTCTCTTTTCCGGTGTATAGCCACTATATATGTGTCGTGTGAAATAATGGACGGGGTTTGCGCGTTGACGCTTTTACGACAGAACGTACCTGTAAGGGAGGGGTTGTGACGGTAATTGACCGTTTGGTTAGGGGCGAATATACCGATTCAGCGAGTGGCAACGTACTCTCTGTTCCCACTCGTTCAGTGATTATTCGCGATAGTCTTCGCGGCGACGAGGGCGACTTAGTTCGCTCTCTAGATTTCGGGAGCACATTAGCCGTAGTAAGTGACGCTGCGACTTACGATGTCATGGGCAAGCGTGTAGAGACAGCTTTACAAAGTTTCTGCAAGATCATCCCACTCCGATTGGATAGACCGCCTTACCCAGATACGGACACAGTTGACCAGCTGCGCAATGCTGGCGCCAATGCAGACGCATGGATTGCCATTGGATCCGGGACCATTAATGACCTTTGCAAATATGCATCTGCTCAAGAGAACAAGCCTTATGCAGTTTTTGGAACAGCGCCATCAATGAATGGTTTTACGTCAGTTAATGCCGCAATGAGTGTAAATGGCCTTAAACGTTCTCTTGCCGCTGCTGCACCCGCTGGCGTTTTTCTTGATCTAGAAGTTCTAGCAGGGGCACCAAAGCGTATGATTTGCGCTGGCCTTGGAGATAGCCTTTGCCGCCCGACTGCCCAAACTGATTGGTTAATCGCCCATTATTTGCTCGATCAGCCCTACAGTGATGTTCCTTTCAATCTTTTAGCAGAGGATGAGGAAGGTCTATTTGCGGAATCTGATGCACTTATGAGAGGTGATCTGGTAGCGATGGGACGACTCGCACGTACTCTGGTTCTCTCTGGTTTTGGTATGACATTGTCTGGTGGTAGCTACCCTGCAAGCCAAGGTGAACACTTAATTAGCCACTACATTGAGATGATGGCCAAAAATCAGCAAATGATATTTCATGGAGAACAAATTGCTGTAACAACATTGACCATGGCACGACTCCACGAAAGGTTACTCGGTAAAGTCCCCCCTAAGCCGAAATCGACAAATATATCAAAGGACGATGTTACGCATCACTTTGGGCCGGACTTAGGATCACTTTGCTGGCCAGAAATATCTGCAAAAAGTTTTAACCCTGAGCAAGCGGAACAACTGTCATCACGTATTGTTGATTGTTGGGACATCATGTGCGATCGAATTGACAAAGCGCGAATACCATCTGAGAAGTTACACCGAATTTTACAGAAAGCTAAGGCACCTCTGGCGCCTTTAGATCTTGGATGGTCTCCAGACTTCTATAATACTGCCGTCAAACACGCTCGATTAATTCGTAAACGATATACAGCTCTTGATTTGGCAGCCGACTCCGGAGTAGATCTCCTATAAAGTAACTCTGCGCACCGTATCCTTTTTACACTTGGAGACTAGTTGATACCCATGCCCAGATTAAGTCCGTTCTCCGTAATGCCAGATGACACGCTAGGAACTGTGTCTGGTGTGCTTGCTGATATTGACGACACTCTGACAACTAATGGACGACTAACCGCGCAGTCCTATAGCGCCATGGAACGTCTGAAAGATGCTGGGCTTCTCTTTATTCCAGTCACTGGGCGTCCTGCCGGTTGGTGCGATCATATTGCTCGAATGTGGCCAGTCGACGGGGTGGTAGGTGAAAATGGCGCATTTTATTTTCGTTATGACGGACACCAACTGATAAAACGTTTTGCAGGAAGTCCCTCAGAAAGGAATATTAATCGTGAGCGACTTCGAGTGCTTGGAGAAGATATTTTATCTAATGTCGACGGTAGCGCCTACGCTTCCGATAATTTATACCGTGAGGCCGACCTTGCCATAGACTTTTGTGAGGATGTAAAGCCATTAGACACCGAGTCTATAGACCGTATAGTCGAAATGTTTACTGCTGCCGGTGCAACAGCGAAGGTAAGTTCAATTCACGTTAATGGGTGGTTTGGTATTTATGACAAGCTGACGATGACTCAAATAATGTTGCGAGAGTGTTTTAACATCGATATTTCTCATGAACGGACACGCTTCTTGTTTGTTGGAGATTCTCCAAACGATTCGCCTATGTTTGCTTATTTTCCGCTTAGTGTGGGTGTCGCCAACGTTCAAAACTGGGGAGACCGTTTATCTGATTTGCCCGCGTACGTTACGAAAGGTAGATCTGGCGAAGGATTTGCTGAAATTGTGGATCGTCTGTTAGAAGTAAGAAGTAAAAATGATCGGTAAACCATAGCCACTCTTATCTGGTATGCCCTTTGTTTTTCCTAATTTCAGTCTAAACTTGCATTATCAACACTATTAATAGGTCTCCCCAAAGACTTGATACGGTGATTGTCTCCTTTATTTTATACATGGCCCTGGAAAGGTTTTTTTGTAGTCCAAAAACTTCTATGGTGAATGCGTTCCAACGATTGTGCCTATTCCAAAACCTCCTTCGCCTAAGCAATGAAATCAAGGCCCGTACAACATTGGCTTCTGCTGTTTGCACTAGTCAGCATATGGGGTAGCTCGTTTGCACTGACCAAGATTGCCGTTGCCGTTTTTGACCCAGAAGTTTTAGTAGCTTGGAGGTTAATGATTGGCAGTTGTATACTTGTCGCACCTGTATTGATGTTGCGTCGAGCTTTGCCTCGGAGTCGACGTCTTTGGTCATCTTATCTAATCATGGCTGCTGTAGGTGGTTGTCTGCCTTTTTGGCTGATCTCTTGGGGTCAGCGTTCGATTGATAGTGGCCTTGCTGGCATATTGATGGCTACCATGCCGCCCGCGACTATGATTCTAGCTCACTTCTTTGTTGTTGGAGAGCGCCTGAACTCGGCAAAGGTGATCGGTTTTCTGATAGCTTTTATTGGTATCGTCATTTTGATGGGACCCGACGTACTGCTTGAAGTTTCAGGAGTAGGAACAGAATTGATTGCTCAACTAGCAGTGGCCGGTGGCGCAATGTGCTATGCAGTCGCCGCTATTCTGGCTCGGGTTGGTCCCAAATCAGATTCTATTTCTCGTTCTTTTGGTGTCACTCTAATTGGTGCTGCCATTATGATGCCTTTGGCCCAAATACGTGGAATTCCTTGGGATGTAGAGATTGATATGGTTGCTGCATGCGCTCTCGCAATGTTAGGGGTGTTATCAACTGGCCTAGCCACAGTTATATATTTTCGCTTGATTTCGGAAGCTGGACCGACATTCCTTTCGTTGATCAATTACCTTATCCCAATATGGGCTGTTGCACTTGGAGCAATCGCTTTTGGGGAAAACCCTTCATGGCATGCGCTAGTGGGATTGGTTATTGTGCTTTGCGGCATTGCCATTAGCGAGAGTAGCAGTAAGGTATCAGCCTATAGAACGTCCCATGAGTAGTCATTGTTTATGCTAAAACGTTGAAGAGAGTCGTCAAAAGGCTCTGTTTTTCCGTCTTGATCAAGATAAGGGTGTTGACAGTGTTCTTATCGGTAACCAAGCGCTTATTGTTTCCTTTAACAGTGCTTTTATCTCTGGGTTTCTCGTGCGCGGTGAATTCGAGTGAAGTGGATGACTTTTCTGAATGGCTTAAGGAGTTACACACCGAAGCTTTAACGCTTGGTATATCTCAAGCTACCTTACAAGCCTCATTGGAAGGTGTAACGCTTATTGCTCGTGTAATCGAGCTTGATAGAAATCAACCAGAATTCACACTCACGTCCAAACAATACCTTGAGCGTGTAGTTCCCAGTTCGCGTGTTGCGACTGGACGCAAATTGTTTTCTGAGCATCAAAAACTACTGTCACGAATTGGTAGAAAGTATGGAGTACAGCCACGGTTCATCGTAGCGCTGTGGGGAATAGAGACGGACTTTGGACAGAATACTGGCGGTTTTTCCGTCATATCGTCCCTAGCAACACTGGCTTATGATGGTCGGAGAAGCGAGTTTTTTCGCACAGAATTGCTTAACGCGCTAAAAATTATTGATGACGGCCATATAACACCTGGTGATATGATTGGATCTTGGGCGGGCGCCATGGGACAGAATCAATTCATGCCATCATCTTTTCTCAACTTTGCGGTCGATGAAGACGGCGATGGTCGTCGCGATATATGGAATACTAAAGAAGATATTTTTGCATCTACTGCTAACTACCTATCAAGATCCGGCTGGCGTGATGATCAGACTTGGGGTCGACAGGTGCAGTTGCCCGATAGATTGGATGAATCTCTTATTGGCCTGTCTGTAATAAAAACGCTAGGAGAATGGCAGCAGTTAGGTGTAAGGCGGGCAGATGGCTCAGCACTTCCGACTCGCCAGCTTCCAGCATCACTTGTATTGCCTGATGGCATTAAGGGACCAGCGTTCCTTGTATACAACAACTACCGAACGACATTGAAATGGAATAGGTCCACCTTCTTTGCACTTGCAGTTGGCGCCCTTGCTGATGGGATCGTTGAATATTAGATTATGCTAATGGTGTTCGGAGAAGAGTATAAGTGAACTAATGCTATCAGCTAATATTGTAAGGTTCATCGGTCTTGCTATTTTAGCTTTTTGCGTCTCGTCATGTTCACAAACCCAATTAATTGTCCATGCAACAAAAACAATAACCAAGGCTATCGGGACGTCTGAATCCGAAAGCTCATATATTACTGAAGAGGAAAAATTATTAGTTGCCGCATTGCCTGAGGTGATAAGTGTTGAAGCAGAGGAGCGGGGTGGGCGCTACAAAGTTGGGGAACCATATGAAGTATCTGGTGTTCGATACTATCCTCGTATACAGCCAAACTACTCGAAGACTGGAATTGCCTCCTGGTATGGACGCCCATTTCACGGCCGTCAAACTGCCAACGGCGAGACTTACAATATGAACGAATTGACTGCGGCCCACAAAACACTACCAATGCCCACAATGGTAAGAGTTACCAACCTCGAAAATGGCCGTTCGTTAGTGTTGCGCGTTAATGACCGAGGCCCATTTGTAAATGGACGGATTATCGATGTGTCACGACGGGCCGCGCAGCTGCTAGGTTTTTTTAATGCTGGAACCGCAAAGGTGAGGGTTGAATCAGTTTCTGTCCAAAACGGTGGCTTTATCCTTGACGAGGTGGAATTATCAGTTGGTGAGCAGTCCACGGTCCAAGCTGAGCAACGTCCGGATATTTCTGTCGAAACGCTTCCACCACCGGATGGGGTAGACCAAGCGCCAGCCACGGCTAAAAATGTTTCGTCCCGCATTCGTATACAAGAGGTCGAACCGACCCAAATGTACATACAGATTGGAGCTTTCGTAGATCGAAGTAATGCTGACAACCTAATGGATCAGCTCCATGCTTATGGCGACGCAAGTATCAGTCCGATAATGGTTAAAGGTACTCGTTATTATCGAGTTCGAATTGGGCCAATGACGTCCCTAGACGTCGCTGACGGCCAACTTGGACAGATGATACACAATGGTTTTACAGAAGCCCGAATTATAGTTGACGAGTGATACAATAAATTGTTGAGGATTTTATGCGGCTGACAGTCCACCGATTGAATACTGTGATATGGACAGCGCTTTTTAGCCTGGGGATTGTTGCTAATCCAGCTATTGGGGAAACCTCTGCTAAACAAGCGATCCTCGTAGACTACCAAACCGGCACAGTGCTGCTCGAAAAAGAAGCGGATTCACCGATGCCGCCTGCTTCGATGAGCAAGCTGATGACGATCTACATGGTTTTTGAGCAGATTACCAACGGTGCCCTGTCTCTCGATGACAAGTTTATTGTAAGTGAAAAGGCATGGCGCATTGGCGGTTCGAGAATGTTTTTAGAGCCAAACTCGGAGGTGAGCGTTGAGGAACTGCTAAGAGGTATAATAGTTCAGTCCGGGAACGACGCATGCATTGTCATTGCGGAAGGCCTTGCAAGCAGTGAAGAAGCATTTGCTGAGGCTATGACAGAGAAGGGTCAGGCAATTGGTTTGCTAAATAGCGAGTTTCGCAACGCAAGTGGCTGGCCCGAGCCCGATCACTACATGACCGCCAGAGATCTTGCAACTTTAGCTTCTCACTTAATAACGGATTTTCCATTGTATTATAAATTGTTCTCGGAAAAGACTTTTACTTACAACGGTATTCGGCAAGGTAATCGAAATCCACTGTTGTACAAAACCGATGGAACTGACGGACTTAAGACTGGGTTTACAAAGGGTTCGGGTTATGGTCTTACAGCGTCAGCGAAACGTGATGACCGCAGACTAATTGTTGTCGTTAATGGACTTGAAAGCGTTAACGCGCGATCGCGTGAAGCGTCTCGCTTGTTAGAATGGGGTTTCCGTGAAACCGTCAACGAAGTTCTCTTTGAGGCCGGTGAACCAGTCACCAAAGCGGAGGTTTGGCTTGGAGATTCTCTTGATGTTCCGATGGTTTTAGAGCAAGAATTACATCTTACTTTGCCCCGCCGCTCCCATGGAAAGTTAGAAGCTGTAGTGCGTTATGAAGGCCCAATTCCAGCTCCTATCAAGAAAGGGACACCGTTGGGCACTCTCCATGTTACTGTGCCATCTTCTGGTGAAATTATTAAAAGAACACTTGTAGCTGGAACAACGGTTAACCAACTTAGTCCCGGTGGCCGTTTAGCTGCTGCGGTAAGTTATTTATTTTGGGGAATGGCAGTAGGAAAGTCTGATTATGATGAAGAGGTTTCCCCTTGAACCAAGGAAAATTTATTAGCTTTGAGGGTGGTGAAGGATCAGGAAAAACTACACAGTGCAGTATGCTAGAAACGTACTTAAGGGAGCGCGGCATAGATGTGGTGTTAACTCGTGAACCAGGAGGTACACAAGCCGCTGATGAAATCCGCGCACTACTTGTCTCCGGGCCTACAGACAGATGGGACCCGTGCGCCGAAGTATTGCTGCATTTTGCAGCACGGCGTGAACACTATGTCCGAAAAATTAAACCTGCACTAGAACATGGGAAGTGGGTTATTTGTGATCGTTTTGTTGATTCTACCATTGCTTACCAAGGGTGGGGACATCGCCTTGGAACAGAGCTAATTGAACAAATTAATGGGACTGTACTTGAGGGGTTCTCTCCTAACCTGACCTTTGTTTTAGACGTTATTGTCGATGAAGGGCTGAAACGCGCATCAAATAGAGATTGCGTGAACGACCTGCAACCTCAGGATCGATATGAAAGGATGCAAATCTCTTTCCATGAAAGGGTACGCCAAGGATTTCTACACATTGCGGAAAATGATCCAAAACGTTGCCGAGTAGTTAATGCAAGTCAGTCTACTCAACGTATCCACTTAATAATTGTTGCACTCGTAGATCAGATATTTTCGTTATGAACAAAGCAACTTCCCAAGAAGTATCACTTTGGACATCTCCGCGTGAAACAGAGAATTTACTGGGTCATCAATCTGCAGAGGATATGCTTATTTCGGCCTACTCCTGTGGCCGTTTTCCGCACGCTTGGTTGATTAGCGGGCCCCGCGGAATTGGAAAAGCCACACTAGCATTTCGTATGGCCCGTGCAATGCTGTCCGGAACCCTCGATGGTCCAAATCCAACACTATATGTTCCAACAGAAAGTCCTGTATTTCGCCGCATAGCCGCTAATAGCCATGGTGGTCTGCTGACTATCGAAAGACTAATTAATACTAGTACAGGTAATATGCAATCAGAGATAGTCATTGATAGTATTAGGCAACTTCGCCCATTTTTTGGACAAACATCCTCTGAATCGCTAAAGGATTGGCGAATTGCTATCATCGACGCTGCGGAGAATATGAATTCAAACGCTGCGAATGCCCTTTTAAAACTACTTGAAGAGCCACCAACACGCAGCGTTATCTTTTTGATATCTCATGTACCTGGGTCACTAAGCCCAACACTACGATCTCGTTGTTGCGAATTAAAACTTAGGCCACTCTCACTCTACAATACATCCTGCGCATTAAAGTCCCTTTTCCCAGATCTCAATGACGATGAAGGGCGTTGTCTACTGTTATCGCATATTGGGGATGGAAGTATAGGGCGCGCAGCAGCTTTTTTTACAATTGATCCTGCGTTACTCGAAAACTTTTTTAGTCTACTCGTCCAACTCCCAGACATTGATTATGCGGCTGTTCATGCGCTAGCTGACCAGTTGTCAAAAGTGAAAAGGGACCATGATTATCAATCCATCAACGATATAGTCATTTGGTGGCTAGGACGCGCTATCCGAATCATGGCGAGTGGCGCTCAAATGCCCGAAATTATGGATGGTGAGACGAATCTAATATTACGATTAACAGGCGCTTCACGTCTTGATCAATGGATCGAAGTGTGGAAGAAGATCGGAGAGTTATATAGCGATGCTGACCGACTCTACCTTAATAGAAAACAAGTTTTCTTGGCATCATTTGTCTGTCTAGCCGATGCAACTCGCGGAATGCAACGCGAAAATAGGGCACGTTGAATATGGCGTATCCGGATACTTTTTACATTACAACGCCCATATATTACGTAAATGACGTGCCTCATATTGGCCATGCCTATACATCATTAGCATGTGATGTTCTTGCACGATTTAAGAGGCTGGATGGTTTTGATGTCCGGTTTTTGACAGGCACGGACGAACATGGTCAGAAAGTTCAGCACTCGGCAAAAGCAGCCGGAGTCGACACGAAGGTATTCTGTGATTCGGTATCAGACAATTTTCGTTCTCTTTCCAAAGTTATGAACATTTCTAACGATGACTTTATTAGGACGACGGAAGATAGACACATTGCAGCCTCTCAAGGAATTTGGCGAGCTTTAGTGGATGCGGGTCATATTTATCTCGGAACATATTCTGGCTGGTACTCTTTACGCGATGAGGCTTTCTATCTTGAAGATGAGCTAACGATTGGACCTAACAACGAAAAATTTGCTCCGAGCGGTGCGCCGGTGGAATGGATCGAAGAGCCTAGTTATTTTTTTCGGCTATCTTCGTGGACAGATCCATTGTTAGATTTTTACTCAAATCATCCAGAGTTCATCTTACCGCAGAGTCGAAAAAATGAGGTAGTTCGGTTTGTAGAAGGAGGGCTCCGAGATCTTTCTATTTCACGCACCAGTTTTAACTGGGGGGTACCGGTCCCAGGTGACTCTGAGCACGTCATGTATGTTTGGCTCGATGCTTTAACAAACTACATCACCGCTCTTGGGTATCCAGATATAACCACTGACAGTTACCGCCGATATTGGCCAGGGCTACATATTGTAGGTAAAGATATTTTGCGTTTTCATGCGGTCTATTGGCCAGCATTTCTTATGGCCGCGGGCATTGAACCACCCAAACGGGTATACGCCCATGGCTGGTGGACTAATGAAGGGCATAAAATCTCCAAATCTCTAGGTAACGTTATTGATCCCATCCAACTGGTGGATATGTATGGTATTGACTCAGTTAGGTATTTCTTGATGCGCGAGGTTCCATTTGGAAACGATGGTGATTTCTCTCACGGCGCTATGATCACCCGAATAAATGGCGATTTAGCTAACGATTTTGGAAACCTTGCCCAACGAGTATTATCGATGATTCAACGGTACTGTGATGGAAGAGTTCCTGCACACTCAGCATTCCTATCAGCGGATAAAGAATTATTAGAGCAAGCGGAAATGTTGGTTTCGGAAATTCGTCCACTAATCGACGGGCAGCAGATTCATCAGATGCTGATACTTTTGTGGAGGGCAATCGCTAAGGCGAACCAATATGTTGACTACCAAGCACCTTGGAATCTCAAGTCTACAGATCCAAAGCGTATGGAGACTGTGCTATACGTTTTAGCGGAAGCAATTCGCCATTATGCTATTTTAGCTCTCGCCGTTGTCCCGGATGGAGCGGCACGCTTATTGGATCAACTGGCTGTACCCGCGGAAAGTCGATGTTTTGCTAGTCTCAGCAAGGATCACTCCTTAGTTCCGGATACTCAACTGCCAAGACCGAAGGGGGTTTTCCCCCGTTATGCTGTTCAGGAGAGCTAGGTTTGGTCGCATCAAGGAGAACAGGGTTAGTTGATAGTCATTGTCATTTGAATAGTCCGTCGATTGAGGATGACATCCTAAATGTAGTAGCTCGTGCCAAACAATCTGGCGTGAGTCATATGCTAACAATCTGTACAAAGATGGATGAGTTTACTGAAGTAAAAGCGATAGCTAGTTACTTTGAGGATATTTATTGTTCAGTCGGTGTTCATCCACACGAAGCAAAAGATCATAGCGGGTTAGGGATTAGAGATCTTATTGAGTGTGTAAGTCACCCAAAAGTCATCGGAGTAGGGGAGACTGGACTTGATTTCCACTACGATAACAGCCCCCGCCAAGAGCAAATCGACCTGTTCCGCACACATTGCAGCGTTGCCTTAAAAACAGGTCTGCCGTTAATTGTACATAGTAGGTGCGCAGACGAAGAAACGGCGGCTATTTTATCGGAGGCAAGTGCAGAAGGTGACCTTTGTGGCGTCATTCACTGTTTTACTGGGGGGGCACAACTAGCTAAAGAGGTATTAGACCTTGGGTTTTATATTTCTCTGTCTGGCATTGTGACTTTTCCGAGTGCGAGCGAATTGAGGAATGTTGCACAGTGCATCCCACTGAATCGGCTTCTTGTTGAAACGGATGCGCCTTACTTGGCCCCCGTGCCGATGCGGGGGCGTTCTAACGAACCTGCCTTTGTTTCTTATACTGCCAAAAGCATCTCAGAATTGTTTGGTATCAGTTTTCAAGATATAGAAAAACAAACAACCCAAAACTTTTTTAGACTTTTCACAAAGGCTCTGCCTCCAAAAGATATTCAGTAACAATGAAAGTAACAATTCTTGGTTGTGGCGCTTCCGGTGGGGTGCCTTGGATAGGTAATGAATGGGGTGCCTGCGACCCCCATGATCCACGCAATCGACGACGACGTGCATCCATACTGGTTGAATACCTAGGCAGTCGTGTCCTTGTTGATGCTTCCCCTGATTTACGTGAACAATGTCTTAGCGCAAACATTTCTACGTTTGATGCAGTCATTTTTACCCACGATCACGCGGATCATACGCATGGAATTGATGATTTACGGCCAATTGTACGGCGAAATGGGTACCCAATGCCAATATATGGCAGGGCAGATACTATCGATTCAATATGTCGCCGTTTCGATTATATTCTAGGAAACACAACATACCCACCAATGGTTACTCCTAACATCATTGATGGTGTATTCAAAATTGGTCAATTGTTAATTCAACCATTTGAGCAAGATCACGGAGGCCCCATTTCTCTTGGATACCGTTTTGGTAGCATAGCATACTCAACTGATGTCGTTAGTCTCGACCTACACGCGTTTGATGCCCTCCAAGGGGTTAGTGTGTGGATCGTAGATGCATTAAGGGATAAAGCCCATCCTACACACGCCCATGTAGACTTAGCCCTTGAATGGATTGCAAAAGTGCAGCCAGAACGAGCTATTTTGACGCATATGACCGCAGGCCTGGATTTTGAAAAGCTCAGAATGAAACTGCCTAAAGGTGTTGAACCTGCATATGATGGTCTAGTCATTGAAATACCCGAATAATATGGGCCGATTAAGGATTATTGACTCAAACTAAGGATTATAAGGCACTGATTATGTAATAATATTATTGATTTTCCATAATGTTTATTATGCGCGTATTAATTTCGCGAATATGAGGTAAAATAGGTGGCGAAAGAGAATTCAACATCCGAGAAACTGGACACCCTTTTAGAAATTATGAGGCACCTTCGAGATCCGCGAAATGGTTGCCCGTGGGATTTAGAACAAAACTATAAAACGATAGCCCCTCACATAATTGAAGAGACGTATGAAGTTGTCGATGCTATTGATCGTAGTGATTTAGTAGAATTACGTGATGAATTGGGGGATCTTCTTTTCCAAATAGTTTTTCTTTCCCAGTTGGCCACGGAAGATGGTTTTTGGGGCTTTAAAGATGTAATTGATTCTGTTAGCAAAAAGATGGTAAGGCGGCACCCTAATGTCTTTGGTCACGAGGTTGTGTCTTCCGCGCATGAACAAACAAAGGCGTGGGAGTCGCATAAAAAAGCTGAACGAAAAATGAAAAAGAGTGCACTCGGCTTAGCATCAGATGGTTTTATCGGCGAACAATACGACAGAGTTTTAAGCAATACCCCTCCTTCCTTTCCCGCACTAGTACGTGCGCTACGACTTCAAAACCAAGCCTCTACCGTTGGTTTTGATTGGACGGACCCAAACGAAATAGTTGGTAAAGTTGAAGAGGAAATATCCGAACTCAAACATGAACTTAAAATAGGAAGCGATGCCGACCGATTAACAGATGAGATCGGAGATATTCTCTTCTCCACCGCCAACCTCGCTCGGCAACTCGGGGTGGACCCTGAGACTGCATTGAGGGCAGCTAATAAAAAATTCCAACATAGATTCGAAATGTTGGAAGATGAACTGATACAGGCCGGCTCAAGCCCGGCAGAGGCCAGCTTGGAAGAAATGGAACAGGTTTGGTCTCGCGTAAAACTGCGAAACAAACCTAAAACGTAACGGGCGATTGCTCTAGTCTAACTTTATTTTGGGCTCCCTCGTCATCCCCACCGCGTACCAATTATTCTCCGATATGTTTTGCATTCATTGGCTAGTCGTGTGTCAGTAGTTGAATGAGACTAGAGGTATCCCAACGTCCACCTCCCCGTTTTTGTACCTGGGAGTAGAATTGATCGATTAGAGCAGTCGTAGGAAGACGTGCACCGCTTTTTTCAGCTTCCTCTAAAGCAATCTTTAGGTCTTTCCGCATCCAATTGACCGCAAAACCAAACTCAAACTCATCTTTAGCCATAGTTACGCCGCGATTCTCCATTTGCCAGGAGCCAGCAGCACCTTTAGATATCGTATCGACAACGGAAGGAATATCCAAGCCGACTTTCATCCCAAAATGTATTCCTTCAGCAAGCCCTTGAACCAGCCCTGCAATGCATATTTGATTGACCATTTTGGTTAGCTGGCCGTTGCCGGCGGGCCCCATTAAAGTGATTGCGCGCGCGTATGTTTTCATGACTGATTCAGCCTCAGAAAAAGTCGGATCAACACCACCGACCATTATAGTCAAGGCACCATTTTCTGCTCCGGCCTGCCCACCTGATACTGGCGCATCCAAAAAACGCATATTGTCTTTTATAGCAGCAGCCTCAAGTTCACGAGCTAGATTAGCAGAATCAGTCGTATGATCGACTAAAATAGCTCCCTGTTTCATACCAGAAAGAATTCCATTGTCACCATACACCACGCTCCGCACATCATCGTCATTGCCTACGCAGGTAAAGACAATATCCTGATCGACAGCCGATTCGCGGGGCGTTCTAGCTGCGCGGCCTTTGTGTTCTTTTAACCACTGATCAGCTCGTGTAGAAGTGCGATTGTAAACAGTCACATCGTAACCAGCCGACGCGAGGTGCCCAGCCATAGGGAAACCCATCACCCCGAGTCCTATAAATGCAACCTTTTTTGTTTCAGTATTCATGGTTCAACTTTCTCCATAACTATTCGCAAAATCATCTAAAGGATGCCTTCATTCCAAATCGCTTTGTGAGTTAAGGTTCTGAAATAAAGAGGCCGCGCTTTTGGGCGCGGCCTCTCAAATACTTTAATTTCTTTCCTATTACTAGAAGCCCATTCCACCCATTCCTGGAGGAGCAGCCTCTGGTGCTGCAGCTGGTGCTGCTTTAGGTTCAGGCCTCTCAGCAACCATTGCTTCTGTGGTTATCAATAGGCCTGCTACAGACGCTGCATCCTGAAGCGCCGTACGTACTACTTTAGCGGGATCAATAATTCCAGCTTTATACATATCAACGTATTTTTCACTTTGCGCGTCAAAACCAAAGTTCTTGACTTTGGACTCAAGAAGCTTACCCACCACAATTGAGCCATCGACTCCAGCATTTTGGGCAATCTGACGTATTGGCGTTTGTAGAGCCTTACGTACTATTTCAACACCAACTCCTTGGTCGTCGTTTTCCACTTTAATCTTGTCAAGACCTCGGGTTGAAAACAGCAGTGTTGTACCACCGCCAGGTACTACACCCTCCTCTACAGCTGCACGCGTCGAATTTAATGCGTCATCTACTCTATCTTTACGCTCCTTAACTTCGACTTCCGTAGCACCACCGACCTTAATAACTGCAACTCCACCCGCTAGCTTAGCTAAACGTTCCTGGAGCTTTTCTTTATCGTAGTCAGAGGTAGTTTCCTCTAT
This sequence comes from uncultured Alphaproteobacteria bacterium, assembly GCA_913041535.1. GTDB lineage: Bacteria > Pseudomonadota > Alphaproteobacteria > VGEJ01 > VGEJ01 > CAJWJK01. The sequence continues at coordinate 102,716 of CAJWJK010000006.1, forward strand.
TTGAGCACGAATCTGAGAGCAACGACCCTGAATGTCGCGCTTCTTTCCAGACCCATCCACAATAGTAGTCTCTTCCTTATTGATAGCTACGGTCTTTGCAGAACCCAACATATCAGTTGTGACAGTTTCAAGCTTAATACCCAAGTCCTCAGAAACCACCTGTCCACCAGTTAGAGTGGCAATGTCTTCGAGCATTGCTTTTCTACGGTCCCCAAAACCCGGCGCCTTAACCGCTGCAACCTTTAATCCACCACGTAGCTTATTCACAACGAGCGTTGCAAGAGCCTCACCTTCAACATCCTCCGCAATAATCAATAATGGACGTCCAGACTGAACTACAGATTCAAGTACCGGTAGCATGGGTTGCAAGCTAGATAGCTTCTTCTCATGCAGAAGGATATACGGGTCATCAAGGTCACTAGTCATTTTTTCGGGGTTCGTTACAAAATACGGCGAGAGGTATCCGCGATCGAACTGCATTCCCTCAACAACATCTAACTCAGTTGCTAAGCCTTTTGCTTCCTCGACTGTAATTACTCCCTCTTTTCCGACTTTTTGCATTGCCTCTGCAATTATATCCCCAATTTCCGTCTCACCATTTGCTGAAATAGTACCAACTTGGGCAACCTCCGCTTCTGAGCCTACGTTTCGCGCAGATTTCTTAATATTTTCAACAACGACTTCTACAGCTGCATCAACACCCCTTTTCAGGTCCATTGGATTCATCCCAGCCGCAACCGACTTAAGTCCTTCGCGAAGTATACCTTGGGCTAAAACCGTAGCAGTGGTTGTGCCATCACCAGCCACATCGCTCGTACGACTGGCCACCTCTCGCACCATTTGGGCACCCATATTTTCAAACTTATCCGCGAGCTCTATTTCCTTCGCAACTGTAACGCCATCCTTAGAGATACGAGGTGCTCCAAAGGATTTATCCAGCAGCACGTTCCGTCCCTTCGGTCCAAGCGTTACCTTTACCGAATCAGCTAGTATGTCGACGCCCCGCAGCAGCCGCGAGCGTGCATCGGCATCAAATTTTACATCTTTTGCAGCCATTAGATTTGCTTCCTTATTTTGTGATGATGCCCATAATGTCGGACTCTTTCATAATCAACAGCTCATCGCCATCAACCGTTACTTCTGTGCCCGACCATTTGCCAAATAGAATGCGATCACCCTTCTTCACGTCGAGTGGCTGAATTGTGCCATTCTCGGCTCGGGCTCCGCTACCGACAGCAATAACTTTGCCTTCCATCGGCTTTTCCTTGGCAGTATCTGGGATAATGATACCACCGGCAGTTTTCTCTTCTTCATCCATTCGCTTGACCATAACCCGGTCATGCAGGGGTTTGACATCCATACGACAACTCCTCCGTCTCCATACAACGTCACGAGACGCTCGCGCTTATTATGTGCAATTTTAACGCACTATGGCACGCCGGCGTCCCAATTGTTAGCACTCTGTTCTAGAGAGTGCTAGTTGCATATATGATCGGCACACGATTTGTCAACCGGCAATCATAAAATAAGATTGTACGCTTCAAATGTGAGACTAATTAGTTTCGATGCTATTTGTTCGATTCTGGAAACGACCGTGGTTGTCTGACGTTAGGCTTACTCGGAAGTATGCATATGAATCATCATCCTTACGGTCAAGAACTGACCCATTGGCGTACAACCATGCAATCGCATTGCCGTCCTTAAGATCAACCCGTATGTCTACAACCCTGTCATTCTTTGACAAACGTCTATCGATTGCACTTTGCAAGTCATAACACCCCTTCCCTGTCTTTGCCGAAAGAGCAACCTCGTTACATTTTCGGGAGGTTATTTGAGCCAGAAACCGCCGATTCCCGCACCGGTCTTCCGCCGTGCCCCACACCGTGGAAAGACCCCAAGGAAGATCGACACTGGCTTCCCACATAAGCGACTCGGTGCCCTCGGCGGCGCCCTGCGGAAGCGGCGCGTCCACGCCCACCTCAAGGGCAAGCGACAGCTCCGGCGCGACCGGGGCGGCGCAGTGGTGGTCTCCCCGCCGCTGAGCATCACCGAAGAGCAGCTGGCCGAGGGCATCGGCCGGATCGCCGAGGCGATCCACGAAGTGAACGGAGACTGAGATGAGCAAGGTGAAGACCAGCGTGGCCGAGGCCCTCCAGGGCCTGCAGGATGGCGCGTCGATCATGTGCGGCGGCTTCGGGCTCTGCGGCAACGCCGAGGCCCTCATCGCCGCGGTCGCCGATCAGGGCGCGAAGAACCTGACGCTCATCAGCAACAACGCCGGCAACCTGGGCAAGGGCCTGGCGGTGTGGCTGGAGAAGGAGATCGTCGGGAAGATCATCTGCACCTACGTGGGCACCAACGAGATCCTCCACGCCAAGATGGCCAGCGGCGAGATCGACGTGACCATCGTCCCCCAGGGCACCTTCGTGGAGCGCATGCGCGCGGGCGGCGCCGGGATCCCCGGGTTCTACACGCCGACCGGCGTGGGCACCGTGGTGGCCGAGGGCAAAGAGGTCCGCGAGTTCGATGGGCGCGAGTACGTCCTCGAGCGCGCCCTCACCGCCGACTACGCGCTCATCCGCGCGCACCAGGCGGACCCCTTCGGAAACCTGCGCTTCTACCGCACCGCGCGGAACTTCAGCCCGATCATGGCCACCGCCGCCGCGACCACCATCGTCGAGTGCGACGAGCTGGTGGCCCT
>CAJWJK010000007.1 GCA_913041535.1 uncultured Alphaproteobacteria bacterium
AGTCTTCGTGGTGTGTTCATCTAATTTAGCCATCTTTCTGCTTCCTTCCCCCAAAATTATAGCAGACCACAATGGTAGCCAGGATAGCCGATCGGGAGTCAAACGAAAACGGAGCCTGACTGGCCCCGTTTTTACAAAAACTTCTGCAAATTAGTAGCATTCAACTACCCTCTCCCGGCTCGGAACTAAAGTATTTTTCAAACTTTCCAGCCTCTCCCTTGTACTTCTCAGCATCTTCTGGAACTTCTCCAACTTGGGTCACATTCGGCCACTTGTCAGCATATTCGCGATTCATCTCGACCCATCGCTCGCTGCCTTCCTCTGTATCAGGCAATATTGCCTCACTCGGACATTCAGGCTCACAGACACCACAATCGATACACTCGTCAGGATGTATTACCAGCATATTCTCTCCCTCATAGAAACAGTCAACTGGGCACACCTCGACACAATCCATATATTTGCAACGAATACAGTTCTCATTGACGACGTACGTCATTACTCTCTCCCAAACCTAATAGGTATCACATGTGTTATAACGAACTTACCCATGGGACAAAATAAGTTTCAACAGTTAAACCTGAAATGATTCTCCACAGCCGCAAACACCCTTAGCATTAGGATTATTAAAAACAAAACCCGATTGAAGCGGAGCTTCGATATAGTCCATTTCGCTACCTAGGATAAACATTACAGCCTTGGGATCTATAAGAATACGAACACCCTTATCCTCTACAACCTCATCCATGGGATGGGTGGTTGTAACAAAGTCAATTTGGTAGCCGAGCCCTGAGCAACCCTTTTCATCAATGCTTATCTTCAAGGCAATATTCGGATCGCCTCGATCAGCCAGAATCTTTTTAACTCGTTCGGCTGCAGCGTCTGTAATCGTAATTGAGCTTGGTAAACCCATACAAATTTTCCCTATACGATGTCTTAAAGGACTATATCATACCCAGCTCTAGCCGAGCCGCTTCAGTCATCATTTCTGGCTCCCACTGCGGTTCCCATACTATAACAACATCCGTCCTTTTAATTCCCGGAACCGCCCTTAGCACTGCACGTTCTACCATGTTGGGCATTTCATCCGCTACCGGACACATAGGTGAAGTCAGAGTCATCCAGATCTTAACCTGCTGATCACTATCATTGGCCTCAATATGATATATAAGTCCAATATCATAAACATTAACCGGTATCTCCGGATCATAAACTGTTCGCAGCGCAGCAACAGTCCAATCTTCGACAGTTTCAGGTTCTAAAACTGGATCGTTGATCGTTGGGCTGTGACGTTGGTGGTGAGGAACCTTTACCATCCCATCCGACAAATCAGCAACCGATTCTGCAGAAATAAATTCCATAAAACTATTCCGTGGTAACCGTTTGACTTTGTTCGCCTAACGCAGCATTTAATGTGTGCCAAGCAAGCGTCGCGCACTTCACTCGCACAGGAAATTCACGCACACCTGAAAGCACAGCTAGTTTTTCCAACTCCTGCCAGTCATTATCTGAGCCGGCTTCACGTGTTACCAGGTGGTGAAAACGCGAAAACAACGCGCGTGCATTATCCACCTTCATACCAGTCATAACTTCTGTCATAAGTGAGGCAGAAGCAATAGAAATAGCACAGCCCCTGCCTTCAAAGTAAACCCGTTCGACTACGCCCTTCTCAACTTTCACGTATATGGTGATTTCATCGCCACATAACGGATTGTCACCGTGCGCACACCGAGTGCAGTCCTTCGGCTCACCAAAGTTACGCGGTCGCCGACTATGATCAAGAATAACCTCTTGATAAAGCTCTCTCAGACCGTCACTCATGTGTCGAAAACCTCCAGCGTTCTATGAATACCAGAAATCAATGCATCAACATCATCGCGCGTATTGTACATTCCAAATGATGCCCTAACGGTAGCCGACAGTCCAAATCTATCCATTGTTGGCTGGGCACAATGATGCCCAGCACGAACAGAAACACCCTCATTATCAACGATGGTTCCAACGTCGTGAGGGTGAATGTCATCAAGGCAAAAAGATAGAATCGCACCCTTATCAGCTGCGGTGCCAACCAAACGAATACCACGAGTATCGGAAAGAGATTTTGTCGCATAGTCCAACAGATCTTGCTCGTGATCATTAATCCGTCTGAAATCAAATTGGCTAACATAGTCGATGGCCGCTCCGAGTCCTATTGCCCCAGAAATATTCGGGGTTCCCGCCTCAAATTTATGAGGGGGCGCAGCGAACTTGGTTTGATCAAAGGAAACGGACGTGATCATCTCTCCACCTCCTTGATAGGGTGGCATCATATTCAAATGCTCCTGCTTGCCATATAGAACCCCTATACCTGAAGGACCATACAGCTTATGCCCAGAAAAAACGTAAAAATCGCAATCAAGATCCTGCACATCCACTGGAAGATGAGGTACCGCTTGGCAGCCATCAACCAACACCTTGATTCCACGTGCACGAGCCATCGCTATCACTTCCGTTACGGGTGTAATGGTCCCAAGAGCATTGGACATATGTGTTATGGAAACAAGTTTGGTTCGTGGCCCAAGCGCGTCCGAAAACTCATCCAACTCCAGTTCACCAGCCGCATTAATGGGAGCAACCTTAATCACAATCCCTATTTGATCGCGCAACAGCTGCCACGGCACAATATTTGAGTGATGCTCTAGTTGACTCAATACAACTTCATCTCCTCTTTCAAGTTGCTCCCGACCATATGTTTGTGCCACCAAATTTATTGCCTCAGTAGCGCCACGTACAAAGACAATTTCACTAGACTTTTTCGCTCTGATAAATGCACGAACCCTTTCCCTTGCATATTCAAAATTCTCAGTCGCGCGCTGGCTCAAATAGTAAACCCCTCTATGAATGTTCGAATATTCCTCTTCGTAGCAATGTCTGACCGCTTCTATAACTCTTGCAGGTTTTTGAGCACTTGCAGCCGTATCGAGAAAAACGAGTGGTTTTCCCTTTATAGTACTTTTTAGGATTGGAAAATCTTTCCGTACTTTTTCGGGAACAAACTTACAGTATTGGCGCGCGTGAGACGCTTGCAAAGTATCCATGACAACCTTACTGCTCATGGCGTTTCATCATCCACGATGCAAACATAGAGCCTAACCACTCTGAAAGCACAGGGCTTAAACTTTCTCTGCAGAGTTCGTTGATAAACCCGTCTATCAACATGTCAGTCGCAGTTCCACGGGAAATGCCTCGACTTTGCATATAAAAAAGGGCCTCTTCATCAAGCGCTCCGACAGTTGCCCCGTGGGTGCATTTCACGTCGTTCGCATTGATTTCAAGCTCAGGCTTCGTATCAATCTCTGCTGAGGAAGACAGTATCAGATTTTGATTTAGTTGGTGAGCATCAACGCCCTGCGCATCGGGAGCGACAACGACCTTCCCCTGAAAGACCCCACGAGCTTCTCCATCAAGAACACCTCTATAAACCTGACGACTGCGACCATGCGGTGCCAGATGATGTATTTGTACGGTATTATCGATATGTTGAGAGCAATATCCAAGGTAAATTCCCGTAAGGTCACATCCAGCGTCTGTACCCGTGAGATGAGCAGATATTTCATGCCGCGCGAGTTTCCCGCCAATAGAAACGGTAAAACCCTCGTACTTTGCGCCCGTTCCAATCTCTACCAATGTTGTCCCAATATGATGTGCAAGTAGAGAATCACCCTGGAAGCGATGGTGTCTCACGTGCGAGCCAGATTCGAGAAAAATACTTGTGTACGAATTGCTCCAATAAGCACCTTCATCAAGCCCAACATGGGTCTCCACAATTTCAGCCACTGAGTCACGTTCCGCAATAACGATGTTTCGTGGGTGGGTAGCAGCTGCATCAGCACCTGGAGCGGTAACAAACACAAGATGATATGGACCTTCACTCTGTTTTCCCTTCGCAAAGCGGATCACTGCCCCATCAGTCATGAAAGCGCTATTTAGGGAGTGAAGAGCTCTCTCCGGTTCAGGTGCAGGCGAGCCAAGCAACACATGCGAATCCAACTGTCCCTCGTGAAGGGCTGATGCCAGCGATGTTACTGTCTCTTCAGCCCCATCCATGTCATCGCTGAGGTCACACCGAAACCACCCATTAACAAACACCAAAGTTCGCTCCCCTAAACCTTCTGGCAAAAAGGGTTTCAGTGATTTTCGATCAACGTGCAAGCACTCCGTGGAAGCCAAGGGCAGTGCTCTTTGGCCCAGTACATGAAGATTCGTGTACTTCCAGCTTTCAAGTTGGGGTGTTGGAATGCCGTTCTCCAGAAATATCTGCAAAGACGCCTGTCGGTGCTCATTCAACCAATTGCGCTCATAACCTGGTAAATGTGATGCGACAGAGAGAAATTCCTCGGCATAGTCATCAAGTAAGGTCAAGCAGCCTCCGTCGAAAATTCTGCATACCCTTTGCGTTCCAATGTCAAGGCTAGATCCTTACCACCTGATGCGACTATTCTGCCGCCGCTCAGAACATGCACCTTATCAGGGACAACATGGCTCAACAGGCGTTGGTAATGGGTTATCAGAAGAATCGTCCTGTTTTCACTGCGCAAATTATTTACACCTTTTGCCACTACTTTGAGGGCATCTATATCTAACCCCGAGTCAGTTTCATCAAGTACGAGTAGTTGAGGCTGCAGTATTGCCATCTGGAGAATCTCACAGCGCTTCTTCTCACCACCTGAAAATCCCATGTTGACCTGACGGTTCAGCATTTCATGATCCATACCGAGTGTGTCGGCATTGCTTCGCGCCAGTTTGAGGAACTCAATTGCATCCACTTCTTTTTCACCGCGATGCTTTCGATGAGCATTCAAGGCAGCCTTGAGAAAATACAGAACAGAGACACCGGGAATCTCTACAGGGTACTGAAAGGCCATGAACATACCTTCTCGCGCACGGTCCTCAGGGCTCATCTTCAAAAGGTTAACGCCCCTATAAAGAATCTGTCCGTCTGTCGCGACATACCCTTCACGACCAGCCATCGTATAAGATAAGGTGCTTTTCCCAGACCCGTTGGGACCCATTATCGCATGCACCTCCCCTTCTGGCACAGTAAGATCCAGACCATTGAGGATTACACTACCCTGGACGCTGACATGTAGACCTTTGATTTCAAGCATTTGTTTCCTCAGCCAATGCTGCCCTCAAGACTTACCTCAAGCAACTTCTGTGCCTCCACTGCAAATTCCATTGGAAGTGATTGGAATACTACCTTACAAAACCCATTGACTATTAGGTTTACCCCATCCTCAGCCCCAAGGCCCCTTTGCATACAATAGAATAATTGGTCATCGCTAATTCTTGATGTACTTGCCTCGTGCTCTACTCTAGCTCCACTGTTCTTCACTTCAATATAAGGCACTGTGTGAGCCCCACAACGATCCCCAAGAAGCAACCCATCACATTGGGTGAAATTTCGCGCGGAGTGCGCCCTCGGCTGAATACGGACCAAACCGCGGTACGTATTCTGTGCATGACCTGCCGAAATACTTTTTGAAATGATCGTAGAGCGTGTGTTTGCACCAATATGAATCATCTTAGTGCCAGTATCAGCCTGTTGGTAATTATTGGTGACGGCGACTGAGTAAAACTCGCCCACAGAGTTATCACCTTGAAGGATACAACTCGGATACTTCCATGTTATAGCTGATCCCGTCTCTACCTGCGTCCATGAAATTTTTGAGTTTCTACCTCGGCATGCTCCCCGCTTAGTAACAAAGTTATATATACCTCCCTCGCCATGCTTATTGCCTGGATACCAATTCTGTACCGTAGAGTATTTAATCTCGGCATCGTCTAAGGCAACTAGCTCAACCACGGCTGCATGCAATTGATTCTCATCACGCATAGGCGCAGTGCATCCTTCTAGATAGCTGACATAACTTCCTTTGTCAGCTATGACCAAAGTCCGCTCGAATTGCCCGGTATTTTCTGCATTAATCCGAAAATAGGTTGACAGTTCCATAGGGCATCTCACGCCGGGAGGCACATAGACAAACGTCCCATCACTGAAAACGGCAGAGTTTAAGGTAGCAAAAGAGTTGTCGGAGTAGGGCACTACCGTACCAAGGTATTTTTTCACAAGGTCAGAGTGTTCTCGCACCGCCTCGGACATTGCACAAAAAATTATTCCCTTTTCAGCGAGAGCAGCCTTGTAAGTTGTTGCGACAGAAACGCTGTCAAATACCGCATCAACAGCTACCCCTGCTAAAACCTCCCGCTCGTGCAGAGGAATGCCTAGTTTGTCGTATGTCTTTAGTAGCTCTGGATCAACTTCATCCAAGCTCCGTGGTCTGTCGGCCTGAGATTTTGGAGCTGCGTAATAAAATGCATCCTGGTAATTGATAGGTGGGTACCGAAGTTTCGCCCATGTTGGATCACCGGCTGGAAGGTATCGTTCTTCCCAAGCACGAAATGCCCGCAGCCGCCAATCAAGCAGCCACTGTGGCTCTTCCTTCTTAGCCGAGATATAACGCACCACGCCCTCGTTGAGACCCTTAGGAGCACGGTCCTCTTCGACCTCTGTAACAAAGCCATACCCATACTCGCTATCCACAAGCCGTTGGGTGGCAGCTAATGTGTCCGTATCCGTAGCCATAATACTCCAGTCCGTTAGGCGCAGCCTGTTCGTTCTATCGTCCCAGGGACATCTGTTTGCATCTGAGGAATCGTTGTTATCGGAGAAATGAGATCGGCCAGCGTAACTTGCCTAAGTGCTTTACTTATGGCCGCATTGATTAGCTGCCAATGGCTACGCAACGGACAGAATGTCTCGATCCCACAATCCCCAGGCCCATCCTCTAAACAATTTGTGAGAGCAATTGGGCCGTCCACAGCCACTATAATATCAACCACGGTTATGTCACGCTGTGAACGGGCTAATCTATAGCCCCCATTTGTGCCACGCTTTGATTCTAAAAGATGCCTTTGAGCAAGTTTCTTCAAAATACGGCTAACCGTAGGCAGCGGAAGTCGAGTCTCGCACGCCAGATCACTGGCACTCTTCGAACTACCCATATTTTCTGGAAGACAGGTCATCAGCACTACAGCATAATCAGCCATGCGGCTTAATCGGATCACGATAACCTTCCAGTCTTAAGACTATATAGGACCAAATCAATCCCTATTAACATAGTATACCAATCCCGAGTGTCAATATGTCTTCTTCAACATATTATAATCTTTGTTGGTAGTACTAATCGCAACAGAACACACACTCGTGCAGTATAACCTGATCAAAACCAGACTGGGCACCAACTTTAGCGAACTTGCCGCACAACTTAGATTGCATGGTGCCGCATCTTTATCACTACTGCCGTCACATCAGCGCTTAGCCCTACTAAAAGAGGCAAAGGAGCACACTTTTTGTAAAGGCCGATCGTCAATTGGCAGTGGTGACAAAATAGTTTGTCAAGGTCTGAGCTACTGCGACAATTTGTTGAAGAGTGGTTCTTTGAGACGCCTAGTCAGAGAAGTACAGTCGTATCTCGAACAAGAGTTTAGGGCAACTATAAGTTATCCCTTTCAAACGCCACTTCGGCTTCACGAGCCCATGTTGCAGTTTTACTCATCAGGTTCCATAGGCATTACTCCGCACCTTGACCAAGCATCGTACATAAATCTTGTGGTCATAATCGTTCTAGGAGGAGGAGGGCAATTCTATACCTGCGCGGATCGCAAGGGGAAAAATATCCGAAACATTCCAGCAGGTCCTGGTGATATGATTCTTCTTCGCTGTCCCGGATTCAAAGGCGCACAACAGAGAGTCTTCCATGGAGTAAGTGATATCACAGAAGCACGTTATAGTCTCGGTATCCGACAGAACAGCTCTCTCTATCCATAGATAGGTAAATTAGGCGCTTAACCCTCAAAACAATATCCACCATGAGCTTAACTGCCGACACACAAAGCTGTACGGCCACCGACTAGCGAGAGGATGTTTTTGGAACAATCCGACATATATCTACTTCCGTGTGCTATCATAAAAGCTACATTGAATCATGCATAGACTCTGCCCAATAATTCTAACCATATTGTGCGGCCTCCTAGTCATTATGGCTCAAGCTCGTGCAGATTATGACGCCCTGCGCAAAGCATACGATCAACTCGATCTACCTAAGGCTAAGTTATTGCTCGCCACTATGTATAGAAATGGAAATAGTGTAGATGCAAATATTGATAAAGCGGTCTTTTGGTACCTAGAAGCTGCGTCGTTTGGAATGCCAGAGGCACAAGTGGCAATCGGTTTACTGCACCATCGTGGTGAAGGAGTAAAACGAAACCATGGACAAGCCGCATATTGGTTTCGCAAAGCTGCAGCTCAACAATCTCCTGATGGAGAGAATAACCTCGGTACAATGTATGACCTAGGCCAAGGGTTAAAACAAGATCATGCACAGGCCGCGTATTGGTACCACCGTGCTGCTAAACAGAACTTACCCGATGCGCAGTTTAATCTTGGAGCCCTCTATGAATACGGTCTTGGAGTGCCTAAAGACGTGAAGCGCGCATACATTTTATACGCGCAGTCAGCATTCAATTTCCCATATGAAACTCTGCGGATACGGGCAGAAATCGCTCGAGACCGCACGGCCAAAAAGATTGGTGCAGTAGAACTTGCTAAACTAGTAGTAAAGGTACGCAGTCTGACAGGAGGAACGGCAACAGTTCAGACAAAAACAGGAATAAGCAACACACGAACTACAGACACCAATTCTAACTTTACCGAACTGTCTACTGCTTCAAACATTGTTGACACACCACAAGACATAGGAAGGCTGGTCCAATACCCACTGTCAATCCTTGGATACAAGCCTGGGCCTATTGACCAGCAACTCGGCCCAAAAACACAAATAGCAATTCGGGCGTTTCAAGCTGATAGCAACCTCGCAGTTACTGGACAATCCGACAAACAACTTGTCATAGAATTAATGGGTGCCATGTTACTGCACTGGTCGAGTGAAAATGAGATGAGGAGTCGCTTCCGTTTTTAAACGATGTGCCACTAAGTAGGAGACATGAAAACGTAATGGTTAATGAAATAGTTACATTATCAGACGTCTATCGGGCACAGAGAAATATTGTATCGCTCGCTCGTAACACTCCTACACTACCTTCTCACACCCTATCAGAGCTTTGCGGCTCGCCGGTGTACTTGAAACTTGAAACGATGCAGGATCTTGGTGCTTTCAAAATTCGTGGGGCCACAAATCGAATAGCCAACTTAAGCGCAGATGAGAAGACACGTGGCGTTATAACGGTTTCCACAGGGAACCATGGACGAGCTGTAGCCCATGTTGCTCATCATTATAGAATTCCTGTGATTATATACCTATCTAAAATGGTACCAAAAAATAAGGTTACAGCTATCGAGAATCTTGGGGCTACAGTCAAAGTCTACGGTAACAGCCAAGATGAGGCGCAAAAAGAAGCGGAACGTTTAGCCCAAGAGGACAACTTAACGTTCGTAAACCCATTTGATGACCCGTGGGTTATCGCTGGCCAAGGAACCATCGGACTAGAACTTCTTGAGTCAGTACCGAAGATCCGTACTGCCGTCATACCTATTGGTGGTGGAGGGTTGATCTCTGGAATCTCACTCGCACTAAAAGCTTTCTCTAAAGATATTCACATTGTTGGTGTTTCAATGGAAAGAGGGGCTGCCATGATAGAGAGCCAGATAGCTGGCAGCCCAGTTATAGTCGAAGAAGTTGAGACTCTAGCTGATTGCCTAGGCGGAGGTATCGGCCTAGATAACCGATATACCTTTTCCATGGTAGAAAAGCTCGTTGATGAGTTCATCGTAGTAAGCGAAGTGCAAATCGCCGCTGCAATGGCCCACATGTACCACCATGACCGAATGATCGTTGAGGGAGGAGGTGCGGTGGGCGTAGCTGCATTGTTGCACGGGCTAATTCCCAACCTCATCGGACCAACCGTGGTAGTGTTAAGTGGCAACAACGTAGATATGGATTTGTTTAGCCAAGTCGTCAATGGTTAACAAAGGTCGAAGCAATCACAGCTGACCTGGAGTTAATAGGCCTCCATGTATCTTCGACACTTAGCCAAATCATCGTAACCTTCCAACATGCTCATCTCATAACGCTTTAGCCGGGTATAACAATCGAGCATATCAGCTGACAACCACCCAGATACGATAGCGCTCTTCTCCATTTCCTGTAATGCTGTTTCTAGAGAAGTCGGCAGCGTGCGTATGCCAAGCTGAGTTCGTTCGTCCTCTGACAAACTACCCGGATGACCCTCAGTTAGCGGAGGGGTTTTCATACCGGAACGTATGCCCTCAAGGCCAGCTCTAACCATAACGCCTAACGCAATATAAGGACTAGCAGCACCATCAACAGCGCGGAATTCAAAATGGAACTGCGGTGAACGCGATGCATCGCCAATTGTAACTGTGGGGCAAATGCGCACAGCAGCTTCCCTATTATTTGAGTCAAAAGCGTTAAAAGCCGCACTCCAATGGTCGGGTCGTAAGCGTAAATAGGAAATATCACTGGGACAGGTCAATGCCACCATAGCTGGAAGATAATGAAGAATACCTGCAATGAATTGCCCAGCAATTGTACTTATCTTGCCTTGATTATTTTCGTCGTAGTTGCATGCGCCGGACGAATCATTGAGGCTAAAATGTATGTGAACACCATTCCCCGTACCCTTGGGTTCTACCATGGGAGTAAAACTCGCCCGATTACCAAGGCGACGCGCTACTTCTCTCACAATCTCACGTACCAGCACAGCTCTATCAGCTGCAATCAGCCCCGTCGCAGAACGCACAGTTACTTCAAACTGATTAGCAGCGTATTCAGTCATAAATACCTCTGGCTCCTGCCGAGCCAGCCTCAACGCCGTCATGACGTTTGGACCAAAAGGTTCAGTCAGCCGGTACCCATCAAGTCCGAAAGCCCTACACGGACCGTTCTCCACATTTGCGAGGTGAAATTCATGCTCAAAAGACGCTTGAACGCGTAAGCCTGACTCTTCATAAAGATCAGATAATGCAGTTTTAAGAAATGAGCGTGGACACGCATCAAACTCACTACCATCTGTGTGCACTATATCGCATAGAAAAAGATTAAAGGGACTTGCGTCCTCCCAGAGATCAATATGAATCTCGGTGCTCGGATCCGGAATTAAGCGAAGGTCACCCAACGGCCCCCACGGGTTTGGTGCAATCGGTCCCAGTGCAGTAATACCAAGGTTTGCGGGCACCCAACTGACGCCGCACTGCATGTGAAGCGCTGTGTCGGACCGTGGCACTGCCCGTCCCCTGGTAATACCCGAGAGATCATTGGTAGCAAAGATAACTAGAGAATCACTTCTCATGGATGATCACCTTCTTGGGACACATAGCCTACACCTTAGACTTCGAAAAAGAGACCAGAGCGCTTGCAGGCCTGCTATCTCGCTGAGATGATTATGTATTAATAGCAGAGGTTAGCGTAATGGACGAATCGGATCTGCCTCCGTCACAGTGGATTGAGAACGACGAACCGCCAGCTGTTGAGCTGCGCAATCCGCAAGGAAAGAGTCGTGTAGTCCTAACATGCGAGCATGCAAGCCCTCAGATTCCTCGGCGGTTGGGCACACTTGGTCTTTCAGAAGAGGATCGCATGAGACACATTGGCTGGGATAAAGGGATTGCCGTGGTAGCTCAACAAATTTCAGACCGCTTAAACGCTCCTCTCATAATAAGCGGTTATTCTCGTTTGGTTATTGATTGTAACCGCCGACCAAATATGCCTCAGTCTATTCCAGAAATAAGTGACATGACCATTATACCCGGAAACCTTGAGATCAACGACGAAGAACAGAATATGAGGGCAGACGCATTGTTCTGGCCATACCATAAGGCTGTACACGATGTGCTTGAGGCCCGAGCTGCAAGTCAACCAATAATGATCTCAATGCATAGCTTTACCCCTGTTCTGCAAGGCCAACTGCGTCCATGGGATATTGGCCTTACCTATCGTCACGATATGCGGTTGGCGGAGTTTCTAATGAATGAACTTACTAAAGAGGTCAACATCAACGTTGGCAATAACCAACCATATTCTGTTGAACTAGAAACAGATTATGCGATACCGGTTCACGCTGAACGTCGGGGAATTTCCAATTGCTTGATCGAAATACGGCAGGACCACATCGAAGAATCTAACGGATCACGAGAGTGGGCTTCTCGTTTAACTGCCATCATAAGATTACTCGAAGAAAACCCTAATATCGGAGCAACAGGAACGCCAGCGAAAGATATTTTTGAAGAAAGATTGCCTATCGGAGATAAACGATGAATCGAGCCGAAGCATATGCAATTCCCCCAAATGGCAATGTAGCTATACGGGAAAACAAAGTTGAACCACTCAAAACTGCGCTGCTGCTTGTTGACCTCCAGAACATGGAATTTAGACCGGGAGCTCGCGACCTAAAAGACTCGTACTATTATGATCGAATAGAGAACCTTGTCATACCGAATAATAAGCGCCTTCTAGAGGCATGTCGGAAAACTGGTATAGAGCCTATTTTTACCGTAATCGAAAGCCTAACGCTCGACGGGCGTGATAGAAGTTTAGATCACAAGATATCCGGTATTTTTGCAGCGAAAGGATCATGGGAAGCTCAAGTGATTCCTGATCTTGCTCCGCGTGACAATGAAATCCTCATTCCTAAAACAGCGTCAGGAATATTTAACTCAACCAATTTTGAGTATGTTCTTCGAAACCTTTACATTGAATGCTTAATTGTCACGGGTTTAGTTACTGATCAATGTGTCGAAGGCGCAGTGAGAGATGGTTGTGACCGCGGCTTTCTGGTTACATTGATTGATGATGCCTGTGCAACACATTCACAAGACAGACACGATGCATCGTTGCGTGGACTAAAAGGATATTGTCGTATACGTACCACTGAAGAAATCATTACAGAATTACAAAAATAGCTAACCGCTATTCACAAATGCCGATAGTATTTAGAAAGATATCATCAAACTAATATAGAGTTCAGGTACGAGGTCAAAACAACCCGTTGTGTTCGAGAATGCAATTGAAGTGCGGATGATTTTGCCTTTGCTCAACATCCACTTAAGGGCTAAACGCCAGTGACGGTCCGTTTGTTGTGCGATTTGGGAGCAACATATATACGATTCGCCATAAGCGAATCCGGAACTAGACGTGGCAAAACCACCTCCTATCGCTGCGACGGGTATAGGAGTTTTTTTGATGCTGTCACGACGTATCTCAACTCATTTGACGGTGATATGTGGCCCACTGAAGCATCATTCGCCGTTGCAGCTCCAATTACAGGGGACCTTATTGAACTAACAAACCGACCTTGGCAATTCTCCATTCGCGAGTTAAAGAAAACGTGCAAAATACCACGTCTATCAGTAATTAATGATTTTTCAGCGATAGCGCTTGCTCTCCCATGGCTGGATAAAACAGATCGACGAAAGATCGGGACTGGACGTCCTGAACCCAAAAAACCTCTCGGCGTAATCGGTGCGGGAAGCGGTCTCGGCTCATCAGGCCTTATTGCTGGACCCAAAGGTTGGATACCACTTGCGGGGGAAGGGGGTTACACTGATTTCGCACCGAAGACAGAGGAAGAACTGTCAGTCTTTTTTTCCCTTGGTGGTCCAAGCCAGCACGTCGCAGTTGAACATGTTCTCTCTGGCCCCGGTCTAGTCGCAATACATAAATCTCTATGGGGACAGTCTGTACCCTGCCCCAAGAATATCACTGAGCGCGCAATAGAGGGCGATTATTCTGCAATTCGAACCCTTGATATGTTCAGCCAAATCCTGGGATCTGCTGCCGGAAACCTAGCTCTAAGTATTGGTGCCCGTGGGGGAGTATTTATAGCTGGGGGAATAGTTCCTAAACTTGGAAGCCACTTCAACGAAAAGGCTTTTCGGAAACGCTTCGAATCAAAAGGCAGCCTCTCACCCTACCTCAAGCAAATACCCACCTACCTCATAACCACCGAGAATCCAGCGTTAATCGGTCTGGAGCATTACTCACTCTAGTTGGAGAGGTCAGAAGAGTTTTCCTCCAATAGATCGTTAAAGTTGCCTCGAAGTTTGCGGGCCTTGTAGTCAGGGATAAGATACACCCACGGGAGTGTTTTGCTATTAAAGCGTTTGATCCAATCCTGCCCACCGAGTCCACCGCCATCGGCACGCAAGCGAATCCAAGTTCTACCCTCATAGTTCGCCAATTCAGCAGATATCACACGACCATCAAAGAGACCTAGTTCAACTATATGATCAAAGTCTCCCGACTCAAATGAATTAACGGAAACCACATCGTCAAAATCAAGGTATGATAGTCCTGTATGCACAAAGTTTACTTCGGACTGATCATACCGCATTCCCGAAGGCACGTTAAAATTGCCATCAACAGAGAAGTCTGCATCGTTCTGATCACGAAATACACGCATTAGTGATTGATCTGGATATGTTATCGTCACCGAACTAATCAAATGCGCTCCAAGATCAATTATGTTGGGGTTTATCCAGTCACGGAAGTTTTTTCCTGGATCTACTCTGCCCGTCGCCAACCAAGCTTGTGGCTGGTCTGGGAAACGTACGTAGGTAGCCAACTCTCTGCTTCCAAACGCATATGAGCGCGGACGACCAATCAGAATTGAACCCAACTGATGCCCAAATGAATCATACAAGGTTACTAGACTTGACTGAGAGTTTTCTTCATTTACATCTTCGACACCTAAACGCTTATGAAGAGCTGCACGTTGGGTTTTAGGCTCTAGGTAATGCAGGTCACCTAATGCTACAAGAAATTCGTTTACAACATCATTTCTCGCAGCAAAGCCATCTTTGGTAGGCAGTGACCAATTTCCAAGCTGATCTCGTTCGAGTATGAGTCCACCTTGAGAATAATTAATTTCTATTCGCTTAACATCAGAGATGTTCTCAGCAATACCCTTCATAACTACGTCGGTTCGAATGGTCGATCCCGTTTGCCGAGATTCAATGATGATTGCTGCTACAGCGCACCCTAACGTCACTGCGGTGACTGCGGTTAGTAGCCATGCTGATGTTCGTGCCATATGCTTACTAGGGTTTCTGCTCACGCCTCGCAGGATGTGCGCGCCCTACAACAACAAGAAAAAGGGCTACGCATATTACAACTACGGGCATAGCTCCGATGTTAACAACCGTTAACCATAACTTAGTTCTTTCGATATCTTCGCGCAAAGAGAGTTGAACTCCACGCAACTCATTTCGAATGTCGTCGGCTTCGCCACGCAATTCTCTTAAAATCTCAAACTGTTTCTCAGTTAGAACAATTGCGCCGCTATTATCAATTCGAGCAGAGCGGATCCTACTCTCAGTTTCTGCTAACTTTTCAGTTAAAAGTTTTTCGCTAGATCTGTACCGAGATTCAGCCTTCCTCGTGATGGCCTCAAGTCGTTGAAATGGCCGAGACAAAATCCCACGGCTGCGAAGGTCAACCAAACCAATGCTGCCATGAAGGCTATCAAGAGCGTTTAAGATAAACTGCGCATTTGATGCAAATGGCCTTATTTGCACATCCCTACCGATTTGCTCAGCGCCTGCCCAAAGATCATCGAACAGGATATCCGTATCGGCAACAACCACGACATTAATTGGCGCGACTGATTCAGTTCGGTGGAGCCGATTATGAAAAATATCTGATAGCGTTCCATCAGGGTCGAGAGGCGGACCACTAACGAAAGCACTAGGAACGTGGCCATTGATTCGCGCAGCCATTGTAAAGCTACGTTCTTCTGAAACAAACTCATCTATCAGACCAAAAGCATCGGGAGGAAATTGAATTCTATCAACATCAATGCGCATCGATTGCAAGCTCGAGGAGAGGAGAGGAGAAATTGATACTTTAGCGCCCTCAAGAAGTTCAATTGAGCCGGCACTTGCCATATTGATTTGATTTACATCCCGCGTTATCACGTCATCCTTATTGAAGGAAGATCCCCGCAACGCAAGCCACGGCAAGTAACGAACAGCACGATCGCGACCTCTCTCTCTAACACGGATACGTTGAGCCAACTGGCTGTCACCAACAACATGCTCCACATCAACATCAAGTTTCCAAGCCCCAAACAATTTTTCTAGCGCACCGCTGTCTAGCTCTTCCCCTAGCTGATATATCGACCTAATCGACATCTCAGGAAGCGGATCAATGAGAATAAGCGCACTTCCTCCACCAAGAATATATTGGTCAATTGCATAAAGCTCTTTTTCTGACAACTTTCCCGGTAAAGCTATAAAAATGATATCAAACTCATCGTCAATGGCAGAGAAAATGCCGTCATGCCTTCGAATTTCAAAAAATTCCTTGATCTCTTCGTAGACAAACCATGGTCTATTTTGGCGCGCTGGATCGGCGTTAAGAGGAAGAGTGCCGATAAGAGCAACGGTAGGTTTTTGGGGATTAGACAAAGCTGCGATCATCTTTGTCAAATCGTACTCAAGAAACCTCTCACGGTCCGGTGAAAAAAAGGGGATCACCTGCAAATCATCCGTACTATTAGTCGCAGCCAAACCAAGAAATACAGGGTCTCCATTTACATTAACGGGTATCGATTGCAACCCGTATTCCATCGCACGTTCTTCATCCACCGTAAACAAACCTGGACGATAAATGTTTAAGACTAATTGACCTCTCGCAATTTCAGAATAGCGAAGCAATAATTCACGAACCCTATCAGCATAATTAGCAAGACTCGGTAATTCTTCGTACAACAATGGTGAAACATAAAAGTCTATTACTATAGGTTCATCGATATTGGCGAGCGTATTGTGGGTGGCACGAGAAAGTGTATAGAGATTATCCTCTGTGACATCGATACTGACATTCTTCAGAGTAACGTTGGCAAGGATTGTAATGGACATGAATGACAGAATCGCCATTAGAATCGCCAATATCTGAAAGTTATGATGGCCTGCCATGTGCAACTATATATCTAGGGCGATCGACGTAAATCAATTATCGCAACGTTAGCGACCAATCCAAGCACTATCAGTGACCCAAAGAAAATCAGGTCCCGAACATCGATAAGACCACGGGTGATATTTTGGTAATGAGTTAAAACACTGAAGGAAGCTAGAACATCAACCAATAACGTTGGCGCCCACCCCTGAAAAACATCCCGAACCATGCTAAGCCCACTACTAAGAAACATGAAACATGCACTGGCAGTTATAATGTATGCAATAACTTGGTTTCGGGTTAATGCAGAAAGGCAAGCACCTAAAGAAAGAAACCCGCCCGCCATCAACCAACTACCGATATAACTTGCCGCTATCACACCATGATCAGGATTGCCCAGATATGCTACAGTAACCCATACTGGAAAAGTCAGCGCTAATGCGATACCCGTAAATGCCCAAGCAGCCATAAACTTTCCTATCACGGCAGCACCAGAGGAAACAGGCAATGTCATTAGAAACTCTATAGTGCCTGTTTTCCTCTCTTCAGCCCATAACCTCATCGTAACTGACGGCACTAAAAACAAATATATCCACGGATGGAAGTTGAAAAACGGTTTTAAATCCGCCTGATTGCGCTCAAAGAAATCACCTATAAAGAAAGTAGCTGTAGCAGCTAGAATCAGAAATATTACTATGAAAACATAGGCAACAGGTGTTGAAAAATATGCCATAAGCTCACGACGAAATATTACAGAAGACGTGGCCACCATTATTTATCCACCTTACCTTTTTCGGAGGTGATTATTCGAAATATTTCCTCCATTGTAGAACCTTGGTACATCATTCGTAGATTAGATGGAGTGTCATCTACGCGGATTCTTCCCTGTGCAATAACCACAGCCCGTGTGCACAATGCCTCCACTTCCTCAAGAGCATGTGTCGATATAATTATTGCTTTATCACGAGCCAGTGATCGAAGAAGCGCACGAACCTCATATTTCTGATTCGGGTCAAGTCCATCTGTAGGCTCATCAAGAATCAGCACATCAGGGTCGTGGGCAATAGCTTGAGCAAGCGCAACGCGACGTTTGAATCCTTTAGAGAGGGTGTGAATGGGACGATGTAAAACCTCGTGAAGTTCGACGCTGCTAATCACAGCATTTATCCGCTCTGTTCGCTCTTTTCTGGGAAGCCGACGCAACATCAGAGCAAACTTGAGTAGATTGGCAGGAGTCATATCACCGTAGAGCGGCGCTCCTTCCGGGAGGTACCCTATGCAAGCCTTAGCACTAAGAGGATCATCGGACACACCAAAGCCACACACATGTGCGCTCCCAGAGTCTGACAATATAAACCCTGCCAGCATTCGCATGGTCGTAGTCTTTCCAGCTCCATTTGGACCAAGAAAACCAAGAATCTCTCCACGCTCAACCCTGAATGAGACATCGTCCACCGCTAATAAGGAGCCGTACCATTTACTGAGTTTCCTAGCTTCAATCATAGTTCTTTAGAACTATCACCCGACACCACATTAGTGAACCTTTTTCAGTAAATTTTAAATAATATCCACTGGTGGACACAGTTTGTTCAAAGTACGAAAATACTATTTCTAAAACCACTTACCAACGAGGAGAGAGCCATGCACCCCGGTGCTATCCCCCAAGATATCCTTGATCGTTGTATGGCCCGACGTGGTCGTATACATACCTTTGAAGCCATCGACCCACGTAAGTCAGCGATGGTTATTGTCGACATGCAGGATGCTTTCGTCGCCGACAATGCTATAGCCGAAATTCCAATGGCCCGTGAAATCGTTCCAAATATCAACCGCCTAAACAACGTACTGCGTGATGCTGGGGGAATGGTTGTGTGGATAGTCTCAACTTACGGACCTAGGCAAGAAGATCGATGGCCTATCATGTATGATCATATCTTCGATCCATCACTCGGCAACCAGGTGCGCGCAGCATTAAGTGAAGGAGCTTTAGGTCATTCGATTTATGCGGAGCTACAAACCAAGACTGAGGATCACACTATAAGTAAAAACCGTTTCAGCGCCTTCGTGGGTAGTGACGGGCAACTTGAACACCTCCTGCGGTCAAACAACATTGATACAATCTTGATAACCGGTACAGTGACAAGTGTCTGCTGTGAATCCACAGCAAGAGAGGCTGCCATGCGAAACTTTAAGACAGTCATGATTTCAGATGCCAACGCTGGTCGCGATGACGAAGAGCACTGGGCTTCTCTATCAAATATTATACTCGGCTTTGGAGACGTATATACCACTGAAGAAATAATTTCCCTCATTAAGGACAGGTAAGTCTATAGGGTCCAAATCCCTGTATGTTGAAGGCTTTTATCAATTTCTGAAGTTGGCTCATGGTTAGCTTTACTTAACTATATAGCGTTGGACAACTGACAAGTAGATTATGAAAGTTCTTCGCATGCGGTTCGTATTCGACGGCATGCCTCCTCGAGATTCTTTGTTGAGGCAGCATAAGATACTCGAAAATGAGGTGCCAAACCAAATGCTGTACCTTGCACGACTGCAACACCTGCCCTTTCAAGGAAATAAGTTACTACGTCGGTGTCCGTCTCTAAAGCTTTACCGTCAGAAACCTTCCGCCCTATCAAACCGGCACAACTCGGGAAAACATAAAATGCACCTTGAGGTAGCGGGCAACTAATCCCATCCACCTCGTTAAGCATGTTGACTACTAGATTTCTTCTCTCCGTAAAGCTAGTTCGCCATCCATTAAGAAACTCCTGAGGGCCATTTAGAGCCTCAACAGCGGCTGCTTGACTAATAGAGCTGGGATTGCTTGTGCTCTGACCCTGCAATTTTGCCATTGCCCTAATCAATGGTATTGGGCCACCCCCGTAACCGATCCGCCAACCAGTCATAGCGTAAGCCTTAGAAACTCCATTCATAGTAAGAACACGGTCAAGCAATGATGGTGCGACCACTCCCGGTGTCACAAATTCCTGCCCGTCATAGAGGAGGTGCTCATATATATCATCCGCAAGAATCCAGACTCGTTGGTATTGTTTTATAATATCAGTCAGTGCCGTCATCTCAGATTTTGTGTAGGCAGCGCCTGAAGGATTTCCAGGGGAGTTTAATATGACCCACTTGGTACGATCAGTTATTGCATCCTCAAGATCCTTTGCTCTCAATTTAAATCCATTACTCAGAGACGTCTCGACAAGTACCGGTTTGCCGCCCGCAAGCAACACAATATCAGGATACGAAACCCAATATGGCCGCGGAATTATGACCTCATCTCCAGCGTCAAGAGTCGCCATCATAGCATTGTAGATTATCTGTTTGCCTCCCGTGCCAACGATAACCTGGTCTGTTTCATACTTGATCCCATTTTCACGAGAAAACTTGCTACATATAGCCTCTTTAAGACTGGGTGTACCCTCAACAGAGGTATACTTCGTATCACCACGGTCTATAGCTAATTTTGCGGCAACTTTGATGTGATCAGGCGTGTCAAAGTCAGGCTCACCAGCACCAAGACCAATCACGTCACGCCCCGCTGCTTTCAAATCGCGGGCCATCTGAGTTACAGCTATGGTCGGCGATGGTTGGATGCGACTCAATTTCTCACTCAGAAAAGACATAAAATTGTTCCCTTAACTCTAACCCAAGACGCTAATTCACGATTACGCAGAAAAGGACGCAAGAACAAAATAGATCATCATACTACATACGGAGTTCCACCGACTAAGTCTACTATCACAGCTTGTTCACAGGATCATGACGGACAGCGAATCTCCATACCCGTGTTTTGCAGTCATCCTATAAGGATCACTCTGAAATCGTTAACGTTAGTATATGTAGGACCAGTGTTGATCAAGCCACCAACAGCTTCGAAAGCACCATACGAATCATTATTAGCAAGACATGCGTGCGGATCAATTCCCGCATACTGCATCTGCGAGAGACTATTTGGTGATATTATTGCCCCAGCGTTGTCTTCACTACCGTCGATACCGTCTGTATCACAAGCTAAAGCCGCAATGTATTCGTTACTATTAAGAGCCAAGCATAATGACAACATGTACTCAGTATTTGGCCCTCCACGCCCAGTTCCCGACACAGTGACCGTTGTTTCACCACCAGAGAGGATTGCGGTCTTCCTGCCTCTCTCTACCATGGACAATGCCATTTCAGCATGTTCAAGTGCGACTGTCCGCGATTCACCCTCAATACCCCCACCCAGTATAAGCGGCTGATACCCAGCCTCCTGAGCAACAATCGCTGCTGCCTCCAAAGCTTGATCTGCATTCGCTATAATGACATGGCTAACTCTGGACAGACGGTTATCCTCTGGTGCAATCGGCCTATTCTCGTTTGAATGGAAATGACGCGACACACTTGGCGGCAATGAAATTCTGTACTTGCTCAGGATCTCTTTTATTTCAGTTCCAAGCGGCGGGTGCCCAACGGTTGGACCAGATGCTATCACCGCTGGGTCGTCACCGGGCACATCAGAAATCATGAGAGTAACAACACGTGCCGGAGCCGCGGCTGCAGCAAGTCTGCCACCCTTTATCGCGGACAATTGTTTCCGAATTAAATTAATCTCGCTGATCGTTGCTCCGCAGTCTAATAACAAACTGGTTGTTTGGCGCTTGTCCTCCATAGAAAGGCCCGGCAAAGGCAATGCAAGAAGTGCTGACCCACCGCCAGACAAAAGACAGCACACAAGATCATCCTCACCAAGCCTGCTAACCATAGCCATCATCCGACGTGCAGCTTTCTCACCTGCCGCATCTGGCAAAGGGTGCCCAGCTTCAACCACTTCAATCAACTCAGTCGACAGTCCGTACCCATACCGAGTCACGACAAGCCCTTCAACGTTAGGCCCAAATTGAGCCTCGGTTACTTGAGCCATTGCCGCTGCCGCCTTTCCCGCGCCGACAACTACAACGCGGCCAGGCGGCCTTTCTGGCATATGCGGAGGCATACAGACTTTAGGCTGAGTTCTGGAAATTGCTTCATTGAACAATTTTCTTAGGAGATCCGAAGATGCAACCATGGCGCTCTCTTCTCAACTATTCCCAACCAACTGACGTGCATGAGATTCACGCAAACAAAATGATATCAATATCGCTATGCTAGTGCATATTGGATATGCCAAAAATGCATTTTGAAAATCTAAGCTTGAGTATAATGGAACACCACGAACTATGACCCCATCCCAACTTAGATCAATTAACCAACCCACCAACGGCTGGAAAAGCGCCGGGCTGATCATACATATGGTATTGAAAAGGCCAGTAGCAGTACTCCCAAGTCTCGGAGCAGTGTGTTCACGCAAAAGCGCAAACATTACCCCCATCGTACTGGCGGCCACACCTAGAACAAACAGAACAGTGTACAACGTCCACAATGGCATGGTCGGCGTTAATGCTAAAATTAACCACATTGCGAGACTTAGAACTGCCCCTACCACCATGGGAGGTTTTCGCCTGCGCATTTTATCAGCTACCCATCCACTAATAGGCGCACCAATAGCCCATCCAATCATTACTATTGATGTCGTGGCTGCTGCAGATGACCGACTCATATCATACCCTTGCATGAGGTATGCAACACTCCATAAGCTTAAGAATGATAGAATGGGCCCTGCTACCATCGCTCCATACAGTGAAATAAGCCATGTGTGACGGCTAGCAGCAACGACGCACATATCGGCCCAAAAGGAGGCGCCCTGGGCCTTAACTTGGTCAGGCTTATCTGCCATTCGACTATTCGGTTGGGCCGAGGCTGTTTGGGGAGGTCGGTCACGCACTGTTATCCACAACATGGATGCCCAAATAACGGCCGCAGCTGCAAGCACATAATAGATGACCCGCCAATCCAATGTTTCAGAGATTGCAGCAAGCGGTGCCTGACCGAGAAACGCGCCTGCCATGCCCGAAAACATCACTAAACCAGTAACGAAGGCAAAACGCTCCGGAGGTAGCCATGCTCGGGCAATAACCAGGGCGCCCACGAACGGCACACCTGCTCCAGCTCCAATCAAAAGCTGGCCAATAGATGCCGTGCCCAATGATTCCGAAAATGCGAATACAATACTGCCCAGCCCACACAATAGCGCTGCAACCGTTAGTACTACCCTTGCACCATATCGATCTAGCAGAATACCCAAAGGAATCTGAAGACCAGCATACGAATAAAAGTAAAATGCCGAGAGATTTCCAAGCAATAGTGCGGTGACTCCAAAGTCACGCATAAGGTTGTCGACAATTACGTTAGGAGCTACCCGCTGAAAAAATGCATAGGTGTAGAGAGAAGTTGCCAGACCAAACATTACCCAAGGCAGATAACCCGCAACAGACGCCACTTCAGACG
Source organism: uncultured Alphaproteobacteria bacterium (assembly GCA_913041535.1). Classification (GTDB taxonomy): domain Bacteria; phylum Pseudomonadota; class Alphaproteobacteria; order VGEJ01; family VGEJ01; genus CAJWJK01. The sequence continues at coordinate 23,349 of CAJWJK010000007.1, forward strand.
TTTCTCTGGCTGATCGGCTTCGCATATCAGTCATTGCATTGAATACCTCCCGAAACAACACACGGCATAAGAAACTCCTTAGTATGCTGCGCGAGCCGTCGCATATACCCTACGTGATTGCCACTCAACTTATGCTGAATAGACTATAGCCTTTTACACGGCATACGAATCATACTAATACAATAGCCTTTCCGTTCGAACCCGTCGGAGTTTCCATGCCAAAACCTAAAACGGAACCATTTTCTATAGTGAACCAGAATGGCACTAGCGCTTATGTATTAAGCTGCGAGCACGCCAGCTTCTATATACCTGAGCATTTATCTCAGTTGGGCCTAGACCCGAAGATTATAAGACGTCACATTGGCTGGGACATTGGTGCAGCCAATGTCACTAACGAGCTTTCTTCCAGTCTGGACGCTATATCGGTCCACTCCAATGTTTCGCGCTTAGTAATCGATTGTAACCGACACCCTGACCACCCAACTTCAATACCAGAAATAAGTGATAATACAGTCATTCCAGGAAATATGGACATATCTAAGGATGATCGGGCAGATAGGTTAAAAAACTATTTTCAACCATACCATGACGCACTAAGACAAACCTTAAACGGTGCCCTACATCGTCATCCGAATCGAGCTCCAGCTCTAGTATCCATCCACAGTTTTACCCCTTCCATGGGAGGGTTTAATCGACCTTGGCACATCGGTATACTTTGGGATCGAGACCAACGTCTGGCTCAGCTACTTGTTTCCACCCTAGGAACTAATACCGACTTGGTTATCGGAGAGAATGAGCCCTACTCCGGACATGACATGGCAGGACACTCCATACGATATCATGCCCAAAACCGAGGCATTCCCAACGTGTTGATTGAAGTTCGACAAGACTTAATTTCAACCCCTAAAGGCGTTAAAACCTGGGCTAAACAATTGCATGATGCGCTTGAGGAAGCAGCACGACACCCCGATCTGTTAACAATGGATCCACCATGACTTGGGACCATCTAAAAACTGGCTTTATGTGTAATCCCAATTACTCGAAAAAACTTGATGCAGTAACCGTTATTATTGTTTATTTACACTACCATATCTCATCAGACTCTAAGCTCAATTTTTATCAACTGTAATTATCAAAGTTTGAACGATAAGGTTACGAGAATAGAGACATAGAAACTTTAGGCCTACGGGCTAGCAGTTTGCATGCCATCACTATCCGCCTTGTAGAGGTAAATATGGACGAAAAAACCCGAACTGAACTAGAAGCAGCCGCATTTCGAACCCTAGTCTCCCACTTACGAGATCGCACTGACGTGCAAAATATAGATCTAATGAACTTAGCCAGTTTCTGTCGTAATTGTCTCTCAAAATGGTATCGTTCTGCAGCTGAAGAACGTGGACTTGAGCTCTCATACGCCGACGCGCGTGAAATTATTTATGGCATGCCTTACGATGAATGGAAGGATAAATACCAAACTGAGGCCACCCCTGAGCAGCGAGCCGCCTTTGAATCTGCCAAGCCTCACAAGCATTGACTTTAGCTTGTAGGTTTCAGTCACAATTGCTACTCAGCGTGGGACTAGGTGTCTATGGGGATTATGTGCTTTTCTTCGATCCTAAAAGTCTGGATGCGGACCCAAGTAACCTGGAAAAGATACAGCTAAACCTCACAAGGTTATGATAAACCCCTATAGTCTGTAGCTAAATGTGCGAGGCAGTCCCCGCGCTCGCAGCGGGCGAAGTGGCGTTTACATATAAACAATCCATCATGTCTGAACACCACCTCCATCGGCGCCCTAGCGGGATTATCATTGAAATGAAGCATACCCGCCACCTGGCCTTCTTTTACCTCTTCCCCGAGTGCACAATACCACTCAAATAGGCCTGCGTCCGGGGCATAAACATAATAATCGCGCCCCGCCAGCTCAGTTAGACGGATCTCTGGAGCGGCAACGACAGGAAATTTACTAGTGTTCTTTAAAACACCAACATGAGAAAGAGTGCGAATAACGCCTTGATCACATATTTGTACGCCTGCGGGGTTTAAGGAACCCGTCCCACCAGCCTCAGTTGCTAAATAGACAAGCCCATGTCTGTGTGCCGAGCCAGTGGCAGTACGAGGCTCATTAAAATACGCCCAAACCATACTAACTGGCGACCCAAAAGCCCTAAGTAACTCGAGCGCTCGAGTGTCAAGCTGGTCATCGCCCGAAACCATGACCGAAGCGAATGGTATGTAATCAAGTGAAGAACCTCCGGAATGCAGATCAATCCAATAATCAGCAAGTGGAGCTAGAGTCGTATCGATGTAGTACGCTATCTGAGCCGTGGGCCCCCCATCAGGGCTCCCCGGAAATGAACGATTAAGATTACCTCCATCCAGCGGAGACACACGTAAGCCTGCCATCGCTGCTGGAAAGTTTGCCATAGGAAGAAAAATTACACGCCCTTCGATATCAGCAGGATCAAGGCTGCGGATAAGCTTATTTAGACAAACTTGTCCTTCAAATTCGTCCCCATGATTACCTGACATCAAAAGAACAGTTGGACCAATTCCATTCTTCACAACTGCTATAGGCATGGCAATAGTACCGTACGCTGAACGGGTTACGGAATGAGGCAAGTGAAGATATCCAATCTGTTTACCTTCAGTTTCATAATCGACTTCTGTCCAGATCAGTGATTTTTCCATCGCTTCCTACCGCATGCTATTAGGTAATATTGTTAGCAAACCTCATTAAACGGTCGTAAACCGAGCTCCGATATACTCCGCCATGGCGGAGTATATCCCATGAGTGCCCCAAGAAGTATGGCTTATAGATAATTATTGAGGTTGCATTGCTATCATACTAGTTACATCGCCAAATATATGGGGAATAAACCCCTATAGCCACTTACCTCATTGTCACGTAGCCTAGACCAGAGGAATGTATGCAAGTTCATCTTAACTACGGAAAAGAAAAATTAGCTGTCTGCTTGGCTGATGATTTAGCGGTTAGCGTGATCTCTAAGCGCAAGATGCCAGTCCTGCAAGAGCCAATTACTGCAGTTGAACAAGCACTTAAGGCTCCCATCGGCTGCGCGCCGTTACATCAAATTGCGCGCAATGCAAAAAAAGCATGTATTCTAATCTGCGATATTACTCGCCCAGTACCTAATGGACTAATACTCCCGCCTTTGATTCGAACACTATTAAACTCTGGTCTCAATTCAGATCAGATCGAAGTGATCATTGCCACCGGGCTACATCGTCCGAACGAAGGCGCTGAATTAACTGAAGTAATTGGAGATCCATGGGTTGCTGAAACGATTCAAGTATCGAATCACTTTGCTCGCGACAATGATGCCCATACCTATGTTGGAACAACATCACAGAATACTGTCGTCAAATTAGATCGTCGATTTATTCAAGCCGACCTTCGTATCGTAATTGGCCTTGTAGAACCTCACTTTATGGCGGGCTATTCAGGCGGGCGAAAGATTGTAGCTCCTGGCATTGCGCATCGTGACACTATTACAGCACTGCATGCCGCACGCTTCATGGAGCATCCAATGACGACCAATTGCATACTGGAGGGCAACCCCCTGCACGAAGAGCAGTTAGAAATAATGGAAATGATTGGGGAAGTGCTTGCGTTAAATACCGTTATTGATGAACAAAGGCTACTTTCTTATGTGAATTTTGGTGACGTCATACAAAGCCACCTTCAAGCTGTCCAGTATACACGCGGCTACGCCGAGGTTCCGATTGTTGAACGTTTTTCGACCATTGTTACCAGCGCAGCTGGATACCCACTCGATAATACCTATTACCAAACCGTTAAGGGTATGGTTAGCCCTATAGATATACTTGAAACTGGAGGCAGCCTGATAATAGCGTCAGCCTGCAGTGAAGGCATAGGCTCAAAGGAGTACGTTGCAGCTCAAAAGCGATTGCTTTCTGATGGCTCTGAAATGTTTCTGTCTAATCTTTTGAAAAAAAATCATGCAGCAATCGATGAGTGGCAGACTGAAATGCAGCTAAAACCAATGAAACATGGAACTGTTTATCTGTATACCGATGGGTTAACAGACAGCGAACGTCAACTCACAGGTGTGCAGATGACTAATTCCCTTGAAAACACAATTGTTGAAAGCGTTACACGGTCTGGGGATAATCGAGTTGCGATTATCCCGGAGGGACCTTATGTAGTTCCCAGATATCTACCTGAAACCTGACTGCTGAGGCCGCTTCATGCATATCCACCTTGATCCTATCGGTGGCGTGGCCGGTGACATGTTTGTTGCAGCTATACTTGACGCTTGGCCAGAACTTTCTACTACCGTGCAGCAATCCATTCATAATGTTCGACTTCCTATTGATTGGAAGGCAGAGATTGTTACCCACAATGACGGTACGCTATCAGGGTCCCGTTTCAATGTAATCGGGCCAAAAGACTCGCCCCCAAGTGGGAGCTTTAACGACATAAAAAACTATCTAAGACGTTCTGAACTATCTAATTCCTCTAGTGAGAGAGCGATTGAAATTTTTTCGCTTCTTGCAGCCGCTGAGAGCTCTATTCATGGAGTAGCTATAGAGAAGGTGCACTTCCATGAACTGGCGGATTGGGATTCTATTGCCGATATCGTCGCTGCTGCATCTCTGATTGAGGCCCTCGAACAACGTTATAACGGAGTTAGCTGGTCAACCTCCCCATTGCCTATAGGAGCGGGTCGCATCCACACTGCGCACGGAACCATGCCGATACCAGCTCCTGCTACGGTAAAGTTACTGGAAGGGCTAGAGGTATTCGATGATGGTCTCAGTGGAGAACGAGTGACACCAACGGGAGCTGCCATCCTTCGCCACTTAACCCCCCGAGAGTCACCTGGCAGTATAGAACTTCGTGTATCACATAGCGGTCACGGTTTCGGACAACGAACTATTTCTGAAATTAGTAATGTGTTAAGAGTTATCGCCTTCGAATCACCAATGCCAATGTGGCAATATGAGCAAATTGCAGCCGTCTCTTTCGAGGTTGATGACCAAACGCCTGAAGACCTGGCTATAGCACTTGACAGAATTCGCGGTGCAAACGGCGTACTTGATGTAACTCAGTCCTCTCTTTACGGAAAAAAAGGACGAATGATGGTAGGGGTACAAGTACTATGTAAACGCGATAAAATAGAAAACGTTATCGCCCAGTGTTTCGACGAGACAAGCACCATTGGAATCCGTTGGTCACTAGTTCACAGAGCCTTGCTTGAACGCTCCAACATTTGCAAAACTGATGATAATGAAACAGTACAGGTTAAAGTGGTCCAACGCCCTAGCGGCCTTACTGCCAAAGCGGAGATTAGTGATATTAGTAAAATTGACGGGCCCCGAGTTACAAGAGAACATTGGCGGCATCAAGCAGAGGCGTATGCGCTACACCAATCTGAAAAGAAAAAGTAACCAGGCTTAATACTACTATTTCACTTTTCCGCATCAGTGCCTTTTGCAGCCCTCTCAGCTTCATGTTTATCCATCATTTCCTTAACTGCACCCTGAGCAGAGCCAATGAAAGAATCATGATTCTCTGCCACCCAATCATAGCTTCCTTGACGTTGAGCCATACTCCCGCTGGCTTGGAAGTGAGGGAAGACATAACGCGTAATGAGCTCATAGCTTCGTTTGGTTTCGGTCCAATCCGCCCAGTTATGCGACCAGAGCATTTGTGTTCCAAATCCGCCCGATTTCTCCCACATTTGCTCTATTCGAGCTATTGCATCATCAGGAGTACCTATCACTGCCACACCACTCTCAATCATCCAAGCAATCCGGCCCTCAATGTCTTTCGGGCCATCAGGAGGAATGACAGGAAATGTTGCTGCTCTATCAAAGTAATCAAGAAATGTTTCAATCCCAAAGTGCACATCTTCAATCGCCTTCTCACGAGTATCAGCAACATGCATCATTAACAGTAGACGCCAACCGTCACGCTCCATTTTATGGCCATGCTCCGCGCCTACTTCCTCACAAACGCGCCAGTGGTCATTAAGTTTCTCGAAACCAGCCTGAGAGCCAGCTGCCAGAGACAACATATTAAGACCAAACATTCCAGCTGCTCTAGGGCCTGATGGCGAAGTTGCAGTAGCCACCGCCATCTCTATTCGCGGATAAGAATAAGGTTTGAGCTGAAGCCTCGCCCCATTAAGCTCGTACCAGTCAGTCTTTTCCGTAACAGTCTCACCGGCTAGAAGGCGAAGAATGGCTGGCATAGCCTCCTCCATCCGAGGACGCAACTCCGATGCCTTTATACCCATCATCAAAGCATCTGAAACCAATGCACCAGGACCTATTCCGAACATTACACGCCCACGTGTGAGGTGATCCAACATCATAATACGTTCTGCCACCATGAACGGATGATGGTAAGGAATCGACACTACCCCGGTGCCAAGTTTTAGATGCTTAGTACGCTCAGCAGCAGCAGCGATAAAGATCTCGGGCGAAGCTATTATTTCCAGACCCGCAGAATGATGTTCACCTATCCAAGCCTCATCCCATCCGAGTCGATCGATGTGTTCCAGCAACTCAAGATCACGTTGCAGCATGTATGTAGGATTTTGATCCATCGCGTGAAATGGCGCGTGGAAGATACCAAAACGTAGATTACGATCCGTCATCACTGCCTCCGCGTTACGTACACTACAAATTACCAACAAATTTAGGCCGAATAAACCGACAAAAAAAACTACTAAAAGATAACATTAGTATTAGAGATCAGATTAGACATTCCCTATTTACCGACAACATCGACATCCATCTGACCAAGGCGTGGCATTACTTCTTTAGCAATCAGCGATAATGAACGCTTGTGTAATTCTCTATCGGGAAAATCAAGAGCTGAAACAATAAACGTGCCAAATGGTCCAACCTCCTCACGAATAGATATCAACTTTTCGACCACCGTATCCGGATTCCCATAGATAAAATTATCTCGCATATAATCGTACTGCGAATAACTCTCCCCAGCAGCAGTACCTACGAGTTTAGGCGGCAAAATGTAATCCTTACCACCACCCGAGCAGACCATGTCATAGATGTACTCAAAGTAGTATGCTGCATTGCATTTATTCTCTGGATCTCGCAAAGCCGCCTCAGCCTCAGCATCACTTTCTGCCACAAAGATATTCCGTGACACCCTCCAGATTTCAGGATCAAAAGGCCTACCCGCCTCCTCACAGCCTTGTTGATACATTACTCGGTGTGAAGCAACCGCCTCAATCGGAATGAGTTGGGAAGAAATTGGTATATAGCCTCGCGTGCCAGCAAACTTCATAGATGGAGAGTTCATGCTCATGGCCGGAATCATAATAGGCGGATGTGGTCTCTGATATGGTCGCAATAGCTGTCCAACCCCATGACGCTCCATCAAATTCTCAGTTAGCTTCACGTTCCAAAACTTACCCTCAATGTTATAGGGTGGATCTTCAGACCACAGCTTCAGAATTATATCCAGAGAATCCGCCACCATTTGTGAGGGCTCAGATGCCCCAAACAATTCCCAATCTGCTGCTATGCCTCCAGAGGCAACACCAAACATTAATCGTCCCTCAGATAAGTGGTCCAAAATTGCTACATGCGAAGCTACCTGCGCGGGGTGCCAAACAGGTAATGGAATAACACCTGTTCCCAACATAATCCGTTCAGTTCGCGCAATTAGGTTAGCCAAAAATATCATTGCGGATGGCATCGGCTCACCAACGACAGCATAGTGCTCCCCGCACCAATATTCGTCATAACCCAATTCATCCAAGTAGACAGCGATCTCCAAGTCGTCCATGAACAACTGGTGCACGTCACGAGCTGGGTCGTGCACCGGTTGCATAAAAAGGCCGAGTTTCATCATCTACCTCCACATGCCAACTGACAGGACATCCTTTGCTGCAACAAATGAACCATACATGGATCCAGATCCATCATATCCAGTAAAGCAATATTCCGCATAGTAATTTGTTTATTTTCTTACTCACTACTAATAACACGATACAATCTTTCGTACGCACCTAAGGAACCATCATGACAGATCCACGTTTTATCGAATCTGGGCAACCGCAATGGATGTTGCCTTTACAACTCTCGACAGAGGCCTCAAATACTACATAGAATTTGAAATTGGGTATGATATAGCTTTGTTTTAAAATCATTATGCAACCTAAACACCTCTCTAAGCAGAAAGAAAATGTTCAGAAAAATGCTTCTGCGACTCGCACTTGCCATTTAGTTGTCATAAAAGAGATCTAAGTACTACATTCTGGGTTCAATATTTCAGGTTATGGAGTCAAACGAATGTCAAATGGGGATACCACACGTGACGGCGTTCGCCTTGCTATTCTAAGCAACCGATTTGAGTCAATTGCTCGAAAAATGGCCAACACATTAATGCGCACAGGGCGTTCTGGCGTTCTGAATACTGCGAGAGATTTCTCATGCTGCATTATCACTCGCGAGGATGAACTCCTCGCCACCGCTGAAAGTCTGCCTATCCATGTTCTGTCAGGACCAGACCTGATGGCAAAATCTATGAAACAGTTTCATCCCGAATTGACCCGTGGTGACGCGTTTCTCCACAACTCTCCATATCACGGCTGCTCGCATCCTGCAGACCACACCATACTGGTGCCAGTTATTGACGATGAGGGTGTGCATCATTTTACGGTACTTGCTAAAGCACACCAGGCCGATATCGGTAATTCTGTACCAACCACATATGTTGGACATGCCCGTGATGTATATGAAGAAGGGGCTCTAATTTTTCCCGCGGTACAAGTTCAAAAAGATTACCAAAACATTGAGGATATCATCCGGATGTGCCGAATGAGAATCCGTGTCCCCGAACAATGGTGGGGGGATTATTTAGCAATGCTGGGTGCAGCGCGAATCGGCGAACGCGAAATCCTCTCCTTAGCTCAAGAGGTTGGTTGGGAATCACTTCATGAATATACAGGGGACTGGTTTGATTATTCGGAAAAACGCATGATTGACGCGATTAAAGCCTTGCCTTCAGGAGATATGAGCAGAACAAGCACGCATGACCCGTTCCCTGGAACTCCATCGGAAGGTATTTCCGTAACAGTAAAAGTATCAATCGATAGCAAAGAGGGAAAGATTGAAGTTGACCTTCGAGACAACCCTGACAACTATCCGTGCGGCCTTAATCTCTCGGAAGCCTGCGCTCGCACGGCAGCTATGATTGGTGTTTTTAACTCAATTGACCACAACGTTCCAAAAAATGCCGGAACTTTTCGTCGAATAAAGCTCCATCTGCGAGAGGGTTGCGTTGTGGGCATTCCCAAGCATCCAACCAGCTGTTCTGTAGCGACTACTAACGTTGCAGACCGTGTGTCCAACCCCATTCAATGCGCGATTGCTGAAATCTCTGAAGGACATGGAATGCCAGAGTGTGGAGCAATCATTCCGCCATCTATGGGTGTAATCTCTGGCATGAATCCACGCACTAAAGAGGCATTCGTCAACCAAATATTTGTCGCGATTACAGGTGGCTCTGCCTCACCTACTCAAGACGCCTGGCAGACAATCTGTCACGTTGGCAATGCTGGCCTTTGCATGCTTGATAATGTGGAAATCGACGAGCTGCATTTCCCTATGAAAATTCATGCCCGTTATATGCTTCCTGATACGGAAGGTGCTGGCACCCACCGTGGCGCATCAAGCTGTTTTGCGGAGTACGGACCGACACAGGACTGTGTTATGGAGGTCGGCTATGTTAGCGATGGCAACACAAATTTTGCAAGAGGCGTACGAGGCGGTGGAGCAGGCGGAGCAGCAAAACAACATTGCCGTCGACGCAATGGCGAACTAGAAACGCTGCCTGCTTGCGCTCAGGTGTTTCTCAATCCAGGAGAAAGCATAATCTCTTACACCGCCGGGGGTGGAGGTTATGGCTCTCCGACAAAGCGTGACCCGGAGCAAGTACGTCGGGACGTGGAAGAAGGATGGATTACGATAAATCGTGCTGCAGAAGTGTACGGGGTCGTCTTGAAAGAATGTGGCTCAATTGATGCAGAAGCAACAAGAACCCGTCGCACGGATATTGAGGCTGCAACCCAGTCCGTCTAGCTGGAAAGCTAATATGGCAGACAAACAAAACCTTAATGAACTCCTTCGCAACGCCAACGTCCTACGCCGACAAGGTGACTTAAGAGGTGCGTACAAATCATACCGCCGAATACTGGCATCTAAGCCAAATCAACCAGAGGCCCTTAATAACGGTGGGATCGTGGCATTCCAACTTGGAAGAACGGATGAAGCACTGCAGCTTTTGACAACAGCTTCGGACATCGACCCCGGAAACGCAGAAGCACATACGAATCTGGCTATGGCACTACTCGCGCTCGGATATAGCGAAAAGGCAAGTGCAGCGTGCCGTCGCGCTACAGTGTTAAACCCTCAGCTTTTTGACGCACACGTAAACCTTGGGCATGCGCTGATGGATTTAGAACAGCCCCTTGGTGCTGCAGAAGCATACGAAAAAGCTTCTAAATTGCGACCTAATGGTGCCGAAATTCACTTTCAACTGGGAATGGCAAGGCATGCCTCAGGTGCGTTAGATGAAGCGGTATCCGCTCTTGAAAAAGCAGCTGCGCTCGAACCCACATCAGGTCGCGCCCTCTACGGATTAGGGAATGTTTTTCAAACCTCTGGACAGTTGGAAAAAGCAATTGAAGCTTACCGTGGAGCCCTTAACCGTGAACCTACAATCGCCAAACAAGTGTTTGGCGTTGGAAAGCCTCGACATATCCACGCGTTATTGTCACATGGAGATGCTGCAGGTGCACGCTCACTTTGTTATGATTATCTCAAGGACAATCCCGGAGATAGTTGTGCTCTAGCTCACTTGGCAATTGCCCATAATGAACTTGGTGATAATGAGGCACTCCATCACCTTTACGATTTTGATCGTCTCGTCCAACATTATCGGCCACACACCCCTAAACCTCATCGAGACATAGCTGCTTTTAATAAGTCCCTTGAAACCCACATTAGGTCCCATCCGTCTCTAATTAATGCTCCAAGTAGTTTTTCTGTAGAAGGAGGGCAAACGACCGGCGAACTTCTCACAAAGCCACTAGGCCCCATGAATGCTTTCCAACGAATTATCCATGATGCTGTAGAAAACTATATCTCTGAACTCCCAAACGACCCAAGCCACCCTTTCATTGCTCGCACGCCCAAACGTTGGAAGGCGACAGTTTGGGCTATTATAATTGGACCTAATGGGCACCAGGTGCCACATATTCACCCATCAGGATGGCTTAGCGCTGTTTACTACGTAAACCTTCCAACTGCCATTTCAGTTCCTGACAGCGAAGATCATGGTTGGATCGAATTTGGGAAACCATACAAAGACGTACCTTTTAGCACTATCCCTCCAACTCGAAGAGTTCGGCCAGAAGAGGGACTAATGCTAATGTTCCCCTCCTACCTCTATCATAGGACGATCACCTATCCAGGCGCAGAAGATCGGATATCAATTTCTTTTGATATACTTCCTCTAAACTAAAGACGCAAAACAATCACCAAATTTAAGAAATTTTGATGTGTAGGGAAAACACCACCGCTATAAACTGTGCTCACTATAGACAAGGAAAGAGACTAAGTTGAACGGTCAAGTCTCGCAAAAAGAAGCCAGAAAAACACAGCCATTAACGGTAGCGTAATAGCTAGAATAACCGTGGCCAGGGCAAAAATTATTGGCACTTGCGACTGGTGAGATGCCGCCATCGTCCAATTATATAATGGCATAGTTGTCTCAGAACCGCGCAGAAAAATGGATCTCAATAATTCATTAAACGAAAGAAGAAAACCAAACAAACCAGCTCCAATTATTCCTGGCCTAAGAATAGGAAACTCAATGTCCCAAAAACGTCGCCAAGTTGAGGCGCCCAGGTCAGACGCTGCCTCCAGCAATCTAAGATCAAAACGCGTCGCAATTACCAAAACCAGCAGCAAAGAAAACGGCAACGCCCATACAATATGAGCGATAAATATCGACCACAAGCCCAGCCTAAGATCTAGATATTCCCGCAGAAAGATAAACAGCGCCGCACCCATTGTAAGGGCAGGCACAAACAACGGCGAAAGAGCGAGCAGTAGCACACCACCCGGCCTAATCATTCGTGGAATTGCACGTCCCACAGCGGTCGCTACAACCATACACACAGCCCCCACAATCAGGCCCATTATAACACTTTCCAAGAGTGGTTCCCGCCATGCCTTATCAGCCATAAGGGCTGCGTAATGCTCTATGGTTATGGGGTATGGCATTCCCGAAAGAGGCCGCTCGCTAAACGACATTACGGCTAACCAAACCAATGGAATATAGGTAAGAAGTATAACAATAAGCCCGGCCCATTTTGCAATTTGGGTCCAGCCGCCCCATGACACTATGTGACGCCAGAACAAGACGCGCTCTTGTCCCATTTGACCATGAATAGTAGCGGAAACAAATTGTGAAGCCTGATCGGTCATCGTTTCATAGTCTGAAAAATATTGCCAAGTGCACCACGTCGTCTTGAAATTACTACTAACACTACCAACAAAAGAGCGAGTAGAATCATAACCAATGTCGACATCGCAGCCGCAGTTGGATACTTAAGATTTCGTAATGCGGCTTCGATTGAATCACCAAGAACATTTACGAATCCCCCACCCAACATACCAGGCTCAACAAAAGCAGCCATTAGCGGCACCATGGTAAACACAACACCTGCAACTATGCCCGGCAACGATAACGGGAGAATGACGTGAAAAAGCGTCTGACCTGGACTCGCCCCTAGGTCTCGACTCGCTTGGATGTACTCATCATCAATCAAAGTCAAAACGAGAAAAATAGGAAAAACCATAGTCGGAAAGTAAGGTGCCAACATTCCAAAATGAACCGCAAATTCAGAAAACAACATCCATTCCATAGGCTGGTTAATTATGCCAAGGTCCATCAGTACTGTGTTGATGACACCATTTGTTCCGAGGATCGGCCTCCATACGATAATTCGGGAAGAAGCATCCAGAAAGAAAGGAATTGTTAGAAGAGTAATTATGGAAGCCTTAACGCCCTTGGATTGACATCCCTTGGCAAGCCAAAGTGCGAATGGAAAAGCGATCAATAATTGAATGATAGTTAGGGTAGCCGTTATACGTAAAGTTCTGGTTACAGCCATCCATCGGCCAGATTCGATTATCGACCACCAGATCTTGAACGATGGCTCATCGTAATAAACTTCGTAATAGCGAACGTCCAAAAAACTGAAATACACCATAATTACCAGTGGAATGACTACAATACATATCCACGTAGCAACAAATGTCGGCACAACCCAGCCAGCCGACATCATGTTCGTGTACCAACCCTTCAGGCCTCGGGGACCTTCAATTTCTTGAATATTATTCATAGGCAAAACGAAACTGCCCCGGCACGCGCGTCACGGAAAGCGCGCCGCGCCGGGGCAAATCTCAACCGATTAGTACAGCAATCCTCTCTAACTTACACGTTGAGGAACCGCTGCCACTCCTCTTCCATCTCTGCCGCATGGATTGCCGCTGGCTTACCAAAGAAAGGCTTCTCAAACTTCTTGTTGACCTTTTTCTCAGTCCACGCAAGGTTTGCAATCTGATCTTCAGACCAACCGTTAGCAGTCGCATACTCGATGCCAAGATCCATATTCGGGCCAGCATAACCGCGCTGTTCAGCCTGATAAGCACGGTACTCGCCACTCATATAGTAGTTCAACATCTTGTGAATGTTATCGACATTGCCGCGATCCTTGGCCTTGACATGCATATAAGCGCCATGGCCCCACTTGTAGTATCCCTCAACTGTAAAGGCATACTTCACGATGTCCGCACCAAGCTCAAGGTTGGCATTCTTGGTTGCCGGCTCCCAGCAGTTGATAATATCAACTTCTCGGTTCGCCAACAGCTGTACCTGCTCTTCAAACGCTGTATGAAGAGTCCGGAACTGGCCAGCCTTCTTCCACTCAATCGCAATATCAACAACTTGTCGCATCTCAGCGCCGGTACAATCAGTCGCATCCTCAATCTCCACACGACCGTGATGCTTGCAGTAGTGAGCCATCTCACTACCCGATAGCAACCAACTCTGATCTGTCGCACAGCGACCACGAGTCACCTCACTCTCATACAGCATCTCGAACGAAATTTCGTCCATACCGTCTGCGCTCGCACCAAGCTTGTCAGGGAAATAACCAAAGCTATCTCCATTACCGATTACAGGCACACCGTATTGTACGCCAGCCGCATCTTTCAAAAGATCGGTGCGTTTCCAATCGTCGGAAGTTCTATCCCACAGAGTAAGCTCTGGGTGATCTTCCTGAAGTACGGCGTAATGCCCCTTGGGCCCAAGAATATCTTCCGTTCCACCATCAAAGATGAAAATGTCATGGGTCTCACCAAGATCATTGGAGATAACATCACGCATGTAGGTTCCAATGTCAGCATTGGTACCAGTCCATTGCATCTCAAGACCAATGGACGCCGTCATGATGCTCCAATCTTTAAGCTGCGATGTTGTAACGCCATATCCGGTTACAACATTGCTTGCAGCCAAGGCTTGTTTTGCAGGATCAAAACTTGATGCTGCTGCCACGACAACGCCAGCTGCCGCACCTTTTACAACATCTCTTCTCGTTGGTTCAAATTTGCTCATCCTATACTTCCTCCGTGAAGTACCACTTAATTAACGCTTTCCGATGACTTATCAGAAGGCACAATAACACAGTCGTTCTCATGCCACCACACATGGCTCACCGTATCAAGAGAAAAATCTCCATCCCAGATACGAGCATTAACCATTCCTACATCCGTTTCTAAAGTTTGGTCAAGGTATTTTCCTTTATAAATGGTCGCACCGGGCTTGCACGAAATACGATTCGGCTCATCCCCTGACCCTTCTGCAAATTTTACTCTTTCTGCACGCACACATACACAGATGGGCTGATCAGGAACGGGCGTAGTCTTCCCTGACCAACGTCCTTTTACCGTGTGCTCACCCATACGGACTGTTGTTATCTCACCATTAGACTCCAAAACAACCCCATTCAACAGGTTCTCTACCCCCATGAAGTCAGCAACGAATCTACTTGCAGGACGGTCAAACAAATCACGTGGCGGGCCCTCTTGCACTATCTGACCCTGTCGCATAAGGATCACCCTATCCGACATTGTCAACGCCTCCTCCTGACTATGTGTAATATACACAAACGTCATCCCGAGCTTGCTATGGAGCTCAAGCAACTCGACTTGCATATCAAGACGAAGCTTTTCGTCTAGTGCGCCCAGAGGCTCATCCAGCAGCAATATCGCGGGACGCGTAACTAGTGCTCGCGCCAAAGCAACCCGTTGACGTTCACCGCCACTAAGCTGATGCACGCGTCGATCATACTTATCCCCAAGGCGAACCAATTCGAGAGCATCTCGAGATCTCTCTTCACGTTCGCCAAGTGGCACACCTCTCACCTTTAGGCCATAGGCCACATTCTCCCCAACGGCCATGTGCGGGAACAACGCATAATGTTGGAATACTGTCGTGCAATTTCGATCAGATGCTGGTGTGTTAGACACATCTTCACCGGCAATCCTCAGAGCACCAAGTGTACTGGGCGTCTCTAGCCCCGAAATTACTCTCAACAGCGTTGTCTTACCCGAACCGCTCTCTCCAAGAATAGTAAGGAACTCCCCCTGCTGTGCCTGGATGGATATGTTGTCCACAGCAACGACCTCACCAAAACGATGGGTGACATCGCGTATCTCTAGAATGGGTCCACTGGATCCGAAACTATCAGCGTTATTCTGCTCCGTCATGGTCCCCTCGCCCTGTTAGATGGTATCATATTATTCTTCCGAAAATGCTCGCGAAACTTTCTTAGGTTCTAGCCGCTTCGCCACCATTGCTTCTGTCGTTATAACTAGCCCAGCAGTAGAAGCCGCATTAGCTAATCCTACCTTAACCACACGCGTCGGATCAATTACCCCACTTTTCATCATATTAGCAAACTTGCCATTTACGGCATCATAACCCCAACTGCGATCCTTATGCTCCATTAGCTTAGCGACAGCTAGGGTGCCATCTTCACCACCACTCTCGACTATACGTTTGAATGGTTCACTTAAAGAGCGCAGAACAGCGTTAATTCCTGCCCTTTCATCTATTGATTCTGTCTCAAGTAGCGATACATCGATAACCGCGCGAGCCAAGGAAACACCGCCACCTGGCAATATTCCTTCAGCAACAGCGGCTTTGGTAGAGTTCACCGCATCCTCCACCATCTGCTTCCGCTGATTAATCTCAACTTCCGTGTCCCCACCAACCCGAACTACGGCAATGCCGCTGACAAGTCTTGCCAACCGTTGTTGCAATTGCTCACGATCGTATGCAAGATAACGCTCTCTTTCTACCGCTTTTCGAAGCTCTGCACAGCGTGCAGTAATAGCCTTTTTCTTCCCTGCACCATCGACAATTGTTGTAAAACCCGCCGACAAAACAGCACGTTTCGCCCTGCCAAGCATCTCTGGCCGTAAGCGACTGATGGTGTTACCAAGATCTCCAGTGACCAATTCAGCTCCTGTCATTATGGCAATATCTTCTAACATTGCCTTTCGACGTGCCCCAACTCCAGGCGCTTTGGCCGCTGCAACCTTAAGACCGCCATCACGATGGTTTACCACAAGACTGGTTAAGGCTTCACCTACAACATCTTCCGCTATTACTAAAAGCCATTTCCCCGACTTTGCAAAAGCACGAAGCGCAGGCTCGATGGCATCGAAACTTTCAATTTTACCATCGTGAAGCAATATATAAGGATCATCCATCTCTACCACCATCCGCCGAGAGTCCGTGTGAAAATGGGATGATAGATACCCTCCATCAACATGCATGCCGTCACGTAATTCCAACTCAATCTCTCTAGTCGACCCTTCCTCGACCACTACAAAGCCCTCTGAACCTATAGATTCAACGGCCCGTGAAATAATTCGGCCGACCTCACGGTCACCGTTTGCCGAAATTGTAGCAATGTTTTCTACGTCAGATGACGACCGCACTGAACGAGACTGGTGATCCAATGCTGCGAGTGCCGTTTTTACTGCTTTATCAATTCCACGTTTCACCCCTAGTGGTGTTAAACCCGCAGCAACGGCAGTAAGCCCTCTACGAACCATTGTACCTGTTAGCACCACCGCAGTGGTTGTGCCATCGCCAACACTAATATCAGTCTGGTGTGCCACCTCGCGCAACATTCTTGCGCCCATATCCGCACCACGATCATCCAACTCAATAGAGCGTATGATAGCGTAGCCATCACGAGACAATTCGGGCTTCGCATTCTGTTTTTCAATTAGTACTGTGCGACCGCGAGGGCCAAGCGTAACTCCGACAGTAGCTAAAGTGAGATCAACGCCTGCAAGAACTCTCGAACGGGCGTCAGTGCCGAAAGAAATATCTTTCGGGCCAGGATCAGTTAAAAGGGGCGTCGCAGCCACGGTAGACCTCTCAGTCAATTAGGCAAATACAATAACCAACGTGTTTGCAAGGCATAAGAAGTACCAAAGCGCTTGTCAACACTTCCAAGATTAACACCTAGCGCTTTGCAGCACGCAAAGCGCTCAGATTGGTAAGGGTAAGGCCAAGAAAAATGAGTACAAATGCTGTCCAAACCCAAATACTTAAGGATTCATCAAAAAGAACCAAGGCCCACACGAATCCCGAACCAACAATTACGTAATTCATTTGTGAGACGTACACAGGACCGGCCATACGTGCAACTTCAAGGCCCGCAATAAATGCCACCAGCTGACCAGCAGAAGCCCACACCATGGCCCAAATCCCTGGTCCACTAGCGTTCCAGAAGACATAAGCTTCCCCGCTTACTAACATGCAAACAAAAGTAATCAGGGCCGCAGAAAGCAACAGACCGCAAACAAGTGATACCGTAGTTGTTTCCGGTGGTCGTAGATACGAAATGACCAAGAGATTGATCGCTACTGACAGAGGCACCAATAAAGCAACGACCAACCATACAGCAGAACCAGAAACCGCGAGACTTTGCTCCGGTAGCACAATCAAAAGAATGCTAGCAAATCCAAACAGCACACCACCCACAGCTAGCCAGCGAAAGCGTTCACGCCCAAGTATAAAGGCGAAGAGATACGTAAGGGAGGGCGTAAGACCAATGATCAAGGTAACCACACCAGCAGGCAACTTGTCCGCAATAAAAGTTAGTACAAGGACCGGAACAACAACCCCAAGTAAGCTCATTAGGCCGTATTGGCGGAGATGGATGATAGAGACTTTTGGCACATCACCGCGAGCCACAGCAAAAGCAAGCAATACAAGTCCCGCAATCATCGCCTGCCAGAACGTGTAGGCCACAAAAGGGAAACCCGATTCAATTGCAATCTTATTTGCCGCAAACAGACTGCCATATGCCACACCTCCACAAACTACAAGTGCAGCAGGAACAATCAAGAATTTTGACTGAGCAACCAATGAATTAAACATAAGCCGCACAGTGCCAACTTCCCACAGTACAACTCAGCCATAGATGCCGATCGATACAGAGATCTATAGGATGCAACCGATGCATTATAGCTTTAACCCCATTTCGCATAATATCTGTACGTTATACCCCGCATTTCGGTACTCAGCTGGTTATTCTGCCAGCACTTTACGAATGCATCTTCCAGTCTTGCAAATCTTGCCAAGATAAGACATGTATCTTAATTGTGATTGTATCCATTGGCATACTTAAAGTTTTATATGATCATTAGATGTCATTTCTGATTGAGTTTTGGAAATTCATTCGCGTTCGGAAGAAGTTCTGGCTTCTGCCGATTCTCATCGTGATGGCGCTGTTCGGTGGTTTAATCGTTTTGACTCAAGGAACCGCCGTGTCACCCTTTATCTATACAATTTTCTAGGTTACATGCGCATTCTAGGCCTATCCGCGTTCTACCATGACAGTGCAGCAGCACTGTTGGTGGACGGGGACATCATAGCTGCAGCGCAGGAAGAACGTTTTAGCAGACATAAACATGACTCACAGTTTCCGAGAAATGCAACGCAATACTGCCTTGATGAAGCAGGCATCACAATGGACCAAATCGATCATTTTGCCTTTTATGACAAGCCATTCTTAAAGTTTGAGAGGCTGTTGGAAACTTATACTGCAGTCGCCCCGCGAGGATTCCAGTCTTTTCGTCAAGCAATGCCTCTGTGGCTGCGAGAGAAACTATTTCAGAAAAGTCTTCTGACATCAGAACTTAAGGCGTTTGCCCCAAATGTCGATTTTGCCTCAAAACTATTGTTTGCCGAACACCACCAAAGCCATGCAGCAAGTGCATTTTTTGCATCTCCATTTGCAGAAGCGGCCGTTCTTACGCTCGATGGCGTCGGTGAATGGGCAACGACATCCCTTGCTATTGGTTGCGGCAACAATTTAAAAATGATTCGTGAAATGCATTTTCCACACTCACTCGGTCTACTGTACTCAGCATTCACCTACTATACGGGATTTAGGGTGAATTCCGGGGAGTATAAAGTTATGGGGCTAGCTCCATATGGAACCCCAATATATCGGGACCGAATCCTAGATAACCTCATAGATTTAAAAGCGGATGGTACATTTCGACTAGACATGTCCTATTTCGACTATTGTTCTGGCCTTCGCATGACCAGCAAACGCTTTCACGATCTATTTGGCGCGCCCCCCCGAAACCCAAACTCTCTTCTAGACCAACGACATATGGACCTTGCAGCTTCCATCCAGGAAGTGACTGAGGAAGTGATGCTGCGGCTAACTCGCTCTATTGTTAAAGAGACAGGCCATAACAAACTTTGTCTGGCAGGAGGAGTTGCGCTTAACTGCGTTGCCAATGGCAAGATTATGCGCGACGGACACGTCAAAGAACTATGGATTCAACCTGCTGCAGGAGATGCTGGAGGGGCTCTTGGAGCTGCCCTTTGCGCATACTATGGATTCAAAAGGCAACCCCGTACTATCGATAGCAATAGCGACTCAATGCAGGGAAGCTATCTTGGCCCCTCCTTTAAGCAAAAAGATATTGAAAAACGTCTTTCTGATTCAGGCGCAAGATTTACAGTGGTTAACGATACAAACCTTATCGGTCAAACTGTATCTGCTTTATCGGAAGGTAAAGCAGTAGGCTGGTTTCAAGGGCGTATGGAATTCGGACCTCGTGCACTCGGCGCACGCTCCATCCTCGGTGATGCACGCTCACCCACTATGCAGAAACTCTTGAATCTAAAGATCAAGTATCGCGAGAGTTTTCGCCCATTTGCTCCATCTATTTTGCGCGAAGATGTTGGGGATTGGTTCGAATTAGATTCAGATAGCCCCTACATGCTTTTAGTTGCAAAAGTCAACGAAGAGCACCGCCGCCAGACAACTCCTGAAGAAGATGCCCTGTTTGGTATTGAAAAGATTAGCGTCCGAAGATCTAGCATTCCAGCCATCACCCACGTCGACTATTCGGCTCGAGTGCAGACCGTTCATCTCTCAACAAATCCGCTCTACTATAACCTAATTAAAAATTTCAAGAAGCAAACGGGCTGCCCGCTTATTGTCAATACAAGCTTTAACGTGCGCAGTGAACCGATCGTCTGCACTCCCGAAGACGCATTTCGCTGTTTCATGGGAACTGAAATCGAATACCTATCCATCGGAAATTGTGTACTGAACAAAGAGGAACAAGACCCTGCGTTGATATCAGATTACAAAGATAATTTCGAAGCTGATTAAGTTTTTTGGATTACCCACCTTGAAAAAGGCAAGTCATATGTTAAGCCGACGCCGAAACAAATTTGATAATATGGAAATCCTCACAACTCACATGTCCCAAAGGTTACTGGGTGAAAAATTAAATCACATTATTTGTGCAGTTTAGGCCTAATTTATTTAAGTTATGCTAACATAGTAGTGTTTCCATGGGCATCTAGGAGGCTCGGAATTGTCATTTTCAGATGAAGTACCGGAACACGATACTGATACTATACGTTACGAGGAAGCACAGCGTTACGTGCAAAAACTCAAAGGTTTTTACACTCACCTCGCTGTTTTCATAACGGTAAACTTGCTTCTACATTTGGCCAACATCGTTACAGCGGGTGGCTATTGGGCTTTTTGGCCGGCGCTCGGATGGGGAATTGGCGTGGCAATTCACGGAAATAGCGTGTTACGTTGGGTGGATTATTTTGGGCGCGAATGGGAAGAGCGAAAGATCCGCGAGTATCTGGGTGGCGAGAGACGAGAGGAAGACTAAACTAGACACAAAAAAACTTCCTTATATGCGCTCTATTGAAAATTTTCCTCCATCGATGTCACTGAACCCCTACAGCACTTGTGCCCCTTGCGCATAGTCAAAGTAAAGTTGCCTAGCTCGCCGATATATTGGGCCTGACTGCAGCTCACGCCCCTCTACCCTCGTAACCGGCAGTAGCTTACTAAAGTTGCCACTGTTAAAAACTTCATCCGCATGCAGAACTTCGTCAAAAGAAAGCGCACGTTCCTGCACCTCAATCCCATCAGACCTCAGAAGAGTAATAAGGCGCTGTCTTGTTATTCCATTCAGAAAAGTTCCATTTATGGCAGGAGTAACAGCTACCCCACCCTTGGCAATCCAGAGATTAGCATTGGCAAATTCGGCAACATTTCCATTGCAATCAAGTACAATAGCGTTATCAAAGCCGCGGTCACGTGCTTCCATAATCGCAAGGTATGAATTAGGGTAGAGGCAAGTTGCTTTAGCGTTAGTCGGTGCCATATCGCGAGCTGGTCTTCGGCGTGTTGATAAGCAAACGGTAAAACCATTCTGCGGAAGAGGCGCATCATAAACGGCGAGAGCAAATTGCGTGCTCTCGGGATCAGGCAAAACGGAGCCCTGAGCCGCATAAAACATAGGGCGTAGATATAATTCAGCCTCTGGCGGAAAGCGAGAAATAGCTTCCCGACAGATATCGAACACCTGTGAGCTTGAAAGAGGCGGCTTAAGCCTAATAGCCGCCGCAGATGACACGGCCCGAGCACAATGCAGATCAAGATCAGGCGCAAGGCGACTGATCGAACGTCCACCATCAAAAACTGCTGACGCTTTCCAAAAAGCATGATCCATTGGACCAGTCAGTTTTACATCTCCAGACTGCCATTCTCCGTCAGCGTATACTATTGAACCCATTTAAATGCCCCTAGCTAACTTCTCTTTGGGCTCATCATTACCCAATAGTCTAGACCGAACGCTAAGGAATGTTTTTACCCTTGCCTAAGCGTAAGAGAGAAAAAGTCCTCTGGGTTTACCCGAAGAGCTGCGCCTGTCGGGCAGGCACGAACGCATGCAGGACCGCCAGCTATATCTTTGCACATATCGCATTTAACAGCGCTCTTTTTTTGCAAATTATCAGCTACACCAAGATTTTCATGCTCCCCTGGCCCCGGCCCCTGCCCAAACAACATCCATTGCCACAAAGGCGGCTTATTCGGAGGCTTACTTGCCATATGTATGACACCGTATGGGCAATTACGCTCACAGTTTCCACAGCCAATACACGATTCATCTATAAAAACCTCGCCATTAGAGGCTCGATGAATCGAGTTTGAAGGACATTCCGACATGCAATGTGGATGCTCACAGTGCCTACAAGACGTCGGCACATGAACATTCGCGAATGTAGGACCAGCCTCCCGATCGAGGCGAGATGTTCCACCATGCGTTTCAGCGCACGCAACCTCACAATTGTCACAGCGCACACACAAGGACTCGTCGATCAACAGTATATCAGTAGCCTCACCAGCACCCTGGCTGACTAGAAATTCTATTATACCGCCTACCTCAGGCGCATTTTCCATGGCAACATTCTGTGCCAGCCGATCCTGAAAGCGTGCCTCAACACTTGACCTGAGTTCGGGATTACGATCCAAAAGAGACTTAAACTCGTTACCATCCATGCATAGCACTTCGGTTGCTACCGCGGCCCGAACCGTTGCCGAGCGCTTAGAATCCGTGAGTAACGCCATCTCCCCCACATAGTGCCCAGCAGGCACATAAGACAACACTATCTCGCGACCACCGATAGTTCGGGAGACGGTCACAGACCCTCTCCTGATCAAATATACTACCTCCCCCTCATCACCTTCACGGAACAAGACGTCGCCAGCAGAAAAACTCTCTAGAGTTGTGGACTCAACAATTTCCCGAAGATCTTCCTGATCAAGGTGCGGCGCTATGTACGTCTGTATCTGGCGGCGCATTGCCTCCTGGTCTATCTCCCGTTTGACCGATTCAATAGAGCACATCAATTTGATCATCGACCGACGTGGAGTTTCCACTACAACGCAGTCATCGATGGCTCTTGCTGTTGCCGTGCGGCGTCTCCCAGAGATTAAACCCATCTCACCGAAGAATCGCCCTTGCCCTAAAGATACCACTTCCCCAGAATCATCGGGATTAACTTCAATTCCCACTGCACCCGATAAGACCGAATAGAAACTATTCGTAAAATCATTTCGCTCAAAAATGAGATCGCCTGGTTTTAAAGTATGAATCTCACTATCAATCAGGAACTCCCTAAGTTGTAGGGTTGTGAGACCAGATAAAAGTGGAATATTAGTCCTTAACATTTCAAGAGCCGTGCCTACCCCAACTCCTAAATTTTCAAATTTAGCCTCTAATAACGGCTCATCAGCGGGCTTCACATCATTCCCAATAATAAATTCTACTACCTCATAGCCCTGGTTCATGGCCTGCTTTATCAGCGGGTAACCACCGAGCGCACCCACAATGAATATGCCGGGTACGTTGGATTCATACTTTGCACTAACTTCTGGTAGGGCGCTTGGCGCTGTCCCCGAAAATTCGATACCACAGGATTCAACGAATTTGCGCGGCGCAATCGCACCAAGTCTTGCAATAACTCGATCACATTCAATATTGGCTTCACCATCTGCAGTCGTTAGCACTAAAACCTTACCCCCATCATCTTCTCTCACTTCTTTTGGGTTAGCATTGTAATAGCAGTGGATCTCACCATTCTCGATAGCCGCCGTAATCAGGTTTAGATTGCCTTGTTTTGCCCGAGCAAACTCATCACGACGATTCACAATTATGACGTTATTGTGAGCAGCCAGCGCCATAGCATTTTCAATGGCAGCATCACCGGCACCGACAACGACAATTGTCTCATCATTATATTCGTCTGGGTCATCTAACTGATACTGAATCCACTCCCTATCAGCACCTGGAACATCCATTTTACGGAGATTGCCTTGAAGACCTATAGCTAACACAACATTTTCAGAAGTAAGTGTTTCCCCACCCTGTAGCGCCAGAGTAAAGTTACCTTTCTCTCCTGTTATGCCTATAACCTCGCTGCGATATTGCACTTTCAGGCTCAGTTCCTGTGCTCGAGTATCCCAGCCTCCTAACACATCTTCCCTACGTCCAGCACCAAATTCAAAGCTAGAACGCAATGGCAACACGTCCGGTGTTGACATGACGTGCTTGCCCTTTTGGTACTTAAAAATGGTGTCTGACAAATGATCAGACTTTTCCACGAGCACATAATCCAGCTCACGTTCTGACGCTTGACCAGCGGCACTTAAACCAGCCGGCCCCGAACCAACAATGACAATACGATGATCAGCCATTACGCCTCTCGTCAGTGGAATCTATGAAGCTAAGTTTTGTTGAGGCGCCTGTCAATAAAACGCTGGCTAAGCCAGAGCATTGAAATAATGTTAATCAACCCACCATATGTTACGAATTTCGATTCCTTCCTGACATTAACACTACCCATTCCTGGCCTAAACAGAAGGTCTCCACTTACATATCAACAGTCTGGCAAAATACAATAACACCCGACACTACATATAGTTTTTAACACGACACATGAATCCCATACATACAGGAACTATCTAGAGAATTGGATCCGATGACGACAATCCAAGAATCACCCTCCCGTGATTGGAAGCGTTAATATCCCAATTCTGGGTGATATGGCCACGAATACAATTCATATCCCTCATCGCTTGGGAGATTGGGTTACGATCATAAACCCCAGCGCCACCAGAAACTTGAAATAAAAGATCTAAAGCTTTTGCAGAAAGCTTACCAGCCATCGTCGCTTTGGCTCTCAGCCCCGTCTTTAACGTCATTGGTATACTGCTTGCTTCTTTCTTTTCCCTTGCAATCTCCATTCCCAGATCGCAGCAGTTATGAAGAAGCAAGCGAGCAGTTTCAATCGCAGTGAGCGCCTCGGCAACCTTAACCTGCACAGTGGCATAATCTGACACATTGCGACCAGACATACGTGCAACTCGGTTCCGAGCATTGGCAATGTATGCATCGTAAGTTCCTTGGGCCAGCCCAAGCGCAACTGCACTTTGGTTGATAGAAAACATGGCAGCGGCCGGAACTCTGTATAGTAAGTCCTTGTTAACTATGCATCCCGGGGCATCCCCCCCACCTTTCATATCGATCATGCGAAGCGCACGGTGCTGAGGAACAAAACAGTTCACTATTGACACGTCAGCGCTCCCGGTTCCACGCAGCCCTGCAGTGTGCCATGTATCAATAATCTGAATGTCGGTTGCCGGTACAACATGCATCTGAGCAATAGAGGAGCCATCATCGTCGTTAACTAAGGCAGTCCCAATAAACCAATCTGCGGCATATACCCCACTGGCAAACGGCCACTGCCCATTGAGCTGCCAGCCCCCATCAACTTTTTGCGCACTTCCACCCGACGGAATCAAGCTGCCAGCCACAATAGCATCAGGACTCTGGCTCCAAACGTCATCCTGACCCTCGCCCGGCCAATAACCCAGTAGACAGTTATGAGAGCAATACTGCGTGAGGCACCAACCAGCTGCAGAACAGCCCGCGGAAATGGTCTCCACAATTTCAACCATACCCGAGAAATGTGCGGCCGCTCCGCCATGCCTCTGCGGCTGAAGTATCCGATGTAACCCGGCATCTCGCATCGCCTTCACTACATCATTGGACAACCGTCGTTGCCGCTCCGCCTCATCCGTGTAACTACGCACCGTATCGACGAGCTGGACTGCCCTTTCCATAAGTTTCGTCCGTGACAGAGAAACTCTATCTTGATCCTCATTTCCCATCGTTATGCCCATTAAGAATCAGTCCCTCCTTTTGCCAAGCAAGAAGTGGATAGCGAATTTGAGCTCTGGATTACATGCATTTGTGGTCCCCTCCGCGCAACAAAACTAATGCTCTATCTTTATCGTCAGTGTCTTGGGCTAGAAAACAAGCAAGAGCATTACACAAACACCAACGCTATATTGTGTCGCAAACCACAAGCATACGCTTCCGCTGGCTTAAAATATCCCCACAAGTTAACTGGTGGAGCCGAGCGGAATCGAACCGCCGACCTCTTGAATGCCATTCAAGCGCTCTCCCAACTGAGCTACGGCCCCGTGTCCATTTTTATACAACGGTATGAATACGATGATCAGGAATCAAGCCCCAGCTGGAACAGGATTACCTGCAATTACCCCCAAAATTTGTAAATGTCTCTAACTACGAATCTTGACCCTCATCCATGGACCCCTTGTCAATCACATTTTTCACATCGTCATCGTCCTGCAAGTCCGAAGTGTCCTCAATAAAATCGTCAGCATCGTCGGCATCGACGTCTTCGTCCAATTCATCCCCAATTTCAGCCGTTTGAGACGCCATAGATGTTTTCTCTTCCTCCTTTGGTGTATCAGGTGCTGGCCGAGGCTCTGATCTGCGTCTTGCCGCAGGGGAGCGTTGAACAGTTTCACATCGTGGACACACTGCTGGCTTATTCCCAAGGTCGTAAAATCGACGATCACAATTTTGACAAGTATGTTTCTGTCCTAATTCCGCTTTTACCACATGTCCCTCACTAAGATCACATTAACATGGTTTTCAATAACAACGGATTTCAAATGACACGTGTGTGGTATGGTGTCAAAAACTTTTACACCATTTTTTATTATATCCCAATTGTAGGATGTTACAGTTACACTGCTAAATACCATGGACAACCCTGATAAAAGCAAGAAACTAAAATGTCTATCGACCGAATCAAACGGACCTTTGATCGGACATGCAACAATCCCTGGTGACAAGTCTATCTCTCATCGTGCTCTAATTCTTGGATCAATGGCTTTAGGTGAAACGACGCTGCATGGCCTCCTAGACGCGGATGACATAAACAGCACCGCGAAAGCTCTTGTTTGTCTAGGTGCCAGAATCAACAAAGAATCTAATGGCATAGTTCGGGTAAATGGCCGTGGAGTGGGAGGTCTCAGCGAACCGAGCGACATCCTTGACTTGGGTAATGCCGGCACCGGTGCCAGGTTGCTAATGGGCATTCTGGCAACACACGACTTTATCAGCATAATCAATGGCGACCAGTCTCTTAGGCAACGACCGATGGCCCACATCGTAAAACCACTCGAACAAATGGGTGCTCAAATTCACACACGGGATGGTGGGCGTCTCCCTGCAACCATCATCGGAACTAACAACCCAATCCCCATCTCCTACCATTTACCAATACCGTCAGCGCAGCTAAAATCGGCAGTAATACTTGCTGGCTTAAACACACCGGGTCGCACGCGCGTTATCGAACCAGCGGCGACCCGTGATCATACTGAGCAACTACTGCGTAGATTTGGTGCCAAAATTCAAATCACCGTTTCTGAAGACGAAGGAAAAATCATTGACCTTATAGGCCTAACTGAGCTGCAAGCCCAAGAATTATTCATTCCAGCTGACCCATCATCTGCAGCATTTCCTATCGTAGCCGCTTTGTTGGTACCTGGATCCAAAGTCACAGTCAGTAATGTGGCCCACTCCCCCACAAGGAGTGGATTATTTGAAACATTAGTAGATATGGGGGCCAAGATAGATATAACACGATCTGAGAATAGCACGGTAGACATAACGGCGGAATTCAGCACCCTACACGGAGCTGACATTCCCGCTGAACGCGCACCACGAATGATTGATGAGTACCCAATACTGGCTATAGCAGCCTCTTGCGCGCAAGGTAGTACGATTATGCGCGGATTAAGTGAACTTAAAGTTAAGGAAAGCAACCGCCTCAATACTATTGCTGAAGGCTTGAATGCCTGTGGCGTAGAAACTGAAATTCTTAAGGATTCTCTTGTAGTACACGGAAAGGGTGGCCCACCTTCAGGTGGGGGGGTTGTTCATACCCATCATGACCATCGTATAGCCATGTCTTTTCTCGTGCTTGGGTTGGCCACACCCAAACCAGTTGCCATCGACGACAGCTCAGTAATCGCCACAAGTTTCCCTGGTTTTATCGATATGATTGAGGAGCTTGGAGGATCTATCGGTCCAAAATGAAATAACAAACAATGATCATTGCAGTAGACGGTCCGGCCGCGGCCGGAAAAGGAACCTTGGCACGCGGACTTGCCCAACGATTCGAACTTGCCTATCTGGACACTGGCAGTCTCTATCGAACAGTCGCCGCCCGACTGATTCACCTCGGACACAACTATAATAATGAGGAAGCAGCTAATGTCGCCTCTTCACTTTGCCAAATTGACACAAACGATCCGATCCTTCGCGATGAACAAACCGGAGTAGTAGCTTCCAAGATTGCAACATTTCCAAAGGTTAGAGAAGCATTGCGTGACTACCAAAGAAACTTCGCATTCAACCCTCCCAATGGTGCTCTCGGCTCAGTGCTCGACGGGCGCGACATAGGGACAACAGTTTGTCCTGATGCTGATGTAAAGTTCTTTGTAACCGCCAGTTTGGAGATAAGAGCCGAACGCCGAGCGCGTGAGATAGCCGCGAATGGTCAACCAGAAAACCTCAAAATAGTGAGGGCTAAACTCGAGGAACGAGATGCCCGCGACATGCTTCGAGCGACTGCACCATTGCGGCCCGCACCAGATGCTCACTTGCTCGATACCACGAACTTGGATATAGAGACAGCATTGACCGAGGCAGAATCTCTCATTCTCGCTAGAATGAGTCGGCCAAACTGGCCGTAAAGCCCCTGTCGTGAAGACAAAGTATAGGTTTATAAGCTGACCCGGAAAGTTCCGAGGTAAGCATTTTTCTTGCGGAACATGAATGGACATACGACGATGGAAACAATATGACGGATCAAACAACCGAACCAAGGACCTCCGAGGGTGGTAATGATAAACCATCAACAACCGAGAATTTTGCTGAACTCCTAGATGAATCATATGGCACTACCCAAAATCTAGAGGGAACCGTTGTGCCAGGCACCATAATTGCAATCGAAAATGATATGGCAGTGGTTGATGTGGGGTTGAAGTCGGAAGGTAGAATCTCCCTCAAGGAATTCTCAGGCCCTGGCCAAACCAGTAATCTGCAAATTGGTGACAAGGTCGAGGTTTTTTTGGAAAGAATGGAAAGCGTGACCGGAGAGGCAGTACTCAGCCGTGACAAAGCACGGCGTGAGGAAGCCTGGGGGAAACTTGAAAAGGCTTTCAGCAGTACTGATCGTGTAGACGGTGTCATATTCGGACGTGTAAAGGGTGGTTTCACTGTGGACCTCTCAGGAGCAGTAGCGTTTCTTCCTGGGAGTCAAGTTGATGTTCGCCCAGTCAGAGATGTAGGTCCATTAATGGGTAAAAGCGAGCCCTTCCAGATTCTCAAAATGGATCGGCGACGTGGTAACATAGTAGTCTCAAGGCGGGCGGTTTTGGAAGAAGATCGAGCAGAAGCACGAGCAGAAATAGTTTCCAACCTCGCTGAAGGTCAGGTGCTAGATGGCGTCGTTAAGAATATTACCGACTACGGTGCCTTTGTTGACCTTGGTGGGATCGATGGTTTGCTGCATGTTACAGATATTGCATGGCGTCGTACCAACCACCCAAGTGAAGTGCTCTCTATAGGACAGACTGTCAAAGTGCAGGTGGTTCGTGTTAATCCCGATACCCAACGAATTTCTCTCGGGATGAAGCAATTGGGAGCCGATCCCTGGGAGAGCGTCGATTCAAAATACCCTGTTGACTCTAACTACACAGGACGAGTCACCAACATTACTGATTATGGTGCTTTCGTTGAGCTAGAGCCAGGCGTTGAAGGATTAGTGCACGTCTCCGAGATGAGCTGGACCAAAAAAAATGTTCACCCCGGTAAGATTGTCTCAACCAGTCAACAGGTTGACGTGAAAGTCCTTGATGTTGACCCAGCCAAACGTCGAATTAGCTTAGGCCTCAAGCAGTGCATCGATAATCCATGGGAAAGTTTTCTCGCAAGCCACCCGACAGGTGATGTCGTCGAAGGCCAAATCAAAAGCATTACAGAATTTGGTCTGTTTGTCGGCCTGGATGATGATGTAGATGGAATGATCCACCTTTCAGACCTTAGTTGGGGCCAACCAGGTGAAAAGGTAGTTGCTGAATATAAAAAAGGAGATACTGTCCGAGCGAAAGTTCTAGAAGTAAGTGTAGAGCGCGAACGAATAGGTCTCGGAATAAAACAGCTTTCCGATGACCCCTTTGCCAATGCAGTCAGCTTAAATAAGGGCGAAACCGTTACGTGCACTGTAAGTGAGGTAAAGGATAGTGGATTAGAGGTCACGGTTAGCGAAGGTGTCACCGGATTTATTCGTCGAGCAGACCTCGCAAGGGAACGATCTGAACAGAGACCAGACCGTTTCGCCGCCGGCGATCGTTTTGATGCTCGCATCACGAATGTTGATCACGATGCGCGACAAGTAACGTTATCGATTAAAGTGCTTGAAATTGCTGAAGAAAAGGAAGCAATGGCACAGTATGGTTCATCAGATAGTGGCGCCAGTTTGGGGGATATACTTGGTGCTGCGATCAGTCGCCATGCGGAAGAGCAAACTGACGTTCCGAGCGATGAAAGTGAGCCTTCTACACAACAGACTGTCAGTGACAAACCAACTGAGACGCCTGACCAAGAGGTAAAGGAGACCCAAGATATCAATGTGGAAATATCGGCAGATGGGAGTGCCGAAAGTGAGCATGAAAACCCAGAATCGACCGATGATATTGACAAAGCTAAATAATAGTTCACCGCTCCCTATGCAGCCCTTTCTCGCCAGTAGCTACGTGGTCGTTCTGAGTGACTTCAAATAATTAAGTCTCCCTGTTGGCCATGTATTTATTAGTTGGCTCTCTTGCTTAGGCTCAAGAATGACAATGACTCCTCTGGATCTTGAAATCGCGATTGACCGTCGTCGGCTTAAGAGACGAGTTGCTGTGTGGAGAACGGCTACAGTTTTAATAACTCTTGCCGCTATTCTAATCATTACGGGAAAACTTGGTGTTTTGGACCAGGGGGATCACGTTGCCCAATTAAACGTCGAGGGACTAATTATCTTTGACCCTGACATTACCACGGCACTCAGAACTGTAAAGAATGACGAAACTGCCCAAGCACTCATAGTCAACATTAATAGTCCGGGTGGTACTACTGTGGGTGGGGAAGAAATGTATGAGGCTTTGCGGCAAGTGGCTGTTGAAAAACCGGTAGTAGCTGTGATTGGAACACTAGGAACATCGGCAGGTTATCTTGTGGCGCTTGCCGCCGATCACATAATCACCCGCAACTCCTCGCTAACCGGCTCCATAGGAGTCATGATGCAAACTGCCGAGATGAGTCAGCTTTTGGATGACATAGGAATACAGACAGAAGTTGTCCGTAGTTCACCACTAAAGGGACAACCATCCCTATCTGAACCAATGAACAATCTAGCTCGAACGGTGAACCAGAAACTTGTCGATGATGTTTTTATGTGGTTTGTCGACAGACTAGCTGAGCGTCGCAACATGAACCGCGCTAAAGCAATCAAACTCGCGGATGGCAGAGTCTATACGGGTCGTCAAGCATTAGCCTTGAACCTTACTGACAATATCGGCGGAGACCTAATGGCCCGCCAATGGCTAGAAACTGAACACGGAGTTTCACAAAACCTGCCTGTTCGGGACATAGACCAAATTGGAGCTACCGAAACCATTATTCGACAAACTCTAGGATTTGCTCGAAAAGCTTTGTTTTCTAAGAGGGTTATGCTTGACGGGCTGGTTTCGGTTTGGCACCCTCAGAGTCCGAGATAGGAAGGGTTCGTTACAGCTGAAACCCCATAAACTAGCTGCAAAGAACGAAGTCGGCATGGTCAAATCTGAATTGATACTACGCTTGGCGGAACTTAACCCGCACCTTTACCAGCGCGATATTGAGAGAATTGTCTCGACCATGTTTGACGAAATCTCTACTGCCCTAGCAGACGGGGATCGAGTCGAACTAAGGGGTTTTGGAGCCTTCTCCGTGAAGGCGAGGGCCGCCCGAACGGCGCGCAACCCTCGCACTGGTGTATCGGTAAGTGTGTCGGACAAGCGCGTGCCGTTTTTTAAATCGGGCAAAGAACTCCGCGAAAGGCTGAACGCTCCCTCGAGAGCTGAAAAGTCAACTCTTCGCGATCCGGCGGATTAGCCGCGTCGGTGGGTATACGTCGGAGTCCGTACAAATGAGGACTCTTTATCTGTTATCCCTACTACCAGTGGCAATTGTGGTAGCAGCTTTTTCCGTTTCGAACCGAGAGTATATTGATCTAAGTATATACCCTCTCCCTGTTGAAATCAGGTTGCCCATATTTGCCTTGGTGATTGCCTCATTGTTTATTGGTGCCATTTTTGGAGTTACCGCAGGATGGTTTAGTGGCTCTCGACGACGACGCAGAATGGCAAAGAGGCGACGACAAATTTCCCAACTACAGAAGCAAGTAGAAGAACTAAGGTCTACAAAGGTTCAAAAAGCTGTTCCAAGACCCATAACCACTAGATCTGACGCGCCAAAGATTGGCGAATAGAACATCAACGTAAGCCACAAATTAATTACACAAGAATCATTTCATTGCACTCTTGCATGAGTTAAATGTTATTGTATCCGCCCGTGCCAAGGAAACGTTGACTCCACTAATTTCCAGTTTTTTAAACGCGCACTGATGAATAAATTAACTCGGAAGGGTTCGGCCTAAAAAGATTATGAACAGCTCAAAAAAAGATATAGTCCAGATACAGCAGGATTACGTTTCTAGGTTTTCCTCCGAGATTTTTAATCGCCCCGGCCTAGGAAAGAGGACTCGCATCCTTCTCAATCTTGCTATGCTCACGATGGCTGGAGAGAGAGAGGTTCTCCGCAAATTCATATACGACGCCTTGGATCTTGGATGTTCTCGGACCGCAATACGTGAAACGCTGCTGCAGACAATAAGTTTCGCTGGCCATAATAAAGTTTCTTTAGCTACTAACATTGCACAAGAGGTATTTATGGAGATTGGTAAACTTCGTCACAAATCAAGACAAAAAGCCAGATGAGATATATCGGTGCCGATGGCGTTCACACTGCGCTTGATTATGAACCGCTAATAGAGCGTTTACGAAACGCTTTTCAAGATGAGGTTAATACGCCCTCCCGCCATCACCACCCTATAACGCGGTCAGATGGACCCGACAGTATGCTTCTCCTGATGCCAGCTTGGCGTAAAGGAGGAAAATTAGGTGTCAAATTGGTCACATTCTTTCCTAGAAATTCGGATCAAGGATTAGCCACAATTCAAGGTTTGTACGTTGTTTTTGATGAAACAGATGGCACACCAGAACTAGTAATGGATGGAGTCGCCTTAACGCTCCGACGCACTTCTTGTGCCTCAGCCTTAGCAGCCAGTTACCTTGCACGCAAAGATGCATCAGTACTGATTATGGTAGGCGCCGGAGCACTAGCACCCCATCTTATACGAGCGCACTGCGCAGTGCGCCCCATAAAAGAGATACTCATCTGGAATCGCCACATTGAACGTGCACTTGCATTAGCTAAATCATGCCAAAGAGATGGTTTAAATGCTACGGCAAGTGATGACCTTGAATCTGCAGTGCGCACGGGTGACATAATTTCGTGTGCTACAATGAGTGAGAAACCTTTAGTTCAAGGCCGTTGGCTAAAGCATGGCTGCCACCTTGATCTGGTTGGCAGCTTCAAGCCAAGTATGCGTGAGGTAGACGATGAAGCTGTGCAACGCGCACGCATTTTTGTTGATACCCGCAATGGCGCTGGTACAGAAGCTGGCGACCTTGTTAACCCCATGAAACGTGGCGTAATAGGCCCTGATGCCATAATTGGCGATCTATTTGAGCTCACTCGAAATAGTCCTGGACGTCGTACTAAGAATGAAATAACACTCTTCAAATCAGTAGGTACTGCAATTGAAGACTTGGCCGCTGCTGAGATGGTGGTGGAGCGTAGTTGAGGGGAATTTTCCTATGACTGGGCACTCAAGCGGCACACCAGATATTCATAATCTAAACGATTCCCTGTGGTATGCGACAGCCATCCCAGAAAAAAAATCATCTCCATTGCAAGGAAAGCGCGTTGCTGACGTAGCAGTAATTGGGGGTGGTTTTACTGGGTGTTCAGCGGCTCTTCATCTAGCTCTTCAGGGTGCTGCTGTGGTGTTAGTGGAAAGTAACGAAATCGGATGGGGTGGGTCAGGTCGTAATGCTGGGTTATGTAACGCGGGCCTATGGCTTGATCCTGATGATGTCATGGACCGTGTTGGACATCACCACGGAACCAAACTAATAGCCGGGCTAACGGAGACTCCAAAACTCGTATCCAACATCATAGGTCGATACAACATTGATTGTGACTGGGACCCAAGAGGTGTTGTTAAAGCTGCATTCAAACCCTCCCATGTCAAAGGTCTTGATCGCCATGCCGAACAGTGGCGCAAATTAGGGGCGGATATTGAGTCGTTTGACCGTGAGCAAACTTCAAACATCCTCGGCACAACTCGGTATCACGGATCAATCATTGATCATCGGAGCGGGACTCTTCACCCATTGAGTTATGCACGCGGTCTTGCCCGTGCTGCCCAAACCGAAGGCGCATCAATACATACACACAGTCCGGCACTGACCTTAGAGCGTGATGGCTCTAAGTGGAACGTAAGCACTCCTGACGGCTCCATTTGTGCTGATTCCGTCGTACTAGCAACAAATGCTTATTCGAACAGCCTTGTCCCTGGGCTTAAAGAATCAGTCATACCGGTAGGCTGCTTCATGTGTGCCACAGAACCCCTCGGCCAAAACATCGTTCGGACTATTCTTCCAGCCGGAGGCGCCATGTACGACACGCAACCTTCTATGTATTTTGCGCGTTTAGATCGTGAACGTAGATTGATTCTAGGTACACTGGGATACTTCCGTATAAAAGACTTAAGTGATAAGAGAACGTGGCCAAATCGAATTATGAGATGGCTATTCCCACAGCTGGAAAATGTCGGATGGACGCACCACTGGAGCGGGACAATTGGCTTCACTCCCGACCATGTTCCGCGATTGTACTCGCCGGAGCCAGGGTTATATATTACACTAGGCTATAATGGACGCGGTATTGGGCCAGGAACTTTCTTTGGAAAAATGTTGGCGGGTTGGATTGGCGGAACGCCAGAATCTGACTTACCTCTCCCTATTGATCCCATAAAACCCATAACATTCCGACATACACGTCAGCTATTCTATCAAACGGCTTTTCGCGCATCGCTGCTTCGTGGCTTCGTGAGTTAAAAACGGGGAATGGTTTGGATTCCTTGTCATATCCGAGTAGTTTTCCAAAATTCTCCCTATTCATGTTTTGTCTCGTCGGATCTGTAAGATTTTCCAATGACGCCTAGAAACCATACACACTATAAGTACAATACAAAGACCAACCAAGTTCTGGAAAGTCTATGGCAAGTAACCACAATGCCGAGTTCCCCTAAGGAGATATCGTGAACAAATGGTAGAGGTCAAAATATGCGGCCTCAACACAGCACCGACGTTGGCCGCTGCAATTTCCGGGGGAGCAAAGTACTTAGGGTTTGTTTTTTACCCACCCTCCCCCAGAAATATCAATATTTCTGACTTTGCGCGCCTTGCTTCAGCAGTACCACCGAATGTTAAGCGTGTCGGATTATTTGTGGATGCTAACGATGACTTTATTGCCAGAATGATTGCATCAGCTCGGCTGGATATGCTCCAACTACATGGTGCTGAAACCCCAGACCGTGTAACTGCTGTTAAAAAACATTTCAAACTTAGAGTCATGAAAGCAATAAAAGTTTCCAGTAGGGCTGACCTACGTCAAGCAAAACGCTACGAAGCTGTAACTGACTATCTGTTGTTTGACGCCAAAGCGCCTAAAAAAATGCGGTCGGCCCTTCCAGGGGGGAATGCCTTAACCTTTGATTGGCACTTGTTAAACGGCATAAACTGGTCCAAGCCATGGATGCTTTCAGGTGGTCTCAATGCCGACAACGTAGCAAAAGCAATCCAAGTTACTGGCGCGCGAATGGTAGATGTTTCATCGGGTGTCGAGGAAAATCCAGGGACAAAAAGTAGAGAGCGCATTTCTGAATTTCTTAAAGCCGTTTCCGCAATCTGAGAAGAACTATGTCTGTTCAGAAAACCAATAGTTACAAGCTTGGTCCTGACGAAAAAGGTTACTTTGGCCCATACGGTGGACGATTTGTTGCCGAAACACTGATGCCGCTAGTATTAGAACTCGAAAACGCCTATGAAAATGCCAAAAATGACCCTAAGTTTGCCAATGAAATCATAAATTATGGCAAACACTATATTGGCCGACCTAGCCCACTATATGAGGCTAAACGACTCACTAAACACTTCGGTGGAGCGAAAGTATTCTTTAAGAGAGACGAGCTAAACCATACCGGTTCTCACAAAATTAATAACTGCATAGGTCAAATATTGCTCGCTCGAAGAATGGGAAAAACACGCATCATTGCTGAGACGGGCGCAGGACAACACGGTGTTGCAGCGGCTACAGTTGCAGCACACTTTGACATGCCCTGCGTTGTCTACATGGGTGAGATTGACATAGAACGCCAGAAGCCAAATGTATTCCGTATGAAGCTGTTGGGCGCAGAGGTCAGACCTGTAACTTCTGGATCAAGAACTTTAAAAGATGCCCTAAACGAGGCGCTTCGTGATTGGGTCACGAACGTTTCAGACACTTTTTACATAATTGGAACTGCTGCAGGCCCTCACCCTTATCCCGCAATGGTGCGTGACTTCCAATCGGTTATTGGAACCGAAGCGCGTGATCAAATTCTTGAAGCGGAAGGTAGGCTGCCTGATACGGCTATAGCTTGTATTGGCGGTGGTTCAAACGCGATGGGCCTTTTTTATCCATTTCTGGATGATAAGTCTGTTAGCCTTGTTGGGGTTGAAGCTGCTGGTCGCGGCACTAATAGCGGTGACCATGCTGCTAGCATCAGTGCAGGTTCCCCTGGGGTTTTGCATGGTAATCGTACATACCTATTGCAAGACCAGGATGGGCAGATCAAGGAGGCTCATTCGATCTCAGCTGGCCTCGATTACCCTGGTGTAGGACCAGAACATGCATGGCTTGCCGACGCTGGGCGGGTAACTTACGCCTCAGTTACCGATAAGGAGGCACTAGAAGCGTTTAGACTATGTAGTCGACTGGAAGGCATTATCCCAGCTCTAGAGCCCGCGCACGCTCTGGCGCATGTTTCCAAAACAGCTGGAATGCTTCCTAAAGACCATATCATTTTAATGAATCTTTGTGGCCGCGGAGACAAGGATATTTTCACAGTAGCAGAAGCACTAGGGGACAGGCTTTGACTAGCGGAAGACTGGAGCAACGCTTTGCTAAACTGAAATCTATCGGGCGCCCAGGCCTCATTACGTTTGTAACTGCGGGAGACCCTGCAGAGGATGCGTGTAGCTCAATATTACAAGGACTCCCCTCTGCAGGAGCTGATATCATTGAACTTGGCATGCCCTTCACTGATCCGATGGCCGACGGCCCGGCAATACAGGCGGCCAGTGTTCGCGCCCTCAAGGCTGGGGCTACTATGCACAGTACTCTCAGTCTGGTGCGAAACTTTCGAGCAACCGATACCTCAACCCCTGTAGTGCTAATGGGATATTTTAACCCAATATTTGTTTACGGTCGGGACCGCTTTATTCAGGACGCAATCGCCAGCGGTGTCGATGGGCTAATTGTTGTTGACCTCCCTCCTGAAGAAGATGAGGAGCTGTGTCTTCCGGCAAAACAATCAGGACTAGATTTTATCCGACTAGCCACGCCAACAACTGACGATGTTAGGTTACAGCAAATACTTCCAAATGCTTCCGGATTTCTCTACTACGTGTCCGTAACTGGCATTACTGGAGACAAGTCACCCGACGCCAACACAGTCCAAATTGCAGTTGAGCGGTTGCGGCAACACACGAAACTCCCTATTGCTGTCGGTTTTGGAATACGGAATAGCGAACAGGCATACGCCATTGCAAGTTTTTCTGATGCTGTGGTGGTTGGTTCAGCGATTGTTGATCAGATAAAAAGCGACCTCGACAAGATGGACTCCCGCAATCCAAAACTCATAAAAAATGTTCTTGATTTAGTGAAGACGCTTGCCTCTGGTGTCCAAAAAACAACAGCGCCATCATGAGCTGGCTGTCCAATTTTGTGCGCCCACGTATCCAAGCATTGGTGCGGAAGCGAGAGACGCCAGAAAATCTTTGGCTTACATGTGATGAATGCAGTCAAATGATTTTTCATAGAGACCTTGTGGCAAATCAACATGTTTGCCCTCACTGTGATCACCACATGAGAATTGGTCCGCACGAACGTTTTTCAGCCCTTTTCGACGCTAACAGTTTTCAACGTATAGAATTACCATCTGTCGTCGTCGATCCTCTAAAGTTCAAAGACGAAAAAAGATACGTCGATCGTTTGAAAGAGAATCGGCAACAGACAGGTGAGGACGAAGCGGTCTCAGTTGCGCATGGCACAATTGATGAAATGCCAACCGTGATCGCATGCCAGAATTTCGCTTTCATGGGCGGGTCAATGGGCCTCGCCACGGGTGAAGCCATGCTTTCTGCAGCACAACTGGCAATATTACAAGAAGCATCCCTAATCTCTATTTCCGCAACCGGGGGAGCGCGAATGCAGGAAGGAATTCTCTCACTAATGCAAATGCCTCGTACAACGATTGCTGTGACCCAGGTTCGAGAAGCTGGATTACCCTACATAAGCGTTCTCACAGATCCGACAACAGGTGGCGTCACAGCTTCCTTTGCTATGCTCGGTGACGTGACCATTGCAGAGCCACGGGCTCTAATAGGGTTTGCTGGACCAAGGGTTATCGAAAATACAATTCGCCAAACATTACCAAGTGGTTTTCAGCGCTCTGAGTACCTTTTGGACCATGGGATGGTTGATATGGTAGTTCCACGTAAGGAACTTAGAGAGACTCTTATACGGTTACTTGGCATGCTCCGTCGACCACACTCCACCTCTTCAATTTCTACAATTGACTCCACACAAGAAGGTTCCTCATCCTGAGTACTGACCCCGTATTCGATCGAGTTTCCCGACTGCACCCTAAACTGATCGACTTGTCGCTTGATCGCATGCGTCGTTTACTAAAACGACTGGGTAATCCTGAAAGATCTCTGCCACCAGTAATTCATGTTGCAGGAACAAACGGCAAAGGCTCAGTCATCGCAATAATGCAGTCCATACTGGAGTCTGCAAGATATCGTGTTCAGGCTTACACTTCTCCGCACCTAGTAAATTTCTCAGAAAGAATTCGACTCGCCAATGGTCCAATTTCTAATTCTGCCCTGACTGATGTTATGATTGAATGCGAAAATGCTAATAGCAACCTGCCAATAACATTTTTTGAGATAACAACCGCCGCAGCGTTTCTTGCTTTTTCTAGATCTCCCGCCGACATCTTATTGTTGGAGGTTGGGCTCGGTGGCCGTCTCGATGCTACAAACGTTATAGAAAAACCTTGCCTCACGGTAATTACACCAATCGGATTGGATCACGAACAATTCTTAGGTCATAGCCTCTCTTCTATTGCCGCGGAAAAAGCTGCCATACTAAAAAAAGGAGTGCCAGCGATAATCGGGCGGCAACCACCGGCGGCTACAAGAACACTTGTGAATCATGCCCAAGGTGTTGGAGTGCAACCACTTCGGCATAGCCAGCGTGGGCCTTGGCAAGGCCGTTGGTCAGCGCGATCGAAGGGTAGCGATATGATTATCCGAATAGAAGATTGGACTGCCAAACTACCCTCTCCATCTTTAAAAGGTCATCACCAGATTGATAACGCGGGCGTTGCAATTGCCAGCCTTAAACAGCTATCTGACTTTAATATAAGCCTAAATTCGATATCGTCTGGCTTAACTAAGGTTGATTGGCCTGCCCGTCTTCAGCGCATCAACCGGGGTGCACTCCGAACTATTCTTCCCAATGATGCTGAACTCTGGCTGGACGGCGGGCACAACCCAGCAGCTGCTAATGCTATTTCGCAGTGGTGTGCAACACGACAGGAAGCCCCCCCCTATCGGCCACTGGTATTGATTATAGGCATGCTTCAAACAAAGGCGCTGCTTGATTTCCTAAGTCCATTGGCAGCAGTAACAACATTATTATGTGCTGTACCAATCCAAGGAGAGAATGCCGCCCTCAGCACATCCACAATAATCTCTGGTGCACGAACTGTAGGCATCAATGCCCACCGGGCACGCTCCGTTCCAACGGCACTCAGATACATTGCGAAACACTTCACATCGCCGCGAGTGCTTATCTGTGGATCCCTTTATCTTGCTGGTGCCGTATTAGAAGCTAACACGGATAAAAATCTACGTACTAAATAACAGATTCTATCCACTCAGATATTTTGCTCTTAGGCAATGCTCCAACCTTAGTAGCAGCAACCTGCCCATCCTTAAACAACATCAAGGTTGGTATGCCTCGCACTCCAAACTTAGTGGGAGTTACCGGATTCTCGTCAATGTTGACCTTTGCAACTATCAAGCGCCCATCCAGTTCCTCTGCTATTTCTTCCAGGTGAGGGGCGATCTGCTTACATGGCGCACACCATTCAGCCCAATAATCAACAAGAACAGGATCGCTGGCATTGATCACAGCACTTTCAAACGAATCATCAGTTACATTAGTGACGGCCAAAGCATTTCCTCCTAAAGGTCTCTCTGAGCCCAGTGATGAACAGATAGATGTGTAACAATGTTTATCAATGTTCCGCAACGATCGTCGACTGTAGGTTGCGGTCATACAAAACGTCAAGTTTCCCCATGAAATTGAATAGAGTGAGTATCAAGTATATTGGATGTAATCATCATCATCTTCGGCCCCTCTGTCCACAATAGTGCACACCGGACCAGCCGAGAGGGATATATTTTAACAAGTAGATCCCGATATGCCGCCATCTGTCTAAGGTACTTAATTGGTATATCATCTTCGTGATCTGGGGGAATTCGGTTAACTTTATAGTCAATTACTAATACTTCATCAGGCCCTACTACCAACCGATCAACCCTCCCACTGACTATCCTCGGGCCTATTCGGCCAATAAGCGGCACTTCGGCGCGTGAATTTGGGCCAAAAACAGCTGAAAAATCAGGGTGGCAAAGAAGTTGCAATACATCTTCTGCAATCGTATCTCGCATGCGGGTATCAAGTCCAAGTGATGAGTGGGAAAGAACCTGAAATGCTGCCTCCTCTCGACACTCACTCGGCAAACCGGGTAATAGCTCCATCAACTTATGAACTAGGTCCCCATGCCGAAATCTAGATTCACGTGAGTGCTCATTTTGGAGAGGAGAACATACTGCCTGCTGTTCATCGAAAAGACGCGAAGGAGAAAGCCTGACTGAAGCACCAGATTCATCCGTTGGCATACTCTCTAACCATTTTGGCAATTCTGGTTTGATAGATACCGGCCCTGACAACACGCCCTCTCTATCTGAAGAACACTGTTGGGGCA
This sequence comes from uncultured Alphaproteobacteria bacterium, assembly GCA_913041535.1. Taxonomy (GTDB): domain Bacteria; phylum Pseudomonadota; class Alphaproteobacteria; order VGEJ01; family VGEJ01; genus CAJWJK01. Next base: position 65,296 of record CAJWJK010000007.1, read on the forward strand.
CCTCCACACGAACAACCCGATGACCCAAACTGTTTTTTTGTAAAGTACCAACTTCTAACAAACCTCTAGAGATCATTCTATACCAACAATTTTGGTGAGGCTGATGGTGCGTACGCCAACCACAGACGTAAAGGCGATCCTCCGCCCTGGTCATTGCAACGTAAAGAAGACGGCGATACTCCTGGATATCCTTTTTATCAGAACTTTTTCGAGCATTACGGCACACGGACTCCTCATTTTGACTGCCTCCAGGCCACAGTACCGGCCCGTCATCCGTCACCCAAAGCAATGGGTTGTTGGTGCTAGGCATGCGAGTTGTGTCGGGCAGGAATACAATGGGCGCCTGCAGTCCTTTGGCCCCATGAACTGTCATAATGCGTACAGATCCATGCCCCTGATCAAGATCACGTTTAACTTCGGCACGGCTAGACACCAACCAGCAAAGAAATCCCTGCAAACTAGGCACCCCTTCCATCTCATATTCAATAGCGAGAGAAAGAAACTCATTAATGGGCTCATTCGCTTGATCTCCCAGCCTTGCTACCAGCAGCTTCCGACCTCCAAAAGTTTCTAAAAGTTCGGCGTAAAGCTCATAGGGCGGGATCAAATCTACACGTTTGAGCCATCCGCTTAAAAACTCGTACGTATTAAAGCAGTGGTCATTTCCCTCACAAGAATCGCTTAAAGCTTGCCATAAACTTCGATCCCCTCGAGGCTGAGCCAGTGAGTATAACTGTTCTTCACTCCAACCAATGAGGGGACTCTTTAGTAAAGATGCAAGATTCAAATCGTCGCTCGGTAAAAGCAAGAATTGACCAAATGCGATAAGATCAACTATCGCCATCTGATCAGCTAAAACCATCCGGTCAGAGCCGGCCACGGGAATCCCTGCATTCTTCAGTGCGCGCGCCATATCTTCTACAAATTGTGAGCGCCATTGCACTAAAATCATGATGTCATTGGGCTGTATCTCGCGATTATGCGAATGCAGAATCTCTTTCTCATCTATCCATTGCTTTATTTGATTTGCAATTTTTATTGAAAGATTAACAGATGTGCTTTTGGTGGCATCGGAAGTTATGGGCAACTCCCATTTGCCGAGATCACGTTTCTCTTCAGGTTCCTCTAGAGGCCACAGTTCAACAATGCCCGCTTGGCCTATCCTATTGGAATCATGTTTTAGCCAATCTCTTCCAAATAATAATCCATCCTGAGCCTCTTCACTGCTGAACACTGAGTCAACTGCCTTGAGTATTGGCACCGTTGACCGAAAAGACGAAACTAGATCAACTGTACTCCACGATTTCTCCGAAGCCTGCACCTTATCCCCAAAATAACTTCGCCAATAATGAAACTGTGCTGGATCCGCACGTTGAAAACCATAAATAGACTGCTTTGGATCACCAACGGAAAATAGGGTTCTGGTCGTTTCACTCGCGCCCTCTCCCGAAAAAAAATCCTCTGTTAGTGCCGAAATAATGCGCCATTGTTCGGGGTTTGTATCTTGGGCCTCATCGATGAGTATGTGGTCAAGGCCCCCATCAAGATTGAACAAGATCCAAGATGCCGATTTGCTATCTGCCAAAAGCCTGCAGGTGTGAAGAACAAGATCATTGTAGTCGAGTCGAGCCTGGCGACGTTTTGTCGCCTCATACTCCTCTGCAACCGCGCGACCGACCCGCAAGAGATCAATAGTCGAAGCGCTAACGTGATTCGCCCTCCGACAATTGGTAACGTCCATCAGCCTCTTAGCCTCTAGTTCAAGAATGTTGGCGATGCGAGGCACGTTTCGGACCACCTGATCAGACGCAATTCGACGTCGCATACCATGTTTCTTCGTAAGAAATACCGATATATAGACTTCAAAGTTGTTTAAACGATTTTCAGGGCGGTCGATCCATCTACGAATGATCAATGCGCGTTTTCGGTCAGTTGGAGTTCCGGAAGCCATAGCCTTAGCAGCAAACGCTAACCCAACCATGTCCATGTTCTGGCTGGCACACGCCGAACGCATAATTTCGTCATCATCCACTCCTCCCTCTATACGTAGAACCTTTTGAATCTCCTCAATTGACTGTTCAAATTCGTATCCTTGCATTGCCGCGATACGGGCTCTCGAATCAACCAACGCCCTCATAATTTTTGAAAAATCGCGGATATTTAGCTGAACAACCAACCTCGTCAGCGCTGTTGCTAATGCGCTATGAAAATCACTATATGTCGTTCGCAATACTGACGAAATTGCAAGATCAAGACACTCAGACGCAGCAGTTTCATCCATAACCTTAAAGTTTGGGGCGATTCCGGCTTCCAATGGAAACCTGGACAGAAGGGAATCACAGAAAGCATGGATAGTCTCAATCCTTAATCCCCCGGGTGTATCCAAGACTTCACCGAATAATCGTCGAGCAACTTCCAATTTCTCTATTCCAGTCTCTGTATAACCGACGCTCCTTAAATCGGTTTGCAACTCAGCATCCTTAGCGGATGCCCACGATCCCAACCGCCGATAGATTCGATTAGACATTTCAGCTGCAGCGGCTTTGGTAAATGTTAAGCACAATATTCGTGCTGGTGACGCACCGCTCATAAGGAGTTGCACAACTCTATCGGCAAGGACATGCGTTTTACCTGTTCCCGCAGAGGCAGACACCCAGACCGAGTCTACTAATCCTACGTGTCTGATGTGCCGAGTACTCACTCATCCTCCGCAACGCTTGCGATTGCCCACTCTGAGATTCTTGCTAGATGTTCATATTCACTCTGGCCGGGCATTCCCTGTGCAATTGGGGTAGACATAAAAGGCGTTTTAGGGTCATCAAATGCGGATATCAGAGCTAGAAGCCCTGCTAATGTTTCCTGGCGTAATCCCTCAGCATCTAACGCTAGTTCTCTAACTTCCAACGCCGGCTGACGTCCGCTAAGCTTCCAGTACTCTAGTGCCTCTATAGGCGCAGCTGGAATATTGTCAAATCCTCCGGCAGCCGCGATTACCGCTTCAATAGGAACTTGGGGAGATATTCCAGCCTTTACCCAATTGGTTGGAGGCAACCTCCCAGTCTTATAATCAACGACCACCAGTCGGCCAGTGTTCTTCACTTCAATGCGATCAGCTTTTGCGTTTACAGTAAATGGCCCGGCTGGAGCATCCAAAGTGATTGAACCAGAGCACTCATTAAACACCTCCCGCTTGTCTTTTCGGCGTTCAGCCTCGTTAACTACAAAATCCCTAGCCAGGCATTCATAGCGGGGCCACCAAAATGTTCGAACTTCCTGTTGTACGTGCTGCGCCGCCAGAATTTTTTTACCAATCCTTAGAAGTTCCTTCAGCTGACTTCCATGAGGATAGCTGGGCCAATTACGCAGGAACAGATCTAAAGCTCTGTGTACAAATATTCCATACTCTTTTGCACCCAAGTCTTCGCCAAGACGCGGCATCGCTTTCAAATTTAGGATATGTCGTGCGTAAATTGCATATGGATCACGCATCCATGTCTCAATCTCCGTTGCACTCAAACATCGAGGCCTAACCCTCACGGGAGGAGTTGGTGCAGGAGGACCAACAGGAGAAACACTCCTCACAGCATCAAGTCCTTCCAGCCACTTTAGTGTTTGAACGCCTACCTGTTTAATCTGTCTAGTCCGTTCCGGACCAACCAGTGTCTCTAATCGGGACAGCCACCGTGAGGGTATTGTTGGAATGCCATCAACCTTTTGGCTACGGGTAAAAATAACTCGCGGCGCGCAAGCAGCATGAAAAAAGTCGTGTTGAGAGAGCCCGATGCGTGTATCGGGACTTTGAAGACCAATAAAATAGCGCATTCGCCGACTCATCCACGGATCAGTTGGCGGATCAGATGGCCAAACCCCCTCATTAAGTCCCCCCAAGATTACTAAATCTGCCGATTGGAGACGTCCCTCAAGGGGACCCCATATATTTAACCGAGGGTGTGCGCCCTCGTTGGAACGCACCACATATGGCCTCATCAGTTCATCAAAAACTGCCCTATAGAACCGCCCTTGCATTGGGGCAATAGCGACAGATGCCGAGGTTAATTCGCGAATAAACTCAGCTGCGACCTCGCCCGCCGGGCCACACCAAAGTCTGCTAGCTCCCTCCTCATCACCGCTTGAAGCCAGAAATTCGGCAAATCTAACGTGTGCGTTCACAGCGTCTGCTATCGATATCTCTGTTCGTGCAAGAGCCGAGACTATAGATTTAGATGCTAAATGCACTTCCTCCATCCAATCGATGTCCCTCAACCCAATCAGATCCCTATCACACTTACGTAATGCTTCGAGAAGACCTCCCAAGCCAGGTTTTGGCCGAATCCCACGAAATATCGCCACTTCTATTCTCTGAGCTAATGCTCTTAACTCACTGGGAGACCGCCCCCCAGCAGCCAACGGATGCTTCAGTGCAGAGAGGAAGGCTCTAGGCGAGGCAGCCTCATCTATCAAAGCAATTACCAAACGTAAAAACACCCCAGGGACTGTCCGCGATAACGGGGTTCCCGCAGAATCATCAATTGCAATCTCCCAACGTCGCAATTCTGCCGCTACTCGCCGAGCAAGCCCTCGATCTGGCGTGATAAGTGCACATGAGCCCTTTTCTGTTTCAAGAAATTCCCGCATTAGAATAGCGATTGAACATGCTTCCTCCCGTGAAGTAGGACAATCAACCCACCCCATACCTTTAACTGAATCACGCTCCACTTCGTTCTGCCAGATCGGGGTTGCACGTGCTGGGCGCAATACTTGTGATATCAACGAGATGCGGATGTTTCTGCTGGTTTTGTTGTTATGGCTCTCGCTCATTGCGCAGGACCAGAGAGGAATCTCTTTACGCTTCATGCCTAAACGCTCAATCAGACGCTTTAATCCGTATTGACAATGATTTGGGTCAATCATTTCCCACGCCGAATCATCAAGTACGGTGTCTAAGCCAGGTAATACGACCGAACCGTTAGGAAGAGAAGCAATAGTTGAAAGAAGCTCAGCAGTTGCAGGAACCGAACCGGTAGACCCAGCAGCAACAATAATGTCAGACGGTGGTGTGTCCTTCCAAAGCTTGACTGCGGAATCAAATATACGATTTCTCCTTTCAAATGCATCTATCAGCCCTTGCCCTTCCAGATAGGTTGGCCATTGTTCGCTCAAAATACGGAGAAACGCATGACTGATCTGCCAATGCGCGGCAAACTCATCGGGAATCACAGCGCCAAGCCCGTCTAATGATGCTCGCTCCACCTGAACACGGTCCAAAAGTTTACCGAGTTCTGCAGCCAAGCTCACAGCTCTCCCTTCGTCCATGGGTGTTCCCACACCGGACAAAGCACCAGAACTTTTACGATCTAATTCGATGATGAAGTCTGCAAGAGCCAATTGCCGCTGCAAAGAACCTATAGCCGGGGGTATTGATTCACTAGCTCGTTCACTAGCCGAGCCTATGAGAAAAGAGGCCACGCCTTCCTCGTCAACACTACCGAGCGGTAGTGCCTGTGGCGTAATCAGCGGCGCACCATCCGTAAGGTGCAGAAAGGATTCGCCCAATGCACGGCAAGCCCGCCGCGTTGGCAAAAATACTGTAATACGTTGCAGGGACGAAGGATTCTGGCCATAGCGTGCAAGAAGGCCGTCAGCTAAAGCATCTAAAAACGGCGTGCCCGCAATGATATTAAAAACCGAACCCATTATTTCTACATTGGAAGGTTTATCTCGTCACAAGGCGTTTAGGGCACTCTCTACAACCAAAAGGTCTTCCTTTTGGCTAAGATGCAACCACATACCGTCGTGCCGTAGCCCACTTAAACGCAGATTCTTCTCAGCTCGATCGTACAGGCTATTCAAGGAGAATCTGCCATTTGGACATCCTGTAAATAGACGCGGGTGTAAAATCTGCACACCACAAAATATAAATGGCGCTACTTCACTCTCGCGCCGCCGCGTCAACCCCCCACAAGATGACATGAAAAAATCCCCCAAACCACGGTATCCGCGCGCACTTACGGTCGGGTGAACCAGCAACAACGCATCATGGCGGGAATCATCCCATTGTTCAGCCATGCACAATAGAGTGTCTTTAACGCCGTTCAACCAAATAATATCGCAGTTTATAACCAAGAAAGGGTTACTGCCAAAGTTAGCCATAGCTTTTACGACGGCACCACCAGTATCAAGTAGTTCATGGCGTTCGTCGGAACAAATGATTTTCAAATCATCCTTACGCTCTAGGTATTTACGAAGCTCATCACCCCTATAGTGCAGGTTAACAACCACATTACGGATACCTATCCGTTTTAGGTGGCTGAGGGTATAGTCAATTATCGGCCGCCCACAAACAGGTACTAGTGCCTTTGGCTTTTCATCAGTCAACGGCCGTAATCTCTTGCCAAATCCAGCTGCTAGAATCATAGCCGTGTTTAATGAAAGAGAGCCACTCAACCTTAGCTCACAGGGTCATGTTGTGTAATATTCGGTATTACGCGTATCGCTGCAGGACAATGCCGATCGAACCACTCACGGGCATTCTGCAATTCTGGGTGTTTAAGATTGCGCTCTAACAATCGCCAAACCCTCGGAATCATATCAAGATAGCGGAGCTTCTGGTCGCGCCTTGCTAAACGCGCGAAGATACCTATGATTTTCGTATTGCGTTGAGCTCCAAGAATAGCATAGGAGCGATGGAAGCACTCTGAGTCCACTCCAACTGTTACCAAGTAGCGACTAATCAAAGCTTCCTCAAGTGTCGGATCAACGTCCCTTCGAGCATCTTGTAACAATGACATAAGATCATAGGCACGCGCACCTATCATAGCGTCCTGAAAGTCTAACAACCCAATCGATGCTAAACCAACGCGATCAGGCAACCACATCAAATTCTCAGAATGGTAATCCCTAAGAACCAGAACCCTGTCGTCAAGACAGCACTTGCTGAACATTGAATCCCAGATTTTCTCAAATTCAGTATACATGTCTTCGCTTGGCGCGCGTCCAAGCACGATCGGCATATACCAGACAAGAAAGTGCATAGCTTCTTCAAGAAGGTGTTTCGTATCATAAACTGGTACAGGGGGCGGTTCATGAGATTGAAGGTCAACCAATAAATCAACTGCAGTTTCGTACAATGGTGTCAGATTGTGCCCTTGATTACCCAGCGTTCCAATTAGATCATCGCCCAGGTCCTCACAAAGCAGAAGGTTTGATGAAAAATCAACAGCAATAATCTTTGGAGCGCTATAGCCGGCATTACGGAGATAATTTGCAACTGAGACAAATGGTCTTACATCTTGCGTTCGAGAGGCGTCCATTAACAGACATTTCTCACCACTATCTCTCTTCAAGCGTACATACCTGCGCTCTGATGCATCGCCAGGAAGCAAATCTTGATGCACGTCAGACCAGCCTGCGTTAATCAGGAAAGAATCAATAAAACCATTACGTTCCGCCATGACATCACAAGTTGCTAAGACGTTCACACCAACCGCCATGTCCAACCATGCTAGCGCGTCTAATCGGGGTTCCCAACTCCCACGTAAACATAATCTCAAGCCAATCCCTAGGCAAATGGCCAGTCATTCGTTCCGGCCACTCAATAAGGCTAATGCCTTCAGCGAATGCATCTTCAATACCAAGTTCATGCACCTCATCGACCGTTTTGATACGATAGAGGTCAAAATGCCATATTAAACCACATCCCACTGCATACGTCTGAACCAGACTGAAGGTTGGGCTGGGCACTTCTTCACCGCCTCCTCTTGCAGAAATGAAGTACCTTGCAAACGTTGTCTTCCCAACGCCCACCTCCCCTTTAAGCCCTATTACATCACCGAATTGGGCTCTCCGAGCAACTATTTCTGCTAAATCCCGAGTGCTCGTAACGGAGGCTAGAATCCAAGTTGACTCATCCACAGGCGTAACCGCTAGATTGAACTATGATCAACCAAAATGAATACAGAAATTTGAAAAATGAGCGCAAGTGAACACCTAACGCTGCCAATTGTTAGAGCATATTCCGTGGTTCAACACCAAAGCCAACTCATATCATTCCATAGAAAAGACCGCAGTACTTCCACGTTAATTGCACTATCCACCGTTTGAACACTATTATGCTCATTATTGGTTAGTTGCAACCTGCACAAACCGAAAAAGACCCCATCAGTAACGATAATAGTCTGGCTTGAAAGGACCTTCGGTTGGTACACCGATATAGTTTGATTGTTCGTCAGTCATAGTTGTGAGCGTTACCCCTAACTTATCCAGATGTAGTCGTGCAACCCGTTCATCCAAATGTTTTGGCAAAACGTATACTTTGCGATCGTAGGAGCTAGAGTTTTGCCACAACTCAATCTGGGCCAAAACTTGGTTAGTAAAAGAAGCACTCATAACGAAGCTTGGATGGCCAGTTGCACAACCAAGATTTACTAAGCGTCCTTCCGCAAGAACAATTAGGCGTTTGCCGTCGGGAAATTCAACTTCATGCACTTGGGGTTTAACTTCATGCCAAGTGTAATTTTTCAAACCTTCAATTTGAATTTCTGAATCAAAATGGCCAATGTTGCATACAATCGAGCGATCCTTCATTACGCGCATATGTTCAACGGTTATCACATCAATGTTCCCCGTTGTTGTGACAAAAACATCCCCCACAGATGCAGCTTCTTCCATTGTAGTAACTTCATATCCCTCCATAGCGGCCTGTAATGCACATATAGGGTCAATTTCAGTTACGAGTACACGGGCACCTTGCCCTCTCAAACTTGCCGCTGACCCCTTTCCGACATCTCCATAGCCACAGACCACGGCCACCTTTCCAGCGAGCATGACGTCCGTAGCCCTTTTGATGCCATCCACCAAACTTTCACGACAGCCATAAAGATTATCAAATTTTGATTTAGTCACGGAATCGTTAACGTTGATAGCTGGGGTTAACAGAGTTCCCGCCTTTTCCATCTCATACAACCTATGAACTCCAGTTGTTGTCTCTTCACTTAAACCCCTTATATCTGACATTAGACTCTTATAATTCTCATGCATAACCTTGGTAAGATCGCCCCCATCGTCAAGAATCATATTAGGGCGCCAACCATCCGGCCCTTCAATAGTTTGATCTATACACCACCAAAACTCTTCCTCACTCTCCCCCTTCCATGCAAAGACAGAAACGCCAGAGACAGCTACTGCACTGGCTGCATGATCTTGTGTGGAAAAGATATTACACGAGCTCCAACGCACAGTGGCTCCAAGCGCAAGCAAGGTTTCAATCAACACAGCAGTCTGAATGGTCATGTGCAAACAACCAACTATACGCGCTCCAGATAATGGCTGTGCCTTCCCATACTCCTCTCGTAGCGCCATGAGCCCCGGCATCTCCGTCTCTGCAATTGCAATTTCGCGGCGCCCCCAACTAGCTAGTTCAATATCCTTAACCTTAAAGTCACTAAACGTAGTCATAATCACTCCTATTGGTCCATCCATTGTATCAGTAAAAGCAGCTACCGATTCAGGGCTTATAGCAAAACCCCGCTAGTACAAACAATCATCCCATGATGGGCCCGAGACACATCCACATTTTCTACAAACGCTGCATAAAGTATGATGATCCGCTCACCATAACCACTCAATAGTGCGAATGTGTATCGCTAAGTTTACTATACATCAAGATCTGATGAATAATCCTTTATACAAAACGTGTCCTCACGACACGTACGTTTCCGTTATGAGACTTGAAACCGCTTCTTCGGCCTGTATCAACAGAGTCCATGGGTCTATAGAGGCCCAAACGGTCACTACATATCGCGGTGACAAACCGAAGCACTATATCCAGAGGCATCAAGCCGATTAGATAGTTGCTCAACGACATAAACAGAACGGTGTCGACCGCCAGTACAACCCACCGCTATAGTTAAATAGGTCTTACCCTCACGCTCGTAGTAGGGAATTAACGACAAAATCATCGTTTCTAATTTCTCAAAAAATGCCTGAAAGGCCGGATCATCAGCAACAAACGCCCCAACGGAAGCATCTTGTCCGGTAAGAAGGCGCAAGCGATCATCATAGTGTGGATTTGAGAGAAATCGTACATCGAATACAAGATCCGCCTCACGAGGAAGTCCTCGCCTAAATGCAAATGAAGTTAACATCAATGAAAGAATCGGATCGGAACTAAGACGAAAGTTACCATCGAGAATTTGACGCAAATCCGGAATGGAGTAATGACTGGTGTCAATCAGAAGATCGGCGTGGTCACGCAGCGGCCCGACCAGGGAGCGCTCAAGCAATATCCCATCAATAAGAGGCCGATCCTCTGCTAGTGGATGCCTACGACGTGTTTCCGTATAACGCTTAGCCAACACATCGTCATCGCAATCAAAATAAACAATTTGTACGTTTAGATCATCGCGTAACAGAAGTGACTTAATGTCCTTCAAAAACCCATTAGCTGTAAAGTCACGAGTTCTTACATCCACATCAGCGGCAAGTGCATTAGGCCTGTTGCTAATGTCATTAACATCAGTGACTGGCAACAAGTTGGGTAGAAGAGACAGAGGCATGTTATCAAAGGTCTCATACCCCATGTCCTCCAATATCTTTATTGCCGTCGATTTACCCGCACCAGACATGCCAGTTACCAGAAGGACCCGCGTAACCAGTTTTTCATTTGAATCATTCATGTCACTACAATCTCCAAGAAAGCTGAGTTCCCTGACTGAGTCAAAGCCTCATATTGGCAGCAGGTAGATCCACGATGAAACGAGCACCGATAATATCACCATCCAAACCAATCCTGTTATCCGCCGTAATAGTCCCTCCATGCGCCTCGACGATACGTTTGCAAATGCTAAGCCCAAGCCCCGAGTGTTGCCCAAAATCGGTGTCATCACCTCTGTCCGTATAGAAACGATCAAAAATCTGTTTGATAGTCTGCTCCCGCAATCCTGGTCCCTCGTCCTCCACCAACACACGGACCCTGCCCGACCTCGCTGTAGCTCGTATAAGCACAGAACTTCCCGAACCACTGAATGAAACAGCATTATCCACCAGGTTGTGAACAACCTGCCCCAATCGATCTTCAACACCCTCAACCGCTAAATTCTCTCTGTCTTTAAGGTCAACCGTTATGTTAGGACATCCATCCCCACGGGAATCGTGATAAACAGCAACTAAAGTCTCCAATAAATCTCCAACATTAACCAATGAGAATTGTACACGTGCCAATTCAGCATCCAAACATGACGCCTTAAAAATATCACCGATCAAAAGATCTATTCTTCTTAAGTCGTCCTTAAGTACGGTCATTAAAGCCTGTCTCTGTATTGGATCCTTAATCGTTTCAATACCATCCACAGCGCTATGGATTGAGGCTAAAGGATTCTTCAATTCGTGTACCACGTCCGCAGCAAATGATTCGATCGCATCTAATCTTTCATAAAGTTCTTTAGTCATGCCTCGTAATGCTCGAGAAAGATCTCCTATTTCATCTCGTCGAGCTGTGAAATCAGGAATCGAAGCGCGGCTGTTCGCGGCCCTTTGAACTTGATCAGCGGCATAAGCCAGTCGTTTAATAGGTCTTGCAATTGTCCCAGCTAGATAGATTGATAACAGGACCGTTAATGCCAACACACCTGAGAATACGCGAAGTATAGCTAAACGAACTTCATAGACCTCCGTTTCAATATCTCTTGTATCCGCCTGTAAGATAAGAACACCAAGAACAAGCTTAAGCCTTTGCACAGGAACCGCTACGCTCAGGATAACAGTTTCATCAGAAAGCCAACGTGCATGGCCAAGCCCACCCTCAAGAGCCATAATTGCTTCTGGAAACTCAAACGCATGTGGTTTCGTAGATTCGCTATACATTGGAAGTTGAGGACGCCAAGGGGACTGTCCGACAATCCAATCATAAATTGATAGAATGGTCCTTATCGACCAACCATGGTCACGAAGAGGCGGTAAGACCCTCTGTTCCACTGCCTGACCACCTTCAAGCAATCTGCTGTCAGCTACAAGGACACCTCGTTTATCAAACAACAGTACCCGTTCTGTTAAAGGTAAAAGCATGCGCCGCACCATTTGGCGGGCTGTAATCGAATCTAAAAGTGGTTTGCCTTCTACGTATAGAACCACCTCAGGAATTTCTGCGTCAGTTTCAAGTATGCCATGCGCATCAGAAGAGTTGCTTCCTGTAATCACGCCACTCTCACCAACGGCGCCCGCTATCATTGTGGCGAGTTTCACGGTCGATTCAACCTTAGCATCAATTAAGCTGTCTCTATATTCACCAAGATAGAGCAACCCTACTACCAGCACCCCAAGGGCAAGGACATTGAGCGCTAAAATCCGCGCAGTCAGAGAGAAAAACGGTAGTCTAACTTGGAAAGAATCTCGGGCGACAGATTTCAAATTGCTTCGCTCGATATTAGTATCATGAACAGAGATACGACCCGTTTCACTTTTCATTTTACCGCCTCAACGGCACTTAATTATCACGATAGCGATAACCAAGGCCGTATAGCGTTTCAATATTAGAAAATTCGGCGTCAATAACACGAAATTTACGTCGTAATCTCTTGATGTGACTATCGATTGTACGGTCATCAATATAGACGTGCTCATCATAAGCTGCATCCATCAGTTGGTCACGGGACTTAACATGCCCGGGCCTAAATACTAACGCTCGAAGAATCAGAAACTCTGTTACCGTGAGCGATACTGATTTCCCTCGCCATGTGCACTCATGCCTAGATGGATCAAGGACAATTTCGCCACGAACTATTTGTTGTTCAGATTCTGAATCATGCCTGTGCGAAAAAGATGACCTTCTCAGAACTGCATGGATACGTTGAACCAGTAATCTGCGAGAGAAGGGCTTTGAAATGTAATCATCGGCACCTACCTTGAGTCCTTTCTCTTCATCAACTTCATCTCCCTTAGATGTAAGAAAAATTGTTGGCACCTGGCTAGTACGCCTTAATTGATTTAAAAGCTCTATTCCGTCAAGCTTTGGCATTTTGATATCTAGAACCAATATGTCGGGAGGGCTCGCTCTCAGAGCATGCAAAGCCAAAATCGAATCCGAATATGTACTGACCTCAAACCCCTCGGCTTCAAGAACCATGGCCAAGGAGGTTAAGATATTTATATCGTCATCAACCAGAGAAACAGTAACTCCCATAAATCTATCCAAATAGTTTCAGAGCATCCGTTAAAGAAAGATCTATTTTGACACAAATTGTTCCCAACGAGAATGCAACTCAATTAACTCCTTCAGACATGAATATAAAAAGAAGCCTTTCTGTAACTGCACGCAACTTGATTCGTAAGTCGATGACTGCAGCCCTTTCCACCCACCTTCATGAAGAATCATGGCCATATGGATCACTTGTATTAGCCGCTTGCACCCACAATTCTACTCCCTTACTGCTAATGTCAGATCTAGCCGAACATACTAAGTCTATCATTTCTGATAACCGCGTTTCACTTATGTATGACGGAACCAGAGAACTGACCAACCCATTATCCGGACCGCGGGTTACAGTACTTGGGCGCGCTTTTCGTGATTTTACACCATCAAATCGTTTACGTTTCCTTGCACGCCATCCAACTGCATCTAAATATGCTGATTTTGGAGATTTTGGAATTTATCGCGTGGCAGTCGAACGTGCTCATTTAGTGCTGGGTTTTGGAGAAATACACTGGTTGGATGAAAAAAACCTCATTTGGCAAGGACATGCGGAACAGTTTGTGTCATCAGAAGAATCGTTGTTACTCGTTTTAAACTCAAAACACAAAAATAAACTTGAACTCATTGCAGAGAAAGTTTTTGGCGAATGCTCTGGGGCTTGGCATGCAATTGGCTCAGACCCCGATGGGCTTGACCTAAAGTATGGCTCGCGCACAACTAGAATAAATTTTTCTAAACCCGCCACTAACCCTAGGGAAATCGAGAGCAAAATTGTTGAGATTTATTCCGAAACATTGGCCTCGCCATCTCTAAGCAATCTAGTAAAAAAATATGAAGGATAAAATTAGTCTTATGATGTTGATCGCTGCGGAATCTCATTCTTTAAGCCGAGTGTCACTAGCATTCAGAAACACCGCAAAAATTTATCTATTTTATAGAGAACGGAATGAGCTGCTTGCCAATGGCGAATCATACGACCATCCTCAACCACCAGTTAATATGAACGGAAACCTTCTTGATGCGGCTGCCCGAACCAAATAAATCTGTCATTGCGAAAAAGCCGCATATCGTCGCTGCTCTTCGCTCTGTTGTACAAGATGAGAATGTTATCGAAGATCCGGAAGCCCTCAAGCCGTATGAATGCGACGGACTTAGTGCATACCGACAGTTGCCGCTCGCTGTCGTTTTACCAGAAACAACTGATCAGGTGTCAGCAATACTTAAATATTGTGATGCAGAGGGTATAAATGTGGTGCCTCGTGGTGCCGGTACTTCTTTGTCTGGTGGAGCGCTTCCGCTCGCTGATGGCGTACTACTTAGCCTTGGCAAATTTAATCGTATCCTCGATATCGATTATGCTAATCGCTGCGTTATTGCTCAACCCGGTGTTACCAATCTTGCTATTACTAACGCTGTTGAAACTGAGGGTTTTTACTACGCCCCTGACCCATCGAGTCAGATTGCATGCACTATAGGCGGTAACGTTGCCGAAAATTCGGGAGGGGTCCACTGCCTTAAGTATGGTTTAACAACAAATAATCTCTTGTGCGTTGAGTTAGTTCTAATGAACGGTGAAGTGGTGCGAGTCGGAGGAAAACAGTTTGATTCAGAAGGCTATGATATTCTTGGACTTATTACAGGGTCTGAAGGACTTCTTGGAGTTATAACTGAAGTAACAGTTCGGATCTTGCGTCGCCCTGAAACTGCCCAAGCCATGTTAATTGGTTTCTCTAGCAATGAAGATGCAGGTGCTTGCGTAGCATCAGTCATTGGTTCTGGGATAATTCCAGCTGGTATGGAAATGATGGATAAGTTAGCCATTCATGCCGCAGACGATTTTTGCAGTCCCGGATACCCTAGAGATGTCGAAGCGTTGCTAATTGTAGAGCTAGACGGACCCAGCGCTGAGGTGACAGAGCTTACCGCAAGAGTCCAGTCCATTGCTGAATGTTCTCATGCAAAATCCATATCGATAAGTAGCAGCGAGAGCGAAAGGCAACAATTCTGGACTGGTCGTAAGGCTGCATTTCCAGCCGTCGGACGCATATCTCCAGACTACTATTGTATGGATGGAACCATTCCGCGTAGCCATCTTGCCAGGGTGCTTTCTCGCATGAATGAATTATCATCCGAATATGGCCTGCGGATAGCTAATGTATTTCATGCTGGAGATGGAAATTTACACCCTTTAATCCTCTACGATGCCAACAAGCCTGGCCATTTAGAACGTGCCGAACAATTAGGCGCCGATATACTTCGACTCTGCGTAGAAGTTGGCGGAGTACTTACTGGCGAACATGGGGTTGGCATCGAAAAGAGAGACCTGATGGGTATAATGTTTAATGATTCGGACCTGAATCAACAACAAAGGGTTAAGTGTGCCTTTGACCCAGATGGCCGCCTCAATCCTGGCAAGGTGTTTCCAACCCTTCACCGCTGTGCAGAACTCGGCCGCATCCATATTCATGGCGGTCAGATTCCTTTTCCTGATTTGCCCCGTTTTTGATGGCTGAAATACTAAAGTTCTATAACGAAGAACAGCTATGTGGCACTATAAAATGGGCGGCCTCTGCAAAAGAGCCTCTCGAGGTCATTGGCGGTTGTAGCAAGCCTGGTCTTGGTCGTCCAATTTCAACCAATTACCGACTCGACTTAAGTGGTCTTACACAAATAGACTCATACCAGCCTGACGAGTTAGTGCTTTCTCTAGGCGCTGGCGTTACCCTTGTTGAGATTCGCACTCTTCTCAAACAGAATCGACAAGAACTTGCTTTTGAACCCCCGGATTATTCTTCTCTGATGGGAATCTCTACAAAAACAGCTACTATTGGTGGTGTTATATCTTGCAATTTCTCCGGCCCCCGACGAATCAAAGCTGGTGCCGCTCGTGATCACATACTTGGTATCAGAGGCATTTCAGGTCGGGGCGAAATCTTCAAATCCGGGGGCACTGTCGTAAAAAATGTAACAGGCTATGACCTGTCCAAACTTCTGGCTGGTTCCTACGGCACATTGTCCGCTATTACGAATCTTTGTGTAAGAGTATTGCCGGCAGCCGAAACGACTTCCACGCTTCTCTTGCTTGGACTAAATGACGCTGATGCTATAGATGCCCTTGGTTATGCGGCACGAACATCCTATGAGCCTTCCGGTCTTGCACACCTACCTCGTGAACTTGCTTTACACTGCAATGTGCCAGATGCAGCAACTCCCAGCACTTCCGTTACCGCAATCAGAATAGAAGGACCACCTGAATCGGTAACAGACCGCATACATTCACTTCAGAAAACCTATAGTCATTTTCACACCACCCTGCTTTGTGAAGAATCTTCCCGAACCTTCTGGCAGGAGATACGTGACGTAATACCTTTTTCAAAAATGCTAAATCGTGTTGTTTGGAGATTGTCAGTACCCCCTTCAGCAGGTGCTAAAGTGGTCGCAGAGATTAAGCGCCATGTTAGTTGTGAAGCGTTTTACGATTGGGGAGGAGGACTTATTTGGCTGGCACTCGACCCAAAAGAGACCGCAGAATCAAACCATATACGCAACACACTAAAAACACATGGAGGCCATGCGCTGCTTGTAAGAGCACGCGCCGATATTCGTCGCCAGACCTCCGTATTTCAACCTCAGCCATCAGCTCTACACGCCTTGTCTACTCGCATCAAGGACAGTTTTGACCCTCTACGCATTCTTAATCCTGGTAAGATGTATAAGGACATCTGATGCCATGCTTCAGATTCTAACCCATCAATACATGTCAGATTCCGAACTGAGGATATGGCCTCACGTTTTAGGTAAAGCTAACGTAGAAGAAATTTTTTTGGTGAAGAGATATCCCCAAAAGCACCGATACAGTTATTTTCTTGCTCTCGGAAGATTTCTACATGGAAACTAACTTTACCTTAGAGCAGCTTTCTAATCCTGACATTGCAGAGTCTGAGACCATTCTGCGTAAATGTGTCCATTGCGGCTTCTGTAACGCGACATGTCCAACTCATGTTGTATTGGGTGACGAACTTGATAGCCCAAGGGGCCGTATATATTTAATTAAAGAGATGCTCGAGAAAGCTAAACCAGCGTCTAACGTCGTGGTTAAACACTTGGACCGTTGCCTTTCATGTCTGAGCTGTATGACAACTTGCCCGTCGGGTGTAAACTATATGCACCTTGTTGATCATGCTCGAAGCCATATAGAAGCAACTTATAGACGAGACTTTTCCGAAGAAATTTATCGCTCGCTACTTAGTGTCGTCTTACCTCGGCCTCTACTGTTTCGGTACGCATTGGTTGCCGCAATGCTTGCTCGGCCTTTTAGGCTTGTCATGCCAAAACGATGGCAACGAGCCATATCAATGGTTCCATGGTCACTTCCATCCGGCTCGGCTCTAAACTCACTACACCTGTTTCCTAAGCGTGGAAAGACTCGGCTTCGCGTCGGGCTTCTACCTGGCTGCGTTCAGCAAATACTTGCACCAAATATAAACGACGCAACCATTCGCCTGCTTTCCCGAATGGGGTGCGAAGTGGTAACCACCCGAAATATTGGCTGCTGCGGTGCTTTAAACCACCACCTTGGAAAAACTTCAAAGGCTAGAACTCAAGCCCAAGCGAATATTGAAGATTGGACGAGAGAGTGTGAGGACAACGGTCTTGATGCAATTGTTGTAAACGCATCGGGATGCGGAACTATGGTGAAGGAATACGCACACTTGTTCCGTAATTCGACTACTCTGTCCAAAAGTGCAGGTCTAATTTCCAAGCTTACATACGATGTTTCCGAACTGCTGGAGCACCTAGGTTACGAAGCGGCTATAGAAAACAAGATATCCTCTAAGATCTCTGTCGGTTATCACTCTCCTTGCTCTCTTCAGCATGGACAAAATGTTAAGTCGCAACCCCAAAATTTACTGTCTGCCGCAGGATTCTCAGTTACTGAGATTCCCGAAAACCACATCTGTTGTGGTTCTGCTGGAACATATAATCTTCTTCAACATAAACTCTCTGAGGAACTTCTGCAGAGAAAGATAGCTAATGTTGATTTCCTTACCCCAGACTTAATAGCAACAGGGAACATTGGTTGTATTACTCAACTTGGTTTAGGAACAGATATCCCTGTTCTACATACCGTTGAACTTCTGGACTGGGCACACGGGGGACCAAAACCCATCGCCATACCGCAGGCTTACGGTGTTTAATCGATAAAAACCTATTTTCTTCAATAAGCACCCAATACTCTCCAAATCTATGCGACACAAGTTCAAAGGCTGAGTGCTAATGGGTTGTTTACCAACCAAGGTCATTGTAATGATGAATAGCTATTCTCAAGATAGAGAATTGACGCTCAACGGAGGTTAAATGGCTGACGATAAGTCCAGCTTAGATGATTGCTTCAACCGCCTTGCACAAGCAATGAATGAAGATGAAGCCCAGAAGATTGAAGAGGTAATCTGGCGCCTTTGGACGAGTTCAGGCCAAAGGCTTGTGGATAGTCTGTTAAGTTCTGCAAGCAATACTATGTCAAATGGCCAATTTGCAACGGCGCTTGCGCTTCTTAACGGCATTATTGAGAAAGTGCCGAACTTTGCAGAAGGATGGAATAAGAGAGCTACCCTATATTACTTGATAGGAGAATATGATCTTGCAGTATCGGATATCACTCAAACTCTTGATCTCGAACCACGACACTTCGGTGCTCTGTCGGGACTAGGCATGATCTACCTACACTGGTCAGAGAAAGAAAAGGCATTACGCGCATTCGAAGACGCGCTGGCCGTTCACCCACATCTTTCTGGAGCTCGGAGTGCCGTTGAAAATATCAAGAAGTCACTGGAACAGAAAGATCATCATTAATTGGGTAAAGCTCTCCCTACGTTTGCACTTAAGCGGGAGCCAGCATGCAGAGAACACTTTTCTTGAAACTTAAATGTGCAGTGAGACTAAAATGAAAAAAACTATTATTGAAGTGCCTGGAATAAGCGCCACAATCCGTAAACACAATGTGCCACTTTCACCCGTAGTACGGGCTGGTGACTTTGTGTTTATATCTGGCATGCCTCCTTTCAACCCCGACACTGGCGAGCTAGTTTTCGGTGATGTTGAGGTCCAAACAAAACAAGTCATGGACAATATCAAACTAGCCCTTGAAGCCGCAGGAACCTCTCTGGATAATGTCGTTAAGGTTAATGTTTACGTTCCGAATGCAGCGTGGTTTCGTCGCATTAATGGCGTCTACTCCCAATACTTTCATACTGACCCACCCGCTCGCACCTTCGTTGCCATGGCCTCATGGGCGCTTGAATTTGATGTTGAGATAGAATGTACTGCAATCGTTTAAGTCAGTAGCCATAATCGGCAGAGGCTATGTCATAAACAAGTCACGGGGCCATGACTAACTGAGCTTGCGGGCTGCCTCATCTATAGCACGATTGATAAGCTCATTAGACCGCTCAGAGTCAAGAGACTCGGCAAGAAGGGTGCGAGATGCATTGGTTGCTACTTCAATAGCAAATTCACGCACATCCTTGGCAGCCTGGGCTTCTGCCTGCTCAATCTTAGCAACAGCTAGCTTAGAACGACGATCTAGAACAGATTCTAGTTCAGTTTCCGACTCAATTCGAAGTCTCTCTGCCTCATCTCGAGCTTGTTGCACGATCGATTCCGCCTCCTGGGCGGCATCACGCTGTTTGCGCTGATACGATGCAAGCAAAGCAGCAGCTTCCTCGCGAAGTTTAGCCGCCTCATCCAGCTCAGAAGCAATCTTTGATGCACGTTCATCCAGTTTCGCCGAAACTGCTGAATATGCTTTCCCTGCCACCAATACGATAAATATAACGAAGGCAACTAGCACCCAAAATTCTGGATCACTAAACATCCTTAAGCTTACCCGCAGCCTCTTCGACCGCCACTTTTATAGTTCTCTCGTCTGGAGTTATACCTATTAGGCGTTGAACAGAGACGCGCGTGATCTCGGTCGCAATATCCTTTAGACCAGCCATTGCCTCTGATCGGGTCGCCTGTATCCGCACCTCAGCCTCCACCATCTTTTCTTTAAGCCGATTTTCGGATGCCTCACTCTGGCTTTTGGCTTGCTCCTGTTGCTTGATCCTTGCCTCTACCGAAACCGTATGACCCTCTTCCCGCGCTTTTCCCAATAATATTTCGTATTCTTTAAGGGTTTGTTCGGCCTCGCTACGATACTGATCAGCGCGTTCAATATCATCGGCTATTCGCTCCGCACGGCCTTCAAGAACCTCAGCAATGCGCGGCAAAGCCACGCGGGACATCAACAAATAAAGTGCCGCAAAAGTGATGACCAGCCACACCAGTTGTGGCAGATAATCACCAAACTCCATTTGTGGCATAGCGGCTTCTCCGTTCCTTTTTAAATTTCGGCCCTATTACCCAAACATAATCAAGAAGGCCATCACGAGAGCATAAAGTGCCACCGCTTCGGTCAAAGCAAACCCTAAAAGTACATTGCCAAACATTTTGGGCGCAGCAGCTGGGTTTCGTATTCCAGCAGAAACGTATTGACCAAAGATTGTGCCAATACCTATACCTGCCCCAGCAACGCCGATGGTCGCTAGACCAGCGCCAATGAGTTTTGCAGATTCAATTTCCATAGCTAGTCTCCTATATACTCAAGTGAAAACATATAACGTTTATGCTGTCGCAGGCTGCTACTTAGACTTAATGCTAGCGTCCGTTAACAGATCTTCAATAATCGTAAAGTCGTTTGGCCCTATACCCAGCACTCCTCACACACCACGTTCCTAATTCCCCGCAACGCCTAATTAAATGCTTCTTGAACACACTACCCCTTATTCGTGGTGCAAATGCAGAGCATCTGCAAGATATAGACAAGTAAGAACCGCAAATACATAAGCCTGTAGAAACGCAATAATGACTTCGAGCGCATAAATGGCAACAATAAAGACCAAAGGCGCAACCCCAGCCAATCCAAGTAACACCACAAACCCTGCAAAAACCTTGATCATCGTATGACCCGCCATCATATTAGCTGCTAGTCTTACAGACAGACTAACTGGACGAGATAGGTAGGAAATGATCTCTATTGGAACTAAGAGCGGCGCCAAAGCTATGGGCACGCCTGGAGGCACAAACAATGACAGAAACTTAAGCTTATGCCGCCAAAACCCGATTACAGTTGTCCCAATGAATACTACGGCGGCAAACGCAAATGTTACGATGATGTGGCTCGTTATTGTGAAACTGTAGGGGATTAAACCAAGTGCATTTGAAAACAGAATAAAAATAAACAGTGTAAAAATAAAAGGAAAATAACGTCGACCATCAGGTCCCACGTTATCTCTTACAGTGCTAGCCACCAGCCCATAACATAACTCGGCCATGGACTGCCATCGCCCCGGCACCATAGCCCGCCCACGCATACTAATTGTCAAAAACAACGTCGCCACGACTACGACAGCAACCATCATAGCAGCTGAGTTTGTGAACGATACATCAACTGCTCCGATGTGCATCTCTACCAAACGATTGATGCCAAATTGATCAAGAGGACTATGTTTTTCCGCCACTAGTTCATCTCACCTTGCCATGGGGGTAAAAATTCACCCCACTAATTTGATTTCATATCTTCTTTCATTAATTGCGTTGCAGCTCTATATGCTCCAAGAATGCCCGCAGCGGCACCCAAAAACAAAAATACTAGTAATAACCAAGGCTCCGTTCCAAACCACCCATCCAAAAGCCACCCACCTACTCCTCCAACTCCTAAAGCTGCCACCATTTCCGTCGTCAATCGAAAAGTTCTAGTAATGCCTCGGGGCGACCGAGAACTTAACTCACTGCCATTTTTCGCACCGCCAACCTTTCGTATCCTGCGCCCCAACTCCTCCAAGGCTGGCCGATTATCGTCCGACATTGCCCCCATCCTATACTCAAATTATGGCGCCTAAGAGCGGCGGCACCATAGGTGCTGCCCCGAACACTGTCAACCGTAAATCTACGATATCTAAATAATTGATTTTACGCCATTTTTACCCATCGAATGATAACAGGGCAACTACTCAGCAGCACGCAGATCTACTGCACGTGTCAGGTCAACAGACACCATCTGAGACATGCCCGGCTCTGGCATTGTCACCCCGAAAAGCCTATCCATCCGAGACATAGTCAGTGGGTGGTGTGTAACAATTACAAATCGCGTTGCTGTATCTCTTGCAATTTCACGAACTAATGCGCAAAAACGGTCAACATTTGCGTCATCGAGCGGCGCATCAACCTCATCCAGAACACAGATCGGAGCAGGATTAGTAAGAAATACGGCAAATAGAAGCGCTGTGGCCGTCAACGCCTGTTCGCCCCCAGAAAGAAGTGACATTACCTGCAACCTTTTGCCTCGTGGGCTCGCCATAATTTCTAATCCCGCCTCCAAAGGATCTTCTGAGTCAGTTAGTGCTAAATGGGCTCTCCCACCTCCAAACAGACGCTCAAACAATGTGGAAAAATGGCTGTTTACCCGATCAAAAGCTTCAAGCAACCTCTGCCTACCCTCACGATTCAAGTTTCCTATACCCTGGCGTAATCGCGCAATGGCTGAGTGCAAGTCAGCACGCTCAACTTGCAATGAATCATACTGCGTCTCCACTTCCGCTACTTCCACTTCTGCCCGCAAATTCACTGGGCCCATATTTTCACGCTCTCGCTTCAGTTTCTCAACGCGACTGGAAAGCTTGTCCCGTTCAGGAATCTCCCCTTGTTCATCAATCTCACCAACTGTCGCTACCTCCTCAGGTTCGCAATCCAGTTTTTCCTGTATTCGCTCTACCAAGCTGTCTTTCAAACTGGTCACCTTAATTAATTCGGCCTCGGCCCGAAGTTGATTCTCACGCGTATTCGCTAGAACAGCTTGTGCCTCCCTTTCTGCGTTTTCCTTCTCAACTAACATAGCTTCTGCCTGAGCTAGTGCATCAGCAGCCTGATCACGCGATGCTTCAGCCGCAGACATTCGTTCATACAATGCTTTTCGTCGTATAGAAATTTCTTCAGGCCGTTGCTTTATCGCAGCTAACTCATTCACGACCTGATCGCGGCGCTCACCAAGCAAGCCCAGGTGCGATTCGGTGCTATCAACACGAGCATTCCAAGACGCCCTCTCAGTTATAATTGACTCACAGCGGGCGGCACCTACTGCTCCCTCGCGTCTAAGCTCTTCTACGAAAGTATTCTTTTCAGAAAGTGTTTTCTGGGCTTCATCCAACCTCTTCTGAAGCGACGTTACTGAAGCCTGCTCATCATCGAAATCTAACGCTTCAGCTAATTGGGTTTGGGCTTCCTCAACTTCCCTTCCTACGTCTATGAGATCACGATTAATATGTTTAAGTTCAATATCCAAGGAATTCTTGCGAGTCTCACTTTCAGCTTGATTTTCGAGACTCTGACTCCGAATCTCCAAAGCTTCTCCCAATACGGATTCTGCCTTACCTAAAACGTTACGGCTCGTTTCAGATTCAATTCGTGCAGCCTTAACAGCCTCTTTAGCAATCCGAAGCCTTTCGTTAGCCGATATCTGAGAATTTTCCTTATTCGACTCTAACTTATGCAAATAGTCCAATCGTTGTAACTGATCTAAACGAGAAGCTGCAGCAACAGATCCATCGCAAGAAACGTAGAGGCCATCCCAGCGCCACAGATCACCGTCGAGACTAACCAAGCGCTGCCCCTGTAACAATTTTTTCTGTAACCTAAAGCCATCCTCACGTGAAATAATACCAACCTGAGACAAACGCCTTGCCATTTGTTTCGGGGCCTCAACGTATTGATTAAGCGGTTCAGATTCCGATGGTAATGCTGGAGGCTTATCCGAGACCCCCGATTGATCGGCCCAAATATTTCTCCAATGAATTGGTGCGTCAGAATCCATACCAGCCAGGAGATCATCTCCAAGAGCCCCTGCTAAAGCTCGTTCAAACCCTGGCTGTATGTTTAAAGATTCAGTTAACGGTGCCCACGATCCTTGCGGTGTATCCGAAATCAGACTCTCAATACCTCCAATTTCCGCCCGAACTACTGAAAGCTCAGTTTCTAAAGTCCTCCATTCATCATATGCATCCGATTCTTCATTAGCCGCGTGGTTAAGTTTAGCGTCAGCTTCTAATGACAAACTTTGACAGGATGCCCGAGCTTCCTGTGCGTCGATAAGTGCTTTGTCAGGGTTATGATCCGACAATTCCTCGCCTTTAGTCTCTTCTATCCGAGAACGCTCACTGGAGAGTTCGCCCTTACGACTCAGCAAGCTTTCCATCCTCTCATTCCACTCTTCGCTTCGCCTCACGGTCTCCTCCTTGCGCGCAACCTTTACTGCAAGTTGCGCGCTTATAGCACGAAGCTCTGTGTCAACCTGACTGACGATGGTCTGGCAAACAGCCCTCTCCCTCTCTGCCTCATCAACCACCTCTGCTAGATCGGATTGAGACTGCAAAATAGAACTGTGCTCCTGCTCAAGACGGTTGATAGCTTGTTCAGCATCACGGCGAACAGCTTGATCACGAGCCACATCCTCTTCAATTTGCCCTAGTCGTTCTTCTAACTCTGACTGAGAAGTTTTGAGGTGCTCTTCTTCTGCTTCAAGACGATCCCTCTCCAAAGCTAGCCGATGCAACCCAGCCGCTGACTCTGCCTCTTTCTTCCTAAACTGTGGCAAAGTGGCTGCAACCTCCAGTCGTGCGGTTACTGTGACTGCAGTTTTACCTTCTTGGTCGATTAAAGTCTTTTTTGCATCCAATACTTCACGCTCTGCACCCACTATACTGAGTTTGTTCTCACGCCACTCCAGATATAACAATCCGGCTTCGGCACGACGAATGTGACCGCTAAGATTCTTATACCGAGTTGCCTGACGAGCTTGGCGCTTTAAGCCGCGTAATTGTGCCTCCAGAGTCTCCAAAACATCGTCAAGCCTTGAAAGATTTGACTCTGCCGCTCGAAGCCGGAGTTCAGCTTCATGACGACGAGAGTGCAGGCCAGTTATCCCAGCAGCTTCTTCAAGCAACACACGCCGCGCCGACGGTTTAGCGCTAATCAAAGCGTTTATCTCACCCTGACTCACCAACGCTGTAGAGTGAGCGCCTGTAGCCTGATCAGCAAATAATAACCGCACGTCTAGAGCTCGCACTTCTCGTCCGTTGATTCGATATGTAGACCCCTGGCCTCTATCGATCTGGCGACTTACTTCAATACTATCACTGTCATTGAATGCAGCAGGCGCAGTCCGATCGCTGTTGTCTATGTGGAGCATTACTTCAGCAAGGTTTCGCGCGGGACGACTGGTCGTCCCGCCAAATATCACATCATCCATCTCCTTGCCGCGCATTCCTTTGGCCGAAGTCTCACCCATTACCCACCGAAGTGCCTCAACCAAATTCGATTTACCACAGCCATTCGGCCCAACAATACCCGTTAAGCCGGGCTTAATGATAAAGTCGCTGGAATCAACGAAAGACTTAAAACCAGATAGATGGAGACGGGTGAAATGCACAATGCCTCTCTAGCTATTCTCTACGATTCACAACCAACCAATAAAACTCAAGATACGATCCAATAATCCTTGGGGCTCCTCTTTGCTCATAGAATCCGAATCTGACTGAGCTACTATCTCAGCTAATTTCGCAACAGTAAGCTCACCTTCAAGCAGCTCGCCATTAATGACAAATGACGGGGTTGAATCTATCCCGTGCGCTTTCGAGGCAGCAAGAGCACTAGTCAGTATTCCGTCTTCCAAACTTGTGTTAGCAAGACAAGCATCAAACTCAACGGAGCCCAGCCCCCCGACATTTGCCAATTTGCGGAGAGCATCGACTGGGTCATTAGAACCTGCCCATTCTACCTGTTTAGAAAAAAACAAACTAATAAACCCGAAGAATCTTTCTTCTCCCCCGCAACGGGCAATCTTAGCGGCCGTCAGTGCCAATCGGCCTAAGGGAAACTCCCAATAAACGAAACGTACTTTCCCCGTATCGATATATGTTTCCTTAATTTGTGGCAGTTCCTCCAGATGAAACCTGGCGCAGTGAGGACAGGTCATTGAGGCGTACTCAATTATGGTCACTGGGGCATCCAAAGCCCCCAAGGCCATCTCGGTCTCTGCAGATAGTGGGTTAAACGCACTAGCCACACGGCAGCAAACCAATAGCACCAGCACCAGCACAGTCTTGCGCCATATTGCAGTATATATGGCCAACGAACCTCTCAGCTACAATATATTGTGTAAATTATAGGCTTCTCATCTTTCGGCCACAAGTACCAGCACAAGGCACCAATACAAACCAGCACCTAAGGTCGCGATGCAATACCCAATCCAAGAGATACTAATGAGTCACGCAAATGATTGTTTCGTATTTCAGAGACTGCCGTTACGACTCTTCCACGTTCCGCATGAGTCAGCGGCTTTGTTTGAGGCCTAGTCTCTACCAGTTGGCTTCCAAATGACCCCTGAACCAACTTTATCCTTTTGACCGCAATGTACCCGAAGTAACGATTTATTCTTTCAATTAGTTGAGGCTCAAGATGTTGAAGTTCTGTAGCCGCTCCTCCATCAACACGAATCGTAAGAATTGCACCCTCTGTCTCAAAATTCCTACCAGCCGAATCAGTAAGTTTTTCAGGACAGCAATAAGCGGCTATCTCCGGTCCAACTATGCCCGGCCAACGCATTAGCAGTTCAGTCTGTACAAACCCACGCCGACGACCAGACTTTTCAATAATCCGCCTGGTAAGGCTGCTAAACGCGCTATCTCTCGATCTTCTAGAATTAACCTGTGTAGCGGATCCCATACTCAACTGTCACTCTACTGACGAATAATGCCTAAGCCATGTTAGCATTGTGCATGGCCGGCAAGAAAAGACAAAGACTCAGTCAAACAATTTCTTCCAACCTATTGAATTGGTATGATCACCAGTGGAGGAATCAGAATTGGCGAGACCTTCCTTGGAGAGAACCTCCCAAGACCCGAGCCGATCCGTACCGTGTTTGGCTCAGTGAGGTTATGCTCCAACAGACCACCGTCTCGACCGCCGCACCATATTATCGCAACTTTCTATCTCGTTGGCCCCGCCTTTCGGATGTCGCATTAGCTCCGCTTGAGGACATTTTGCATGCTTGGCAAGGCCTCGGGTACTACGCCCGCGCGCGGAACCTCCACGCTTGTGCACGTGAAGTCTTAAAGAAATATAATGGGCAGTTTCCCAATAGCGAAGAGGCTCTTCGCAAGCTACCAGGCATTGGGGCTTATACCGCAGCCGCTATTGCTGCCATTGCTTTTGATCAAAACGCTAACGTTATAGATGGAAATGTAGAGCGAGTCATGTCTCGCCTTTTTCTGATTGAAACAGCGTTACCATCGGCTAAGTCAGAGTTGGCAAAACTCGCGGCTTCGCTTGTGCCGGAACGACGTCCAGGAGATTATGCCCAAGCATTAATGGACCTCGGTGCTACAGTGTGTACGCCGCGACGCGCACAATGCCAACTCTGTCCAATAAAAGCACAATGCCGTGCCCGCATAGATGGCAACCCAGAGAGGCTTCCGCTACGCTCACCACGTAGACGCAATCACCCTAGGTACGGAATAGCATTCTGGCTATCCCGAAGTGACGGCTCTGTGTTACTGCGCCGAAGACCTAACAAGGGGCTTCTTGGTGGAATGATAGAAGTACCATCGACGCCATGGAGTGAAGAACCATGGATGCTCGACAGAGCAGTTGCCTACGCCCCGGTTACAGCTTATTGGCAGCGACTCAACGGCGTTGTATCTCATCATTTCTCGCATTTTACAGTTAACTTTGAACTTGTTTCCGCGTCTATCGACAGTGATTCCAATATCGATGGTCTCTGGGTTTCTAGCGCTGATTTCACTAACCACGCTTTACCCACTTTAACCAAAAAGATTATTGCGCATTCCTCTGGCAAATAGCTGAAGTAAGAAGCCAAACCGTTAGCCCCTCTCTATCTTCCTTACCATCAATGACGAAGGGAAAAGATCTATCGCATTAAGGAATTTTTTAAAGAAACCACTAATGCAGCTCGGATCGCACTTTTTGACGCAAGCTATCAATGGGAACCCAACTATTCCCATCTTTATAACCCCAAAACACCCAACCGTTACAAGCTGGTGCACCCTGCACATGAGCACCTACTTGATGTATCGAGCCGCGAAATGGCCCTTTTGCTCCATCTACAATCAATGTCCCGTCAGCACCTACTGTCGCATGGTGAGTATCACGGGCATCTACCAGTATTTCCCCTGGCAACAAAAATCCACGTTCCACAAGCGTGCCGAATGGCACGCGCGGCAATGCGCGTGCCGACGGTTGTTCAAGGCTGTTGGCATCGCTTGCGTTGACATTTTTGAGTCTTTCTTGAGCAAGCTTGATATATGCCGAATCTTGTTCAATTCCTATAAATTCTCGCCCTAATCTCTTTGCAACTGCGCCCGAAGTGCCGCTACCAAAAAATGGATCAAGAATTAGATCACCAGGTGCTGTCGATGCTAAGATTATTCTATGCAGTAACGATTCGGGTTTTTGCGTTGGGTGCGCTTTACGCCCATCCAATTTCAGTCTCTCCCGTCCGGAACAAATTGGCAGAAGCCAATCAGAACGCATCTGCAAGTCATCATTCAAAGCCTTCATGGCGCCATAATTGAACGTGTATCGGGCACCCGATTCCTTGGCACACCAAATCAAAGTTTCGTGAGCATTTGTGAATCGCCGACCGCGAAAATTTGGCATTGGGTTTGATTTGCACCAAATAATGTCATTGAGAACCCAGAAACCTAGATCTTGAAGTGCCGTGCCAACCCGAAAAATATTGTGGTAGGTGCCGATGACCCAAATAGTGCCATTATCCTTAAGCACGCGCCTGGCTGCACTCAGCCATTCTCTCATGAATCTATCGTACGCCTTATACGATTCAAACTGGTCCCAATCCTCAGTTACACCGACGACCTCACTATTGTTTGGCCGATGCAATTTACCTTTAAGCTGAAGGTTATACGGCGGATCAGCAAAAATCATATCGACTGAACGCTCAGGTAACTGAGCCATAACCGCCACACAATCGCCGCACAGCACACGGTTCTTTGAACGCTTGATTGATTTCATAGCTTCGCAGAATGATGAACCCACGCATTAACGTCAATAGTTATACGGTCTCACTATCGTGAGTGCGAAGTGGTGCGAAGCTCATGCGATGATGGGGTGAAGGTCCATATTCTTTTAAAACCGTTCGATGGGCTGCCGTTGCATAACCAGCGTTTTTATTCCAGCCATAGATGGGGTAACGATCAGCGAGGCGAATCATAAGACGATCACGTGCAACTTTAGCAATAATTGAAGCCGCAGCAATTGAAAGGCTCCGCGAATCTCCTCCTTTAACTGTAGAAGTCGGATATGGCAAAGCAGGAGCATGAGAACCGTCAATGATAACCGAGCCAGGCAAAATTGTGAGGCTCGCTATTGCCCTCTTCATTGCAAGTAAAGTTGCAGAAAGAATGTTTAGTTTATCTATCTCGGGAACACTCGCCGCACCGAGAGATATATGTGCCCCACTCTTGCGCAAAGCAATATCTAAAAACTCCCGATTACTGCGAGTCAAAACCTTAGAATCTGCCAAACCGTCGGGAATTGACATCGGGTTAAGTATAACTGCGGCAGCGAGCACTGGGCCAGCAAGAGGCCCTCGACCCACCTCGTCAACACCAGCCACTGGCCAAATACGGGCGACTTCGAGGGCAAAATTTGGTCTTGTTATATTTTTCATTTATAGCCTTTTTTATGGAATAGCATTGCTTCCGTCACGGCCTCACAGCGACATATCGGCAGTGATAGTAGAATTAATCATCCTTGGAATCCTGTGACGATGACGGTGGAATGATTTCACCATGGAGCCCTATCTCGTCGTTATCAGTGACGACCTCCCCTGTAAGTGAGCCTCTGGCTGTTCGAGCAAGCAACCGATGGTAGGTACCTTTGATTGCTGAGATGCATACAACGACCAACCGTTCCAAAAAATGAAAACCTGTTGTTTTCACGCGATCTGCAACTACGCGAACAAGAACAATATACGTCCTCCCCCCTTTTCCATTGCCTAAAGATAATTCAATTTGACGAAACCACCCAGTGACAGTTGTCTGTAAGAACAAACCTGTCGAACGCCTTAATACCCAGGAAGAGGTTCGATCTGCCAACGCTTTTTCGTTGCCATAAACCTCCCCCAAAAGCTGACCAAGTGATGAGAAACTGGTGGCAGCAAAGCCATGAGCCCGTCGTGCCGTCAACAACCACAGCGGACTAATCATCAGACTAAGCGCGATTACGGCCACCATTAATCTCTCTGCATCAGCACCAATAGTCCCAGCCGCAACACCCGCTGCCACGAGAACAAATGAAAACTCACCAACTTGCCCAAGTACAGTCCCGGCGAGGAATGCCCTATACCACCGAGTACCCAGCGCATGAAGAATTACGACATTCAGAGCTGTTTTAAGAACCGTCACAAACAGTAAAAGCAGCAGTACCGTACCAAGTTCACGCCAGATAAAACTAAGGTCTATTAATAAGCCAACTGAAAGAAAAAACATCATCAGAAGAACGCTCTGCACAGGTTTTGTAGCATTGAGCATCGCAACGCGTTCTGAACTATTGCCGATCACCAACCCGGCAAAGAACGCTCCAAAGGCTTCAGACAATCCAACAAAACCAGACAAAGCAGAAGCCCCAAAACAGAATGCGAGGCCTGTTAAAGCCCGAAGGTCAAGACTGCCATCAATCCATTGCCCAAAAGGAAGGCTGACACGCCGCCTGCGCGTTAGGTATCGGATGAAAACCGCCAGCAATGATACGGCGACAACAATAACTGCAATAGCCCCAAGATCAAACTCGCTATCGGGCGCAGTGCTATCAATTACTAGCATCATGGGCACGATAGCTAGGTCCTGAACGATCAGAATACCAACTGCAAGACGCCCGGTATGAGTTCTAAGTTCACCAATGTCTTCCAGAATTTTGATAGCGACCGTTGTTGAACTCACAGCAACCACAAAGCCAAGTAGTATAGCCAACGCTGACGTCCACCCCAGCAGACGAGAGAGAATCAGCATTACACCAACACTAACTATGATCTGAAGCACTGTAGCAAAAAGAGCTAGTTGCCACACTCGTGCCAACGCTCTTAGGCTCAGCTCCATACCAATAACAAACAGCAGCATTAGCACGCCAAGCTCGGCTAACGCCGATATCAAACTACGGTCCTCTACCAAAGCCAAACCCGAGGGGCCAAGCAATATACCTGCAAGGATGTAGCCAACAATGGCGGGCTGTCGAAAACGAGTTAGCAGAATACCGCATGCGAGTGCGGCAACGGCAACTAAAGCTAGACCGGTAAGCTCAGTGTGACCTGGCATTAAGAGAGTCCAACCATACTCGTTATCGCCGATGTGAAGGCATACACTTTCATGTGCAACTGTATGGTACTACCGTGAACTCAGCTCTCTCGATATACAATATCATCCCGTCAAGTACTCAGTGATTAACGTAGTGCTAAAATAAACATGCATACTACCCTCTATGAAGCCTGAACTGTACGACCTTGGAATGAATAACTATTAAATGGAATTCATAATGCAATCTAGCACACGTCCTATAAGGTTGTGATGACGACGAAACACTCCCTTTCAGTGGTCATCCCTACTTACAATGCCTCTAGCATCCTTGAAAACTGTTACTCCTCACTCAAGGAAGCCACCTCGCACTTCCCGATAACCGAAGTAATCGTCGTCGATGCACACTCGACCGACGATACAGTAGCCGTTGCCGAATCACTTGGTGCAAAGGTTATTGGCTCTGAACGCGGACGAGGCATCCAGCTGGACGCAGGTGCCCGCGTTGCAATGGGATCTTGGATCCTTTTCATCCATGCTGACACCGCACTTCAAACCGATTGGGCAACAGAGGCGGTGCAATTCATAAAAGATCCAAAAAGTGCTTATCGTGGAGCAGTTTTTCGCTTCCGACTTGACGACCACGGAATTGCTGCGCAATTGCTTGAACAGTTAGTAGCTTTGCGTTGTCGTATCTTAGCATTGCCGTATGGAGATCAAGCCTTATTGTTACGGAGATCATTTTACCACGCACTTGGCGGTTTTCTCCCAATACCCATCATGGAGGATGTAGATCTAGTCCGCCGTATTGGACGGAAAAAACTGACGTATCTGCGCTCTTATGCCGTCACTTCATCACAACGCTACAAAGAAAGGGGATATCTGTTACGAATGGCACGTAATGTACTATGCCTTGCACTATACTTTTTGGGCATTTCGCCGAGAATCATCCATAATTTGTACCAATGAAGGGGCAGTTAATCATTTTTGTGCGTGCCCCACGATACGGAGCCGTTAAGAAACGTCTAGCCACTGACACTGGACCATGGATAGCTTGGCGTTTCTACAGAAATTGCAGCGCAAACATAGTCAAGAGACTCACTGATCCACGTTGGAGAACAGTATTGGCTGTACAACCTGACCTCTTTGCAAAACAGGGCCGCTTCTGGCCACCCGCACTACCACGCATTGCGCAAGGGAATGGCAATCTTGGTAGCCGTCTATCTCGGGCAGCCCTATCAGTTAAGAGAGGTCCAATCATCATCGTTGGGAGTGACATACCAACTATTAATCGCGACCATATTGCATTAGCATTCAATAATCTCGGTTACCACGACGCAGTTCTAGGGCCGTCTCCGGACGGTGGTTATTGGTTAGTTGGGTTGCGATTGAGGCCCAACAGACCACGACCCTTCAAAAATGTCCGTTGGTCAAGTCGCTATACTCTTTCTGATACTTTAAAAAACTTTGATTCCCGACACAGAATTGCGTTCATGAAATCTTTACACGATATTGACACAGTAAGTGACTACAGGCTGCTCGTTTCAAAGCCATTCAATGTTTAAGAACGCATTGTGCTATACTGCTGCCAGGCCGCACCCTCAAGGCCTCGCCCTTAGGAGGAAGCATGTCGGGTGCGCCACATTGCATATCTCACTGGCGATAAATCACTTTAATTCAAGCAGTTAGGTGTTTCACTGCTAATTAGGGTAG
>CAJWJK010000008.1 GCA_913041535.1 uncultured Alphaproteobacteria bacterium
TTTGCCCAGCCAACTGGGAAGAAGGAAAACAAGCCATGAACGCGGACAGAGCCGGTGTTTCCGATTACTTGGCCAATCACGTAAACTAAGCACTATGGTTGTAGAATTGGACAAAGACAATTTAAGCGAAGTCATTGCCAACAATGACAACGCCACCGACCTGGATGCCCTGATGATCGAGACGTATCAGAACGATGCCGCCAGCCTGCACACGTTGATGGCGGCAGTGGCAGGGATGACCACTAAGGCGCGCATCATGCCAGCCGTTATGGTAGTGCCTTATCGGCCAGCTGTTCTCACGGCCAGGCAAATTGCAACTATTGATGTTGCATCGGGTGGTCGAATAACGGTGGGCTGTGGGACGGGCTGGATGCGTGAGGAATTTGAGGCTGTCGACGCTCCACCATTCGAACACAGAGGGCGTGTAACTGATGAGTTTATCAAGGCTTTTCGGGAGCTCTGGACTAATGAGGAGCCGGAATTTGATGGGGAATTTGTTCGTTTCTCAAATATTTACTCCAAACCTCTTCCGGTTCAGCGACCCCATCCGCCAATTTGGATTGGTGGTGATAGTATGCCGGCAATGCGTCGTGTCGTTCGCCTAGGAGATGGCTGGTTTCCCGTTGGTGCTGATGATCGTGGTGGTGACCCTCGCTATCCACTCAATACCTTGGAACGTTATGGTGCAGCAGTGAAGCGCCTACATGAGATTGCAGATGAGGTAGGAAGAGATCCGGCTAGCATCACTCTAGCATTTTGGGCTGTTTGGTACGCTGATAGTGATGACAGACGGCAGGTTGGACAGCGCGCACATTCAGTGGATGGCGAGGATCACATGCTTCTAGGTAGTAGTGAGAAGGTCGCATCGGACATATTGGCCATGGGTGAAATGGGCGTTTCTACGATTGTGTTTAACTTCGTCCGTGACACGCTTGAGGAGTCTCAGGCCAGTATGGAGCGTTTTGCTTCTGAGATTATGCCTCTGGTACGAGCTGGGTAATACGCCTGGAAGTTCGTTCGGGATATTTTCCGTGTTATGACCGAAAGTTAAGGGATTTACGGTCAAGAAGGCGCAACAGCGCAGGCCAGTCACGCTCTCCTGGGGAGCTTAATCCGCGTACCTGTGCTGCCGTGTGCTCGCATATGTCTTTTGATAGATGAATTAGCTCAACTCCAGAGTTTTGTGCTGCAATTTGTACCTGACACGCGAGTTCAAGATAGTAGGCGTGGTTGAAGGCTTCGGCGATTGAGCGCCCTACAGTTAAAAGGCCATGGTTGCGTAAGATCAAAACTGAATTTGTACCGAGGTGAACAGTCAGGCGTTTTCGTTCCTCCAGGTCGAGGGCTATTCCTTCGTAATCATGATAACCTACGCTTCCGTAAAAACGTGCAGCATGCTGGCTTAGAGGTAGCAACCCATCTTTCTGGGCCGCAACGGCTGTTCCGTCCCGAGTATGTATGTGCAAAACGCATTGCGCATCAGGGCGCGCCATATGGACGGCACTATGTATTGTGAACCCTGCCCTGTTTACTTGTATATTGCTTTCCTTGCTGACTTCTTTGTGTGTATTAACTTTAATTAGGCTTGATGCAGTGACTTCATCAAACAGTAGCTTATCAGGCTTCATGAGAAATTCATCAACTGTTCCTGGGACTCGGGCAGATATATGGGTACGGATAAGCTCGGACATGCCAAAATAGTCAACCAGCCTGTAGCACGCAGCAAGGTCTACTCTTACGCGCCACTCTGCATTATTCTCGCATGTTGCAGGGGGGGGTGCATGCTTATAGGTAGTGATCATGGGCCTCTCAACTTCACAGCATAAATGCCCTGATAAACTCTAAGGGATACAAGATGATGTATGCAAGCAGAGCAAAAATGTTTCTTGTGCTACTCTATTCGTACTCTAGCAACTTTCAACGGAGTTAGTTATGACATCTATTCAAAGATTGACCCTGTCGGAGCTACGAGCTCCTGTCAGTCATTATTGCCATGTTGTTCGTGCTGGGGATCGTATCTGGGTCTCGGGTTGCGTTGGTTTTAACCCTGACGGATCAATTCCTGAGGGCACTGTTGAACAGTTTGAGGTGGCTATGAAAAACCTTGACTTTTCTCTTCGTGCTGTGGGCGGTCTTCCAGAGTATATTGTAAAGGTCACCGTGTTTATGACTGATATTGCAGAGAGACCTTTGATAAACCCAGTTCGGGAAAGGTACTTTGGTGAAAATCGTCCCGCTTCTTCCTTGGTTGAAGTTTCAGCGTTAGTCTCACCGGAAATGAAAGTTGAAATTGAAGCTGAAGCGGTAGTGGTAGAGTAAACAATGATTTTATTGCGTAGCGAAAACTTGAAGAGCCTGGTAGCTCAAATCTTTCTCGGTGCGGGCAGCAAGGAAACAGAAGCCAATGCAATAGCGGAAAATTTGGTGACGGCTAACCTGATGGGCCATGATAGTCATGGAGTCCAACTCGTTTTGCGTTATGTGGAGACGGCACTTGGTGGTCGCCTCACAGTTAACGGTCACGTCCAAGTGATTCTTGATAATGGTACATTTCTTTTGCTTGACGGTGGTATGGCTTATGGTCAAGTTGTCGGAGTCCAGGCAATGGAGCACGGGATGTCAAAAGCTCGCCAGTTTGGCACATCAATAGTTGGCCTCCGCAATGTGCACCATCTTGGCCGTATTGGGGCTTGGGGAGAGCTTTGCGCGGAAGCAGGCTACATATCTATTCATTACGTAAATGCAGCAGGTCATCCCCCATTGGTAGCACCTTTCGGTGGTGCAGATGCTCGTTTTAGTACTAATCCTTATTGCACGGCATTCCCAGCCACCAATGGATCCCCATCCATAGTTTTAGACATGGCTACTAGTCGGGTTGCGATGGGGAAGGTTGTTGTCGCCTATAATAAGGGAGAGCCAGCGCCAGAGGATTCTTTGATTGATGCTAACGGAGATCCCAGTCGCGACCCTGCTGTAATGTTTTCGGATCCACCTGGAGCGCTTAGATCCATTGGGTTACACAAGGGTTATGGTCTTGCCGTTGTATGCGAAATTTTGGCGGGTGCTTTAACTGGTGGAGGAACAGCAAAACCCGACTTGTTTGGTTTGGATACCATTCGCAATAATATGTTAAGTATCCTTATTGACCCTTCGAGGTTAGGAGAGCGCGATAATTTTGCTTCTGAGGTGGAGGCATTTAAGGAGTGGATGAAAGAATCACCATCTGCGCCTGGGGCTGATGGGGTTATGATGCCTGGGGAACCTGAACGTAAGACCTTTGCATCTAGGATGAGTAATGGCATACCCATAGATGAGGAGACTTGGCAGCAAGTGGTCAAGGCAGGGCTCGCGGTGGGTCTTGAAAAAACTCATATTGAACAAGCCATATAGTTAGAATGAGGAGGTTCTGCTGTATATGGTTTGTCGATAAAATACCTTGTGATAATTGCACATACTGCAGACCACCAGGCCATTGTCGTTTAGTGTTTATGGTGCCATATAGCGAATAATTAAGATTGGAGACATTAATGAGTCGGCTTTCCTCGCTAGACCCTGATTTATTGAGTCCACAACAGCGAAAAGTGTATGACGATATTGAGTCTGGACCGCGCGGTGAAGTTGGAGGTCCACTAGCGGTTTGGCTCCGTAGTCCTAACCTTGCAGATCGAGCTCAACGGTTAGGCGAATTTGTTCGATTCAATAGTTCGTTATCTCCGATTTTATCGGAGTTGGCAATTCTAGTTACGGCGAGGTATTGGTCCGCTCAGTACGAGTGGTTTATGCACGAACCATTCGCTCTAAAGGCGGGGCTTAAGCCTGAGGTTGTTGCAGCAATCCGTGAGAAGCGAGTGCCTATATTTGATTCGCCCGAAGAGCAATTAGTTTATGACTTTGCAATCAACTTGCATGATAAACATTCCATTGATGAAGGCCTTTATCGGTATGCTGTTGAGACTTTAGGAGAAACGTCTGTCGTCGATCTCGTCGGTATACTGGGCTATTATGTGCTCGTATCTATGACACTTAATGTGTTTGAAGTTAATGTTCCTGATGGCGCTGTGCCGTCGCTAAAAATTTGAGATTTGTGCTGTGACCCAAACGGTATATGAGAGAATAGGTGTTTCCACCATTATCAACGCTAAAGGTCCATCAACTCGCGTTAGTGGATCTATTCTGGCGGGTGAGGTGGCGACCGCAATGAGCGAGGCTTCTCAGCATTGTGTGGATATGGCCGTTTTACAGGGCCGAGCAAGCGAAATAATCGCTGAAATTACGGGTGCTGAATCTGGGCTCGTAACGTCTGGAGCTGCCGCGGGACTTCTGCTAGGGACGGCTGCCTGTGTTACTGGTCTTGATCCTGGAAAGATGAACCGTCTGCCAAATACCGATGGTATGAAAAGTGAAGTGGTTGTTGCACGTAGCCATCGGAATTTCTACGACCATGCCGTTCGAGCAGTGGGAGTGAAATTGGTGGAGGTTGGCATTTCCGATCGTTTTAGTGGTGCGGGAGTGAGAGATACAGAGGCATGGGAAATAGATGATGCCATAAGTGGGAACACGGCGGCGGTACTGTACGTGGCTCAGCCTCATGCATTGCCGGAACTGTCTTCGGTCATTGAAGTTTCTCATAGGCGTAAAGTTCCGGTAATCGTCGATGCGGCGGCACAGCTTCCCCCAGTCTCTAACTTGCAATATTTCACCGGTGTCGGTGCTGACCTTGTGGTTTTTAGTGGGGGCAAGGCCCTTATGGGCCCCCAGGCATCGGGTATGCTCTGTGGGCGCCGCGATTTAATTGCTGCCGCTGCGCTGCAAAATTTAGATCTGGACGTTCGTTTTGATCATTGGGACCCACCAGGATCGCTGATTGATAAAAGCAAGCTGGTTGGATTGCCGCAGCATGGTATAGGGCGATCGTGCAAAGTTGGTAAGGAGGAGATAGTTGGATTTTTAACAGCATTGAAGAATTTTTCGGGGGGTGGTTTTGAGCAGCACCAAGAGAAATGTAGGGTTGTCGCGGAGAGCTTGTATGACGGTCTTCTACAGTTTGAACATATTAATGTAGAGCTTTTGTCTGATTGTAGCGGACCAGGAATACCGGGCGTTAGTTTATCGCAAGGACTCGTAAAGGCTGAAGAGCTCGTGAAACGATTGCAAAATGGAACTCCATCGGTCTATGTGGACCCCTCTCTTGTTCATGAGGGTAAGGTGCGTTTCGACACCTTGTGCCTGCATAGCAAGGATGTGCCCTCTATTGTCCACTGTATACGCACCGCGTTAGATTTGTGTGATTGATACAATGTGCCTGATTTTGCGAGAGTGTTATGGCTGGTAGTCTTTCCCGAAAGGAAATAGATGGTTACAAGAAAAATGGTTATGTTTTTCCTGTGCGCGCTATGTCGTCTCGTCAAGCCCTCAGATATGCTGACGATCTAGAATCCTATGAGATCTCTTCGGGCGGGGTAATTAGTGGTAACCGTCGGCACAAGGTACATCTTCTCTTTACCTGGGCCAATGAGATCGTACGCAATGCACGAATACTGGATGCTGTGGAGAGCATAATAGGTCCAAATATTATTTGTTGGACGACTAACTATTTCATAAAGGAGCCTATGGATTCTGCATTTGTTTCGTGGCACCAGGACTCCACCTATTGGGGGCTAGAACCGCCAGAAATTATTACTGCGTGGCTGGCTCTTAGTGATGTTGGGTTTGATAGTGGTCCGATGAAGTTTTTGTCTGGCAGTCACACATCATTGCAAATCAGCCATACTGATACCTTTAGTGAGGACAATCTTTTGACGAGAGGACAGGAGATTGATATCGATGTTGACGAAACCAAGACTATTGATGTTGTCCTTAAGGCGGGCGAGTTCTCTCTACACCATGTTCGTTTGGTACACGGGTCACATCCTAATGATTCCACCACGCGGAGGATTGGGCTGGCGATCCGTTATATTCCAACCCACGTCAGACAGACTAAAGTGCGTGACTCTGCAATGCTAGTCCGAGGCCAAGACGATTATGGTCATTTTGATCCGGAGCCATCACCTAAACGGAATTTAGATGCTGACGCAATTGACGCCCACGAAAATGCGATGAAAAGACAGATAGCTGCGCTATACGAGGGCACTCAGAGAACTACGATGAGGCGGTAAGCAAGCCCACTGGCTGCGGGCTGTGGCTTTGATATTGCCCTTTTTCGTTAAAGCGGTTTTCGCTAGTGAGTTGGCAAACGGAGCCGCAGCCAATCCCATTTATGGATACGTTAAACTTATGGCGACGTGTCGGTTGCGTCGTTGGGCGATTTCGTCTGTTCTACGGTCGGTGGGGTGGTATTGACCAAAACCTGCTGCCACTAGGCGTTGTGGTTGAATTCCTTTATCGACCAAGAATTTAACGACTATGATTGCACGGGCTGCTGACAGATCCCAACTGCCCTGAAACTCACTGTTTGAGCTAGAGTATTGGTCGGTGTGGGAATCTATGCGGAGAACCCATGCGAGATCATTGGGTATTGCTGAAGAATAGTTTCTAAAAACTTCCGCAAATATAGCCAATTGGTTTCGACCTTGGACTGTGAGGGCAGATGAACCACGAGTAAAAAGACTTTCTGACTGAAACACGAACCTGTTATTTACGACGCGACTGTTTGTTTGGGGCCCTAGAGCCTCGTTCAATAGAGAAAACAATTCAGCACGATGTCGAGCCAGCAATATTACTTTAGCCCATGAGGATTCCGTAAGTTGTTGGGTAAGACGAATGATTTGTTGTGATTTCAGTTTGTTATCAGTACGGACACTTTTAAGGTTATTTGTTAAGCTTGCCTTGATTCGTTTTAGGAACTCAACTTCGAGGTTTAGTTTGTTAAACGACGAGCGCAGCCTTTGTAGCTCTTGATCTTTTGACTGAGTCTCATTCTTAGCGTGAATAAGGCGTGATTCTTGTAATTCGACGGTTCTGGTATAATCATTGATGATGCCCTGCAGGTTAGATATTTGGGCAGCAAATTGATCTCTTTCGATTTCGAGAGAGGACAATTGATGCTTGATATCGCGTTGTACTTCTTCCGATTCGACAAGCTGTTTTGATAGTGTATCAATTCGTCCTCTTCTAGTTGCGTTTGTTGATCGGGTTTCTCCTAAAAGGCCTATTAGCTCGTCTACCATTTGTGCAAGATCAGCGATCTGTCTGTCGCGCTCCTTAAGGGACGCAAGATGGGCTTCAGTTCGAGAAACAATTGCGTCAGCGTCTAACGTTGGGTTGTTGACTTCTTGCGAGGTTTCTTCCCGCATAATCTTGATGTCCTGGGCGAGTGAGTGGTGATTGCTCGATAAAGTTACTGTTAGGCATATTCCAGTCGCAATCATTCGTGGGGTTCGAAGCTTAATCTTGTCCCAGGTTGGTTGCGGGGCTAGTTTACAGAGAAGATTCATGGACTTGTTCTGGAGGTATCTTTGAAAGGCACCTATTAAGGCACGCTGAGGGCAGTTTGCGTAATGTGAACATGAAGCAGGAAACCTCAGTCTCATGTAACTTAGGTGAAGCTGTGATGCCTGTCCGTTTCCCCTCTTTTAATGAGAAGACGTCGAATTATGCGGATGGGCTTCACAGAAGAGTTGGTGCTCTTCAAAGATTGGCACCCCATAGTGACTAGGCTTTGACCAAGCTAGTTTTAACTTACACAGTATTGATAGCGAATAAACGTAAGGCCATTTGTTCATTAATCGCGAAAGCTGAAACGGTCCAGTAGTCCGCCCACAGTGTCACGAAATCCACCATACTCAAGTTCAGTATAAGGGAGCATGGCCGCTCCAGACCAACCTTGGGATCGCATTTCAATACCCTTTTCTTGAGCCCGATTCCGAATCACATCCCACGTTGGATTATCAAAAAAGTCTACCACTGAATCAGAGAAACTCCCGTCTGCCGCCATTGAAAAACCTACGCATGATACAATAGGCAAACAATATATTCCCGTTACGGCAGTATTTATAGGGACGGGCATTAGAGGCATTACATGAGATCCACGCGCGTCACCCCCAACATAGTGAACTTTCGCAAACGGAGAAGTAAGTTCTTCCGGTGCAGGGAAGATTCCTTGGTTACGCACGAGAGCTATAGGATCATCTTTGCCTGTGTAAGTGCCTGCAATAGAATGCAAGCGCTGGGCTGAGATCGCGACGGCCTTTTCCTCATGTGTCCGAGAGTGTATTGAGTCTATTCCAAATCGCTCATTATCTCGCAATAGAGCAGCTAGATGATATACATCCTCTGGAGCATTTAGTTCTATGACGCTATCAGCCTCAGTGTTTTCCATATCGATCACTGTGAAGGTGAAGCCTTTAATCATTTGCGGCAACATCAATCCGCCACAGTACATAGGGTCCGCAAAGCCTAGAAAAATAGGT
Source organism: uncultured Alphaproteobacteria bacterium (assembly GCA_913041535.1). Classification (GTDB taxonomy): domain Bacteria; phylum Pseudomonadota; class Alphaproteobacteria; order VGEJ01; family VGEJ01; genus CAJWJK01. Next base: position 8,409 of record CAJWJK010000008.1, read on the forward strand.
AAATTGTAGGCTCCAGGTCCGCACTTATCAGCTGCGAGTACAAGGAAAGATTCTGCGGGGCGTGGAGATTCTAGTGTATGGTCCCACTCAATTTCTGCTACCGCTGGTCCAGCTCCACGAACATTTCCCGACGGTGCATCTACTAGCAAGTCCTGACCAGCGCCGTAGAGACCGTACTCTTTAGCAACCCCGGTGGCCTTTATGAAGGCGTCCCAGCAGAATTGATGAACTTCGCTGTTGTTTTCTCCGTGCGTATGGCTCATTACCATTGCTATATCATCACCGGTATGAGAGACGTAGGCGTCAATCAGTAAGCCGCCACTGACGGCATTTGAAACTTCACTTCGCACGGCATCCATCATCCGGTCTGAAGGTTTAGTATGGCCGCCAATCGAGCCGACATCTGCCTTAATGACCGAAAGTGTGACCTTCATTTCATTCTCCTCGTAGAATATTAAACGTCTTAGCGTTGTCGCATATTATCAGACCATTCCTATAGAGTTGGAAGTGTCTTGCTGTGTTCCATAATGCCAGCTTTGACGCTTAGACCAAAATGTACATCATAGCCACAATGTGCATCTCATTTAAACTAGCAAATAGTTTCCAACATCAGATCCATGTATTTGGCTCCTGCAAATCTTACATGCGGGAGCCAAATACCTCTAGTAGCGGGGTTTAGAGCCGATAACGTTCTTCTCCCACGTGCAGTAAAGAACAGATTTGCATTTCTTGCCAGTACATCTCATGTATGAAAGTACATTTCTGTATTTGACAATTAAAAAGCTGGGAACAACCTATCTTTGGGATACTCAGCTCCTGCAACGTGCTGGAGTGTCACTGCACGAACCATTTGGTACGTTCGGATTCGAAATTCAGGGTCACATGACATGCGGATGTACATGTCTTTGGGTTTGATTCCATGGTCGTCTCTTACCCATGCCATTAAATTATAGCAAGCGTCGTAGACTGCTTCCTCATACGGCAGGTTAATGCCGACGGCAACTATGCTTTCAGGCTTCTCAATGCGTACACAGGGAATCCTCTTATTTTTTACCACAGTACAACTCAACTGAACGGTTGCTCGCGTCTCATCAGCAATTGCGGTAAATTCAGTATCGCCCTGACTGCCATGCATATCACCGATATATAACATCCCTCCCTCATGGTAGGAATTGAGGTAGATGGTATGCCCGGGAGCTACGTCCCGACAATCAATGTTGCCGCCAAATGGTCCCTGTCCGAGCAGAGAGGTAAAGACTTCTCTCTCTGGTGCAGTTGCCAATGTTCCGCAAAAGGGTTGAAGGTTCCAAGTCAGTTTATCTGAGTATTTACCGGTTCCATCTCGCGTATGGCCACTAGGTCCTGGGAAATGCTCGATCACGTGCACATGCTCGTCCGCGCAACCTTCCCATTGTCTCGAATCCTGCAATGGGCCAATTCCTGGTATTATTCCGGAAAATCCATATCGCCAAGGGTCAATCCAATCTATGGTGACAGCAACAAGGTCGCCTTTCTCGCATCCATCTATGTGAATAGGTCCAACAACCGGGTTAAATGTTGGTGGCCATTGCTCCTGGAGTCGGTTCCAGTGGTCATCGTGAAAACTATGGACTTCAGGGTTGTCGCTATCGTCAACTATGAGGCCTGAGCATGCATCATCAGTTTCGACCTGAAACGTCTCCCCTTGTTTGACTTTCAAGACCACATCATCACGCCAATCAAAAGCGTACTTGGTTACGTCCCCTCTGTTAATCTTTTGCATTTTTTCCTCCTAAATGATCTGATAGCGCAATACATACAAGTTGTGCAGGGTGTCTACCCAACGGGTTAATTATATCACAAGGCAGTTTGGTGCCCCTGGCCTGACTCGAACAGGCACGCCCTAATGGGCAACAGATTTTGAGTCTGCCGCGTCTACCAATTCCGCCACAGGGGCATAGGAACCTCCATTACCAATATAAACTAACCGATACAATAACTCTCTATTGCGACCGCATTAATATTAACCGCTTCTTTCATTATGGGTATCAGTAACTAAGATAAAACCTTTCCCTTCTTAATTATGGTGCTCGATACAAAAAATATACTCCTGCCTATGAGGTTACACGATTGTGACATGGACATGACAGACTAAAGTCGCGCATCTCGAGTATGATCATATTATGTATTCCTCGCAGTGGCATTTTCTGACAATCCAAATTGGTTGGTTTCTCGCGATGTCTACGCGAATTTATATTGCATCTTGCTTTCTGTTTAATTATCCCAAATGCCAAGTGTCTGGCACTAAGTAAATGAAGTAACCATAGCCTAAACTGGCTTATCATGAGACTCTAATCATAGTGTGCATTAATAGAACTTCGTCTAGGTTGCTCGTCTGTCACCTTTCATGCTTCGGATTAAGTGAAGTCTCTAGTGATGATTGGTGAGGAATATACAGGCCTAAACGCAACCTTGGTTAATGTGCCATGGTCGTGGATTGAAAAATATTAGCGAGTGTAAGGATGTTGCGACGGTCGTATGACTGGACTATGCGTCTTGCTGCTCATCGGCGGGCACTGCCGATTCTAGGGCTGATTGCTTTTATTGAGAGTTCCTTCTTTCCCATTCCTCCAGATGCAATGCTGGTACCTATGGTATTAGCCAAACCTAAAAGGGCATGGCTTATTGCAACTGTCTGTACATTGGGTTCCGTCGCCGGCGGGGTAGTGGGCTATCTGATTGGGTATTACCTTTTTGATGTTATCGCTCAGCCCGTTATAGATCTTTACAACTATGAGGATATTTTTGACCAGGTTCGTGAAGATTTCAGCGAGCATGGCGCGTTAATTGTCTCATTTTTTGGTCTAACTATCTTTCCCTACAAAATCATCACCATAACGAGTGGCTTTATAGAACTTGATTTAGCAACATTTATTCTGGCATCAATTCTATCTAGGGGTGTTAGATTTTTTCTTGTCGCGGGCCTTCTATTTTATGCGGGCGATTCAATTCGCCGTTTAATTGAGCGTCGGTTAGGCATACTAACCACTATATTATTTGGCATAGTTATACTTGGACTTCTCGCGGTTAGGTATATTTTCTAGTTACGGGTCAGTCGCGATGTGCAATGCTAGTTTTGCTTAAAATAACTGTTTAGTGCTTAAAGAAATGCCTGAAAACATTCGAGATTGTCTGCGCTTATCGAGTATTTCCGCGATAATCTTGGTCGCAAGTATCCTGATACTTTTGATCGCTCTTGCTTTTCAGGAAATTGGTGGGTTTGAGCCTTGTGAATTTTGCCTATATCAGCGTTACCCGTACGCTATTGCTATAGTCCTTAGCACAATATCTCTTTTCATTTCAGGCAGATTACAGGACAGGAATAATTTGGCGGTCTTTCTTGTTGCTGTTTGCAGTGTTGCATTTGCCACGGGGGCCGCAATGGCGCTGTACCATGTTGGAGTAGAGAGGAGCTGGTTTCAAGGACTGGCCTCTTGCGGAGGTATCTACGGGGACATAAAAACAATTGAAGAGCTAAAGGCTAGGTTAGAGATAGAAGTTGCCGTCCGGTGTGATGATGTGCCGTGGTCGTTGATTGGGATTTCCTTAGCGGGTTACAATTTTCTTATATCGGTCATACTATGCTTGGGCAGCGGTCTTGCTGTAATGTTTCATTTCCGCCAACGTGCTAGCGATGAAAACACAAAAACGTAAAATGAGTCTCCGTGATCGTCTTCCAGGGGACCCATCTGCTGAGTTGACTATTCAGAGAATGATAAGAGTTAACCAGGCCGGTGAGTACGGAGCATCGTGTATTTATGCTGGTCAGCTTGCAGTGTTGGGCTCGCGTAAGGGCGCAAACATTGATGCTATTCGCGAGATGGCGTCTCAAGAAGAACGCCATCTTAAGATGTTTAATCGCTTGATTGTAGAGAGACGTGTGCGTCCTACGGTACTATCGCCGCTATGGCAGGTTGCAGGCCATATGCTTGGGGTAGTTTCAGCTCTTGCGGGGGAAAAATCAGCCATGGCCTGTACCGCCGCTGTGGAGGAAGTGATCGATCAGCATTATGCCCAGCAGGCTTCTATACTGGGGCAAGAGGAAGATGATTTAAGAGCTGTCATTGAAGAGGCGCGTGCTGATGAAGCGGCTCACCGTGATAAAGCAATAGAGCATGGTGCCTATGAAGCTCCGGCTTATGATAAGGTCTCTCAGGGTATAAAAAAGGGTGCTCGCCTTGCGATTTGGCTATCGGAGAGGTGGTAATTGCCCTCGATTTGCGAAACATCTATCAGGAAAATATGTCCTTGAAGAACTCCACTGCTAATTCTAGGCCATCTGCACCAATACTATGGCCAAGGCCGATTGAGACATGCCATTGGACATTTATTCCGGCTGCTCCTAATTCTGACACGGCGTTGAAAAGAGCCTTTACAGGGATTATTTCATCGTTAGCTCCATGTACCAACAGTACGGGGGGCGTTTTTTTTACTTCGGTCTTTAGTTTTTCAGCATTTGGAAGTTGGCCGGAGAATCCAATTATGCCCGCGCATGATTGAGGCCGTCTAAGGCCCACCTGCAATGCCATCATTGTTCCCTGAGAAAAACCTACGAGCACAAGACGGTCTTCTTTAAGCTGATATTTGCGCAGATTTATATCTATAAATGAGTTTAGAGTAGAGGATGCCTTGATAACACCTGCGTCAATTTCAGCTTTTGATAAGTCCGCTAAACTGAACCACTGATAACCGGATGGTGATGTAGTGCATATTTCGGGAGCGTTGGGTGCAAGAAAAAGCGCTTCAGGCATATATTTTGCCCAAAGTTTTGCTAGCTGCATTAAGTCGTTTCCATCGGATCCAAATCCATGAAGCAAAATGATGAGCTGTTTGGGTGGATCAGTTGTTTCAACGGGGTATTGTGGGCCAGATATCATATCGCTGCTGTTCATTCTAGGTCTTCTGCTTTATTTTTCACTGCTGTTAAATTGTGCACAGGTTGTGTGCCATAGTGCATAGCGAAGTAACAGCTTGCACTTCGGTGCTGGTCCGCGCACAATTTCATTACCTGTATTCATTGGCATCAGAATGTATGACTGGAGAAGGTGATATGACAACTTACGATGATGATGTTGCGGCAGTAAATTTTGACCATAACGACGATTCAGTTGTGGTTATCATAGGTTCGGGTGCTGGTGGCGGGACTGTTGCTCATGAATTGAGCGAGAAGGGTATAAGTGTCGTCGTGATAGAGGCGGGGCCGAGACTTAAGCTTACAGATTTCGTTAATGACGAATACGATGCTTATGATATGTTTACCTGGACAGATAAGAGGACTAGCACCGGCAATGGTGAGATCGCGAGAAAATGGGCAGATTCGCCTAGTTGGGTGTGCAAACTTGTGGGAGGGTCAACTGTCCATTGGGCTGGTTTGGCGCTTCGTTGGAATGATGAGGAGTTTCGGGCACGCTCAACCTATGGCGAGGTGCCGGGGACGAGTGTAACGAACTGGCCACTCAATCTTTCAGACTTAGAACCTTATTATGCCAAAGCCGAAGATAAGATGGGCGTAACCGGGACTAACGGTATTCCGCATTTGCCTGAGACTAACAATTTCAAGATTTTAAACCTTGGTGCACGTCGGCTTGGTTATGAGAAGGTCAATACCTCGTACATGGCTATTAACTCTGAACCAAGAGATGGGCGTAACGCGTGCGATCAGATTGGTTTCTGTATGGCAGGGTGTCGCTCGGGTGCGAAGTGGTCGACATTGTATTCAGAAATTCCTAAGGCGGAAGCGACTGGGAACATGGAACTGCGGGCCAATTCAATGGCTTTACGTGTTGAGCATGATCCAAGCGGTAAGGTGACGGGTGTTGTATATGTAGACGAGGATGGTAATCAGCAGCTTCAAAAGGCACGGGTCGTGGTAGTTGCGTGCAATGCGATTGAGAGTTCTCGAATTCTATTAAACTCAGCTTCGAATGTTTATCCTGATGGTTTATCAAATTCTTCGGGAATGGTGGGCAAAAATTGGACGCGTCATATGACGGGATATGCTTATGGTATTTTTGATAAGCCTGTTAATTACCATCGAGGCACTAATGCTTCTGGATTAGTTCAAGATGAGTGGCATCATGATGATGACCGTGGGTTTGCAGGTGGATATCTCATGGGCACCATTTCTCTAGGTCTTCCGTATTACGCGGCATTCCTTAGGCCCGGTGGTTGGGGTAGAGAATTTTCCCAGGACGTCGAAGCGTACAACTTTGTATCGGGCATCTTTATTAATGGCGAAGATATGCCGATAGAAAGCAACGCCATTACTCTGCATGACACCGAGAGAGACCAGTTTGGCATGCCTGTTCCCAACATTAATGTTGATGATCATCCAAACGATGTAGCTATGCGTAACCATTCATTGAAGCGAAGTTCTGAGATACTTTTAGCGGCTGGCGCGAAGCGGGTTCTTGAATGCCCTCCAATGCCAGGTTCCCATAACATGGGGACTTGTCGCATGAGTGATTCGGAAAGTGATGGGGTGGTAAATAAATGGGGTCAAAGTCATGATATACCAAACTTGTTTATTGCCGATGGTAGTATTTTTTCGACAGCTGGAGGTTGCAACCCAACGTTGACCATCGTAACGCTAGCGATCAGAGAAGCTGAATACATTGCGGAGCAAATGCGAACTAGCACTATATAATCGGCAATGATAAGGGTTGGTGAGGGCGCTGCGGTTTAACTGTGGCGCTCTTTTCTTTTGTGAGCTTGTACGAACGCATCAATTTCTTCCTTTTTCTTTTGTGAGCTTGTACGAACGCATCAATTTCTTCCTTGTGATTAGCAGGTAGGATGGGTCTAATGGATGTGTTGGGAAAGGTGTTTCTATGACAGATGGCCACAACGATGATGTAGCGTCTATTACCTTTGAAAACAGTGATGATAGCGTGGTGGTAATCATTGGCTCAGGTGCTGGTGGTGGTACATTGGCCAATGAATTGGCGCAGAAGGGAATTCGTGTGGTGGTTCTAGAGGCTGGGCCTCGACGAAAAATAACTGACTTTGTCAATGATGAGCACGGTGCCTATGACATGTTGACATGGCACGATCGACGAACCTCTACAGGAAACTCTCCGGTGGTAGAGAAATTTAAGGAAGCACCTACCTGGCTAGCTAAAGGGGTAGGTGGTACGACTCAGCATTGGGCGGGTCAGGCAGTTCGTTTTCAAGAACATGAATTTCGGGCGCGCACCACATATGGTCACGTCTCTGGTACTAGCTTGATTGATTGGCCAATATCGCTTGAGGAGATGCTCCCCTTTTATGATAGAGCAGAGCAAAAGATGGGTGTTTCAGGAACGCACGGCATGCCACATCTTCCTGAAAGTAATGTTGCTAAAGTTTTTATGTACGGTGCTCGGCGTGCAGGCTATACAAAGGTATCTCAGATAAATGCAGCTGTAAATTCGATACCACGGGATGGACGCAACGCATGTGATCAGATCGGATTCTGCATGCAAGGCTGTAAATCAGGCGCCAAGTGGTCAACGTTGTATACCGAGATTCCAATGGCGGAGGCGACGGGATACTGCGAAGTGAGGCCGGAATCCATGGCTCTTGAGATACAGCATAATGACAGCGGTCGGATAACTGGTGTCACTTATGTTGATAGATCGGGAATACAACATGTGCAGAAGGCTCGGGCCGTCTGTATTGCAGGAAATTCGGTAGAAACGTCAAGAATTTTATTGAACTCAGCGACACCACATTTTCCAGATGGGCTTGCGAATACTGCTGGTCATGTTGGGCGAAATTATATGCGTAATATGTTTGCGTTTTTATATGGGATTTTTGATAGACCCGTGAATATGCATAGGGGTTATGTGTGCCCCGGCATCGTTCGTGACGAGTCTGAGCATAACGCAAGCAGAGGATTTCCTGGTGGCTTTTATTTGACAGGGCTTGGGTTAGGGCTTCCTTACCATGCCGCATTTCTGGACCCTGGCGGATGGGGCAAAGAGTTTTCGCGTCTGATAGAGGGGTACCAGCACACCTGTGGTGTTGTGGCTCTTGGTGAGGATATGCCTATGGAGTCAAACAATGTGACTCTGCATCCAACTGATAAAGACCAGCATGGTCTGCCTGTTCCGGTTCTCAATATGGATTCACACCCTACCGAAATCATCCTTCGTAATTATGCGCACAAGTGTGCAACCAAAATTCTCGAATCTGCCGGGGCTAATACTATCATTGAATGTCCTCCCATGCCTTCAACGCACAATCTTGGAGCATGTCGTATGAGTGAGAAACCTGATGATGGCGTATGTAACAGGTGGGGGCAGACGCACGACATTTCAAACCTATTTATTTCGGATGGTAGTCAGTTCAGCTCAAATAATGCGGGTAATCCTACCCTTACTATTGTTGCGCTCGCTATTCGACAGGCTGAATATATTGCTGGGCATATGGGTAATAATGAGTTCTAAGGCGGGAGGTGCCATGTTGTGGTGCGTCTACCTTCATCTGCTGAATTTCACGAAGAATATTTTGGGTGGATGGTCTGTGGCTACGGTCCATAAGTTAGGGAAGGAGCTGTCATGACTGGGGATCACGAAAATGATCATGTGGCGTCGGTTACCTATGAAAATGATGATGATTCGGTTGTAGTTATTATTGGCTCCGGTGCGGGTGGCGGGACGTTGGCTAACGAACTTGCGCAGAAAGGAGTTGATGTTGTTTTGCTTGAGGCTGGCCCGCGGCTACAAATGACGGATTTTTTGAATGATGAGTTTGGTGCAATGGAGCAGTTGAGTTGGCTCGACAAGCGCACCTGTTCTGGGGACGCTGCCTTTGTTAAGAACTCTCCGACGTTTCCGACGTGGATATGCAAGACGGTGGGAGGTTCGTCAGTTCATTGGGTAGGAAATTCTATTCGGCTTCAGGAGAGAGAATTTGCCCCCCTACGCACATATGGAGCAATACCCGGAGCCAACTTAATTGATTGGCCGATTAATCTTGAGGAACTTTTGCCCTATTACGAAAAAGCCGAGGATAAGATGGGAGTGACTGGTCGAAATGGCATCCCACATCTACCCAAGAGCAATAACTCAAAGGTATTCTTTCGGGCAGCCAAGAGAATGGGTTTTCAGCGGGTCTCGACAAGCTATCTCGCAATAAACCCTGAACCGCGAGATGGGCGCAATGCGTGTGACCATATTGGATTCTGCATGCAGGGATGTCGCTCAGGTGCAAAGTGGTCAACGTTATACACGGAGATCCCCAAAGCTGAAGCAACTGGACACTGTGAGGTGCGGCCAGAGTCGATGGCGCTGCGTATAGACCACGACGATACAGGTCGCGTTACCGGTGTGTTGTATGCGGATAATAAGGGGAACCATCACTTTCAAAGGGCAAGGGTCGTGTGTGTTGCTGGAAACTCTCTTGAGACGCCGCGAATCATGTTTAATTCGGCAACTACCCTGTATCCGGATGGGCTGGCCAATTCGTCCGGCCAGCTCGGTAAGAATTACATGCGCAACTGCCATGGCATGGTATTTGGAGAATTCGATCAGCCCGTCAATATGTATCGAGGTCCCGTTGGTGCGGGTCTGATTGAGGACCTTGGGGGCAACGAACCAGAGCAGCGCGGTTTTGTTGGAGGAATATGGATTGGCCTGGTGTCAGTCGGAATGCCATACTTTAGTAATATGCTTGATCCAAAAGGGTGGGGGCGAGAAAAGACGGATGCACTGGAGGGCTATGAGAGAATGGCTGGGGTTTGGTTTTGTGGTGATGACCTTCCTCAGGAGCGCAACTGTGTTCGCCTCAATACGGACGAGAAAGATCAGTTCGGCCTACCTGTCGCGCATGTTCATTTAGAGATGCATGAGAATGAACACCGCATGCAGAACTTTGGGTTGCGCACTTGTGAGGAAATGATGATGGCGGGTGGCGCTCGGCGTACTGTATCGGAGGCCCAACCGGGAAGTGCTCACAATATTGGTACGTGTCGGATGAGTGATAAGCCTGAGGAGGGAGTCGTCAACGGTTATGGGCAGGCGCATGACATTTCCAATTTATTTGTTTCCGACGGTAGCCAATTTACCCATATCAATACTGGGAACCCGACACTTACGATCGTAACCCTTGCTATTCGCCAGGCTGACTATATAGCTGAAAAAATGAGAGTAAATGAGATATAGGGCTACGGTGTTCATTTGTGGTGTGCAGACTAGGCATCGAAGAGGTTGTAACAGAGTGCTAAACTCTATTGCACTAGTAACCTATTCATCAAAAATGATTGTTGTGGGATAGAACTAATGACCCTAAGTGATAACTTCGATGAAACGATCGCCTCTGTGACTTTTGACTATGATGATGACGATATTGTAGTCATCGTTGGATCTGGAGCAGGCGGAGGGACATTAGCCAATGAACTCTGCCAGAAGGGGATCAATATTGTTCTTTTGGAGGCGGGTAAGCGTTTGCATTCAGCAGATTTTGAAAACGATGAAGGCTTGATGTTCGATCGTTTGAGTTGGATGGATCGGCGCATAACGGCGGGAGAGTCTTTACTGGCTACTGATTGGCCCTTTTTCCCAACTTGGATCTGTAAAACAACTGGGGGCTCCACTGTGCATTGGGCCGGGCAATCGATTAGGTTTCGTGACTACGAGTTCAAGCCGCGTACTACTTACGGTGCTATTGAAGGAGCGAATCTCATTGATTGGCCAATTTCTCTGGATGAAATGCTTCCGTATTATGAGCGCGCCGAAGATAAAATGGGAGTGAGCGGGCGAGGTGGGCGACCATCCCTTCCTCTCAACAATAACTTCAAGGTTATTGCTCTCGGTGCTCAACGCATGGGTTATACGGACTATGATGCAAGCCATATGGCTATCAATTCGGTTCCTCATGATGGCCGTAATGCGTGTGATCAAATTGGCTTCTGTATGCAAGGGTGTAAGTCTGAGGCTAAGTGGTCGACGCTATATACAGAGATTCCCAAAGCAGAGGCAACGGGTCGGTGTGAGGTAAGACACTCTTCAATGGCGCTAAAGGTTGAGCACAATAACACCGGACGTGTGAATGGCGTAATCTACGTAGATGCTAATGGAAAACAAATACGTCAGAAAGCACGAGCAGTTTGCATCGCAGGTAATGCGATCGAAACACCAAGGCTGCTTCTAAATTCGGAATCGGCAATGTATCCGGATGGTATGGCAAATTCTTCTGGTCAGGTTGGCCGAAATTACGTAAGAAATATCACAGGCTTTGTTTATGGTATTTTTGATAAGCCGGTAAGCATGTACAGAGGTGCTGCAGGCCAGGGCATTATCCGCGACGAATCGTGGCATCGGCCTGAACGTGGGTTTGCTGGTGGCATATGGTTGACAAGTTGCGGGCTTGGGCTTCCCAATGTTGCGGCATTCATGAATCCTCGGGGCTGGGGGCGTGATTATGCGTTGCTTTTGGAACAATTTTCCAACATTTCAGCTATTTGGACTTGTGGTGAAGACTTGCCCTTGTCACGGAACGGAATCACTCTTCATGAGAAGGAAAAGGATCAATATGGTCTACCGGTGCCCGTCGTGAGTATCACTGAGCATCCTAACGATGTGGCGATGCGCAATTACAGTCACTTGCGAGCAGCACAGGTTTTTGATGCGGCAGGTGCCATACAGACTGTAGAATCAACCTTGGTTCCTGGCTCCCACAATCTTGGAACATGTCGTATGAGTGATGATCCTGATGTAGGGGTTGTTAATAGCTATGGCCAGACCCATGATATACCAAATTTGTTTGTATCGGACGGAAGCCAGTTTTCTTCCTCTTTTACAGGCAACCCGACGCTTACCATTGTAACCCTCGCGATCCGACAAGCAGAATATATTGCTGAGAGGATGCGCGGCAACGAGATCTGATTATGAAGTTAAGCACAGAACGTATTCTTACGAGTCACGTTGGCAGTTTGCCTCGCCCTGATGATCTAGTAGCAATGTTAGCGGCTCGTGATCGCGACGAGCCATACGATGCTCAAGCTTTAGCGGAGCGGGTTACCTCAGCAACAGAGGAGATCGTAAAGAAGCAGGTTGCGGCTGGGGTTGACGTTGTAAATGATGGTGAGATGGGAAAATTCGTGTATGCGACATATGTAAAGGATCGCCTTAGCGGTTTTAAAGGAGAGAAGGACCGGCCAGTACCAAAGGACCTACAGGAGTTTCCAGAGTATGCAAGCAGATTGGGGTGGCCAGCCATAACTCGTCCAGTTTGTTCACGACCGCTTGAGCCACTAGATCAGTCAGCTGTAGATGATGATATTGTTAATTTGAAAACTGCGACGCGGAATTCGGGAGCTGCTGACGTTTTCATGTCTGCTGCATCACCGGGAGTTATTTCGGCATTTCTAAAGAATGATTATTATTCAAACCATGAAGAGTATCTCATGGCCTTATCAGAGATAATGAAAGCTGAGTATGATGCTATTCATAAGGCTGGTTTTGTACTTCAACTTGACTGTCCAGACCTTGCCATGTCGCGTCATATTCACTTTAACGAATTTGATCATGAGACCTATTCTGCAATGCAGGAACTTCAAGTCAGGGCACTAAATAATGCCACTCGGGATATCCCAAGTGAGGATATGCGTATGCATCTTTGCTGGGGTAACTATGAAGGTCCTCATCATCACGATGTACCGCTTTCTCAAATTATTGAGACGGTTCTTCAGGCACGTCCGTCTGGTCTTTCGTTTGAGGCCGCTAATCCGCGCCATGCGCACGAATACAAGGTGTTTGCAGAAGTTGAGGTGCCTCCAAACAAAGTGCTGTTTCCCGGAGTCCTTGATACCACGACCAATTATATTGAGCATCCAGAGCTGGTAGCTGATCGCATTTGTAATTTTGCCGAAATTGTGGGTCGTGAACGGGTCATAGCATCCACGGACTGTGGTTTTTCGACGATCGCAGGTGCCCCATTGGTTGACCCTGATATCGTTTGGGGAAAATTTCAAGCTATGGCTGATGGCGCTGATCTGGCGAGTAAGCGTCTATGGTAGGTCAGGAAGGATGTAAATATGGTTAGCAGTAAAGATAGAGTCCTGACGACGCACGTGGGGAGTCTTCCTCGTCCAGATTATCTACTGGAGCTCGCTTTCGCTAAAGACCGTCATGAAAGTTATGACTCAGATGCTTTAAACGAATCCCTAAAAGTGGCTGTATCCGACATCGTCAAACAACAGATCGAAAGTGGTATCGATATAGTCAACGATGGGGAGATGAGTAAGATTAATTATGCGACGTATGTCAAGGAGCGTGTGAGTGGGTTTGAAGGAGAAGATCAAGCTCGAGTTTATGGCTCTGATTTAGCAGCTTTTCCGGAATATCTTGAGCGATTATTTGAAGCGGGAGGTATAGGCAAGATGTCGCGTCCCGTTTGCACTGGACCCATAAAATACCAAGGGCATTCTGCAGTACAAAAAGATATTGAGAATCTGAAATCAGCAGTCGATGGTCGAAACGTGTCTGGCTCATTTTTAAACGCTGCGTCACCCGGTGTAGTCTCCTTATTTCTTGGAAATACCTATTATGGTTCTCACGAGGAATATATTTGGAAACTCGCTGAGGAAATGAAGACCGAGTATGATCTGATTACTTCAGCGGGTATATTGCTGCAGATTGATGCTCCAGATCTTGCAATGGGTCGCCATATTCAGTTTGGGGATGAGGATTTTTCCGTATTTCGTAAAGCCGCTGAACTGCATATTGAAGCTTTAAATTTCGCGACTCGTGATTGTCCGCCTGAATCGATAAGGCTCCATCTTTGTTGGGGAAATTATGATGGACCTCATCATCATGACGTACCGCTCGTCGACATAATTGATCTAGTTTTTAAGGCGAGGCCTCAAGCTATATCATTTGAAGGTGCAAATCCCCGCCATGAGCAGGAATGGAAGGTCTGGCGTGATGCCGGCGTGCCAGACGATAAAGTTCTAATACCGGGTGTGATTAATTCCACTAGTAATTACATCGAGCATCCTGAATTGGTGGCGGATCGGATCTGTCGTTTCGCGGAATTTGTTGGCCGAGAGCGAGTCGTAGCGGGCACAGACTGCGGCATGTCTACTTCGGCAGGATTTCCGAAAGTTGACCCGAATATTGGATGGGCAAAATATGCAGCCATGTTTGAAGGAGCACAGTTGGCCAGCAAACGTTTATGGGCGTAGGTTGTATGTTGGCCAAACACCCAACAAGATTGTAACGCCAGTATGGGAATTGACGTAAAGTTAAATATCGATTTTACAACGAGTTAACTCGAATACCTAATGCTGTTTCATAAAAAAACACTCAGACCTGGCATCATGATAGTTTAGAAAAGCCCGGTAATTCGTCCGTGCTCGTCCACTGAGATATTGTTTGCGGCAGGGGTCCGTGGCAGTCCAGGCATGGTCATGATATCCCCGCATATAGCCACTACAAACTCAGCGCCACCCGCTAAACGGAGTTCTCTAATTGGAATTATGTGCCCGTTCGTAGCACCTTTAATATTTGGGTCCGTAGTAAAACTATATTGTGTTTTAGCAATACACACAGGGAAATGTCCAAACCCGCCCTCCTCGAAGTCTTTAAATTGATTCAAAACCTTCTGGTCGGCACTGATGTCATCAGCTCGGTATATTTTCTGTGCGATCGTACGTACCTTGTCCTGCAAAGAAAGGGAGTCTGTGTAGAGTGGCGCGAAATTAGACGGCTCATTGTCAATTGTATCAACCACGGCTTGGGCTAGTTCGGTTGCGCCTTCGCCGCCCATTGCCCAATGGTCAGCCATAATAGCTTTAGTGCCTAACTTCTCACACGCCGACTGCACTAGCGTGACCTCTGCGTCAGTGTCCGCACTGAATCGATTTATCGATACAATAACGGGTACACCATATTGTTTTACGTTTTCGATATGACGTGCGAGGTTGGCTATACCTAATTCAAGTGCCTGCAGGTTTTCATTTGAAAGTTCATTACGATCTACTCCTCCGTGCATCTTTAAAGCCCGAATTGTTGCAACTATCACAGAGAGATCCGGTTTAAGATCAGCTTTACGACATTTGATGTCAAAGAACTTTTCGGCACCGAGGTCTGCGCCAAACCCAGCCTCTGTAACTACGTAATCTGATAATTTCATAGCCATTCGTGTTGCAATAACTGTGTTACAACCGTGAGCGATATTTGCAAAGGGGCCGCCATGAACAAATGCTGGATTGTGCTCTAGAGTCTGGACTAAGTTAGGAGCTAGGGCATCTTTTAACAGGGCTGTCATCGCGCCTGGCGCATTTATAGAGCTGGCTCGCACTGGCTGTCTATCGCGTGTAAAACCAACAATGATATTTCCCAAGCGTTCGTGAAGGTCCTCAATATCTCTGGCGAGACAGAAAATTGCCATTACCTCCGAAGCGACGGTAATATCAAAGCCATCTGATCTTGGATATCCGTTTGCTACTCCACCAAGACTATTAACAATTTGCCTTAGTGCTCGGTCATTCATGTCCACAACTCGTCGCCAAGATACTCGACGGAGATCAATCTCTTCTTTGTTTCCCCAATAGATGTGATTGTCAACCATAGCAGCGAGTAGGTTGTTTGCGACTCCGATAGCATGAAAATCACCTGTAAAGTGGAGATTAATATCTTCCATCGGGACTACCTGGGCGTATCCTCCGCCGGCAGCGCCACCTTTCATTCCAAAGCATGGGCCCAGCGATGGCTCACGCAGGCAAATCATGGTCTTCTTTCCTATCTGGTTTAGAGCATCTCCAAGCCCTACTGTCGTGGTCGTCTTACCTTCTCCGGCCGGCGTTGGTGTAATGGCGGTCACTAGTATCAGCCTTGCGTCCGGACGGTCGGAAATATCTTGCATATAGTTAAGTGCGACCTTGGCCTTGTAACGGCCATAAGGTTCCAGGTGATTACTTGGGATTTCAAGTCGATTTGAGCTAATCTCTGTTATTGGTTTGGGAGTTGCCGCTTGGGCAATGTCAATGTCAGACATGGGGTTGGCGTGTTGCTGGTTCGAACTATCAGACATTGGTGCCTCATCAATTAGAAGGTAACTTCAAGGATATTCATGGCCATTCTGCGCATTGCTATTCAGAAACTCAAGTAAGTCAACTGTATTTGCTGTTATTGGGTGGAGATAGCATTAATTATGCTTCTAATTTTGTGGCCTAACGTGTGCTTATTTATCGTATGCCCGTAGGCTCATTGGTCTAGTATGCGGTTAGAGGAATAGGGCATAAAGGTTCAGTATGAGGTGTTGATCTGAACACGATCATTCGTCACCTTTTTTGGTCGTACCGTATTAGGGTGTTGAATAGGGAGCGGGCGTTATTTAGTGGAGGTAAAAGAATTGTCGCGAATCCGCAATAGGCAATAATAATTACAATGGATCCGGCCATCGCTTGCAACGGTGTAAGTGTTTCATCAAGAATGCGCTGAATTGACCCCGCCGCACCTATGATAAGAAGACACAAATAAACGGAGCGTAGGGAATATTTGGTAGCCACGTAGTCATTTGCTTTGTTATGGCGGGCAAGAAGTAGACACATAAGTAAAGTTCCTATCAGCATCGCTAACGCTGCGCCTTCGATGCCGACCACGGGAATCAATAATGCTGTTATTCCGACTGTTGTGACGGCTGCAATTCCTTGTATTACAGACTGCACGTAAGTTCGCCCGGAGAAGTAGATGCCAGGTGCCAGCAAAGACCAGGTGCCAACGAGAAATTGCGCCGCTGCAAGAATTCCAACGACGCGGTACGCTTCGTGGTATGCTGGTTCAGTAAGCAACAATACAACGGGGCGCGCAGCCACAAAAAACAGAATTGTAACACCGCCTAGGGTTAAGGTGTATAAGAGGTGTACTCGAGAAAAAACATTCGGCGCCTCCGTTGGGCGTAGTGCGTAGGTTTGGAAGAATGGTGTCCAAGCAGTTATAAAACCTGTAACGAGCAAGCTCATCGCTAATCCTAGATTGTAGCCAATACCGTAGATTCCAACGGCGCCAATCCCATGTTCGGAGTGTTGAAGCAGATAAGTACCTGCACTTTGCAGTACGAAAAGGAAAAGTAGAGACGGTATTACGGGAAAGCCTAGTTTAATTTGGTCGAAAAGAACTGTGAGGTTTAACCTTGTGTTGACAAGGTTGTGATTGAAGGCGGCTGCAAGGACGAACATTGTTGCGGAGCCAAATAGTATGCCCTCAACCCAAGATACAATTCCCCGATCGGTGAATATAACCAACAATAGTGCTGCCACAATACCAATGATGCCAGTGCCACTGAAGGCAGTTATATACTTGAATGGTTTACCACGAAATTGGAGGTTTTGAATCAATGGGTACGCGGTTATCTGAAGTGCCATGCTGACAGAAAAAAGCAAGACGAGGTTTGCGTAGTTTAGACTTCCCGTTAAGCCATACGAGATGAATTCCGAGAACAATACGGCTAAAACTATCAGTGTGGTTCCGGCCGCTAAAGTTGCTAATAGAGCTGACCAGATAGTCTCTTTACGGTGGTCATCTGTCGCTCCACGAAAATATATCACGGCTGTTGACACTGAGAATCCTAGGCCACATAGGGCGCGGCATACGACTCCAAAAACGGTGAGAAGCGCTATTACCCCAAACTCTGTGGGAGTAAGGTAGAACGTAAAAACTGGCAGGGTTATTAGCTGCGCGAGCCCTCTAGCGCCGTTACCTAGCGCGTAGACTGTAGAATCTCTTGCTAAACTTCCAAGGTTCATTGGTTGGTAGAGGACCGCTTTAGTCGGGTGGTAATTTTAGGTTGGTAATTGACGTTGGTAAATACATAACCCCGACCACAGAAGACATCATCTTTAATATCTGTTTCCTTGTATAGGCAAACATTGTTTTGGATCTTACAACTATCCGAGATAATAGCATCCGATCCGATCATTACGTTCGGCTCAATCACATAGTTTGACCCAATCTCAGTTCCCGCCATAATGTTGGAGAAGTGATGGTTGTGTGTTGCGGATCGTATTTCCACAGGCTCGTCGACCCAGGAGCTTTCATGGATCGTGACAAGAGGATGCGAAGTTTTTTCTCTGTTGCTCACAGTCAGCACTTTTGGTTCCCGATGCTCGAAAGTCAAGCGAACTATAGTCGTGTTTGCGAAGGGCAGCGGGAAGGTATGGTATCGTATCATACTGAGACGTTGAGTGCCTTCTGGGCGAAGAAAAGGAGCCGATAGATGAGTGTCTGTATGGTGGGGTGGAGTCACACGCGATTCGGAAGGTTGGAGGAAAATGATCTGGAGGCTTTGATTACAGAAGCAGCGGCAGATGCAATAGCTGATTCGGGCATTGATCCATCTGAAGTAGACGAAATATTTTTGGGTACATTTAATGCCGGTATGGAGAGTCAAGATTTTGCAGCGTCACTCGCGTTGCAACTTGATGAATCGATGCGCTTCACTCCAGCTACGCGATTTGAAAATGCTTGTGCTTCTGGTTCGGCTGCGATGTATGGTGCTATTGACGCGATTTCAGCTGGCAGAGTGCGCTTTGCTCTTGTAATTGGTGTGGAAAAAATGACGGCGGCAAGCATAGATAAGGTAACTGAGTCGTTAGCTAAGGCAAGCTACTATAGGGAGGAAGCTGGCACTGGTATTAGTTTTCCAGGTATTTTTGGCCAACTGGCTCAACGTTATTTTCAAAAGTATGGGGATCAGTCTGATGCTCTCGCTATGATTGCTGCCAAGAACCATCGTAATGGATCGGTAAATCCTCTAGCTCATATTCAAAAAGATCTGGGTTATAATTTCTGCAGGGAAGCCTCACAAAAGAATCCAATAGTGGCGGCACCGCTGAAACGAACGGATTGTTCTACAGTAGCGGACGGTGCCGCTGCAGCTGTGGTAACTGATATTGGCACCGCACTAGGTATGAAAAAGGCTGTAGCTTTTAGGGCTTCACAACATGTTAACGATGTTTTGCCGATGTCAAAGCGTGATGTGTTAGCTATGGAAGCTCCTCGATTGGCTTGGTCGCGTGCGATGGATCAGGCTGGCATATCCCTGGGCGACCTAAGTCTTGCGGAAGTGCATGATTGTTTCACGATTGCTGAGTTGCTTGAGTATGAGGCAATGGGTCTCACGAGTGAAGGTTGTGGTGCGAAAGCTATAAAAGAGGGATGGACTGACAAAGGTGGAAAACTTCCGGTTAATCCTTCGGGTGGACTTAAGGCTAAAGGCCATCCGGTGGGAGCGACCGGAGTCAGTATGCATGTTTTGGCAGCTCAGCAGCTTACAGGGACAGCTGGGCCAATACAGGTGCAAGATGCAGAGCTTGCTGCTGTTTTTAATATGGGTGGTGCTATGGTGGCTAATTACGCTTCCATACTGCAGGCCATTCGTTAGCTGAAGCACATGGCCGATTCTTACAAGGCACTTCTCGCCGAAGATGATGGAGGTTTTGTTCTTAGCCTTCGAGAGTTGACGTGGTCTGACCTGCCCGATGGAGAGGTGACAGTGTCTGTTGCCTATTCAAGTTTGAACTATAAAGATGGCCTTGCCTTGTGTGGCAACAAAGGGCGAGTCATTCGGCGCTTTCCAATGGTTCCCGGCATCGATTTTTCTGGTGTGGTAGAGGAGTCTAGCTCGGCGGAGTTTGAGAAGGGTGATATGGTCTTTGCGACCGGTTGGGGTTTAGGGGAAACATATTGGGGAGGTTACGCTCAGATGGCGTGTGTTCCAGCTGGATGGTTAATGTCGTTACCAGATGGTCTGGACCTTCTTGAAGTTATGTCTATTGGTACTGCTGGACTGACCGCCATGTTGAGTGTGATGGCGTTGGAACATCATGGACTAGAACCCGAAGGACCTCCGGTGGTTGTAACTGGAGCTGCAGGGGGCGTTGGCAGTATAGCGATCTTGTTGCTTTCTAAATTGGGGTATCATGTTATTGCGTCATCCGGTCGCCCTGACGCCTATTCCTACCTTTTAGATTTGGGCGCCAATGAAATCATTGATAGAACTGATCTTGAAGCAGAGTCTAAAAGGCCTCTTGAGCAGGCACGATTTCAGGGTGGCATAGACTCAGTAGGCGGAAGCACGCTTGCTAGGATACTTTCCCAGACCTGTGAGGATGGATTAGTTGCATCCTGTGGTAATGCGGGTGGTGTGCAGCTTTCAACAACAGTTCTGCCTTTCATATTAAGGGGAGTAGGGTTGATCGGCATTAATTCGCCCTCTACGTCGGTTGAGAAACGGAAGCAAGCTTGGAGTCGGTTGGCAAAGGAACTTCCTAGGCAAAAGCTTTCTGAAATCACGACAGTTGCATCTCTTGCCGATCTTCCTGTTCTTGCTGAGAGTATCCTTAATGGTCGTGTGCGAGGGCGCACAGTGATCGATCCAAATGGCTAATTTGTTATTGTTGCAATCTAGTGCCTGTTGTTTTGTTGCGAAAACTCAGGAGGATGAACAGGCTGCCACTGAGTATAGCACCTGCTCCTGCTAGGGATAGTATGGTCCAACGGAAGTCCTCAAATAGTGTTGAAATGACTAGTGCAATTATCGGTACGAGTATACTCACATATCCGGCTCGGTCAGGGCCAATTCGTCCAATGAGAATAAGATAGCAGACCCACGAAAATACAGTGCAAACTATCACGATGTAAGCAAAAGATAATAAAAAGCCACCGGACCAATCCCAAGTGAAGTTGCGCCCTAAGCATAAGCTGACGAGGACTGAAAAAGCAGCTCCATAAAGCATACAAAAACCTGCGGTTTCTACAGGCGGTAGCCCTGACCTCTGGTTATATGCTGAAACGATCTGTGCGAGTGATGCTGATACTGTTGCTATCAGACAGAGACCAAATCCAATCAAACTAGCGCTAGTTAAATCAAAGGCAGATAGCTCCGGCCAAAATACCATTACCATCCCGCTTACTCCAAAGATCGCGCCGACAAATACTGGCGGGCGAATTCTCATTCCGAGAAAGATTGAAGCAAAAACAATGTTAAATATTGGCAATGTGCTGAGGAGCAGTGCTGCTACGCCACTCGTAATGTAAGAAATGGCATTGTAGAGAAGCATGTCTGTGAGTGAAAACATGATAACACCTTGGCCGAACAGAATTAGGTGTTGCCGCGCTGAAAAGTTAAGAGGCTTTCTTTGCCAGATACACCAACCAAGAATTATCGCTCCAGACAGCCCGAAGCGATATGCAACAGCAATCTCTGGTGCTATAGCTCCTACCTGGAAGCTTATGGCAAAATATAAGCTACCCCAGAATAGTACGACGGCGGCATAAATGGCTGCTGTGCTCACGGTTGGTCTTTCTTGCCTGACATTATCACTACAGGTAATAACTATGCTGAAGGTAACAATAGGTATGCGTGTGCAATGTTACCTCGTGGCGATTATTACTTTTTGCATGGTGCATTGGCGCACGCAATGACTCAGTTTAGTATTGTAGTCTTTCGGTCGCAGTCTGAGATTAAGTCATGCAACTACGCGTAGCACTTATTGGGTTTGGTGTAGTGGGGCAGTCGGTGTGCGAGGTTTTGATGAGTAAATCGGAATCTTTAAGCAATACGAATGACTTTTCGTGTCTTGTCGTGGGGGTCAGTGATCTAAGGTGGGGGACCGTTTTCAACAATGACGGCCTTGACCTGGGCCAGCTTCTTACTGAGGCTAGGGATACCGGAAAATTTTGCAAAAATCTAACCGACTGGGACTCTCATACTCTTATCCGTCGTTGCGACGCAGATGCGGTTGTTGAGCTGTCTTATACAGATTTAGAAACTGGAGAACCCGCAATTTCGCATTGCCGTACTGCCATTGAGACCGGTAAGAGCGTCATTACCAGCAACAAAGGTCCTCCCGCATTAGCTCACAGAGAATTATCAGAATTAGCACGCCATAAGGGTGTTCAATTCTTATTTGAGGCATGTGTTTTAAGCGGAACGCCGGTATTCAATTTAGCTCACAGCTGTCTTACAGGGAACACAATTACTGAGATTCGCGGCATTCTCAATGGAACAACTAACTTCATGCTTGATGAGATGGAGTCTGGGGCTAATTATGACGTAGCATTGGCTAAAGCACAGGAGCTGGGTTATGCGGAAGCAAGGCCAGATGCCGATGTAGAAGGTTATGATGCGCTGGCGAAGGTGGTCATTCTTGCTAACACACTCATGGGGGGTGATATAGAACCGTCTCAGGTTCCGTGTCGGGGCATAACGGAGATAGACCAGAATGCTGTTGCTGAGGCGAAGCGAGAGGGAAGGCGGTATAAGCTGATTGGAGCCATCCAGCGTGACGGTGATGGCTTGTCAGCACGCGTATGCCCTGAAAAATTACATCTGAACGACCCTCTATCAAGCGTTTCAGGTGTTAATAACGCGCTTACACTTAAGACCGATCTTCTTGGGGAAATAACGATGATCGGTCCTGGCGCGGGTCCTACTGCCACGGGTTATGCGGTTGTCGGTGATCTAATGCGCATATTAACGGTGCATTAAGTTAAGGTACGCTAGCGTTTCTGTGATCTTGATTTACCTTTTGTTGCTTTCTTTTTGCGCGCGTCGGCGCGTTTCTTCTTATCAACTTCATTGAAGACTTCCTGCGCGACGTTGCAAGCAAATGTTGAGTTGATAAATCCAGCAAAGGTGTTGGTTTGGATCAGCGTTTCGCGTATCTCTGTGCGCGAGCACCCGAGGCGCAATGCACCGCCAATGTGGAAGCCTAGAACCTGCCATTCGCCCAGCATGGTGAGCATAGCTAGGTTGAGGAGAATGCGGGTTTTAGGGGGAAGACCTCGGCGTGCGAATATTTCACCCCAAGCGAACTCGGTAACATAGTCTTGTTGATCGCGCGTCGCGGGACCCAAATTGGCATAAATAGGATCCATAATTTCTTTGCCGATTATATCCCAGCGCATCTTTTTTCCGCGAGCCATTGTCCGTTTATTCATTGCCATATCAGCTTCCTTTAAAAGCTAGCCATCAAAGTATCACCTAAGCTAACGGTGCAACAATAGTCTGGCGTTCAGAAGGTAGTCTCGTCAACTCTTAGAATTTGATGTGCTTGACCCAGTGGTCCAATTTGATGAACATGAGGACATCGGTTACCCTTCTAATTGTTACATTCTGCTTTAAGGGCATGATTGCATTATCTCGGTTGAGGTGTAGTGAATGGTATATCAAGTAGAAGTAGATTTTGGTTTTACCGTTGGTCCTGTGATGCCAGCTGATCAAGAAGGTGCGGCAGGAGATGGGCAACGGTATGCTGAAATGATTGACGATTGTCGTTTTGGACATTCCCTTGGTTTTTCCAGCGTGTGGTCACTTGAGCACCATTTTACGGACTACTACCCTTCTCCGAGTCCTCTGACATTTTTGAGCCATGTGGCTGGCGCATGTCCGGGCCTTGGTCTTGGGGCTTGTGTGATTGTTCTGCCTTGGTATGAGCCTGTGCGTTTTGCTGAAGACGTTGCCATGATTAGTCTTCTGAGTGACGCTGATTTGCATCTCGGATTGGGAAGAGGTGTAGCAAAGATCGAATATGATGCAAGAAACCTTGATATGGGGCACTCGCGCGAGTTGTTTAAGGAGGTTTATGAAATTGCAGATGGCCTCCTGACCGGCCAGCCGTTTAAGTATGATGGAAACCATTTTACCATTCCGCGCGATATTAGCTTGAGACCAGGGCCCAATCGCGACCGTATACACATGTACGGTGCTGTAAATAATCCTGGTACTGCTGAACGCATGGCTGAGATGGGTCTTGTCATCATGTGTACTTCCGCTTCTCCGTTCCAGCAGAATGCTGATTCAATTAAGGCGTGGAAAAGAGTTATTGCTGCAAAGGGGGGTAAAACCGATGTAAATATTCCGCTTTGGGCCCATTGTTTCATTGGGGACACTGAGGAGGAAGCTAAAGAGGAAGCTACAGAATACTTGGTAAATTTTTTTCGTAGTGTGATAGATCACTACGAAACCTATCTTAATCCATGGCAGGGCATGGATACGTATGAACACAACGTTGAACAGATGCAACGTATGGAGGCTATGGCTGACCCAGCTAATATACCTCCATTTCTCGAACACCAACTGGTTGGTACCCCTAAACAGGTAGCAGACAAGGTTGCTCAGTATGCTGCCATAGGGATTACGCAATTAGCGATCAACACGGCGCAACCGGGGCGTCCTCTAGAAAATCGACGTGCCTCTATGGAGCGCTTTGCCCGTGAGGTTGCCCCAGAGTTCTCAACAGACTTTGTTGTCGCTGCTGAGTAAGGAATTAGAACAATGAAACTTGGCATGTTCAGTATGTCTCTGCATGATCCTGGTAGGGATCAGCATACGGTTTTGATGGAAGATGTTGAGGTGGCTGTCTACTGTGATGAACTTGGGTTTGATGAATTCTGGATAGGAGAACACTATACGGCAGCATCGGAGCCAGTGCCGGCCCCGATGATTTTTTTAGCCAATTTATTGGCACGTACAAAGAATATGAACCTTGGAACAGGGGTCATCAATTTACCCCAAGCGCATCCGGCCCAGGTGGCAGCACATATTGCGTATTTGGACCACCTATCTGAGGGTAGATTGCTTTTTGGGATTGGCCCGGGTGGTTTGGGTAGCGATCTTGAACTTTTCGGGGAGACCGACCCCAAGGCGCGGGGCGAGATGATGATGGAATCAATAGATATGATTCTTAAATTATGGAGCCAAGATGCGCCCTTTAAGTTTGAGGGTAAGTACTGGAACTTCAGGCTTACTGATACAATTCTTGAAGAATTTGGGGTAGGGGTAACGGTTAAACCCTATCAAAAACCTCACCCCCCTATAGCTCTTCCTGCCATGAGTCCGTTTTCTGGCACTATGAAGTTAGCGGGCAAAAGGGGCTGGATCCCAATCTCTTCAAACATAATTCCCACGTATAGTGTTGCAAGTCAGTGGTTAAAATATGCGGAAGGGTGTGAGGAGGAGGGTAGGAAGGCTGATCCCGAGATATGGCGTGTAGGACGTACTGTCTTTGTTGCCGATTCGGACAAAGAGGCCGAGGCGTATGTCAACGGAGAGCAGAATCTCTTTAACTACTACTATGCACATATGCACGGTCTACTTGGCGATGGGGGTATGCTTGGCATTGTGACACCAAATCCTGATGACGATCCGTCAGAATTTAGTCGTAGAGATTACCGCGTAGACAACCTTATTTATGGAAGTCCTGATACCGTAACAGAAAAACTCCTAGCCTTTCGTGAGACAGTTGGGCCTTTCGGAACGCTCATCGTTGCGGGTCTTGAGTACGACGATCGTGTCAGAACGCGCAGATCTATGGAATTGTTAGCCACAGAGGTGATGCCTAAACTTCGTAATGCTATTGATTCTTCGGAGGCGGCTCAATAAGCGGAATCTCGCAAGGTTGATGAAGATTGTCTAGGGTCGAGTGAGGAAGCTATCGTTCAATATAAACGTGGAATTTCGGTATATGGCCATATGATTTTGAAGCAGCGGTGTCTGGAGTTCCTTGACAGCGTGGGTATAGGGTCCTAGCGTCGCTTGTAGTGATGGTTCTCGACTGTCAATTGTATGCAATAGGGAGATGAATATGAAAGATCGAGATATCCAGGCGCATGATAATGCGATGAAAAGAATTGCTCATCACCGCAAAGGTGAGGTGAGTAGACGCAGAATGATGCAGACCTCTGCGGCTGCAGTTGGAGCTGCTTTGGCCGCGGATTTTGTGCCTAAGACGGTGCACGCGGATGTAGGAGGCACGATTGTGCATTTTGCTTCCTCCGGAAAACGTCTTGCCAACTCGTTAAGAGCTGTAAAACCTCTATTTGATAAAGTGTTTCCAAACGTGACTCTAGAGGTAGTGTCGAAGCCAATGAGTGAGGCATTGACACAGATCAACACTTATATGCGGTCGAAGAGTGATGCCTTTGATGTGATTACTCAGGATCATGCGCAGTTTGCTGCACTTGATGCTATGGGTGCTCTTACTGATATGGGCCCTTATATAGAGCCATTCCCGGAGTGGTACGAAGACTATAAACAGGATGTGCCTCAGCGGTATCGGCATATGTGGAATGTGCCCAAAGGCCCAGCTCCTCCAGGGTATGTTGCAGCTTTAGCGCCTGATGGAAATGCAATGATGACATTTTATCGGCGCGACGTGTTTGAAAAGGCGGGTATTAAAGTGCCCGTAACCTGGGATGAGGCTGTCGAGGCTGCTAAGGAAATCCACGATCCAGAACATGAGCGTTATGCATATTGTGCGGCTATGGCTCGAAATTTCTGGGCTGGATATCAGTTTTATGGGATCCTGCGAAGCTGGGGTGGTGATTATTTTGCAGATGAAGTGAACGGAGACTGGACACCTACCATTGAGTCTGAGGAAGGGTATCAGTCACTGCGTATACTGACTGAGTTGCAAAAGTATGCTCATCCCGGTTCAGCAAATTTTGGAGAGGATGAGGTCAACCAAACATTTGCTCAGGGTCACGCGCTCTACAGTCCGCTGACTTGGGGCACTGCAACTTTGAATGATCCAACATACTCCGAGTTCCATGAGGATTGGCACATGGATCTCACTCCTAAGGGTAACACCCCAAAATCTGACCATAGGGCACTAACAGGCGGTTTTGGCCAGTTTATGCCTACATGGGGCGGTAATCGGGAGACTGCTTTCGCGTGGATCAAGTTCCTAAATTCTGGTGACCGTGAGGATCTGGATGGTAGTCCACTCATTGCGGATGCTATCGTTGGAGCGGGCGGTCAGTTATCTCGAGCTTCTACACTAAGCCGGTGGGCAGACCGCAAGCCATTCTTTGTGGGTCTACAGAAAGCGTATCCAGTGTGTGTGGTTAATGCTCCAGTTATACCTGAAGCTTATGCAATCATGGGGGCAGTCGGTGAGGAAGTTGCTGACGCAGTCAACAACATCAAGAGTACAGAAGATGCTCTAAAGGACGCTAATAAGCGAACCAAGCGCATTATGGAGGATAGTGGTTACTACGACTAAGATCATTATTCTTTTGAAAGGGAATCGGTCGTGAGCACGACCAGTCAAGGGACCCGGCCGGCAAAGTTGGCCGGGTCCGATTCTGTACCCAAATCCCCACGTCCGGGAGCTGTGTCCCGTCAAACCCGACGGACAGCTTACCTCATGCTCGCGCCTTGTGTGATTGTCCTGATTGTGTTGGCAATTTACCCCATGGCTTTTTCGGGGGTCCTATCATTTAAGGTAGACCCCCTTTATAACCCCAACGTAGCTCGGTTTATTGGTTGGAGAAACTTCGAAGATTTATTTGATGACTTTAGATTTTGGCAAAGTATTCGTCTGACTGTTCTATGGGCATTACTGGTTGTTTCAATACAGATGGTATTGGGTTTTCTGCTTGCCATCCTTTTAGACCGAAAGATGAGAGGGGCAGGTCTTTTGCGCTCTCTCATTATTATTCCTGTCTTCGTGTCGCCAGTAGCCATGGGATTGACGTGGCGATTCATCTTTGAGCCGGTTGCAGGATTGGCTAACTGGATTGTTAATACAGGGTTGGGCTTAGAAAAATACTCGTGGTTATCTCATAAAGATACGGCTTTGAGTACATTGATGATTGTGGATTGTTGGCAGTGGACTCCTTTTGTAGCGTTAATTTTGTTGGCTGGAATGCAGAGTATATCGCCAGAAATTTCGGAAGCGGCTCGGTTAGATCGTATCCGTGGAGCGACATATTATACACGTATTGTAATCCCCCTGATTCGACCTGTAATCATGGTGGTAATATTGATACGTCTGGTTGATTCCATCAGAATTTTTGATTTGAATTTTATTATGACTAAGGGTGGTCCTGGTTCTGCTACGCTTATGGCGAGTGTTTATGATTATACGATCTTTGAGCAGGGCCATCTTGGATTAATGGCGGCATACGGGTTCCTTATTCTTATTCTCATCAATATCATTGTCGCGATATTTCTCAATACGCTATACCGTGCTGAGAAGTCTGCGCGTGTGGCGGACGCAAACTAATGCATCAGACATCCCTTGGTCGCTTAATCAATGTGTTAGCAATAATTGTGGTTGCGTTGTGGCTTATTCCTGTTGCATGGGTTGCACTCACGTCTATAAAGCCAACTAAAATCATTAATGCGCCGGAACCGACGTTTTACTCCTTTACACCGACGGACGAACATTACATAGAGATCTTTGATCGGTTTATGTTTCATCGGGCAATGATTAATAGTCTTGTAACTGTTGGTGTCTCTACTCTCATAGTAATGATTTTGGCTTTGCCTGCAGCCTACGCAGTTGCGCGTATGGGTTTGATGGGGGGGGATATCTGGGCCCTCTCGATTCTCTCATTACGATTTATGCCTGGCGTGGTTGTCGTGTTGCCATATTTTAAAATGGCCAACGGTTTTGGTCTGATTGATTCTCAACTTGCGCTTATAATTGTTTATACGGCTTTTGGGTTGCCTTTTGCGGTTTGGATTTTGCGGAGCTTTCTTTTGGATTTACCAAAAGAGGTAGAAGAGGCGGGGCGCTTGGATGGTTTAAGTTGGATGCAAATTATCTTCCGATTGATATTGCCTATGGCTCGACCAGGTATTGCTGTGACTGCCATTTTTACGTTTGTCTTCAGTTGGAATGAGTATCTATTTTCCCTGTTTTTGACATATGACAAGGCAACGACGATGCCTGTCGCACTTCAGAAGACAATTGATCTTTATAATGTGTTGTGGGGGTCGCTAAGTGCGGGTGCAGTTATCCAGCTGCTGCCAATGATCTTGGTGGTCTTTCTTCTCCAGCAACATATTGCTCGTGGGCTTGCTCTTGGTGCGGTAAAATAGATCGCACTGGCGAGCTATAGTGCCGTTGGGAGGTACGAGAGGGGCACCATAGACCAGCTTTCTTCTCTGTATAGGAGTAGGCCTTCTAAACTATTTTATGGGTAGAGGCAGATGAAAAGGGTACCTCGGGCAAGAGCACGTGAGGGGCGGCCCGGTCAAGTGGCTCCAACTGTACCAAGAACAGCGGTAGATGAAGCCGTTGCAGTTGCGTTAAATCATCATAAAGTTGGCAAGTTTGAGGAAGCCTCACGGATTTACGAAGAGATCTTGCGCGTAAAGCCAGGGCACGCTGACGTTTTGCATCTTTTCGGGGTATTGAACGCCCAGATGAGTAAGTTCGACGTAGCGGTGCCTCTTCTCACAAAAGCGGTCCGAAAACAGCCACGTAACAAAGGATTCTTGCTAGATTTAGCTAATGCACTAAGGAAATCTGGCCAGACTGACGAGGCTATTTCAATTTTTAGAAGGGCCGTTGGTATTGATCGAAAAGATGCAAACATTCGGTATAACCTTGGCAATGCATTGCGCGATGTTGGCCACTTGGAGAAGGCGGCGGGGGCATATCAAGAGTCCCTTTCAATCAATGCAAATAACCTTGCAGTGCAGACTAACCTTGGCCTTGTATTGTTTGAGTTGGGCAATAGTGAGGGTGCTGTAGAAGCACTTGAACGAGCTATAGAAATCGACCCGAGTCAACCGGAGCCGTTGTCTAACCTAGCTAATGTCCAGCAGAGTCTTGGCGAGCTTGAGGAGGCGGAGAAAAATCTACGTCGGGCAATTGAAATTGAGCCGAACTATGCATCTGCTTATTGTAATCTTGGAAATGTGCTTCAGGATATGTACCGTTTAGTTGAGGCAGAAAAGTACTATCGTAAAGCCATAGAAATTATGCCCGACTATGCGACGGCGTACTCAAATCTTGGCAATGCCCTTCAAGCTCTTAGCAGGTATGATGAAGCGGTAGCATGTGGTGAGAAAGCGATAGCTCTTGATCCACGCAAAGATAGTCATTTCTCTAATCTCGGTATGTCCTACGTTGCTCGTGGTGAAAACGACAAAGCGCTGGAGTGCTTTAGGCATGCTGCAGTAATGCGCCATGGTCCTCCAATAGTTGATCTCAATAACGTCGGTGAAGAATGCGGCGGTGCATTGGATGTTAGTCGGACCATGGTTCCTTTCAAGCTAAAGCATGATGCCGAACAAATAAGGCACCTCTGTTCAGAGGGGTGTCTACACAATTCAATGAAAGAGATTGCAGAGAATTACGAGAACATTTTGCAATCATCAGTACCCAATAACGCAATGCAGGAGCCGATTAAACTCAATAAACAGAATTGGATTGCAATTGGGAAAACATATAACAAGCCATTACATGTTCCTGATGTTTCAGCGCTTGCAGGGGGAACTTTGGATTCTGGACTGGATGTGCGCTCGATAGAAGCTAACTATATTTCAGGCAAGCCAAAGATTGTTATTGTTGACAGTTTGTTAAATGAGCCTGCTCTTAACCGTCTGTGGCGGTTCTGCCTGGATGCCACAATATGGTATCAAGTAAAACATGGCTATCTTGGCGCTTATCTAATTGATGGTTTTGGTACTGAATTGACCCTTCAAATTGCTTCTGAGTTAAAGGACAAGTTCCCCGGAATATTTCGTCACCATCAGTTGAAACAAATGTGGGCATACAAATATGATTCTCAGCTTGAGGGAATTAAAATCCACGCTGATTTTGCTGCTGTTAATGTCAATTTTTGGTTGACGCCAGATGCTGCTAATTGTGACCCTGTTTCGGGGGGGCTGCGCATCTACAAGGTGAAGGCGCCAAATGAATGGAGTTTTCGAAAATATAATACAGATGTTGAAGCAATGGAGTCTTTTGTAAGCACATCTGGAAATGAACCACTTATTGTGCCCTATCGGCAGAATCGGGCAGTTATATTTGACTCAGATTTATTTCATCGTACCGATAATCTTGATTTTAAATCAGGGTACGAAAACCGACGCATTAATGTCACAATGCTTTTTGGAGACCGCCACAAGCAATAATTGAGCTTAGGTTACGGGGCAGTTTGCAACCATTCTTCGGTCAACTATTTTTTGTCTTAAGTAGAGGTATTTCGTAGCTAGTTGTATTTTGGCAAGTGTTGGCTAATTATTCAAAGAAGGCCGTATTGGAGATAGTTAATATTTGCCTCGTGCAATGAAGTATGGGTTTTCGAATCCTGGTTTTCCGTAGTGCAGATCCTTGCCATCCAGAGTACGCACACTACCACCGGCGGAGGCCAAGACCGCATGACCAGCGGCAGTATCCCATTCCATAGTACGGCCAAGCCGTGGGTATAGATCTGCTGCTCCCATTGCTACAAGGCAGAATTTGAGGGAACTGCCGGCTGCTGTAAAACTTTTTACGTTAATAGATTTTAGCCATTCATCAGTGCGCGGATCACGATGTGAGCGACTTGCAACTACAACATATCCGTCAATTCCAGGCGTGCGCACTTCTATAATTTCATCTTTTTCAGCGCTGCGGCAATGTGCCTTGCTTAGTCCACTCGTATAGAAGCTTAATTCTTTTGCAGGTATGTGGACTACACCGAGGGTGGGCCGTCCTTCCTCGATTAGTGCAATATTGACAGTAAACTCCCCGTTGCGACTGATAAATTCACGTGTGCCATCAAGAGGATCAATCAACCAGAATGGTTGATTTCCTATCGATGGAATTTTGCCGGACGCCACCGATTCTTCAGCGATCATCGGAATATCTGGTGTAAGTTTTTTTAGACCATCAAGAATAACTTTCTCGGCAGCAATATCTGCCAATGTGACTGGAGATTTGTCTTTTTTTTGTTCAACGGTGATATCATTATCATAGTATCCGAGGATTACTTTTCCTGCTATTACCGAAAGTCGTTTGACTTCATAAACTAGTTGTTCTTTGTTTGTAATTATCACAGTAATTACTCGCTTTTTTAGGTGTTTAAGAGGCTACCAGCCACCAGTGACATCCAGGAGAGCTCTACTGACGTAAGATGCATTATCACTGCATAGCCATACAATGGTTTTTGCAACTTCGTCAGGAGTGCCTGCACGCCTTAGTGGTACATTAGGTGCAAAATCAATACGGCGGTTTGGTTCTCCATATTCGGCATGGATGTCAGTATCAATTAGGCCAGGGTTGACAGCATTTACACGGATCCCTTCAGGTCCAACTTCTTCTGCAAGTCCAATAGTAAATGTATCAAGAGCGCCTTTAGACGCGGAGTAGGGCACTAAAAGTCCGCCGCCACCAATGCGTGAAGCTATAGAGGAAACGTTAACTATTGAGCCACCATTACCACCATTGACGGTAGACATCCGTCGAATCGCCTCGCGCGCACACAGGAAGCAGCCAATAATGTTGATAGAAAATAGATCTGTTAGCATTTCACCAGTCGTTTCATCAACGCGACCAGGAATACCAATACTGCCACCGTTATTAACGAGTGCTGAGATTGTACCAAGCTCTCTGTCCATAGTTTCAAAGATACGAATTACATCTTTTTCTTTGCCGGTGCTGCCCTGAACAAGAGTAGCTTTGCCTCCAGAATCAATGATTCTCTTAACAACGTGTGCAGCTTTCTTTTGGCTACGGTTATAATTTACACATACTGCGTAGCCTTGGCGGGCTGCTTCTAGTGCAGTTGCAGCGCCAATGCCGCGGCCGGCGCCAGTGACTAACATTACGCCACTCATTTAAATTCTCACGTTTATTAGGTTGACGAGGTGAGTGGAGCACTAGGAGAAACTGAGGTCAAGACATGGGAAAGGGCTTGACTTAAGGCTATCATAAATTTAGAACAAAACATGAACAAAAACCAGGACGGAACTGTGATAGCGCCTGTTCGTATAAACGTTTTATCTCTTGCTGAATTGAGGCGCCGGGTGGAATCAATCAAGTGTGCAAGATCTTTTGATTCTGGAATGGCAATGCCAATAGGGATCAAGAAAATTGATGATCGTCTTCCTGGTGGTGGATTGTCATTCGGCTGCTTACACGAGTTTATTGATAAGGGTTTTGATGCAGGCACTGGATTTTGCACTGCTTTGCTAGGAAAGTTGCTAGCTTACCGTGATGGATTTGTTCTTTGGTGTCTCTCTCTTTCAAGTATTCATGAGTTTGGGGGGTTGTACGCCCCAGGGTTAATGGCTGGAGGCTTAGACCCTCAGAGACTGATCGTTTTGCGTGCGGCTAGGGAAAAAGATGTTTTATGGGCGATGGAGGAAGGATTGCGTTGCAATTGCCTTGCTGCAGTGCTGGGTGAGGTGCGTCGTATTGATCTAAAGTCGAGTCGACGTCTTCAACTTGCTGCCAAGGCAAGTGGCACGAGTGCTTTTTTGTTGAGAAATTTAATAGCCGAAGGGGATTCATATTCAGCGGCTTCGACCACCCGCTGGCGGCTAACTACAGCGCCAGTGTCAGCATCTACAAAACAGCTATTACCTCTTAGAGAGCGTTGGCGCGTGGAGCTTCTACGTTGTCGGGGTGGCCTTCCAGGAGGAGAGTGGATATTGGAGTGGAATTATGAGGCGGGTGATTTCCATCTGGTTACCGACTTTTGTGACCGATCGATTATGTCGACAAAAGGCTAAATGGCGTTATAAACCTCTAGCAACTGTAGCTTCGGCACATAAGGTTTTGAAAATCGAGTCGAGCAATCTTTCAGCGCGGTCAGGGGGAGTTTACCCCGGCTTTTTACTCGCCGATGCCTACGCACTGATACCTGATCTTAAGGTTTTTGAATCTGATCCAGTTGCTGATGCTAAAGAACTATCTTTGCTTGCTGATTGGTGCGGCTTTTACACGCCACGAGTTGCCGTCGATGGTATTGATTCTTTGTGGCTTGATATATCGGGGTGTGCACACCTTTTTGGTGGGGAAGATAGACTTGTTAATAATATAGAAAGTCGTATGCAGAGGGTTGGATTTGAAGCTCGTGTGGGACTTGCTGACAGTCCTGGTGCCGCCTGGGCGGCGGCACGTTTTCTTCAGGGAAAGAAAAGGTTGATTGCTCCTGGGGCCACATATTTTGCAATGATGGATCTACCATCTACAGCATTAAGATTGCCACCCGATATTATTCATGGATTAGACTGTTTGGGACTTAGCAAAATCAGTGATTTTTTGGGGTGCCCAAGAGGGCCTTTAGCTGTTCGTTTCGGTTCTATCGTGGGGGAGCGAATTGACCAAGCTTTGGGTCGGTCTAAAGATTTAATTTCTTGGCGGAAAACAGTGCCATGTTTACGTGAACAAATTAGTTTTTCTGAGCCCCTGTGTCACGAGAATGATATTGCCGCTGCATCTCGTAGACTGATTGATCAGTTATGTTCGAAGCTTACTATTGACCAGTGTGGGGTGAGGAAGGTGGATTTAATTCTTTACACAGTCAATGGGAAGACTTGTAGGTTTTACATTAGAACCAAGACTCCAGAGCGAAACCCTGACCATCTAATGAAACTGTTACGTGAGAATCTTAGAGGATTTGTTGCTGAATTTGGCATTGAAGCAGCGGTCTTAGCGGCATCTCAGGCTGAACCCTTGAGAGCAACTCAGCGCAGCATGGGAGGACGGCTTGAGAACCTCCACCAGCCTTCTGTCGTTGATAGTACAGAATTAGTAGAGTCAGTTAACCATTTGATTGACAGTTTGAGTAATAGAATAGGCGAACATAATGTTAGTCGTTTTGTATCTAGGGAAAGTCATCTTCCAGAAAGAGCAGTGTACTTGTGCCCTGCCCTAAAAGTGCCACTGAATATAAAAGAAGATGAGATTAGTAAGCATAGTTTACAACGTCCAATTAGGCTGTTTTCGTATCCAGAAAGAATTAAAACTATTACTTCGGGACCTAATAAGCCGCCGACGTTATTTTATTGGCGTAGAGAAGAACACCAGGTTGTTCGTGCTGAAGGTCCAGAACGTATCTCTCCAGAGTGGTGGCGGTATAAGAAACGCAGTACAGCAACTCGTGATTACTATCATGTTGAGGATGAGAGAGGTAAACGATTCTGGCTTTATTGTGAGAAAAATTGTCTTTCAAAAACTCCTCCGACCTGGTTTCTCCATGGTACTTTCGCATAAATCCGTTCAGGAGGTGAAACATAGAAATGTTAGTCTCTGAGCATCAATATACTGAGCTGCAGGTCACTAGTAATTTTAGTTTTCTAAGGGGTGCGTCACATCCTCAGGAGCTAGTGGCTACTGCTTCTGCGCTAAACCACTACGCAGTAGCAATCACAGACCGTAACTCTCTTGCCGGTGTGATTCGAGCGCACGTAGCAGCTAAGGCAATAGGGATTAGGTTGATTGTGGGGGCACGACTCGACCTTATAGATGGACTGAGTCTTCTTTGTTTTCCTACGGATCGCGATGCTTATGGTCGGTTAGCGAGATTACTGACGCTTGGTATGAGGAGAGCACCTAAAGGCAAGTGTTTTATTAGAAAAACCGATGTTATTGAACATTCAGGCGGACAAATTTTAGTAGCTTTACCACAGGAGAAAATTGATCAAGAGTTCTCTAAGGAGCTCGCCGATTGGCGCTCTATCTTGTCAGGTCCATTTTTTGTTGCTGCCCATTATCTCTATCGAGGAGATGACCAAGTTCGAATTACTCAGATTGCGGAGATTGCAGATCAATTTCGAGTGCCTCTCGTTGCAACTAATGATGTTCACACCCATGTTGCGGAGCGACAATCACTTCAGGATGTTCTTACCTGTATTCGGGAGCACTGCACCCTTCAGGAAGCTGGTTATAGGCTGTTTGCAAATGCTGAACGTCATCTTAAATCAGTTGATGAGATGATGCATTTGTTTGAGGGTTGGGAGGATGCAGTGCTGCGTACCGTGGAAATTTCTAAGGCCTGTTGTTTTAGTTTGGATGAATTACGTTATGAATATCCAGATGGTAAATGTGGAAAAAATTCAGCACAGGAAGAGCTGGAACAACGAACTTGGAAAGGCGCGAATGGTCGATATCCCAAAGGAATACCTAAAAATGTAGAAAAGTTATTACGGCATGAAATTAGTTTGATTAGCGCCCTTTCTTATGCCCCTTATTTTCTAACAGTTCATGATATTGTTTTGTTTGCTCGGAGCCGAGATATTTTATGCCAAGGTCGTGGTTCGGCTGCCAACTCAGCAGTTTGCTATTGCCTCGGAATAACCTCTGTTGATCCAGATAGGATTGGTTTGTTGTTTGAGCGCTTTGTTAGCGCTGAGCGGAATGAGCCCCCTGATATTGATGTAGACTTTGAACATGAGCGGCGTGAGGAGGTCATTCAGTATATCTATGAGAAGTACGGACGAGATCGTGCAGGACTTGCGGCAACAGTGGTTACGTACCGATTACGTAGTTCTATCCGAGAAGTCTTTAAGGTTTTTGGTTTATCGGATGATGTGGCACTAGCATTAAACAAAATTATGTGGAGGTCAGGTCAAGACGGTATTGATGAATCTAGAGTGTGTGAAGTGGGGCTTGATCCTAAAGACGATACTTTACATCTGGCGCTCGAGCTGTCCGAAGAGCTAGTGGGGTTTCCTCGCCATCTTTCACAGCATGTTGGGGGATTTGTAATTACTCAAGGGCCGCTTTGTGAAATGGTGCCAATCACCAATACAGCGATGGGTAACCGCACAATTATCGAATGGGACAAAGACGATATCAATGCACTTGGTATTCTTAAGATTGATTGCCTTGGTCTTGGAATGTTGACCTGTATAAGGAAGGCATTTGCGTTGATAAAGGAGCATCATGGTGGTGAGTTCACTCTTTCTGATATTCCAGCTGAAGATCAAGAAGTTTACGATATGTTGTGTCGGGCTGATTCAGTCGGTGTATTCCAAGTGGAAAGCCGTGCCCAAATGAATATGTTGCCACGACTAAAACCGCGTAATTTCTATGATTTAGTAATAGAGATTGCGATCGTTCGTCCCGGCCCGATTCAGGGAAACATGGTACATCCTTATCTACGCCGTCGTCGTGGTGAAGAAGCAGTTTCTTTCCCTTCTAAAGAACTGCAAGAGGTTCTAGGTAAGACCCTCGGCGTTCCTCTGTTTCAGGAACAGGCAATGAGGATGGCAATTGTTGCAGCTGGTTTTACTCCTGCTGAAGCTGATTCGTTGCGTCGGGCCATGTCCTCTTTTCGCCGTACCGGTAGGGTTAGCATGTTTAGAAAAAAACTTGTTGATGGAATGGTTAAACGAGGCTATGAGCGCACCTTTGCAGAGCGTTGCTATGAGCAAATTAAGGGTTTTGGAAATTATGGGTTTCCTGAGTCTCATGCGGCTAGTTTTTCTCTTCTGGTATATGTTTCATCTTGGCTCAAATATCACTATCCGGACGCGTTTTCTTGTGCGCTTCTTAACAGTCAGCCGATGGGGTTCTATGCACCAGGGCAGATTGTGCGTGATGCACGTGACCACGGTATAGAGGTGTTGGAAGTTGATGTTAATCATAGTTTTTGGGATTGCACTTTAGAGCCTAGTTTTGGTCAGGAGTCTAAGACAATGTCTCTGAGACTCGGGTTTCGTCAGGTCAAAGGATTTACCAAGGTCTCAGCAGAAAAACTGGTATCCCGCCGACAGCAGGGTTATCGAGAAATTTACGAAATATGGCAGCGTACTGGTCTTAGCCCCAGTATTCTTCAACACCTTGCAAGGGCCGATGCGTTTAATTCCATAGGGTTGTCTCGTCGGCAGGCGTTATGGGCGATTCAGGGCCTTGGAGCTGTTCCATTACCGCTTTTTTCAACTTTGGATAAGGGTGTTAATAATAAGGAAATATTGTCTGAAACAGTCTCTGAACCAGGGACTAATTTACCAACCATGACACTTGGACAAGAGGTGCTTGGTGATTACAGGTCACTCAGATTAACTTTGAAAAAACATCCACTTGAGCTATTGAGGCCCCTGTTTTCAGATGAACGATTCATCACTAACCAAACACTCAAAGAAATGTCAGCAGGACAGATGGTGAGAGTTTGTGGATTGGTAGTTTGCCGTCAGAGGCCTAGTACAGCAGGAGGAGTTATCTTTATAACAATTGAGGATGAAGAGGCTGTGGCAAACGTTGTTATCCGCCCAAATATTTTTGAACAATTCCGCAAGACTGTCTTGTGTAGTCTTTTGATCGGTGTTGTTGGTAAAGTTGAGCGTGAAGGCCCAGTTGTTCACGTTGTTGCTAGTAAGTTGTTCGATTACTCTGATCGGATCAGTGAACTTTCCCACATTGATCTGAATAATCATTCCCTCATGTTAGTAGCTGATGATTCCAGAGATAAAGTCAGTAGAAGATGGAGGGCTAATGCAGTTACATTTACCTCACGGGATTTTCATTGACGGTGAGTATTATTACAACGAATAGCTACGAATTCAGGAGGAAATAACAGATGAAGATTGAAGATATTCATGCCACCGTCGTAACCGTACCAACAATATTTCCATACGGTTTTTCTCAAGGCTGGTCGGATGGCTTTACTCGTACATTAATCGAACTTAAAACGGATGAAGGATTGGTGGGGTTGGGCGAGGTCCCATACGCCAAGTCCTCCACCATGATTGTGGAGAAATTTTTGCCACGCATTAAAGGATTAAGAGTTGAAGAGATCGAAACTGCGAGGCGACTCTGTGTTAAGGAGCATAATGATTTTGGTGGTTTAAAGGACACTACTGAAGAAACAGCATTTGCAGCTATCGAAATGGCATTGTGGGATATTGCTGGTAAGAGATCTGGCCTGCCGGTGCATAGGGTCATAGGTGGTTCCGTTCGTGAAGCTGCTCCGTTTGTTGCTTATGGCTCAACAATAGTTCTTGAGTATGGAGACTATACTGAAGCAGACGTGCCATCCTTGATGGCAGAGTATGCAAAGGAATCAATTGAGCGCAGTGGAGCTTGGATGTATGAGTTCAAGATTGCTCGCTACTCGGTGGATTGTGATATCGAGAGCACACGCGCCATTCGTGCTGCAGTTGGACCTGACATTGAAATTGCGGTCGATATGAATATGGCCTATTCGATCGATGATTGCCGACGGTATTTGGACGCCACGAGAGACTGTAGGTTAGCCAATCTGGAAGAGCCCGTTGCTCGGATTTCTGACCTGGAAAGATTACGCCGTGACTATGGAATCCCCATTTCAAGTCACTGTACGGACTTTGAGATGGTTGTTCATTATCCTTTGGTTGATAGCGTCGTGGGTGATCTTCATGTTCACGGTGGAATCCTCAAAACTTGTCGTGCGGCAGAGGTGGCGGCATCCCATAACAAACGATTTTGGCTGCGATCGAGTCTTGAATTGGGTGTTTCTTGGGCGGCAATGTGCCATTTTGGTGTCGTATGCCGTGAAGCAGATCGGCCTGCACAGGCGCTTTTTGATTGGATAGAAGATGATTGTGTTTTAGGTGAACCTTGGCACGTTAAGAACGGCGGAGTCTCCCCACCTGAATCACCTGGATTGGGAGTACAGTTAGATGAAGAGGCCGTTGGAAAATATCACGAATACTACCTTGAGCATGGTGAACGGGGTTGGTATTCCAATCCATGATGTCCTTCGGGTGATGTTGCTTGGAATCATTCTCACGGCTGACAAACTTTCCTTAATGTCTTCGAATTAAATGATATGGATGGCTTGCAGCTGAACGTCCATAGCTTTGCACTTGATAACTCAATACGGTCTACTACCGAGGTCGGTAACAATCTGTGGCTTGTAACAACTAATTTGAGTCATCAGCGAGTTTACAAAATCTATTTCGTTCTGATTGGTCACTGTATTAGCAATGACATGATCGTACCGAGTTGATGGGGATACGGTATATAGATAATTGGGTGCTAGTCGGGCCGGCCAATTACATATGCCATGGTTAAGTCTAAAGTGGGGAGTAATATGAATTTAAGCGTTGATGGGGACCGTCTCTGGGATAGCCTTATGACGATGGCCAAAATTGGTGCTACCGCTAAGGGGGGGGTTTGTCGCTTAGCACTTACGGATCTTGATCGGCAGGCTCGTGATCTATTTATCGCTTGGTGTCGAAGCGTGGATTGTTCCATCACTATCGACCAATTTGGCAATATTTTTGCTCGTCGAGAGGGCCGTGATTCAAGCAAGCCTCCTGTGTTAACCGGAAGCCATCTTGATAGCCAGCCGACGGGAGGGAAGTTTGATGGGGCTTACGGAGTTCTCGCTGGTTTAGAGGTTCTACGCACCCTAAACGATACAGGATATCGCACTGTTGCTCCAATTGAAGTTGCTGTTTGGACCAACGAGGAAGGCTCGCGCTTTTCACCTCCGATGATTGGTTCTGGAACATTCGCTGGCATTTTTGATCTTCAGTATGCTCGTGATCAAATAGATGAAGTCGGCATCACCCAAGGAGAAGCTCTAGATAGTATCGGTTATTCAGGAAGTGCGGCAGTGGGCGGGCGGTCCGTAGGTGCCTATTTTGAGGCGCACATAGAACAAGGTCCGATTCTTGAAAATGAGAACAAATTTGTTGGAGCTGTTAGTGGGGCGCAGGGCCAACGTTGGTATTTGGTGAAGGTTAATGGGGACGAAGCTCATGCGGGTACGACACCGATGACTGCACGTAAAGATGCCTTGCATGCAGCTGCGCGAATGATTACGGAGGTCAATCGTATAGCTCTTGCACACTCTCCGTACGCAGTTGGTACTGTTGGAAGACTGTATTCAAGCCCAAACTCACGAAATGTCATTCCTGGTTCAGCAGAACTTACCATTGACTTACGGCATCCAGAAGATGATCAACTAGAAATCATGGATGCTGAATTGCGCGAGGCGCTAAAAGAAGTTGCCGATGATCTGGGTCTTCTGGTTGACGTAGAACAAGATTACTACGCTGAGCCTATTTCATTCGATCAAACCTGTATTGGATTGGTTAGGTCAGCTGCTGAGAATTTTGGTTATTCCTACCGTGATATTGTGAGTGGGGCTGGCCATGATGCGGTAAATATTGCTCGCATTGCACCGACAGGAATGATCTTTATTCCGTGTGAGGGCGGTATAAGCCATAACGAGCGGGAGAGTGCTACGCTAAAACACTTGGTGGCGGGTTGTAATGTATTGCTTTATGCCATGCTAGGCATGGCCGATTGTGATTAATGCGTCAAGTTTTAGCACTAGTCTGTCTGCAGTTGGCATTAGGGCTTTGGTTGTTGTTTACAGGAAGAGTTGTTGCAACAGCTCAGGAGCTTTCTCAACTAGATATTCCCGAGTTTAGCGAGTCATTTTGGTTGGTAGATCGGGATGGTGTTTCTGAATTTCTGACCACTCAACCACCAGAATACCTGTACAGCGTTTCGCAAGGTGGTCAAATGTCATTTTATGCGCTTTTGGGAAAACTATTCTTTAGATCACCATATACCTTTGGAGGAAATGCTGGATACTTGGGTCTTTCGTGCAACACTTGCCATATCAACGGGACCACAAATCCAAATTTCTACGTAGAGGGTCTGTCGAAACGACCGGGTGGAGTAGACATCAGTCACTCGTTTTGGAATCCTCGTGCAGATGATGGACGTGCCAATCCGCTAGATATTCCAACGTTACGCGGCATTCGTGATACAGCTCCTTATGGTAGAGATGGAAGATTCGCGAGCATTCGAGAATTTACTCGCCAAGTAATTACAATTGAATTTGGAGGTGATGAACCATCGGAATTAATGCTTGATGCTCTAGTGGCATATCAACTTGATCTCGCGCCCTTGCCCAATAGGCATCTGGACCATAGTGGCAATGTGGTGCCAGCGAATCGCAACCTTTCTGATGCGGAGAGTTTATTTGTCCGAGATTGTGCTCGTTGCCATGTGCCTGGTAACTACTATTTAGATGGGCATTCCCATAATGTTGGTACTGGCGGGTATTTTGATACTCCAACATTATTGGGTCTCGAGGAGTCATCACCGTACTTTCATGATGGTAGAGCCTCTAATCTTTCCGAGGTTGTTGGCCACTTTGATGAGGTATCAGATACCGATTATAAAACTGATCAGCAAAGATTAATGCTAACTTATCTTAGTTTGGTAGGTTCCGTCGATTTTGAACGAGAACGCATAAGCACCTCTGTGAGAGTTGATGAACTCCAGGCTTTTGCATCATTACTATTTGAGCCGATAAAGGCAGAGGATACAGCGCTTATCGATTTGATTGTTGATATGCTGCGGCTAGAATTGAAAAAACTACATGAACGTTTCCCCGCGCGAGAGCACGTGGCTGCGCGAGAATCCATTGTTTTGTCGGCGGATAGGTTGCGTAGTATCGCCCGTGAAGCCGAATTAG
Organism: uncultured Alphaproteobacteria bacterium; assembly: GCA_913041535.1. Taxonomy (GTDB): domain Bacteria; phylum Pseudomonadota; class Alphaproteobacteria; order VGEJ01; family VGEJ01; genus CAJWJK01. The sequence continues at coordinate 50,591 of CAJWJK010000008.1, forward strand.
GTGCCTACAGTTCCGCTAAGACCATGTTAATTGATTGGTTACGGCAAGTTGATATGATGCGGTCTTTAGTTGAGCAATACGATGACACATCTCTATTTAATCCGGACATACTGGGATCGGGTGGCTGACCTAATCCTAATAGGTGTTCTAGAATAACCTGTTTTTAACTACGTCTTGATGAGGAGGGAAAGATGCCTGGCCAACCAATTATTCCAAAAGGTGCGGCGCCTCCGCTTGCTCCATACTCTCCAGGAACTCGTGCTGGCGATATAGTTTATACGGCTGGCACGGTGCCGATTGACGCGGATGGTAATGTCGTTGGAGTGGGGGATATTTGTACGCAGACTCGGCATGTTCTTGAAACCATTAAAGCCATTGTGGAGGAGGCAGGAGGAACGCTTTCTGATGTGGTATTCAACCAAATTTTTCTTAAGGATTACTCCGATTATTCGAACATGAATGAGGTCTACAAAGAATATTTTTCCACCAATCCACCGGCTCGTTATTGTATTCGTGCCGACCTGGTTAAGCCTGAGTTTCTTGTTGAAATCGCATCAATTGCTCATCTATAGCGATAGCGTTGATCTGCTAGAATGATGCTTTATTGACAAGAAAATGAATCCCGATGCTGGCGGCGTAACCTAAAGCAATCGCCCAGCTCCATTTCAAATGGCTTAGAAAAGTATAAGTCCCTCTAGCTTGCCCCATCACGGCGACACCAGCAGCAGACCCTATCGATAGTAATGAGCCGCCCACACCAGCTGTGAGAGTGACAAGAAGCCACTGGCCGTGGCTCATTTCGGGAAGAACGGCAAGGACGGCAAACATTACAGGAATATTATCGATTAGAGCTGATAAAACTCCGACTAGGATGTTGGTGTGTGTAGGACCAAGGTTCCCGTACAATAATTCTGATCCTAAATGAAGGTATCCTAGGGACCCAAGTCCTCCAACACACAAAATGATCCCATAGAAAAACATTAAAGTGTCCCACTCGGCACGTTCAAGCGCCTTGAAGATGTTGAATGAATAATTCGTTGTATCACTTGGGGTTATCTGGTCGAGTTCAAGTGCGCTTTCACCTAGACCATTCTCTTCGGGGGGTGGAAAAAAATCATCACGGCGTTTCAGGTAGTAGCCATAAAGTTTCAGCAGGCCTAGCCCGGTCATCATGCCAATCACGGGTGGAAGGTGAAGAAAGTTGTGTGATGCTATGGCCATCGCAACTGTCAAAACAAATAGACCAACTACTACTAGGGCACCATGCTGTAATTGAGCATCTTCATCTAATTTATTGGGTATACCACGAGGAATCACGGTGCTCATTATGATGGCAGGTATGAGCCAATTCGCGACCGCGGGGAGAAATAGTGCGAAAAATTCTCCAAATTCTACGATGCCCTTTTGCCATACCATCAGAGTTGTAATGTCGCCAAAAGGGCTGAAAACGCCGCCGGCGTTTGCTGCTACCACGACGTGAACACATGCTGTTGCTATGAAGTGCTTTTTTGTTCCACCTATTGCAACAACGATCGTTGCCATAAGAAGCGCACTTGTTAGGTTGTCAGCGATAGGGGATAGGACGAAGGCAATTCCGCCAGTTAACCAGAATATTTTTCGGTATGAAAAGCCTTGGCCAACCAGCCACGATCGTATGACATCAAAGACACCACGTTCATCCATGGAATTTATATATGTCATGGCGGCGAGCAGGAAGAGGAATAGCTCAGCAAATTCGAGGAGATTGTGTCGGACTGCCTCTTTTGCTGAACTCGTATCACCATTGGAAACGAACGCAATAGCAACCAATGCCCAAATTATACCAGCTGCTACCATCACCGGTTTGGATTTGCGTAAATGCAATGTTTCTTCGCTAATTACGAGAGAATACGCAAGGACAAAGATGATGATGCAAATAATACCGATCCAGTGATCGGTATAGTCAGGGTGAGTACCTAGCTCTGAGGCGCTGGTTGCGAAAGGCCATAGAATCAGGCCTATACCCAATGCTATTGCTATCAAGATAGAAGCTGTACAGTTTATAAAACTTCTTGATGGTGTTTTCGAACCTGTATTATTGGTTAATATTACTGTCACGGTCCTACCTGAGAAGAAAACAGCCTAGAGTTTAAGACTGTAACACGATACTACGACGTAGTGGGTTCCTTGAGAGCATCCGCAAACACATTTGTGTCAACGTTGCCTCCAGACAGCACTACTACGACTGTCTTGTCCTGGACCTTATACTGGCCGTCAAGAAGTGCTCCTAGGGCTATTGCGCCACCCGGTTCGACGACGAGGTTTAAATATTGGAAAGCCGCGGCCATAGCACGTTTCGTGGCTGTGTCTTTCACAGTTATACTTCCTGCGAGTCTATCCTTGTTGATTGCAAAGGTCAGGGAGCCAGGTGTTGGTGCTAGCAGAGCGTCACATATACTTCCAGTAACTTCTGAATTGCGCTCACGGTTGCCTGTCTCGAGTGATCTTCTGGTATCGTCGAAACCTTCGGGCTCGACTGCAAAAACCAATAGTTTAGGCCATTGATCTTGTAGTGCTATTGAGGCACCTGAAACAAGTCCTCCTCCACCGCATGGACAGAGAACAGCATCTGGTACTACGCCCATGGACCCTGTTTGTTCGATGATTTCTAGTCCGACAGTTCCTTGTCCTGCAATTATATCAAATTCATCAAAGGGTCGTACGAGAATTGATCCACGCTCCTCCGTCAAGTCGGCAGCAAATTTTTCTCGAAGGTCGTCATCTCTTTCAATTAAGATAACATCTGCCCCATAGTTGCGGGTCGCTGAGATTTTGCTCTGGGGTGCATCCTCTGGCATAACGATCGTTGATGAAACTTGGGTTAAGCTTGCGGCGAGAGCAACACCTTGCGCATGGTTTCCGGAAGAAAATGCTACCACCCCGGCAAGTCGCTCAGCTTCACTCAGTTGGCAGATTCTATTTAGCGCCCCTCGAAATTTAAAGGAACCGGTCTTCTGTAGTGATTCAGCTTTAAATAATATCCGCCCACCAAGTACCTCGTTTAAAGCCACCGACTCTACAAGTGGAGTACGGACGATGTGTCCTGTTAGTCGGCTTGCAGCTGAACGAATGTCATGTACTGTTGGAGTTAGTGACATCAAGCACCTTTATTGAAATGTATGTGTCTCATCACTCTGGTCGGCCTCTAATTCTGGGTTAAATGATGTTCTCATTTTGGGAAGGACGGTCATATGGCGCCTCCCCGTAAAAACACTATTACCAAATACAGAAACGTTACCCATATGTAACAAAACTTGACGGTTTACTGTAGAGGTAAATACGAAAAATATCTGATACTTAAAAATGGTGTCCATAGAGCGGATCTCTATACGCTAATCATTGTACAAAATTCTTGATAATTGAAGTTAACATTGTTGATCGTATTACTGTTCATCGATTGAACCGCAATCTGTCCCATAAGCGCAAACTTGCCCCTTACGACACTCGGAGGCTATGATTCCCCTGGTAGCGTAATTAATAAGGGCCTCGGGGATGTTTAAAGGATCATTTACTGCACTCATCACTCCCTTCAATAATGGAAAGGTGGATGAGGATGCATTCCAAAGCTTTGTGGAATGGCAGATACAAGAGGGGTCACACGGTGTCGTGCCCTGTGGAACTACTGGAGAATCGCCGACATTAAATCATGATGAGCATAAACGTATTACAGAACTGTGTGTAGAAGTGGTTAATGGTCGTGTTCCTGTAATTGCAGGGACTGGGTCGAACTCCACCGAGGAAGCTATTTCATTGTCCCATCATGCAAAGAAGGTTGGCGCCGATGCAGCTCTTCATGTGACACCCTACTACAATAAGCCTACTCAGGAAGGACTCTACCAACACTACAGGGCAATACATGATGCTGTTGATATTCCGATTATTATTTACAATATTCCCGGGCGTAGCGTTGTGAATATGTCTTCCGAAACAATGTCGAGGCTTGCGACAATGCCTGGTATAGTGGGCGTGAAAGACGCTACAGCTGATATTGGGCGCGTTAGCTCGACCCGTCTGCAGCTTGGCAGGGAATTTTGTCAATTATCTGGGGAGGACGCGACTGCGCTTGCTCTAATGGCGCATGGTGGGCACGGTTGCATCTCGGTAACGGCCAACGTGGCTCCGCGGATGTGTTCTGAGTTTCAATCAGCTTGTCTGAAAAGAGATTTTGATTCGGCATTGATCTACCAAGATCGTTTAATGCCATTACATTCTGCTTTGTTTCTTGAAACCAGTCCGGCCCCTATTAAATACGCTTTAAGTTTGCTTGGTAAGTGCACTCCTAATTTGAGATTGCCTTTGGTGGAAGTGAATAAAAGTACAAAGGTTGAGGTGGAGGCTGCCATGAAAACCGCTGGTCTTTTGAATTAAAGTGGGGCAGGAGACTCACTCTAAGCGTTTGGTGACGGTTAATCGAAAAGCACGACACGAATATGTCATCGAAGATCGACTAGAGGCGGGTCTCGTATTGGTAGGGACAGAAGTAAAAAGCTTGCGCAATGGATCTGGTGATATAGCTGATTCTTATGCCGCTGTGCGTGAAGGTACAATGCAGCTCTTGAATGCTTACATTCCAGAGTATTTTGCGGCAAATAGGTTTAATCATGATCCGCGGCGGCCTCGCAAGCTTTTGTTACACAGACGAGAGATCGTACGACTAAGTGTTGCTGTGGGTCGCAAGGGTGTAACGCTGGTTCCTCTTTCGATATATTTTAACGAACGCGGACGAGCCAAAGTTGAACTCGGACTTGCTCGGGGGAAGCAGTTACACGATAAACGGGCAATGGAGAAAGATCGTAGTTGGGCACGTGATAAGGCAAGAATCATGCGTGAAGGAAGTTAGTGCTGGTCAGCTAATGTTTTTACCATGGCAATTACTTTGTTGAACATGTTGTTTGTCAGACGTCCAGTGTTCGTATTATAGCGAGAACAGTGGTAGCTGTCTGCTAGGGTAATTCCGTTAGGTAGATGATGAAGCGCACCGTGGGAGAAGGGATAAGTAGATGATGAGGCATCTACAGCAGCAAGCACGCTACGATGAGCGATGGTTCCTAGAGCAAGAATCACTCTTAAACGGAAAAGAGATCTGATCTCACGTTCTAAGAAAGATCGACACGTATTGATCTCTAGAGCGTTAGGACGGTTTTTTGGGGGCACGCATCTAACAGCATTAGTTATACGGCAGTTAGTAAGCGTGAGACCGTCATCTATCCGTTTGTCGTAGTGCCCTTTGGTAAATCCGTGCCGTTGCAATGTTTGATAGAGGAGGTCGCCTGCAAAGTCACCCGTAAATGGTCGGCCCGTTCTATTGGCCCCAGCCATGCCCGGAGCTAGGCCCACAATTAGAAGTGCTGCACTGGGACTGCCAAACGCTGCAACGGGTGCATTGTGCCAGCTAGGTTCGGCGGTTTTATTGGCTAGCCTATACTCAAAAAGACGCGGGCAAAGGTCACATGTGTTAGGAGGCTCTATCATTTTAACCGTATCTAATGACCGGAATTTTTCGTGACAACGGACTATACTACAATCGAAATCATGTAATGACTGCAACAATTCCAAGTCTTCAATAAGTTTTTAGAGAAATGGTAGGCTAGTAGAGGAAGTATCGCTTGCCATTATGATACTCGTTAATTGGGACATGGCTCGTGTTGACGATAAAGTGGGAAGTCAAAGTTAAGGTCGTATTCGTAATAATTGTGTTTCCGATAGCTCATGGGGATTGGATAAAGTGATTTTAGTTGGGCTAGGTTCAAATCTATCGCATTCAACGCACGGCTCGCCGCACCAGGTCTTGGAGGAGGCGTTAGTTGCTCTAGAGTCTGAGGGTGTGCAAATAATTCGTTGTTCGCGGTGGCACCTCAGTGAGCCAATACCGCAGTCTGATCAACCATGGTTTGTCAATGGTGTTATCGCACTCATGACTGATCTTTTGCCAGATCAATTGTTACTGCGTTTGCATTATGTAGAAACTTGTTTTGGAAGAATAAGGAATATTCAAGGAGAGGCTCGTATTCTGGATCTAGATTTATTGGCTTATGGTGATACGGTCCGCGACGACGATACACTTATGCTACCTCACCCAAGGCTATCGGAACGCGCATTTGTTTTGTTGCCATTGCGGGAAGTAGCACCAAATTGGCGACACCCTATATCTGGATTTACGGTACAAGAACTAATTACCAGGTTACCCACAATGCAGGTTGCTCGGCCATTTCTTAGCTTTGATTAAAGTAGAATAGATACCGTTAGTTTTCCACGCCCACTTGCGCGCTGGTGTCTGTTTGCCTATCTTGCCACTTCCTAGGGCTGTAAGCGGAGAAGGTGTGATGGCACGCATTACCGTTGAGGATTGCATTCTCGAGGTTCCTAATAGGTTCGACCTTGTTCTTCTTGCTTCGCATCGTGCGCGAGGCATTGCCTCTGGTGAGGCATTAACTGTTGAACGTGACAATGACAAAAACACCGTGGTTGCGTTGCGGGAAATTGCTGACAAAACTATGGACAAAGAGGAATTAGCGGAGTCTTTATTGCGGGGAATGCAACGGCATGTTGAGCCAGATGAGCCAGAAGAAGATGAAATGGCATTGCTAATGGCCAGCGAGCAGTGGAGCGAGATCGCGCGTGCTGACGCTGATGCTGCACGATCAGCGGCAGAGGATAGAGATGACCGACGGTCCAGCGAGGTCGATTCTGGTGAATCTTCGAAGACGTTGAAGTTCCGAAATAGCGATCTTTCAAGATCGGCGAGCGGTAGTGGGGATAAGCAAGACGGATAGCTCTGATGCTCTAGTCGGGGCAAGTGGAGGAGTTGAATTACCTTCCATGGCTCTCCAGATAGACAATCCAGATTCACAGAAGTTGGACGAACCATCCGCGCTGATTAAAGCTATGGCTGCTTATGATGAAGGGGTGGACACTAATCTAATTGCCCGTGCGTATGCGTTTTCCCAGAAAGCCCATGGATCTCAGATTCGCGAGTCCGGGGAGTCATATTTTTCTCATCCACTAGAGGTGGCTCATATAGTCACCCGAATGAAGCTTGATAGTGCGACGGTTGTTACGGCTTTGCTTCACGATACAGTTGAAGACACTCTTGCAACAATGGACGAGATTGTTGCTGAATTTGGGGACGACATTGCTCGACTAGTCGATGGCGTAACTAAGCTGTCCAAGTTGGAATTGCCGTCTGAACGGACGCGAGCGGCCGAAAATTTTCGGAAGCTATTTCTAGCGATGTCTAATGACATTCGCGTGTTACTAGTTAAACTCGCGGATCGACTCCACAATATGCAAACGTTAAGGCACATTCACGATACTGATCGCCGGCACCGCATTGCTCGCGAGACTATGGAAATTTTTGCACCTCTCGCAGAGCGCATTGGCATGCAGGAGATGAAGGAAGAGTTGGAGGAGTTAGCATTTGAGGAATTGCATCCGGATGCGAGAGATTCGGTGGTGACTCGTTTGGAATTTTTGCGGGAGAGAGGGGATGATTTAGTCGATCGAATCTCACAAGGTCTTCAGGAAACATTGACCGCCGAGGGTATTAACGCCACGGTGACGGGGCGCGAAAAGCGCCCATACTCCATCTGGAGAAAGATGGAGCGAAAGAATATCTCTTTTGAGCAACTCTCAGACATCATGGCGTTTCGTATAGTGGCAAGCACTCCGTCAGAATGTTATTTAGCCATGGGAGCAGTACATTGCTCTTATCCTATGATTCCTGGTCGTTTCAAGGATTATATATCTTTACCTAAACCAAATCTCTACCGTGCTCTTCACACCACTGTGATTGGGCCAGAGCAACAGCGTATCGAAGTCCAGATTTGTGATGGGGACATGCTTGAAGTGGCACACCTTGGTGTTGCTGCTCACTGGACCTATAAGCAGGAATCAGTTGCGGATGGGAGCAAATATCGGTGGATTCGTGAACTTCTTGAGATTCTTGATCATGCGTCTACTTCGGAGGAGTTTCTTGAACATACCAAGCTGGAAATGTTTCAAGATCAGGTTTTCTGTTTCTCTCCGAAGGGCGATTTGATAGTGCTGCCTCAAGGGGCATCACCTATCGATTTTGCCTACGCTGTTCATACTCGAGTGGGGGACACTTGCGTTGGTGCAAAGGTAAATGGTCGTCTCGCACCCTTCCGTACGCAGCTGAGGACTGGAGATCAAGTAGAAATTATTTGTTCGGACGCTCAGACTCCGTCGCCCACGTGGGAGAATCTTGCTGTTACTGGTAAAGCACGATCTGCAATACGCAGATTTGTAAGGAATCGCAGAAAATCAGAGTATATCGAATTGGGTCGATCAATAGTTGAAAATGCAACGCGAGAGATGGGGCATGATTTTTCAGAACCAATCATAGAAGAAGCCCTTGAAAAGATGAATCATAAGACATTGCAGGATCTTTATGATGCAGTTGGACAGGGTGTCTTAACTGGTCGCGACGTGGTGTCAGGCGCTTATCCTGGAGAGACAACTTTGGCACGCGCTAGCCGCATGTTTAGCTTCGTTAGATCTCGCTCGCGTCGTGAGCGAGCCACTGATGCCCCAGTTTCAATACGAGGGCTCATACCAGGAATGGCGGTGCATCTAGCCGATTGCTGCAACCCGATTCCAGGTGATCGTATTGTTGGCATTCAAGATTCAGGAAAAGGTGTAACACTGCATATAATGGATTGCGATACGCTGGAGACAGTATCTGATTCGCCGGAAAGATGGATAGATGTTACGTGGGATTCTGATCCTAGCGCTTCACTGTCTCATGTGGCCCGCATTCGCTCTGTGGTTGACAATAAACCAGGAACACTGAGCACTTTGACCACTGTTATTGCGAGAAACGAAGGTAATATCAGTAATTTGAGAATTTCGAGTAGATCAGTAGATTTTTTTGAATTTCTGGTTGATATTGAAGTTCATGACGTTAAGCACCTAACTCAGATAATTGCAGGGCTTCGGGCAGAATCGGCTATAGCATCTGTTGAGCGTATGCGTGGTTAAAATAATCTCTAAAGGACATCTCTATGTTGACGTGGTGCGCTGGTTGTTTAACAAACTGAAAATATCTTTTTTATGTATTCATCATTACGATAAGGTCTGTGTGGATGCGTGTGGCTTTTAATTTCTGGAGATTATGAGTCCAATGAAACGGTTACGCCTTGGAGTTAACATAGATCATGTAGCTACGATCCGGAATGCACGTGGTGGAGGGCTTCCAGATCCTGTCAGAGCTGCACGGGTTGCCGCTGAAGCTGGTGCCGATGGGATTACAGCGCACCTTAGGGAAGACCGTAGGCATATATCTGATGATGATATTAGTCGTTTAAGCCAAGAGATTGACCTTCCTCTTAACCTGGAAATGGCGGCGACGGATGAAATGCTTCAGATAGCTCTGCGGCATAAACCTCACGCCGTATGTCTTGTGCCGGAGAATCGACAGGAATTGACCACTGAAGGGGGTCTTGATGTCATGCGTGGCCAGTCTCATCTTGCTCGATACATAAAAAAGTTAGCTGATGCTGGCTGTCGGGTTTCATTGTTTGTTGACCCAGATGTCGACCAGCTCGTAGCTTCTGTGGCGATAGGAGCTCCGGTAGTGGAACTTCACACTGGCTCTTATTGTAGTGCTGTAGGGGATCAACGCGAGTCAGAGTTTGTTCGCCTTATTGAGGCGGCGGAACAGGCTGAGAATCTTGGCCTAGAGTGTCATGCAGGGCATGGGTTAACTTATGAGACCGTTGGACGCGTGTCGGAAATACACTGCATTGCAGAACTGAACATAGGACATTTTCTGATTGGCCAAGCAATATTTGTTGGCCTTGGGGAGAGTATCAGGCATATGCGTGAATTGATGGATGCAGCACGGTCTTCACTCGAGAGTGCATAAGGTAGTAACAATGATTCTTGGGTTAGGAAACGATCTGATAGATATTAGGCGTGTTGGACGGACACTTGATCGTTTTGGCGAACGCTTTGTCAAACGGGTATTCACCGATATTGAGAGAGAGAAAGCAGAGCGTAGGAAGAATCGTGCTTCCACCTATGCCACTCGGTTTGCCGCAAAGGAGGCTTGTTCTAAAGCGCTTGGTACGGGTTTTCGTAAAGGGGTGTACTGGCGTGATATGGGTGTTGTAAATCTTCCATCAGGAAAACCGACAATTGTTTTAGCTGGTGGCGCTCTTAAAAGATTGGAATCCATAACCCCTATTGGCATGGCCGCCCAAGTTGACCTGACAATAACCGATGATTATCCACTAGCAGAAGCAATCGTACTAATATCTGCCGTTCCGGAAGATGTCTAAGTTATAGTCGTTCAATGTTTTTCCTGAATGTCACGGATTTATTATTTGATGGGTAAGAAGAGACCTTTAAGAAAGAAAGATGAGCGCAAGGGAGGGGTTGGTGAAACACTGCGGACTATTGTTTATGCTGTGTTGATCGCCCTTATTATACGAACAGTGGCCTATGAGCCGTTCAACATTCCTTCATCGTCAATGGTGCCAACGCTGCTTGTTGGCGATTATCTTTTCGTTTCGAAGTATGCATATGGCTATAGTCGGCACTCTTTACCATTGAGCTTACCCATATTTTCTGGCCGTATTCTTGATAAACAGCCCAAGCGTGGTGATGTTGCTGTTTTTAAGACACCTCGTGACAATTCTACAGACTATATTAAGCGTATCGTTGGATTGCCGGGCGATCGAATTAAGATGACGGATGGCCGACTTCACATTAATGGTCAAGTCGTGCCGCGGAAACGTATCGAACAGGAGATTTATCGTGATCGAGCTGGTAGGCCTGTCCATCAGTTCATAGAGACTCTGTCGGATGGGAGAAGTTATAGGACCTTGGATTTCGGTCCGGGCTTTCCATACGACGATACACCCGAATATGTGGTTAAGCCGGGGCACTATTTTATGATGGGGGATAATCGTGACAACTCAACTGATAGCCGAGTCATAGGGCAGGTTCCATTTGAGAATCTAGTAGGAAGAGCGGAAGTTGTATTTTTCTCGACCGATGGAAGTGCTCAGTTCTGGGAGGTTTGGCGTTGGCCTAGTGCCATTCGGTTGACTCGATTTTTTACTGATCTGTCTATTTGAGAGCGTAAAGGTGAGTAGCGGATTAGAACATCTTATTTCGTACGAGTTTCGACGTCATGAAATTTTGGAAGAGGCGTTAACTCATGGCAGCGCTGGAAAACGGGCGGATAAAGGATCGCGTAATTATAATCGGCTAGAGTTTCTGGGTGACCGTGTGCTTGGGTTAATAATATCGGAATGGTTAATAAAAAAGTTTCCGTTGGTAAATGAAGGTGTGCTTGCCCTGAGATATAACTTTCTGGTTCAACGCGATACGTTGGTAAACGTGGCAAGAGGTATTGAACTGGGGGAATACATTCGCATGTCTCGGTCAGAAGAGGCGGCTGGGGGTCGTGATAAGCCAGCGATCTTGGCCGATTGTTGCGAAGCAGTGATTGGAGCCATATTCATGGATGGTGGTCTCGATGCGGCACGTCGTTTTATAGATACAAATTGGGGGTATCTATATGCACAGAGTGCAGATATTGCAAAAGACAATAAGACTGCACTTCAGGAGTGGGCCCAGGGGCGAGGGTTTGCTCCACCTGAGTATGAAATTATTGACCGGAAAGGTCCGGCTCATGCAATTACTTTTACCGTTAAAGCTTCCCTCGGTGATGGATCTTCGATGACTGGAATTGGGCCATCGCGTCGCAGTGCAGAGCAAGATGCCGCTGGTACTTTGTTGAAGGCGATGATGGTTTGAAGAAAGATATAGATGACTCGGTTAGTTCTAAAGGCAACCAATCATGTGGATTAATTGGTATATTAGGGGCGCCCAACGTAGGTAAGTCGACCCTGCTTAATACTCTAGTTGGGACCAAGCTTTCGATTGTTACGCCTAAAGTCCAAACAACACGAACTTCGGTTATCGGTGTCTGTATATACGGCAACGTCCAGCTTATTTTTATAGATACACCTGGAGTAATGACACCTCGCCGTCGTTTTGAGGAAGCGATGGTTCGTGCTGCATGGAAAGGTGTTATGGATACAGATCGTATTGTATTTATGATTGATGCCACTAAAGGCTTGAATAAGGATACATCGAGGGTACTCAATCGTTTGCAGGGTATGCGAGAGAAGGCTGTGGTAGCAATTAACAAGATCGATGCGGTTCAAAAGAATTCTCTTCTTGAGCTAGCTGAGGCTCTTTCTGTTGAGGACGACTTTGACAGAATATTTATGATTTCAGCCCTAAGTGGTGATGGTGTGGATGATCTTCAACGATATTTAGCTCTTAGTGCACCGTCTAGCTCTTGGCTTTATCCTTCGGATCAACTGTCCGATCTACCAGAACGAATGTTGGCGGCGGAAATCTGCCGTGAGAAAATATTTCTTAATCTGCACCAAGAACTACCTTACGCCATTATGGTTGCTCCAGAATCGTGGAAAATCCAGAGAGATGGAAGTTTGCGTATAGGACAGGTGATTTATGTGCTTCGTGCTAGTCAAAGGGCTATTGTTTTAGGTAAGGGGGGGGGCACTATAAGATTGATTGGTGAGAGTGCTCGTCACGAGTTAGAATCTGTGTTGGGTCGGAAAGTGCACTTATTTCTAACGGTAAAGGTCCGACCACGGTGGCAAGATGATCCACAGTATTATAGGGAGGTCGGCCTAGAGTTTCCCCAGTGACGTTCTGTGTAGAGGCCTTCACGGAGGTGGCGAGTCAGCAATGGAGTGGAATGACGAAGGAGTGGTGATATCTGTACGCCGTCATGGTGAGATGGCGTGGGTGGTAGATCTTCTAACGGCAGAACACGGCCGACACGCGGGGTTTATACATGGAAAGAATAAAAACCGTGAGAGGAATGGTCTGCAGTTAGGGAATCAGGTTGATGCCCGCTGGCGTTCCCGTTTGATAGAGCAGCTGGGAACCTACAATTGTGAGTTAATTAAAGCCCGTTCAGCCATCCTTTTTCATGATCCAATAAGGCTTATAGCAATGAGTTCTGTGTGTGGTATGTGTTATTTGGGGATTTCAGAGCGTGTTCCCTGCCGAGATGTCTTTGATGGGGTGATTCGTTTCTTGGACGCGCTTGAACAGGGAAAGCAGTGGTATTCATTGTACGTTACGTGGGAGTTGGAATTATTGTCCCAATTGGGTTTTGGCCTTGACTTGAAAAGTTGTGCCATTACGGGAAGAACTGACAATTTATCGTATGTTTCGCCGCGGACAGGGAGAGCTGCAACGAGTGAGGCTGCCAAACCCTATTGTGATCGACTGATGCCATTACCCAAATTCATGGTTGATCGAGAAATCTCAAGTCCTGCCTTCAAAGACATACTTCAGGGCTTAACTATAACTGGGCATTTTCTAGAGCGGAATCTCATGCAACCTCAAGGCCGAAAATTTCCCCGTGCAAGGTTGAGGCTTATAGAAATAATGTCCTCTGTGAATCCGGAATCGGAGAGCGTGAGTAGCAAGTGACTAGTGGTTCTGACAAGAGCATCGAAGCGGTAGAGTTCGCAGCAGCGCTTGAGGAGCGTTATCTTGCTTATGCTCTCTCTACAATAACATCACGCTCTCTTCCAGATGCCCGTGATGGGTTAAAGCCAGTACAGCGACGTCTTCTTTACGCTATGCGGGAGCTTAAACTTAATCCACAATCTGGTTTCAAGAAATGTGCACGAGTTGTGGGTGACGTTATTGGCAAATTTCACCCGCATGGAGATCAGGCGGTATACGAAACCCTTGTTCGTCTTGCCCAAGAATTTAGCGCCAGGTATCCCCTAATTGAGGGGCAAGGTAATTTTGGTAATGTGGATGGCGACAATGCTGCCGCAATGCGTTACACCGAGGCTCGTCTTACCAATATTGCTGCGAGTCTACTTGAGGGAATTGATGAAGATGCGGTGGACTTTAGTGAGACGTATGACGGTAGTGAAAGTGAGCCGGTTGTATTGCCTGCAGGCTTTCCAAATCTGCTAGCAAATGGGGCAACAGGCATTGCCGTGGGTATGGCAACTAGTATTCCACCCCATAATGTATGCGAGTTATGCGATGCTCTTCTCCACGTAATCAAACACCCCAATGCGACCGTGGAAAAACTTGTTGATCTAGTGAGGGGGCCTGATTTTCCGACGGGAGGTGTTTTAGTTGAACCCCTCGATAGGATTGTTGAGGCTTATGCTACTGGGCGCGGTGGTTTTCGTCTGCGGGCAAAGTGGAATATCGAGGAGCTAGGTCGAGGACAATATCAGATCATTGTTTCTGAAATACCATACCAGGTACAGAAATCCCGTTTGATTGAGCGAATAGCTGAGCTGATTCTTAACAAGACATTGAGCCTCGTGTCGGATGTGCGTGATGAGTCTACAGATGACATAAGACTGGTGATTGAGCCGCGCAGTCGGTCAGTAGATGTTAACGTATTAATGGAAACGTTATTTCGGAATACTGATCTAGAAACAAGAATCAGCCTAAATATGAATGTTTTACACAAGGGTCATACCCCACGTGTGATGAACCTTCGTGAACTTTTGCTGGAATACCTCGATCATAGGCATGAGGTACTTGTCCGAAGGACTAGCTTTCGGCTTGAACGTGTTGAACGGCGTCTATGTGTAGTGGAGGGATATCTTGTTGCGTTTGCTAATCTTGATGAAGTGATAGCTATTATAAGAGAAGAAGATGAGCCGAAGCCTATCCTTATGGATCGCTTTAAGATCATTGATATCCAAGCCGAAGCAATACTTGATTTGCGGTTACGCGCTCTTCGAAAACTGCAAAGAATTGAGCTAGGTGAAGAACTTAAAGCTCTTAACCAAGATCGAAAAAAACTGCGAGCATTGATTAATAGGGATTTGGAACGTTGGAAGGTTATTGCCCAGCAGATTAGAGATGTTCGTAAGTATTTTTTAAAATCGGATGGCGGTGAACGTCGCCGCACGACAATTGACAAATTGTCAGTTCCTGTTCCTATTCCTGAAGTTGATTTAACAGAAATTGAACCTATAACCGTGGTCTGTTCAGCCAAGGGATGGATTCGCACGTTGAAAGGACATGCTGAGTCTTATGAGTCGATTAAGTATAAGGATGGCGACCGCGAGCGTTTTTTGATAAAGGCCCAAAGTGCGGACAGATTATTGTTTTTTGGTACTAACGGGCGTTTTTATACATTGAATGTTGCGAAACTGCCACGCGGGAAAGGACAAGGCGATCCGGTTAGGCTATCAATTGATCTGCCGGAAGAGGAAGATATCGTTTCACTCATGGTGTATCGGTCAAACATGAGCCTTCTTGTCGGGTCTAGTGATGGACGTGGTTTCCTTGTTAAAGGGGAGGACGTTTTGGCGCATACTCGAACTGGAAAACAGGTGCTAAATGTTGTTCCTCCGGTTGAAGCACGTATTTGTAAATCAGCGAAAGGCGATTCCATTGCTATAGTTGGCAGTAATCGGAAATTGTTGGTCTTTGATTTACACTCTGTTCCAACTATGGCCCGTGGAAGGGGTGTTTTATTACAGCGTTACCGCGGAGCGGAACTAAGCGATGCAAAAGTGTTCTGTCTGGCGGAGGGTCTTTCTTGGAAGACCGGTGCTCGTTCATATACCAAAAGAGATTTAAGTCTTTGGGAAGGTAAGCGTGCTCAATCAGGGCGTTCTGTGCCTCGCGGATTTTCCAGGTCAAACACCTTTGAATAAGCTAACACTGATTCAAAAACATTGGTAAGCGGTGACATTCTATAGCCCAATCTGGATAACTGATCGGTAGTATTGGAGTGCTTGTTGCTAATAAAACTTGCGCCACAATTTCACTAGAGTTGCCAATGATCAGATGGTGGTCTGCCGAGTTGGTGACTGTTTGGTCCCGTGCTACAGCGGAGACCAATGGCCACGAATATACGCTTCGAGAGGTTGAAACTTCCTTTTGTAAGCCATTTTTTTGCTACTAGAGACCCAATGGCCAAGGTATATATACTGTAGACCCATTTCTCTGGCCTTTTCTATGTGCCACAAGATCAGGAATGTGCCGAGACTTGATGTTTTCTTGTCTGGATCAAAGAAACTATAGACCAGAGATAATCCATCTGTAAGCTTATCGCTTAGACAAATCGCATAAAGTTGTTCCGCGCTATTTCTATATTCCACGAGGAATGTATTAACGGACGTGTCTTCGACCATTGATTTATAGTCGGTAATTTTCATCTTAGCCATGTCGCCAGTTCTATGGCGCTTTAACTGGTAGTGTTGGAATAGATGAAAATGTTCTTTCGATGCTAGTGCGGGAAGAACCGAAGCTTCAATTCCTTTGTTAGCAGCAAGTGTTCGTCGCATGGACCTGGTAGTTTTGAAGTCCTGAACCCGTACTCGGACTGGTACGCATTCATTACATTCGTCGCAACGAGGCCGATGGGCAAGCCTATGACTTCGGCGAAACCCGATTTCTGATAGGCGGTCGTGCAATGCAATTGCATTTGATCCCCCAAGTGACGTGAATAGCTTGCGTTCCATTTTCCCAGGCAAGTAAGGACATGGCGTTGGAGCGGTTCGAAAGAATTTAATTGAATGATGCAAATCAATCCGTTTCTTGTGTAGTGCGGGTAATTTATGAATAACTAAATCTTAAATAAGCCCGTAATACCATGGTGCAAATAGCGAAAATGTTAACCACAACAAAGCAATAAGAGGAAGCCCGGCACGGAGGAAGTCGCTAAACTTATAGTGGCCTGGAGCCATTACGAGTAGGTTAGTTTGGTAACTCATTGGCGTTGCGAAGGAGCAGTTTGCAGCAAATATTAAGGCGTAAATAAATATACTTGGATCAGTGATCCCTAATTCTGCTGCTACATTGAGAGCGATCGGTGTAAACAGTACGGCCGTTGCATTATTGCTCAAGACGTTCGTAAATGCAGCTACCAATAGGAAGAATGCTGAGAGAACTACAGCTGGACCTGCATTACCCAAAGCAGACACCAGAAGGTGTGCAAGGAATTGGGCTCCTCCGGTGGCTTCAAGAGCTGTCCCGAGGGCCAATGCTGCACCAACAAGATAGATTACCTGCCGATCAATTGCCCGTGAGGCTTGGTGAATATTAAGACATCCCGTGGTAACCATGGCTGCGGCACCTGCAACTGCCACCACAACTATAGGGATCAACCCACTCGCAGCTAAAGCAATAACGGTAAGGAAGATTATTGTTGCGCGGGTAGAACGAGATCTATCTATGAGTTCGTGCGTAGAACGCTCGAGCAATAAAACATCGCGATTAGCTCGCAAATCCATCACGTCTGTGGCTTGGCCCAATACCAATAGAACATCACCTGCATCTAACCTGATCTCATCCATGCGAGCGCGGATCATCCTTGACCGGCGTTGTATCCCAAGGACAATGCAGTGCGTCTGATAGTGAAAGCCCAGTTGTGTCAGGTTGCGTCCAATCATACGGGATGCCGGGGCTACCACTACCTCTCCAAGGATTTGATCCCCAGGGGCACTACTGGTTCCATGAAGAATCTCAGGCGCGTTTTCTAATAGATGGGTGAGTGCCTCACGCGTTGCCGAAACGACAACTTCGTCTCCTGCTCGTAGAGTGACTTCATCAAGTGGTGGTACAAATGCATGTTCCCCTCGTTGAACGAGGCGAATAGTGATGTCGGAGCTAAATGCTAGAATGTCTGCGTTTGCAGTTCGTCCTATCAACGGGCTTCCCGAGCCAACGGCTATCTGTGTTAGGTATTGAGTATCTATATCTCCCATGAGTTCTCGAGCTGGTGATGCTCGATCCGGAAGCAGTTTAGGTAATACAAATATTGCGTAAGCAATACCAACTATAGCAAGGACAATGCCAGGGATAGTAAAGTCAAAAAATCCGATAGGCATATGGCCGAGATTCATCACTGTAGAGGAGACCAAGAGGTTAGTACTAGAACCGATTAGTGTGGTCATGCCACCGAGAATTGCAGCAAAGCTTAGTGGCATCATCAAACCGCTTACTGATCCGCCAAGGCGGTCAGAAAGAGCAGTCATGATAGGGATAAAGATAACGACTACTGGAGTGTTGTTGAGGACTGCGCTCAATACCATTACACAAGAAAGTGTAAGTATTATGGTTCCATTGGGATAACGGCGACGAAGAATTACTAGGCGTCTAACAAAGTGATCCAGCGCACCTGTTCGCACCAGACCTTGACCAATAACAAGTAATGCCACTACGGCTATTAAAGCTGGGTTGGCAAAGCCAGAAAGGATTTTTCCGGCGTCGAGTACGCTTCCGCTATGTAGTGTTGTTACCGGAAAAATATGAAAAAAGACAAGCAAGAACGCGATGATTGACACAGATGTAACTTCAATAGAGAGTTTCTCCGAAGCGTACGCAACAACGGCCGCTACGATCAAAGCCATCGTTACCCACATTTCAAATGTCGCTACAACAGAGATCATGATATTCAGTATAACAGATAGCTTAAGATTAGAATTGGTAAGTGCTAAATTATTCTTGTTCTGGTTGAACAGGGGTACGGGTTGTAGTAGGTCGTTCCAGATATGTATGCTACTTAATCAGGACTCTTTTGGCAGCAGAAAGGCCATGGATTCGCCCATTAGTCTTTAGTTGCCGCCATGGCTAACTATTGAGAATTGTTATATCCATTACTTGGTTTTTACTGGGGAAAAAGAGACAAAACCCCCATACTACCATTAGAAAAAGAGACAGGAGATGTTTCCATTGCAAGGTACTCTGTGTTACGCCAACGGTCGAAGTATCTCGAGTATTGACTTGAAAAAATATTACCAGATTGTCCTGTGGATTGAATAAATAGTGAATTTTCTAAGTTGCTAAGGTCATAGATAGCTCGAAAACTTGACCCATGTACTGCAGCAAAGGGCGTTTCCTCGTTATCTATTCGGTGACCCCCGCGATTCAGAGTATATTCTCCGCCAGGCATCGGGCCAGTTAGTCCAAAGAATAATTTAAGCAAGGGAACGCGACTAAAAGGGTTGTGTTCTGCTTTTGCGAAGTGAGCGTCTCCCCACCGCCAGTCTTCCATCGCGCTTTGATATTGTGTTGTTAGATCTGAAATAGCAATTTTCAGTGCTTTGGCTTGCAATGTCTTACAGTTCTCTTCTTTGGTGGTTAATGTGTCATCGCACCAGTGAGTCTTCTCCGTTAATACTCTGTGCAGGAATGGGCCCTTCAATGTCCAATATTTAGGAAAGAGTATATTGAGTTCATCACGGTATATTAACCGTGACAATTCACGCATCCAGGCAATAAACAATAGGGGTTCGGGCCTCTCAGCTAGCATGCGTCCGTCCCACTTGTCTAATAAGTCGAGAGCACTGGCTGTACCTGATTCTCTCGGCGTGGTCGCAATTAGTGGCGGCAACAGGTCTGTTGCCATTAAAGAAAGGTTGTCAGACTGAATCTGGGAGAAGGTATCTATGCTGTGCTTTTCTTTTCCGTCGAGCAGCGTTTTTAGCCTTCTCGCCCTATAGGCCGGTTCCCAGTCATATGTTAGAAAGTATTGGTAGTCGCTTCCAACTATTTTATTGTTGGCGCTATAGATTCTCCCTGACTGTGGGTTGGTATAACGTGGCAGTTCATCATAGGGGATAAACCCTACCCAATCGTAAAGAGACTCCCACCCAGGAACCGGCATGAGTCCCGACACTGTATTTTCAGAGTTTCGAATTGGTACGCGCCCCGGTGCAATAAAGCCGATGTTATTGTCAACATCTGCGTAAACTATGTTCTGTTGTGGTGAGTGGTAGTCGCGAAGTGCTTCTACAAACTCCATCCAGTTGGTTGCGTGTGAGATCTTGATTCCTGCTTGAAAGGTTAAATCGTCGTCGCGTAACGCTGTCCATGCTAGTGCTATTACGTGATCCTCTGGCGTTACATTTTTTGCGTCAGTGAATACGTCCGATATAACGGGTCCATGGCGCGTGGTGCGAACGGATAGTTTTACGTCTTCTTTTCCATCGACATGGATTATTTCTTGCCGTGTTTGGAATATTGCCTCGCCAGTTGGCGTCAAATATTTGTCATCTGTTCCTGGAGCAATGCGTTCAATATAGAGATCCTGCACATCCGGGTTTGTGTTGGTAAATCCCCACGAGATGTGGTCGTTATGACCTAGAACGATTAACGGGACTCCGGGAAGAGTAGCTCCAATCACATTTAGTCCGGGTGCTTTAAGGTGGGCCAGGTACCATATTGACGGAACCGCAAGGCTTAGGTGCGGATCATTTGCGAGGAGGGGCTTTCCGGTAACTGTATGTGCACCCGATACCGCAAAGTTGTTTGAACCGTTTCCAGAAGCTCGATAATGGTGTGCTATTGAGGCCAGCGGTTGCAGTGGTAAACCGCTATAGAAAGTTGAAAAATCGGGAATATTAATGATCGGATCACCGGGATGGGGAGGAAAAAACTCTGATATTTTGGTGGGGTCTAGGATTCTAGCCATTTGAGCTCTTTGGAGCTCACGGGACATATTGCCCCCGAGGTTGAAGGCCATAACCTTAATCCATACCAACGAATCTGCTGGCTGCCATGGCTCAGGTTTGTGTGAAAAGACAAGAAATTCTGGTGGCAAAAGCCCATCGTTGGTTGCGAGGAATGAGTTTACGCCCGCACTATATGCAATTAACGCTGATTGAGATTGCTTGTCTAAATTTGAATATGTGCGAGCGGCGAAAGAATAGATTCCAAGAGTTCTAAGAAATTTGTCGTAAATCAGAGCGTCCTCACCTAGAATTTCTGATAGACGCCCTGCACCGATGCGACGACTTATCTCCATTTGCCATAAGCGATCTTGGGCATGAACATATCCGAGGCCAAAATACGCATCATCACTAGTTTGAGCTATGATGTGGGGAACACCTTCAGAGTCGCGTATTATTTTAATCGGATGTCTTAAGCCGATGACCTTTGTTGAGCCATCAATTTTGGGGAGAGATTCTAAAAGTATAAAATATCCAGCCGTAGGGATGATTACAGCAACCAGTGTGCAGATAATTATGATATGGAATATCTTGCTCACTGGGACCGACTTCCTGTGGGTTTAGGGGGTCAATATTACTATCTTACTAGCTCGATACCTTTTAGCTATCAAGCGCATCCAGCTCTCTAACTATTGATTCTCTATTCTCGTCAAGTTCTGGGGCCGAATCGCGGGTAACAGGATCTGCATACTTTGAAAACTTAAGTGGGTTGCCGGCAACTTTCAATTCGGAAGGTTTACTATCTTCCAGGCTAACTAACATGTTGCGGGATGCAATATGGGGGTCATCAACAACCTGCTGGACGTTATTGATCGGTCCGCACGGTATTCCTGCCTCGAGCAGCAATTCAAGCCATTCGCTGGAGGATCTCTTACGTGTATGAAATTCAATTTTAGCGGTTAGGTCGTCTACGTGAAGTGTCCGAAGCGCGTTATCTAAAAATCGTGAGTCGGTTGCAAGCTCCGGCACGCCAAGGCAATCGGCAAATTTGTAGAACAATACGTTGTTCCCGCAAGCAACTACGATGTGGCCATCACTCGTTGGGAATGAAGAAAAGGGTGTAATTGTGGGATGACGTGAGCCGATTGGTCCCGGGACATGATCCGTCGTAAAGACTCGAGCTATCGCGTTTTCTAGAATGGCAACCTGACAATCCAACATGCCGAGATCAACCATACACCCCTTATCGGAACTCTTTCGTTCATGTAAGGCTGCGGTGATTCCAATAGCCCCATACAGGCCTGCCGTTATATCTCCAATTGAAGACCCGACGCGGGTGGGTTCTCCACCGAGTTGCCCTGTAAGACTCATTATGCCACCCATAGCCTGAACAACTAGGTCATAGGCTGGTCGTTGGGCGTAGGGGCCAGTGCGCCCAAAGCCCGAAAGCGCAAGATAGATGAGACGGGGAAATTGGTCATGAATTATCTCCCAGTCATATCCAAGC
Organism: uncultured Alphaproteobacteria bacterium; assembly: GCA_913041535.1. Classification (GTDB taxonomy): domain Bacteria; phylum Pseudomonadota; class Alphaproteobacteria; order VGEJ01; family VGEJ01; genus CAJWJK01. The sequence continues at coordinate 72,602 of CAJWJK010000008.1, forward strand.
CGTCCAAGCACACCAGGGCGGTAATTTTCTATCAACACATCTGAATGTCGTAGTAGCCGATCAAACAGTATTTTTTCATTGGGATCCTTTAAATCAATTGCAATGCTTTCTTTTCCACGGTTCAGGGACGCAAAATATGCAGAGCCACCTTTTGTAAAAGGTCCAAAGGAGCGCGAGTCGTCTCCAGTAGATGGATTTTCGACTTTAATTACGCGTGCGCCTAGATCTGCAAGCACCATGGTGCAATATGGCCCGGCAAGCACTCTAGTAAGATCGACTACTGTTATGCCTCTTAGGGGCCCATCAACGTTTGATTTCCTCAAGGACATATTTATATTGGTGACGCCAAAGTCATGTGACGTTGAGTTGTTGTCGGTCAGAACGTTCGTTTACCTTGAGTTTTGACGCGTTAAAGAGAGTCTTATGTCGGTGCAATATAACCTCACGCGCAAAGTTTTCACACTTGTGCATCAGAAGACTTCCCATGGTGGGCTTGTACATAGAGTTATTTGTATGTAGTGGGTGGTAGGGCAATTTTTGTTAGGCATTATTGAGCAATCGAGCGGCGTCTCGTGCAAAATACGTCAAAATTCCGTCAGCTCCTGCTCGTTTGAAGGCTAGTAGAGTTTCCAACATTGCTTGATTTCCATTTAGCCAGCCGCTGTCAGCTGCTCCGCGGAGCATTGAGTATTCACCACTTACCTGATAGCCAAACGTTGGCATGCCAAATGCATTCTTAACACGCCTGATGACGTCAAGGTATGGCATGCCTGGCTTCACCATTATCATGTCTGCTCCTTCCGAAATATCAAGACTAATTTCGCGCAATGCTTCATCTCCATTAGCTGGGTCCATCTGATACGTGCGTTTGTCCGCGTTACCAAGATTACGTGATGAGCCCACTGCATCCCGAAATGGTCCGTAGAATGCCGAGGCGTACTTTGCGGCATATGACATGATTTGGACGTGCTCGTACCCAGCTTTGTCGAGCGCGGATCGGATGGCACCAACGCGCCCATCCATCATGTCTGATGGAGCAAGGATATCACAACCTGCATCAGCCTGAACGAGTGCTTGACGGCACAGCACCTCAATTGTTTCATCGTTAGCCACATATCCGTTTCTAACCAATCCGTCTTGCCCGTGCTGAGTGAAAGGATCTAGTGCTACATCACATAGCACTCCTATGTTGGGGCAGGCGTTCTTGATTGCAGTGACAGTGCGGCAAACTATATTGCTGCTGTTGACTGCCTCATCTCCGTCCGGAGTCTTGAGAGTTTCATTTATGGCTGGGAAGATGGCTATAGCTGGAATCTTTAGTTGGCACGCTTCATGAGCTGCATCAATTGCAAGATCAGGAGAGAGTCTTTCCACCCCTGGCATTGACTTTATAGGTTCAGCTCGATGGGTTCCTTCGTGAACGAACAATGGCCAAATAAGGTCGTTTGTTGTCAAGTGATTTTCTGATATTAGACGTCGAGACCATTCATGTCGGCGATTGCGGCGCATCCGAGTGTTTGGAAAACTCGCGAATGGATGATAGTGGCCGATAAATGATTCAGTCATCCCAATAACTAATTCTCGTTGAAAGCACGATCTTAGGGCGAGTTACCCGCCGTTTCAACGGATTGAATAGAGTCGGTTTCAATTGTGTGGCTTGGACCCTCATCATTTGAAGGATCAATTAAACAATTGTCATCAAGGCATGTGATAGGAGACGTATCTTGATGGTGAATCCATTCAGGGCGTTTGTTTGTAGTTTGAGCATTTGAGATTGGGTTTGTAATTAGCGAAAATATGGTCCGTCTCCAGGGGGACATGTTTATGGACGATCCGTGCACCAATGTATCTCCAAAAATGAGAAGTGATCCTGGCGGTCCTTTAGCCGAGACTATTCCACCATCTGCAATGAGCTTAGTGATGGTATCTTGATCTAATGTCCATAGCGGATAGCTAGTTGTTTCTGTGTCAAGTGCTGAGTTTAAAGGCCCGCGGCGATGCGAACCGGGTATAAATGTGAGTGGTCCATTAAATTCATTTACTTCGTCAATGAACACGTGAATGTTCAATGCATCTGGGCGAGGAACACCATCTTCTTCTTTATGGGTGCTAAAATCCTGATGCCACTGCCATACTTCTCCTGAAAAAGCTGCCTTAACGTTGACTTTGGTTTGCATGATGTAAATCTCTTCGTTGGAGAGCTGTAATGCTGGGCCAATCAAACGTGGATGTTTTACCAGTCGCCGATAGATGTCGCTTCGTAAATGCAGAGCAAATGCTGATCGCACCTCACGACTTTGCTTTTCCCGATAGTTCTCCGCACGGTTTTCTGCAAAAAGCCGAGGCAGCTCTCCCTGCATCAACGCAACCTCTTCTCTAGAGAAAACATTTGGTATCATTACAAATCCAGACTCGCGAAAATTTTCTAATTGTTTGTCCGTAAGCTTCATTTCGTTTCTCTATTGCAAAATGGTGAACAGCTAGAGGTCTGGGTAGATGGGAAAGCGCTCACAGATATCAAGGACGGCACTTCGTGCCCACTCTTCCATTTCATTGTTTTGATCTGGATCACGTGCAAGTCCATCGATTACTGCACCGATTATCTGACCAATCTTATCAAATTCGGCGATACCAAATCCTCGAGTCGTTCCAACTGCGGATGATAGTCTAAGGCCAGATGTTATGCGAGCCGATTCAGTGTCAAAAGGAATTTTGTTCTTGTTGCAGGTTAAGCATGCCCTTTCTAAGCTTTCAGCAACAATGTTGCCGGTTAGGCCCTTTGAACGAAGGTCGACAAGCATTAGTGCAGTATCAGTGCCACCTGAAACGACATCTAATCCTTGGTTCACTAGGGTTTCTGAAAGTGCTCTAGCGTTGGCGACTACTTGTCTGCAGTACGTGCTAAATTCAGGCTTTAGAGCTTCACCAAGGCAAACGGCTTTTGCGGCTAGTGAGTGAAGCAGGGGTGTGCCTTGTAGGCCTGGAAAAACCGCGTTATCAACCTTTGCAGCTATGTCTGAATCGTTGGTGAGTACCAATCCACCACGAACGCCTCGGAGGCTTTTGTACGTGGTGGTAGTTACAACATCAGCGTACGGGAGAGGGTCGGGGTATTCCCCAGCGGCCACAAGCCCCGCAAAATGTGCCATGTCCACCATCAAGCGTGCTCCGATACTATCGGCAATCTTTCGAAACTTTGAGAAATCAAGCTTACGGGAATACGCGGATCCGCCTGCTATAATGAGCTCAGGCCTATGTTCAAACGCTTGTTCAGCGGCGAAGTCATAATCTATCCGGCCGTTCTCTCGGGAAACACCGTAGTGCGCTATATCAAACCAACGACCCGAAAGGTTAGCCTTGGCGCCGTGACTCAAGTGGCCTCCTGCGTCAAGAGCCATCCCCAATATTCGCTGTCCTGGCTGGAGCAAGGATAGATAGACGGCTTGGTTTGCCTGGCTGCCTGAATGAGGTTGCACATTAGCAAATTTGCACTTGAAAAGAAGTTTTGCGCGGGCAATAGCTATACGTTCAATTTCATCAACGTATTCAGCTCCACCGTAATAGCGATGACCGGGATAGCCCTCTACCGTCTTGTTAGTCAGTATCGATCCTTGGGCGTCTAGAACGGCGCGGCTAACTAAGTTTTCTGATGCGATTAGCTCTATTTGATTGCGTTGTCGGGATAGCTCACTGCAAATGGCTGCGTCGATCTTTGGATCGGCTTCCCGTAAGCGACTCGAAAAATACCCTATATGAGGCTCTTTGCTGTTTATGTGCGGATGATTTGACATCGGTCAACTCGAAAAAGCCTGCAAGCCAGTTTGCGCACGCCCTAAAAGAAGAGCGTGAATGTCGTGCGTTCCTTCATAGGTGTTTACGGCTTCAAGATTCATTAGGTGTCGGATGACGTGGTATTCATCAGAAATACCATTGCCTCCATGCATATCACGAGACATGCGAGCAATTTCTAAAGCTTTACCACAAGAATTACGCTTGATTAGTGAGATCATCTCTGGTGTTGCATTACCAGAATCAAGAAGCTGACCAACACGGAAACAGGACTGCAAGCCAATAGCAATTTCTGTTTGGCAGTCTACCAACTTCTTTTGTATTAGTTGATTGGCTGCCAATGGGCGGCCAAACTGATTGCGAGTTAGTGTATACTCACGGGCAGAATGCCAGCAGAATTCTGCAGAACCCATTGCTCCCCAAGAAATACCATATCGAGCTTTATTTAGGCAGCCAAACGGTCCTTTCAGTCCAGAAACGTTTGGCAATAGAGATTCTGATTTCACATGCACATCTGTCATATTGACGTTGCCGGTTGGAGATGCGCGCAGTGCAAACTTCCCTTCAATCTTTGAGGTGGTCATGCCGTCTGCGCTACGTTCAATTATAAAGCCACGAATGATGTCATCTTGATCCTTAGCCCAAACGATAAAAATGTCTGCAACTGGCGCATTTGTGATCCACGCTTTGGTTCCGTTGATAATATAGCCACTTGATGAGGGAAGTGCTCGCGTCGCCATGGAACCGGGATCCGATCCATGGTCAGGTTCAGTGAGTCCAAAAGCACCAATCAGCTCACCCGAAGCTAGTAGTGGAAGATATCGCTGACGTTGTTGGTCGCTTCCGTACGTGGCAATTGCGTGCATCACAAGACTGGATTGGACGGTCATGGCTGAGCGATAGCTAGAGTCCACCCGTTCAATCTCTCGTGCGATTAGGCCGTATGTAATGTGGTCAACTCCTGCACAACCGTATCCGGTGATCAAGGGGCCTAAGAATCCTAGTGATCCCATTTCTCTATAAATATCTCTGTCGAATTTTTCATGCCGATTAGCCCGGGTAATGCGCGGCATAAGTTCTTGTTGGCAATAATTCCGAGCGCTATCTCTAGCCAATTTTTGTTGACTGTTAAGTAGAGGTTCTATCAATAGAGGGTCATCCCAAACAAATGTATTATTTTGATTCCGAGTTGCATCTGAAACTGAGTTGCTTATTACGGACATTCTTTTGCCTCACAAAGTCGTATTATCGCTATGTAGATTAAGGACATCTGATCGAATATATGCCACAATTTACTAATCCTATACATTTATAGCGCAGTACTACCATGGACTATAACGAGTTTCTTAATAACAAGATCACCTCTCTGGAGGATGAAGGGCGGTATCGTGTCTTCGCGAACCTTGTGCGGCACGCAGGTAATTTTCCGATAGCGACCTATCGTGATGATTCTGGTGAGAAAGAGGTAACCGTTTGGTGCAGTAATGATTACTTGGGTATGGGGCAGCATAAGTCCGTAATTTTCGCAATGAACGAATGTCTTCAGCACGTTGGAGCGGGTTCGGGCGGAACACGCAATATCTCGGGAACTAGCAATGTCCACGTGCTTCTGGAGCGTGAGCTTGCCGATCTTCACGGTAAGGAGGCGGCTTTACTATTCACATCAGGATACATCTCCAATGAGGCTACAATAGGGACTCTGGGTGCCTTGATGCCTGATTGTATCATTTTTTCAGACTCTCATAATCATGCTTCAATCATTCAGGGAATTCGATTAAGTCGTTGTGATAAAAAGATATTTCGTCATAATGATGTTAACCATCTAGAGCAGTTGTTAGCTGTATCGCCGACGAATGTGCCGAAGTTGGTAATTTTTGAATCTGTTTATTCCATGGATGGTGATATTGCACCTATAGAAAAGATTTGCGATTTAGCTGACCGGTATGGTGCGATGACTTTTCTGGATGAAGTTCATGCAGTTGGTTTGTATGGGCCGAAGGGGGGAGGCATTGCAGATAGAGATGGAATAACAGATCGTTTGTCGATTATTGAAGGAACTTTAGGCAAAGCTATTGGTGTGATGGGTGGTTATATTGCCGCAAATTCTACATTGGTTGACGTGGTTAGAAGTTATGCCCCGGGGTTTATCTTTACAACATCGCTTGCACCGGTATTAGCTTCCGGCGCATTAGCTAGCGTTCGATACTTAAAAAGTTCGTCACAATTGCGCCGACAACATCAGGAGCGGGTTGAAAGCCTAAAAAAGAGGCTTTCGGCAGCGAACTTCCCGCTGATTTCATCGAATAGCCACATTGTACCGATAGTAGTGGGCGATGCGAGGCTTTGTAAGCAGGTGTCGGATAGACTTCTCGATCAACACTGCATTTATATACAGCCAATTAATTATCCGACGGTACCGCGAGGTACTGAGCGTCTTCGTCTTGCTCCTTCACCTTGGCATACCGAAACGATGATAGATGAGTTGGTTGATGCCTTGGATGAGGAATGGACACGCCTTGATCTTAAGCGGGCTGCTTAATGATTTTAGGTATAGATGGATAAAGCGGCTTGGTTGTGAGATACTGGTGTGCGATTTCCACTTGTGTTATCACCCAGTTTTCTGCGTGAGGTTTAGTACATTTCTCATAAGGCTCAGCAAAGTGTGGCTATTGGCTCTGATCACGCCGGTTATGAACTAAAGAGCGTGTTAGGACTGGATCTTGCTGATTGGGGCATAGAGGTGCTTGACTGTGGTACGGTGTCTTCCAAGCCAATTGACTACCCTGAGGTCGGTAATATTGTTGCTGGCATGGTCGCCAGAGGTGAGGTAGGGCTCGGAATTCTTATATGCGGTACTGGAATTGGAATGAGTATTGTTGCGAATCGGCACGGTCACGTGCGTGCCGCTTTATGCAGATCAGTGGAGGATGCTGAGATGGCTCGCCGCCACAATGATGCTAACGTTCTAGCACTTGGTTCACGTACTACTACTCAAGATGTGGCGCGTCAATGTGTAAGGGTTTTTCTTTCGTCAAAGTTTGATGGGGGTCGGCATGCGCGGCGTGTTAATCAGCTTGGCTAGAGTCTTTGCTGTAGATTTTTATTGGGTTTTTAGATGTCACTAGAGATTAATAAATCTTCCCCTTCCGCTTTCTTTGCAGCCTCGATAGAAGACATCGATTCCGAAGTGGCTATGGCGCTTAGGGGTGAATTGGATCGGCAATCTAACCAGATTGAGTTAATAGCGTCTGAAAACATCGTCAGTCGTGCCGTTCTAGAAGCGGCAGGCTCGGTCTTTACGAATAAGTATGCGGAGGGTTATCCAAACAGGCGTTATTACGGGGGCTGTAGGTTTGCCGATATTGTGGAACAGCTAGCAATTGATCGTGCAACAAAACTATTCAATTGTGACTTCGCCAATGTACAAACTCACTCTGGCTCTCAAGCGAATCAAGCTGCATTCATGTCATTAATGGAACCCGGGGATACGTTTCTTGGTCTTGCTCTCAATGCAGGAGGTCACCTTACACATGGCGCTAAACCGAATCAGTCAGGGAAATGGTTTAACGCGGTACAATATGGTGTGCGCCTCGTAGACGCACAAATTGACTTAGATGAAATTCGACAACTTTGTAAGACTCATAAACCAAAGGTATTGGTTGCTGGTGGTTCCGCATATCCAAGAATCATTGACTTCGCTGCTTTGCGCGAGATTTGTGATAGTATTGGTGCACGATTAATGGTGGATATGGCACATTTTGCAGGCTTGGTTGCTGGTGGTGTTCATCCGAATCCCTTTCCCTACGCTGACATCGTGACGGCAACAACACACAAAACTCTTCGTGGTCCGCGTGGTGGTTTGGTTCTCACCAACGATGGAGATCTTGCAAAAAAAGTAAACTCTGCAGTTTTTCCAGGCATGCAGGGTGGTCCATTAATGCATGTTATAGCCGCGAAAGCGGTCGCTTTAGGTGAGGCGTTGGGACCGGAGTTTAGAACATATGCTGGTCAGGTTGTGGACAATGCGCGTGTTTTAGCTACAACTCTAATAGAGAGAGGATTGGATTTGGTATCGGGTGGAACAGACACTCACCTAGTACTTATTGATCTGAGGAAAAAGAAGCTCACAGGGGCGTTGGTAGAAGCTGCTTTAGAGCGTGCTTTTCTAGCTGTAAATAAGAATGCTGTACCGTTTGATCCAGAGAAACCTACTGTAACTTCTGGAATAAGAATCGGTTCAGCAGCAGCAACTACGCGCGGTTTTGAGGAGGGTGAGTTTAAAACTGTGGGTTGTATGATTGCCGATATTGTAGATGCTCTTGTTTTAGATCCCGAAGGTGATTCGAAGATTGAAGCCTCGGCGCGTGAAAATGCGTTAAATTTGTGCCGAAGGTTTCCGATATACGGTGCTTTGGTTTAGTCAAAGGTGTAGGAATCCATGCGTTGCCCATTTTGCGGCCATAATGACACGCAAGTAAAAGACTCGCGCCCTACTGAAGACGGTTCGTCTATACGCCGTCGCCGTTTCTGTCCGAGCTGCGCTTCCCGCTTTACCACATTTGAGCGTGTGCAGCTTCGAGAGTTAGTTGTTCTAAAGAAGGGCGGTCAGCGTGTCCCTTTTGTTAGGGATAAACTTTTGCGTTCCGTTCAGATTTCTACAAGGAAACGACCTGTCGATCCCGAAAGAGTCGAAAGGATGATTAATGGCATCGTTCGTCGGCTAGAAAGTATGGGTGAAGCTGAAATACCGTCCAATGTCTTAGGTGAGTTAGTAATGGAGGCGCTGGCGAATCTTGACCCGGTCGCGTATGTACGGTTTGCATCTGTTTACCGTAATTTCCGCGAAGCTAAGGACTTTGAGAATTTCGTCGGCGAACTGGACGGTGAACTCAAAGATTGAAGAGTGTGACCGAGCGCATATGGCATCTGCATTGAGCCTGGCGCGTCGTGGGTTGGGCGGTACATGGCCTAACCCCGCTGTTGGGTGTGTTCTGGTTAATAGCGGCAACGTCGTCGGTAGAGGTTGGACTCAGGTGGGTGGGAGGCCCCACGCAGAAATTGAAGCACTTCGGATGGCTGGCCCTGATGCAAAGGGGGGGGTGGCCTACATTACTCTCGAACCGTGTTCTCATGTTGGTATGACTAGATCTTGTGCTGAAGCGCTCGTAGAAGCGGGAATACAGCGTGCAGTCTTTGCTGTTAGGGATCCCGATCATCGTGTAGATGGACGTGGATGTGAAATCTTGACGAACGGAGGTGTTGAGGTTACCGAGGGTCTATGCAGCGCAGAGGCAATGGAACTAAACATTGGTTTTTTCACTCGAGTGAAAACGGGTCGACCGCTAATTACATTGAAGTTAGCATCAACTCTTGATGGCCGTATAGCAGCACATGACGGTTCAAGCCGTTGGATTACAGGTGAAGAAGCGCGGGCCCAGGTGCATATGTTGCGAGCACGCGTTGATGCTGTGATGATTGGTTCTCGGACCCTTAGTGTGGACAACCCGGACCTAACTTGTAGATTACCGGGGTTGGAGATGTGTTCTCCGGTGCGAGTAATTGTGGATAGTAAGTTATGCTCCCAACTTGATTCAAAGGTTGTGTCTAGCGCCTTGACGGTGCCGACTTGGGTCATCACTATTGAAGGCGCTGACAAAGGTCGGAAAGATGCCCTCACTGGAAACGGGGTAACGGTAGTCGAGGTTCCAAGTAATCTATCTGGTAAAGTGGAAATTGGAGCAGCTATGAAGGCTCTTGGTGATCGCGGTCTTACGCACGTTGTTGTCGAGGGTGGTGGTGAGCTTGCGGGTGCCTTGATTAACGACCGATTGGTTGATCGACTCGTGTGGTTTCATGCACCTAAGATCCTGGGGTCGACAGGAGTTCCGTCGGTGGTGACTTCAGACTTTGTTTCAATCAGTGATTCATGCGTGTTCCAGCGCATATCGACGAGTGCTCGAGGTGGTGACAGCATGAGTCAATTTGTTCGAATTGAATAGGCGTTCCAATGTTTACTGGAATAGTAACTAATGTGGGCCACGTTCAATCTATTGAAAAATCTGGTGACACACGTATTCTTATTCGCTCTTCATTTGATATGACGAGTATTCGGATTGGGTCTTCCGTTGCATGTTCTGGCCCATGTCTTACTGTTGTTGAGAAAGGTGAGGATTGGTTTGCTGTGGAGGCGTCAGCTGAAACGCTTGCTCGCACCAACATAGGTTTGTGGGTTGCTGGAACCCCTGTCAACCTTGAGCGGAGCTTACGAATTGGTGATGAATTAGGTGGTCACATTGTAACAGGCCACGTAGACGGCATAGCTAAAGTCATTGACTCTTATGTGGAGGGAGATTCGCTCCGCATGGAGTTTCAGCTGGGCAGCGATTTTAGGAAGTTTATTGCTGTCAAGGGCTCCGTAGCTCTCGACGGGGTGTCATTGACTATCAATAGCGTTGAGGGAGACAGTTTCTGGGTGAATATTATTTCCCACACTCAGCGTGAAACTACATTTTCGTTTACTCGCCCTGGAGACAGTGTGAATGTAGAAGTCGACGTTATTGCACGATATGTGGCAAGGCTGAAAGAGTTTAGATCTGATGTCCCTGAAAGATAGTTTGGCAAGTATTGATGAGATTATTGATGATGCGCGGCATGGTCGTTTGATTATTCTAGTGGATGCAGAGAACCGTGAGAACGAGGGCGATCTGATAGTTCCGGCGGAGCGGGTTACGCCGGAAACCATAAACTTTATGGCAAAGCATGGTAGGGGCTTAATCTGTCTTGCATTGACGAGTGAGAGAGTTGATGAACTTGGTTTGCCACTAATGTCGAGAGAAAATCAGTCACGGCACCGAACAGCATTTACCACGTCAATTGAGGCGAAGGAGGGTGTGACAACTGGCATATCTGCTGCCGACCGTGCTCACACTATTGGAGTTGCTATTGATTCCGCCAAGGGTAAAGACGACATCGCTACGCCAGGACACGTATTTCCTCTAAAGTCTCGCAATGGTGGGGTGTTAGTTCGCGCGGGTCATACGGAGGCAGCGGTTGATATTGCGCGACTGGCCAATCTTGTGCCAGCGGGGGTCATCTGTGAGATCATGAATGATGATGGGACGATGGCTCGGATGCCTGATCTGATAGAGTTTGCAGCCGAACATCAACTAAAGATTGGAAGAATTTCGGACCTGATAGCGCATAGGCGCCGTCATGACAAACTCGTGGAGCGCGTTGCGGAGTCGGATATTCATAGCCTGTATGGAGGTCGCTTTCGAATGATCGTGTACCGAAATACTATTGACCACACGGAACATATTGCGTTGGTTAAAGGCGAGGATTTCGAAACGAGGCCGATTCCAGTACGAGTCCATGAATTCAATATTCTTCAAGATTTGTTGTGTGATCAAGGTGGCCGAGGGGGGTATCTTCATGCAGCGATGCACATGATCGGTGAAGAGGGCTGTGGTGTTGTGGTTATCATTCGTGAATGGAATCCAGCTGTAGTATCTGACCGCATTCATACCAAGCTGATGGGTGGAGAGAAAAGTGAAACTGAGTTGCGAGAAATCGGCATTGGAGCTCAGATACTCAGAGATGTTGGTGTGCGTGATATGGTTATTTTATCGCATTCTCAAAGGCCATTAGTTGGCCTTGCAGGATATGGTCTAAGAGTTGTTAGCCAGCGTGATATTCCTCTTCTAGCAGTTACAGATACAGAATAGTGGTTGAGCAGATGACTTCACATTTCTGTATTGTTGAAGCGCGGTACTACGAAGAGATTGCCGACTTGCTTGCTACTGGGGCATTAGCTGAGATACAGAGGTTTGGTGGAACGTATCAGCGGCTCTCCGTTCCTGGTGTATTTGAATTACCAGCCGCTATTCGTTATTCCAGCGATTCTGTAGGAAATGCTGACGTAGTCCGAAAGATTGACGCATACATTATTCTAGGATGTGTCATCCGAGGGGAGACTTCTCACTATGACATCGTTAGCCAGGAGAGTGCGCGAGGGATTACGGATTTGGTAATCGCGTATTCGCTCGCCCTTGGTTATGGTGTTCTGACGTGTGAGAATTTAGACCAAGCTATAGAACGCGCTTCTCCTTCTGGCAGAGATAAAGGTGGTGAAGCGGCGCGAGCGGCGATCCAAATGTTGCATTTGAAACGAGATTTGCACCTCATATCACAATGAGCGGGACAGGATCATCTTTGCGATCAGTGGAACGTAGCGTTGCTCGTCTGCAAGCTGTTCAGGCACTTTATCAAATTGAAATGATCAGTGGTGATGTGGAATCAGTAATCAAGCAAATGATCCATCATGGTTTGGGCCGTGCAGTCGAAGGTGGTGAGCTTAGTGAGGCTGATAGCAGCTTGTTTGATGATATAGTTAGGGGCCTTTATTCCCGTCAGACAGAGATTGATGACCACCTTGCAGGAGCCATGAATCAGCGCGATCTTTCGCGGCTCGATATTGTGGTTCGTGCAATTGTACGTGCAGGGACATACGAATTACTAGCGCGAGTCGATATACCAGCAAGGGTTGTCATCAACGAATATGTTGATCTTGCGCATGCTTTTTTTGGTGGGGGTGAAGCTAAATTTGTTAATGGTGTATTAGATCGAATAGCTCGTACTTTGCGTAGCTTAGAAGTTGATAAGACGAAAGATGGAGAAACAAAAGCAAAGAGGTGAGTTTGACCTCATAAAGGAGCTGTTTGTCCCTTTGTCTAAGAACAGTCAGGGGGCATTTGGGCTTGAGGATGATGCATGCGTTATCCTTCCCGACCCAGGATTTGAGCTTGTGGTCACGTCTGATGCCATCGTATCGGGCGTTCATTTTAGGTCGGATGATCCGCCGGATACGATTGGCCGTAAACTTTTGCGGGTTAATCTATCAGATTTGTCGGCGATGGGAGCAACTCCGCTTGGCTATATTCTTGCGATTGTTCTTTCCCCCGAACACAGGGGCGATTGGCTGGATTCGTTCGCTTCAGGGTTAGCTCAGGACCAAAGGACTTTTGCGCTTACGTTGCTTGGGGGGGATACGGTTTCTACTACGGGTCCATCCACTTTTGTAGTAACTGCCTTTGGCCAAGCACGGCGGGGTTCGGTAATTTGCAGAAGTGGAGCTAAAGTGGGTGATAAGGTTTATGTGTCGGGGGCATTAGGCGAGGGGGCTCTGGGTTTGATGGTACTGCGAGGGGAGCTGCCTAATCTATCAGACTGCGATACGAAATCGCTGGTAAATAGCTATCGGATACCTAAACCTAGATTAGCGTTAGGGAAGAGGCTTACACATCTTGCATCTTCAGCTATTGATATTTCCGATGGTCTTCTAGCTGACCTTGGCCATCTTGCTAAATGCTCAGGTGTAGGGGTGGACATACAAGAATCCTTGATACCCATGTCAAAGGAGGTTCAGGGACTCGTTAGCCAGATACCCAGTTTAGCTCAGCTCATTCTGAGCGGAGGAGACGACTATGAGCTTGCCTTTACTGCACCACCAAGAAATCAGGAAGCTATCGAAGCAGCAGCACGTGACGTTGGTGTGCCAGTTAGTTGTATAGGAACTATTGTCAAGACTGCTGGGGTGCGTTGTCTTTCTCGTGATGGTGTAAACATTTCTCCAGATAGAACTGGTTTTACACACTTTTAGTTCTAGTCCAGGAAGGATCTATTTAAAAAACAATATCTCAGTTCGATGAGTTGGCTCAATCAGCTCTACGCATTCATGTATTGCGCCATTCTCCGAGATGCATACTGCATCATCGTTTAACAGTATTTTGCCAAGGTGAACACATTGTTGCCCTGGTACGTCAAACGATCGCATAACAGTTTTGTGGGCTCCTACCTTTAAAAAATCGGCTGTAGCGTGATTAACAAACCTACCGGAGTTATCAAAAAACGCGATCTCAATACGAAAATCGCTGAAAGTATGTGTTGTATTATTGCTGAGCAAGAAATGCAGTCTACAGTTGCTGTCATGTTGAATGGCTGTATTCAGTTCGAGAGAAATACCGTCTGTAGCTTGTGTTGTCATGGGGAGACCGCATATTAAACTGGCAACAATGGCCGAGTAACACAGGTAACGAATTCTCAATAGCATGCTGATATACCCCTTCTGTCTTAAACCCAAAGGCGGTCTCAGCCTCTGGTGCTGATGCGAAGCGCTATATAGAAATTATTCTTTGCCACGACTAGTGTACGGTAGGCAGTTGAACACGACAATCTTATCGGATGCATTTAACTGGCAGAACATTAGTGGGTTTTGGATTGTCGAAACAGCAATAGAGAGAGGCGCCTCGAGCGGGGCACGCATGTATTCAAATTATAACATAGATTTCATCGGGTCGTGACATATAGGTAAATCGCGTCAAAATCGGAGCACGAATTGCAGATGGGTACTGAGTGGATTCTAGTTTTACACGAGTAAGGTTGCCATCAGCAGGCAAGTCTGTCATTTTCGCGCGGCTTTGGGGGTGGGCTTGAGCTTTTGATGGTCTGTCCCTGTTTTATTCTCATCATTATTGATTTTGTTGGAGAGGAATGATGTCGATTGACCTGTGGCTTATCATTGCATGTGGTGTGATTGCACTTCTCTATGGTGTTTATGCGATTCGGTCGGTATTGAGCGCCGATGCTGGTAATGAGCGAATGCGAGAGATTGCTAGTCATGTGCAAACGGGTGCTACGGCATATCTCAATCGGCAGTACAGGACAATTTCAATTGTTGGAGTGATCATTTTTGCGATCCTCTGGGCCCTGCTGGGTATTAATGTTGGCATAGGATTTTTGATTGGTGCGGTTCTTTCTGGTCTAGCTGGTTACATAGGGATGAATGTTTCCGTCCGTGCAAACGTAAGAACGGCTGAAGCGGCCAGAAGTGGCATTGACGGTGCATTACGTGTTGCATTTAGGTCCGGGGCTGTTACGGGCATGTTGGTGGTTGGATTGGCTCTTCTCTCAATCGCTATTTACTACGGAGTTTTGTTATCATGCGGTGTTGAATTGCGCAGTTTGCTGGAGGCACTAGTAGCTTTGGGTTTTGGTGCATCACTGATCTCAATTTTTGCACGTCTAGGTGGAGGAATTTTTACTAAAGGAGCTGATGTTGGTGCTGACTTAGTTGGAAAAGTTGAGGCGGGAATTCCAGAAGATGATCCCCGCAACCCAGCCGTTATTGCCGACAATGTGGGCGATAACGTCGGTGATTGTGCAGGAATGGCAGCAGATCTTTTCGAGACTTACGCTGTAACCATCGTTGCGACCATGCTTCTAGCAGCAATATTTTTTACTGGCGATACTATGGAGCAGCTTATGCTCTATCCGCTCGGTATTGGCGCTGTATGCATACTCACTTCGGTGGTTGGTACATTTTTTGCCCGCATGGGAAGGGGCAATAACGTAATGTTAGCGCTCTACAAGGCCTTTGGTGCGACTGCAGTTCTATCGGCGATTGCTCTGTGGCCACTAACCGAATACGTCGTCGGTATGTCGACGACAATGCAAACCGGTGACACCGTATTTAGTGGTGGTGATCTGTTTGTGTGTGCGTTAGTTGGTCTCGTCGTTACGGGTTTGTTGATTTGGATTACAGAGTACTATACAGGTACTAATTACCGACCGGTTCAAAGTGTTGCCAAGGCTTCGACTACGGGCCACGCTACAAATATTATTCAAGGTTTGGCAGTATCGATGGAAGCAACTGCGCTGCCTGTAATAGTCATTTGTGCGGGGATTATCGTAGCCTATCTGTCGGCTGGGTTGTTCGGAATTGCAGTGGCAGCTACCGCTATGCTGGCATTGGCGGGCATGGTAATCGCTCTCGATGCCTACGGGCCCGTGACCGACAATGCAGGTGGTATTGCAGAGATGGCAGAACTTCCAGCAGATGTACGTAAGATTACTGATGCTTTAGATGCGGTAGGTAATACCACAAAAGCAGTTACAAAGGGATACGCGATTGGCTCTGCAGGCCTTGCAGCATTGGTTTTGTTTGCTGCCTATACAGAAGACCTGCGCCATTATTTTCCTGACCTTAGCGTTTCTTTTCATCTTAAAGATCCTTACGTTTTAGTAGGCTTGCTATTTGGCGGTTTATTACCCTTCCTTTTTGGTTCTCTTGGTATGCAGGCTGTAGGCAGGGCGGCTGGGTCTATAGTTGTAGAAGTCCGACGCCAGTTTCGCGAGATTAGTGGTATAATGGAGGGAACTGCGACGCCCGAATATGGCACCGCTGTTGATCTTTTAACTAGAGCTGCTATTCGAGAGATGATTATTCCCTCTCTGCTTCCTGTTCTGGCACCTATTGTCGCTTATATAGTTATCTTGTTGATTGGCGGGCAAGAAGCGGCCTTTGCGTCGCTTGGTGCCATGCTGTTAGGAACTATCGTGACTGGGCTTTTTGTTGCGCTTTCAATGACTTCAGGCGGTGGTGCGTGGGATAACGCGAAAAAGTTCATTGAAGATGGTAACTTTGACGGTAAAGGCTCTGATGCTCACAAGGCAGCTGTGACAGGAGATACTGTTGGGGATCCCTATAAGGACACAGCCGGGCCGGCAGTTAATCCCATGATTAAGATTATCAATATTGTAGCTCTACTTTTGCTCGCTGTGCTCGCAGCGTAGTACTTTTTGAATCAGAGGTTTTTAAGTTTTAATCCCCGGCAGCCCCCGTCGGGGCATTGAACCGCCCAATGTTGCCAAAAAATTGTTCAATGAGCCCCAATTCATTTCCACGAGTTGGGGTTTCTCGGGTAACGAGATTTACAATGCGGCCATCATCAATGCCGTAATGGTGTATCTCTTTGACAATCCAGCGGTCGTCGAAAACTATAGCTATAACATCCTGTTCGATAACCTTATCGTCCTCAAATACTTTTCCCTGTGTGCGCCGAGACATGTAGTACCAAGTCCTTCCATCAAAAGCTGATTCGCTTGTTGGTGAGCCTAGTAGTTGCCAAACGTCCTCACGCATGTGAGTGCCTTCAACAATGGTGTTTAGTTGCTCAGTATCAGAAATATACCCACGCACGTCCACTTGCGGTGTGCAAGACGTTAAAGAAAAAACAATGATTAGAGGTGCAATTAGGATTCGGCTGATTCTCGCCCAATGGCTACCATTTGAGAAGTTAAGATATGAAATATCGTACCTCAACTTTGTTTGAGAATAATACATCAACTAATCTTATCACAGTGAGCTATCCATTGTTGTCTTCAGTACCGTGACATTCACTTGAACCGATATGCTTGTTGGCAAACCTATATTTCGTAGTGTTACTGTCAAGTGTCAGAAGCAAGATTTCTTAATTAATTGTCTATGTTATAACGTCAACATTCTGAAATAAGAGCATCGTGAAACGTATAGAGATAATGTTCTCACTTGGTAGGGTTAACCAACCCTACCAAGGATTTATTCCCTTTTATGAGCGATGACTAATATGTTACTTCGAGAGTAAGGGGTTATATAATGCAGAAGTTCGGAACATTAGATCTAAGTGTATGTTTTGCCGTGGGCGTGATACAGTGTCCTATATTATGGGATTAGATCCTTTGCGCTCGAATGAGGTGCTGTGTTTTGTATCCTGGAGGCTATAACCCCATGCGCCTAGGGTAAGTGTGGTTTATGTGGTTGCCTCGGGTGATGGGCGCTCACTATTGACGAATGGATGGGTATTTCGTGCCAGGATTAGGGTGTAAATTTTAGAGCATCTGGTGTTACGTTCGTACAGAAATAATACGTAGGAAAAGAGGCACTGTTTATAACCAGGTGTAAGCCTTTAAAGAGGCACTGGGTAACAGAAAAAAAGCTGAGGATTGATAATGGCAGTACCAAAAAAGAAAGTTTCAAAATCTCGTCGCGATAAACGGCGCTCGCATCACGCTTTGAGCTCATCGGCATATGTAGAATGCTCAAACTGCGGAGAGATCAAACGTCCTCATCATGTTTGTCGCGCTTGTGGTCACTATGGAGATCGGGGAGAAGTAATCGAGGGTTCTGGTGCGGTTTGATATTTGTAAGGTGTGGTATTGGAGGGAAACACGGTGCCGATCACTATAGCTCTTGACGCGATGGGTGGTGACGATGCTCCGCTGTTTGTGGTGAATGGCACCGAGATCGCGCGAGCGCGATATCCAGACGCAAAGTTTATCATGTATGGTGATGAGCGGCGCATTTTTCCACTTCTTAGTAAGAAGAAGAAACTTATAGAGTGCTGTGAGATCCGTCATACCGATGCTGTAGTGGGTCCGGATGATAAACCATCGCAAGCACTAAGACATGGGCAAGAATCGAGCATGAGGAAGGCAATTGATGCCGTTGCCAGTGGCGAAGCCACTGGGGTCGTGTCGGCGGGTAACACCGGTGCATTAATGGCTATGGCGAAGTATGTTTTGAAAACAGTTAAGGGGATAGATCGCCCAGCTATTGCCTCTTTCTTTCCTACTATTCACGGTGAAAGTACAATGCTTGATCTGGGAGCAAACGTGGAATGTGATTCGAACAACTTGGTGCAGTTTGCCGTAATGGGCGCCGCCTTTGCTCGCACAGTGCTTGGTGTGGAGTGTCCTTCTGTTGCTCTGTTGAACGTAGGTGTTGAGGAGATGAAAGGTCACGAAGCTGTTCGCAGTGCTGCTCAGGTTCTTCATAACTCAGATTTTCCTTTTGACTTCTATGGGTTTGTAGAGGGGGGGGATATTGCTTTGGGAACGGTCGATGTTGTTGTTACAGATGGATTTACGGGAAATATTGCACTGAAGGCTACTGAGGGAACAGCGCAGCTTTACTCGCGATTTCTGCGCGCCGCTTTCAAAAGATCAGTTTTTTCAAGAGTAGGCTATTTATTAGCAAAACCTGCACTCGACACTCTTCGCCATAAGCTTGATCCACGCGTTTATAACGGCGCGATGTTTGTTGGTCTAAATGGGGTGGTCGTCAAAAGTCATGGTGGTACTGACGCTACAGGCTTTGCAAGTGCAATTGGGGTTGCAGTAGATATGGTTAAGGGAAGGTATGGCGACCTTATTCTGGAGGATTGTGAAAGGTTGTCTGCTCCAGGTCAGACGTTACGACAAGCTGCTGCTTCCTAATGATACGATCTCGGTTTACTGGATGTGGTTCATATCTCCCTGAGAACGTCCTTAGTAATGATGAGCTAGCCGAGTCTGTTGATACGAGTGACGAATGGATCCGCTCACGTACCGGCATAAGTGAAAGGAGAATAGCGGCAGAGGGTGAGTTGACCTCAGACCTTGCAGTGAGGGCGGGGCAGAAAGCAATGGATGCTGCTGGTTTAACGCCAGATGACATCGACCTTGTAATTGTAGCTACTGCTACTCCAGACGAGACATTTCCCGCCACTGCTACGATTGTTCAGGCGAAATTGGGTATTCACAGGGGCTGTGCATTTGATGTAGGGGCCGTATGTTCAGGATTTGTCTATGCTCTGGCAGTAGCAGATAACTTTATTCGAACGGGGCAGGTCGCGTCAGCACTAGTGATAGGTGCAGAAACGTTTTCTCGAATTATTGACTGGAGTGACCGCTCTACATGCATTCTTTTTGGTGATGGTGCAGGCGCCGTTGTTCTTCAGGCATCAGAGGGTGATGGTACAATCGATGATCGCGGTATACTTAAGACTAGTCTGCGTTCGGATGGGAGAACCCATGATCTACTCTATGTTGATGGGGGACCTTCCTCTACACAATCGACGGGCCATCTAAAGATGTCAGGTAAAGAGGTCTTCCGCCATGCGGTGGTGAATCTAACTTCAATCGTTCGTGATGTCTTGTGTGACCCCGATTTGACTGGGGTAGAGATTGATTGGTTGATTCCTCATCAGGCTAATCGACGAATACTTGATAGCACTGCCCAAAAATTAGGTATTCCCCCAAGTCAGGTTATTGTCACCATCGATAAGCACGCCAATACGTCCGCTGCGTCTGTTCCTTTGGCTTTATCGCAGGGCATAAGTGATGGGCGTGTTAAAACAGGAGATGTTATATTAATGGAGGCTATGGGAGGTGGGTTTACATGGGGTGCGTGTTTGGCACGTTGGTGAAAAGTGTTGTTTTCATGTTAGCATCGTCTTGCATCCTATTGTTTTGACGTAATTATAAGGTTACGTTACCTTTATTGATTAAAGCGGGGTTTTTGATGGCTACTGTAACGCGCGCTCAATTAAGTGACGCCATATATCAAGAGGTTGGGCTTTCAAAAAATGAGTCGGCTGATCTTGTCGATTCAGTACTTGAACAGGTTACCAGAAGCTTAGTGCAGGGAGAACCAGTTAAAATCTCCTCTTTCGGTAGTTTTTATGTTCGTCAAAAAGGTCAGCGTATTGGTAGGAATCCTAAAACAGGTGAAGAAGTTCCCATACTCCCGCGGCGTGTACTTACTTTTCGGGCGTCAAACATTTTAAAAAATAAAATCAACGCGAAGAAATAGCGACAGTTTGAGGGTGGGTAGTGGTAAAGTCAGGTGAACAAAAGAATACGCGCTCTAGTTCACGGCGTAGCGTTAAATCTCCGGAAGCTTTCCGCACTATAAGTGAAGTTGCATCGGAACTAGAGGTTCCACAGCATGTTCTTCGGTTTTGGGAAAGTAAGTTTAGTCAAGTTAGCCCACTCAAACGCGGGGGTGGGCGTCGGTATTATCGGCCGAAGGACGTCCAGCTTTTGCAAAAGATTCGATCTCTCTTATATACGGAGGGTTACACAATTAAGGGAGTTCAAAAGGTATTGCGCCAAAGTGGCAAAAGGGGCTCTATTGCCGATGCTTCTTCATCATCTAAGCCAAGCAAGAAGATAACCAAAGAAGATCGAGGGTATGCAGATGCTCTTCGAGTGGCGCTCAAGGAACTTAGTGAATTAAAGTCAATTTTGGACAGGCGATAAGCCAACACCTTGCTGGTCCAATGATAGCGCGGCTATAGTCTGTTCGGGTTCGGAGCGTGGCGCAGCCTGGTTAGCGCACCACACTGGGGGTGTGGGGGTCGGTG
>CAJWJK010000009.1 GCA_913041535.1 uncultured Alphaproteobacteria bacterium
ACAAGAGTTGCCAATACTAATACAACGGCAGCTTTGCGCGAAGTAGCAGCTTTGGCCAGAAAGCGTAGCACCATTTCATGTGGGTTTGATAAACCTTAAGTCTGATCACGAAAACTGTAGAAAGGTTTGCGATGGTGCATACAGTAAGCTGACTAGGGGTGGAGTTGAAGTTCTCTATGACGATACAGAAGATCGTGCGGGAGCAAAGTTTGCGAAGATGGATCTAATAGGGCTTCCCTGGCAGCTCATCATCGGCCCAAAGGGTCTTGCAAATGATAAGGTCGAATTGAGGTCGAGGGCGGGTGAAGTTAACAAGGACATGTCGTTGGATAACGCCCTAGCAAGTATTGGTATCTGATAGGTGTGCTTTATAATTGTGACAGATGTTATTGACCTTTGAGTTTACAGTAGCAAAACGCTATTTGCGATCACGCCGCCGCAAAAGCTTTATATCGATAATTGCTGGGTTTTCTCTGTTGGGTGTCACGTTGGGCGTTGCAACACTAATTGTAGTGTTATCGGTTATGAACGGTTTCCGTTCAGAGCTTCTTGGGCGAGTTTTAGGTATTAATGGACATATTATTGTGCAAGACGCACGTGGTCCTTTTGTGGACTTCGATGTCACTGCCGAAGCGGTTCGTCAGGTTGCTTCTGTTCGACGGGTTACCCCTATTATTGAAGCGCAGGTTATGGCGACTAGCGCTAATAATGTCTCAGGTGCGCTTGTTCGCGGAATCCGACCCACGGATTTGGTTGCCCATAATTTGATATCCCAAGGAATTTTGCAAGGGTCTCTACAGGAGTTTGTCGGTGGTGGGAACGTTGTTGTTGGTGGCCGACTTGCTAGTTTATTGAGGTTAAAAGTGGGTGATTCTATCAGGCTTATCTCAGCTAAGGGGACATCGACCGCTGTTGGAACTGTGCCGCGTGGGCGTATTTACACAATTGTGGCAACGTTTGATGTTGGTATGTACGAGTACGATTCAACCTTTATCTTTATGCCATTAAATGATGCTCAGAAGCTTTTTAGGCTAGACAACGCAGTAGCGGCACTGGAAGTGGTACTTGATCACCCCGAAGCGGTTGAGGAAGTGGGCCCTAACATATCAAAGGTAGTTGGGGATGGTCGAATAGTAAGGGATTGGCGAGACCTAAACTCACACTACTTTACAGCCTTAGAAGTGGAACGAAGCGTTATGCTTTTGATCCTAACGCTAATAGTTTTGGTTGCAGCGTTCAATATAGTCTCCAGTCTGATCATGTTGGTTAACGATAAGCGACGTGACATTGCTATACTGCGGACTATGGGAGCTACACCAGGTATGATAATGCGGCTATTTTTTATTGTTGGTGCAAGTATAGGAGTGATTGGCACGGGAGTTGGTTTGGTGCTTGGAATATTTATTGCGCAAAATATCCAGACGTTGCGTGGTTTGATTGAGGGACTTACTCATGCTGATCTATTTGCTGCTGAAATATATTTTTTAGCCCATCTTCCCTCTGAAGTCGTTGTTGAGGAGGTTGTTCTCGTAGCTCTAATAGCGCTAGGGCTTTCTCTTTTAGCTACTGTATATCCTTCATTACGTGCTTCTAAAATTGATCCAGTGGAAGCATTACGCAATGATTGATGCAGATACGGATAAAAAGTTCTGTAACGCTTCCCTTCACCTCGACCGAGTCCATAGGACCTTTGTACAGGGGTATCGGGAGATTAAGGTGCTTTGTGGTGCCTCATTGATTGCGGAGGCCGGTGAGATAGTAGCAGTTGTAGGACCATCAGGTTCTGGCAAATCAACCTTACTTCAGATTGCGGGTCTTCTAGAACCACCAACTTCGGGAAAAGTATTTATTTCAGGTACTCAGTGTGATCTGTTGCCAGAAAACCAGCGTGCTGCATTGAGACGAAACTCAATAGGGTTTGTTTATCAATCTCACAATCTGTTGCCCGAATTCTCCGCACTGGAAAATGTTGTTATGCCTCAGATCATTGCTGGACGCTCTCGATCAATTGCCAATCGCTGTGCTAAGGATTTACTTACCAGGCTTGGCCTTTCTGACCGACTAACGCATCTTCCTTCACGACTCTCTGGAGGGGAGCAACAGCGGACGGCAATTGCTAGGGCTATCGCAAACGTTCCCCAGGTACTGTTGGCAGATGAACCGACGGGAAATCTTGATGTAGAGACATCTAAAAAAGTTTTTGAGGAACTTGTATCTTTAGTTCGTGGTGATGGATTGGCGGCTATCATAGCAACACATGATAGGGAGCTGGCTTCGGCTGCGGATCGCACATTTCTTTTGCACGAAGGAAATCTCATTTCACAATGATAGAAAGAAATTACTAATAATTGGGGAAAATATTTAATGACTATGTCAGCACGTCTGTTTGAGACTGCCTTGGATAATCAGAATTGCAGTGTGTCTACATATGCCTCACGCTGATTGCGTTCATCTTAGGGTACATACGGCTTACTCTCTTTTAGAGGGAGCGATGCAGATCGAGAGGCTTGTCCAAATGTGTTGTGAACACCAAATGCCGGCTGTCGCTATCACAGATACCGGCAATATGTTTGGTGCTCTAGAATTTTCTGAGGAATGTGCTCGTTCGGGCGTGCAGCCCATTATTGGTTCCGCTATCGGAGTCGACTTTATGCCTGACGAGGTTAACGGGTCGGATGCGTCACGGCAGCGTGATTCGGGCCACCTTGTACTGTTGGCGAAGGATCGAATTGGATACCAAAATCTTATGTCCTTATCTAGTCATTCCTTCATGGATACTGAAGTTGGCATCCCCCCGAGGGTTAGCATCGAGAAACTAAGAACGTGTTCTGCCGGTTTAATAGCTCTCACTGGCGGCCCACGGGGAATAATCGGCATACCGATACTCGAGAATCAGCTTAACGTTGCTGAACGATTTCTCAGTGATCTCCAGTCAGTATTTGCAGATCGCCTATACATCGAAATTCAAAGGCACGGTATGCAAGATGAGATCAATAGCGAGGCAGCGTTTCTTCACATGGCCTATTCTCGTGATATACCATTAGTTGCAACTAACGAAGTGTACTTTCCTGATGAGTCTATGTATGAAGCCCATGATGCATTACTTTGTATTGAACAGAGAACTACTTTAAGCGCTCCCGAACGAAGCCGTATGACCCCGGAGCATCGGTTTAAGTCGGCTCCTGAGATGCGCCAGGTATTTAATGATTTACCTGAGGCGTTGGACAATACAAATGTAATTGCTCAGCGTTGCGCATACCGACCACGATCCCATGAACCAATACTACCGGCATATCAGGCAGTCAGTGGACGTAGCCCTGAGGATGAATTACGTGCTTTAGCTCGCGAAGGCCTGAAGGCACGACTAAAGTCAGACAACGCCACCAATCCAACAGTGAAGTACGACGAACGCCTTGAGTTTGAGTTGGATGTTATCGTTTCGATGGGATATGCGGGTTATTTTTTAATTGTTGCTGACTTCATCCGATTTGCACGTGAAGCGGATATTCCAGTAGGGCCCGGACGTGGTTCTGGAGCGGGCTCACTGGTCGCCTGGGCTCTGAGAATAACAAGTTTGGACCCGTTGCGGTTCGGTCTTCTTTTTGAACGTTTTCTAAATCCTGATCGAATTTCGATGCCAGACTTTGATATTGACTTTTGCCAAGAGCGTCGGGACGAAGTGATTCGATATGTTCAATGCAAATACGGTAGGGAGAAGGTCGCACAAATCATCACTTTTGGCACGCTGCAGGCAAGAGCTGCACTTCGAGATGTTGGCCGTGTTTTGGAACTACCTTATGGCCATGTAGACCGAATATGTAAAATGGTTCCTTATAACCCAGCTAATCCTATCACTTTGTCTGAAGCAGTTGATGCAGAACCACGACTTAGCCAGGAAAGGGATGAGGATCCAGATGTTGGTCGAATGCTTAAAATTGCATCTAAGCTTGAAGGTCTCTATAGGCATGCTTCGACTCATGCTGCGGGTGTGGTTATTGGTGATAGGCCGATTGACGAACTAGTGCCACTGTATCTTGATCCTCGGTCAGGAATGCCTGCCACTCAGTTCTCTATGAAATTTGTTGAAATGGCAGGACTCATCAAGTTTGATTTTTTAGGGTTAAAAACGCTGACAGTTATTGATTACGCGCGGCGTATGCTGGAGAAACAGCGTATCAGTGTTGATATCGAAAATATTGCATTGGACGATACGGCTACGTACGAGATGTTGCAGCGGGGAGAGACCGTTGGTGTATTTCAGTTTGAAAGTTCAGGAATGCGAGATTTGATTCGTGAAGCAATTCCGACCCATATTGAAGATCTGATTGCGTTGGTGGCTTTGTACCGACCTGGTCCGATGGAAAACATTCCTAAGTACGTTGCTTGTAAACACGGTCGTGAAGATCCTGAGCACTTGCATGATACAATTTCGCCGGTAGTTTCTGATACGTATGGCGTAATTATATATCAAGAACAGGTTATGCAGATTGCACAAGTGTTTGCCGGATTCTCTCTTGCCCAGGCTGATCTACTGCGGCGTGCAATGGGTAAGAAGATTAAATCAGAAATGGCAGCGCAACGCGAAAGCTTTGTTGAAGGAGCGATAGCGCGCTCGGTATCCAGGGAGAGGGCCGCTCATGTTTTTGATCTAGTTGACAAGTTTGCTGGGTATGGATTTAACAAGGCCCATTCGGCTGGCTATGCTCTTATTGCGTATCAAACTGCTTGGCTTAAGGCAAATTACCCGGTTCAATTTCTAGCGGCATCTATGAGCCTTGATATTGGAAATACTGACAAGTTAGATATTTTTCGGCGCGAGGCCATTCGCCTAGGGATTGAGATCAAACCTCCCGATATCAACCATTCTGGGGTTCTATTTACAGTCGAAATGAGTACTGCGAATGAAGGCTCTTCAAATCCTCCTAACGCATCGATTCGTTACGCCCTTGCTGCAATTCGTAATGTCGGAGAGCAGGCTATGGCAGGAATAGTAGAGGAAAGGAAAAAGAATGGGCCCTTCAAAGATCTATTTGATTTTGCCCATCGCTTTGATTCTAGCTCTGTAAATAAGCGACAATTAGAGAGTTTGACCTGGGCAGGCGCTTTTGACTCACTGTCTGAAAATCGAGAGCAGGCCTACACCGCGTTGGACATCATTTTACGCCTTGCGAATAGCAGACAGAATGCAGACAACGATCAGACATCGCTTTTTGAGGTGGGATTAGAAGCAGAAGAGAAAAGTATCGACCTTCCAGACGTTGAGCGGTTATCCCCATCTGAATTGCTAAACCGGGAGTTCGATTCCATCGGTTTTTGGTTGTCCGCGCATCCTTTAGAAGTCTATTCAAGTTCTCTCAAAAGGCTTGGGGCACGGCCTTCCCTTGAGCTTTTGGAGGCAACCAATAGATCAGAACAAAGGTGGCGGTTAGCTGGAATGGTGCAACGGGTTCAGGAACGTCGCTCCGCTCGTGGCAACAGGTATGCCTTTGTTTTGCTTTCTGATCCAACTGGGCCTTTTGAAGTAAGTGTTTTTTCAGATCTTTTGAACTCAACACGTACTCTTCTCGAACCAGGTAGAGCTCTATTAGTCGAGGCAGAAGTGCGAGTGGACAATGATAACTCGCGTCTCGTAGCAACAGCGATTAGAGACCTGGAGCTTGCAGCTTCACGATTCGCTAGCCGATTACTAATACAATTAGATAGCACTGATAAACTCAACCTCCTAAAGAATATCCTTGATCGTAGCGGCCCCGGCCATAGTAAAATCAGGGTAGCTGTCAGCCTTGATAGAGACCAAAGTGTATATATTGCGCTCCCTGGACAGTTCACTATATCACCAGAGACCCGCGAGACAATTTCTGAGATGACCGGTTATGACTGTGTGGAGGATGCATAACAATGTTATTCATTGTTGATAAAACTCCTTTTTCTTTATCTTGCAAACTCTGGCTTACGGCTGTATCAACTAACTGAGTATTATGGAATAGATCACACACGTAGGATATCGATTGTCTCGACAAGGGATGTATCGTTCCGGTCTCCAATGTTTACGGGAGTGATATTGGGGCGAATTGCCTGCGGTGGAATTAACCGGAGAACTAGACATGACAATGCCTACATTTACTATGCGCCAGCTGTTGGAAGCCGGTGTGCATTTCGGACATCAAACGAGACGATGGAATCCGAAGATGGAGAGCTATCTATATGGCTCAAGGAACCATATTCATATTATTGATTTGCAGCAGACTGTGCCATTACTTCATCAGGCACTGGAGGGGGTTCGGGATATTGCTAGTAGCGGTGGTCGCGTGTTGTTCGTTTCTACAAAACGTCAAGCTTCAGAGACTGTTTCTGACGCAGCTAAACGTTGCGGACAATATTACGTTAATCATCGATGGTTAGGTGGAACTCTGACTAACTGGCAGACTATATCTCAATCGATACGCAGGTTGCGTCAACTAGAAGAACGGATGTCGGAAGAATCGATTGGTTTGACGAAGAAGGAATTGCTAAACCTCACTCGACAAAGGGATAAATTAGAGCGCTCCTTAGGTGGAATTAAAGATATGGGAGGACTCCCCGATCTTCTTTTTGTTATCGACACAAATAAGGAGAGCATCGCTATAAGTGAAGCACGTAGGCTAAAGATACCGGTAGCCGCAATATTGGATAGCAATAGTGATCCGGCAGGAATTACTTTTCCAATTCCAGGCAACGATGACGCGCTGAGAGCCATCCATCTCTACTGTGACCTTTTCTCTAAAGCGGTTCTTGATGGTCTTAAGACTGAGTTGTCAGGTGATGAAGAAAATTTTGACTCTGCAGAAGGGGTTGCAGATCCTGAAAAGATTATAGAGGAAGAAGGAGAAGAAGAAGCTCTTACACGTCCAGCCGTAAATGGAACAGATGAAACTTCTATAAGTGATGAAGAGAAAAACTCTGATCCAGGGGTGGTTCCGTAAGAGAATGTGGAGCCTATAAGCTTGTATAGATGAGGCGCTTTAGAATAGATGGCTTATGAGATTGAAGTTGCATTGGTTTAGCAGTGCAACGTAGAAGCTGCAGTTTGCATAACGACCTCCTTACGTGGACGATGAAAATAAATATTAAAGCAATGGTTATTATTAATGAATGAGGTGGAATAGTAGGTATGGTGGAGGTGTCAGCCAGTCAAGTTAAAGAGCTACGTGAACGAACTGGTGCGGGTATGATGGATTGTAAACGTGCCCTCACTGATTCCGGAGGAGACTTTGATTCGGCCGTAGAATCTCTTCGTTCTAAGGGGCTGGCTGCGGCAGCAAAGAAAGGCAGTCGAGTTGCCTCGGATGGACTTGTAGGGATGTTGTTAGATGGGAACAAGGGTGTTCTGGTTGAGGTAAACTCTGAGACAGACTTTGTCGCACGTAACAGCGAATTTCAAAAGTTTGTAGAGGTGCTCACATCAACTGCCATGAGTGAACATGGTGACATGGAAATGATTAGGGCAGCAACTTTTCCTGGGTCGGACCATAGTGTTGAAGCGGAGCTAAATCATAAGATTGCCACTCTCGGTGAGAAACTTGATTTTCGCCGTGCTAGTTACCTTTCAATTTCTCCCGGAATAGTCGCGGGGTATGTGCATGCGCAGGCAACTCCGGGTCTAGGGCGTATTGGAGTACTGGTCTCCCTCCGATCTGAGACTGTTAGCGAATCACTAAGAGACTTTGGCCATAATCTTGCAATGCATATAGCAGCGTCAAATCCACTCTCGGTAACCGTGGAAGAGGTGCCCTCCGAAGTTCTTGATGTTGAGCGTAGAGTGTTTGGGGAGCAAGCGCGGGAGTTAGGAAAACCGGATGACGTTATTGAAAAAATTGTAGAGGGAAGAGTTCGTAAATTTTTGGAAGAGTCTGTACTTTTGCAGCAACCGTATGTAATGGATCCGGAGCGATCGGTTGCTTCAATAATTGCAAGCCTTTCCTCGGAACTTGGGTCAGAGATTGAGGTGGCTGGGTTCACTCGTTACAGCAGGGGTGAAGGTATAGAACAAAAGAGTGAGGATGATTCCACACCTGAGACTCCAGGAAACCCTGAAAGTTAAAACATTAACATAACCATTCGGCTTATTTGCGCCTTGGGTTAAACAAAACCGGCGTGTCGTTTTAAAGTGAGAAAACCCGTGGTTCACCATTTACGAAGCTGTTGCAGCGGTTTACTTTACGGTGATTTCGTTAAATTGGTCTTGGGGTGTAGCATTAATCATAATGACAATTGAAGACCTCAGGTATCGCCGAATTCTTCTAAAAATTTCCGGCGAAGCGTTAATTGGGAACCAAGGGTTCGGCATAGATTGGGATTTTGTGGAGCAATTAGCTTCTGATTTGTATGCAATACAGAAGCTTGGCGTACAACTGTGCGTAGTTATTGGAGGGGGTAACCTTTTTCGCGGTGCCGGAACGGCGGAAAGAGGAATTGAACGGGCTAGTGCCGATTATATGGGCATGCTAGCGACGGTTATAAACGCACTGGCAGTGCAAGATGGATTGGAGAGAGTGGGAGCGCAAACCAGAGTTTTGTCCGCTTTGCCCATCCAATCAGTTTGTGAACCTTATATTCGTCGGCGAGCCGTCCGTCACCTTGAGCATGGGCGTATCGTTGTTTTTGCAGCTGGTACAGGCAATCCATTTTTTTCTACTGATACAGCTGCTGCTTTACGTGCTGCAGAAATGGGTTGCGATGCGTTGCTAAAGGCAACGCAGGTGGATGGTGTTTATTCGGCGGATCCAAATATGGCACAGGATGCTAAAAGGTACGACTCCCTAACATACATGGAGGTTTTATCGAAAGACCTAAAAGTCATGGATGCTGCCGCCATTAGTCTTGCACGCGAGAATCGAATTCCAATTATAGTTTTTTCGATCCAGACTCGTGGGGGGTTAGCCGATGTGTTAATGGGGCGGGGGAAAGGAACTATAATTAGTGGAGGTGAATGAAAATGGCTGAGCTTGATGAAGCTGACTTGCAGCGAAGGATGAATGGTGCGCTTGAATCCCTGAAGAAGGAGTTTGCTGGACTTCGCACGGGTAGAGCTTCTGTTTCACTTTTGGATTCGGTAGTGGTTGAGGCCTATAATACCCAGACGCCATTGAATCAAGTAGCTAACGTAAATGCACCCGAACCGCGGCTTCTTACTGTTCAAGTGTGGGATAAGAGTCTGGTGGGGTCAGTTGTAAGAGCCATACAGAGTTCTGAATTAGGTCTTAATCCTGCTGCTGACGGACAGCTAATTAGAGTCCCAATTCCTGAACTTAACGAGGAACGGCGTGTTGAGCTTTCGCGAGTGGCAAGCAGATACGCAGAACAGGCCCGAGTGGCAGTTCGCAATGTGAGGAGAGACGGTATAGAGACATTGCGGCAGATGGAAAAGACGGGAGAGATATCAAAAGATTCTCACCACAAGTCAAATCATAGGATTCAGGAAATGACGGATGAGATGGTAAAATCAATCGATGAGGCATTTAACGCCAAACAAGATGAAATTATGCAGGTGTAACAAACCACATAATGTGATGAGCGAGCTTATACAAAACGCTGCTCCGGTGCCGAGACACGTAGCAATTATCATGGATGGTAATGGGCGATGGGCAGAAGCAAGGGGACTTCGACGCATTGCTGGCCATAGACGTGGAGCTGATGCTGTCCGTACAGCGGTCCGCGGGTGTCAAGATCTTGGCGTACGTTGTCTCACAATTTATGCGTTCTCATCAGAGAATTGGAAGCGGCCTGCGGTGGAAATTGAATATCTAATGGGGTTACTTCGACTATACATTGAAAGTGAGATTGAAGAGCTTCACAGTGCTAACGTAAAGCTACGTTTTATTGGTAACCGAACCCAATTACAAGATGATATCGTGGCACTGATTGGTCAGGCTGAAGCTCTAACTATTAAGAATACAGGGTTGGCCCTTTCAGTTGCGATGAATTATGGAGGGCGAGATGAAATAGTACGTGCTTGCCAACGGATTGCCACGAAAGTTGAATTGGGTGAAATGACTCCAGTAGAGTTAAATGAAGACAGATTTGCTGAGGAACTTGAAACCTTTGGCTTGCCTGACCCTGACCTCCTTATACGTACTAGTGGCGAACAGAGATTGAGTAACTTTCTTCTGTGGCAACTTGCGTATGCGGAATTAGTGTTTATTGACACCTTATGGCCCGACTTTACGCTGGATACACTTAGGGGTGCTATAGCTGAATATCAGAGTCGTGATCGACGGTATGGTGCATCCAGTGCTTAGAACCTCAGATTTGAAAATGAGGCTTGTTTCGGCAGCTATCCTTGCTCCCCTTTCTGTAGGCTTTGCCTTTGGTGGCACTTGGTATTTTGGGGTACTAGTTGCTGTTATTTCCTGTCTTGCGCTTTATGAGTGGTTGTCAATGGTAGGAGCAGGCCATGCTACTTTGATACCTTTGATGGGGTTGATGGTGGTTTCACTGATAACGATAATTTCAGGTAGTTTTTTGGTATCGATATTGCTCTTACTTATGATTTCTTTTTTATTCCTGGTATTGTCCACTACCGTAAATCCGAAAAATGCGTGGATTGCTTTAGGCATTGTCTATATAGGCATGCCGTGTATGTCGTTGGTTTGGCTGCGTACCAATGAACCGTATGGTTTTGAGTCAGTCTTAATGGTACTTAGCATAGTGTGGGCAACTGACGTGGGTGCCTTCGTGGTAGGGAGCATTTTGGGAGGTCCAAAGCTAGCACCAAGAGTTAGTCCTCTAAAGACCTGGTCAGGGGCTGTTGGAGGTGTAATCTGTGGTGTTTCTATCGGTGTTTTGATGGGTCTTTTATTGGGTCTCTCACCTATTCGGACTGCATTTATAGCATTCTTTGGTATATGCGTTTGTCTTTCAGTATTTGGACAACTCGGTGATCTTTTCGAATCAGTATTGAAGCGTAAGTTTAATGTAAAAAATAGTGGAGTAGTGATTCCTGGTCATGGTGGGGTACTCGACCGAATCGATTCTTTACTTTTTGTTGCACCCTCAGCAGCATGCATTGCGTTAATTCGGGGAGATGGCGGCGCGCTGTGGCGGTAGAAGAACGAAACCCCCAAATTATTCCGCGTAGCGTTAGCATTCTTGGTTCTACGGGTTCTATAGGATGTAATACGCTAGAGATCATTCAGCATCACGCCGATATTTTTACGATTGAGGCACTAACAGCGTACAGCAATGTTGAAAGGTTGGTGGGCCAGGTAAAACGTTTCAAGCCAAAACTAGCGGTCATTGGTGATCACAAAAAATACCAAACACTTAAGGAGGCTCTTTCTGGCACTACCACATGTGTTGCTGCTGGGAGAGAGGCAATAGTAGAGGCAGCTAGTAGACCGGCTGACTGGACGATGGCTGCAATTGTTGGGGCTGCCGGATTGGAGCCGACATTTGCAGCTATTCGTAGAGGTAAGGTGGTGGCTCTTGCTAATAAAGAATGTCTAGTCAGTGCTGGTAATATCATGATGGAGGAGGTTCGAGCGGCGGGCACCACATTGCTCCCGGTAGATTCAGAGCATAATGCTATATTTCAGGTATTTGATTTTGAAAGTCCTGAGTCCATAGAAAAAATTATCTTAACTGCTTCCGGGGGACCCTTCAGAGATATGGATCGTTTGGTTATGGCGCATGTTACGCCTGCACAGGCCGTAGCCCATCCCAATTGGAACATGGGAGCGAAAATATCGGTGGATTCTGCCACACTTATGAATAAAGGATTAGAACTAATTGAGGCACACTATCTTTTTGGATTAGGAACCGCACAAATCGAGATTTTGATTCATCCACAATCTGTGATCCACAGCATGGTAGCGTACGTTGACGGCTCGGTTTTGGCACAATTGGGGGCGCCGGATATGCGGACTCCAATCGCGCATGTGCTAGGTTGGCCGGCACGCATTTCAGCTCCAACTACAAAACTTGACTTTGCAAAAATTGGCCAACTCACATTTGAGCCACCCGACCTTAACCGCTTTCCAGCGATGCGCCTTGCAAGCCAGGCATTGGCGTCTGGGGGAGGCGCTCCAACCATTTTGAACGCTGCGAATGAAGTTGCTGTTCAAGGGTTTTTATCTGGAGCAATAGGCTTTCTTGATATTGCTCTGGTGGTTGAGAAGACGCTCGATAAATTGCAAGGTGATAGTGTAGGTAGCTTGTGTGATGTACGTAGGGTTGATTTGCTATCTCGGTGTACCGCTCAGGGATTTGTAGAAACTGCCTGAGTGACAACGAAAATGGCTCATGGGTGAAAGGGACCATGGAGATTATAAATCTATTGTGGAACTATATTGTACCGTTTTTGATCGTGTTGACGTTACTGGTTTTCGTTCATGAGATGGGCCACTACTGGGTAGCACGTCGCAATAGAGTGCGAGTTGAGGTGTTTTCTGTTGGCTTTGGTGGGGAGCTATTTGGATGGACCGATAAGCACGATACACGATGGCGTATCAGCTGGATTCCTTTGGGGGGATACGTACGGTTCTTTGGTGATGCGAATGCAGCATCTACCACATCTCAAGGCCTAGATTCTCTGTCCCCCGCTGAGCGGTCCGTATGTTTTCATCACAAGACACTTGCCCAGAGGGCTGCGA
The DNA here is from genome assembly GCA_913041535.1 of uncultured Alphaproteobacteria bacterium. GTDB lineage: Bacteria > Pseudomonadota > Alphaproteobacteria > VGEJ01 > VGEJ01 > CAJWJK01. The sequence goes on from CAJWJK010000009.1 coordinate 12,630, forward strand.
TAATTGTTGCAGGTCCAGCTGCTAACTTTATTCTTGCAATTGTTTTGTATGCGGGTCTTTTCGTCTTTGTTGGTCAGGTACACACCCCTCCAGTGGTTGGCTCGGTTATTGATAAGAGTGCTGCTGCCAATGCGGGTTTTATTGCTGGGGATCGCGTGATTAGTATGGACGGGGCATCTATAAAACGTTTCCAGGACATGCAACGTATTGTCAGTATGAATCCTGGCAAAGAAATCCTAACAGTTGTTCAAAGGGATGGGGTTGAAATTATTGTCACTCCAGTTCCTGACCTAGTTGAAGCAGTTGACCGGTTTGGCAATAGGTATGAGTTGGGGAGACTAGGCATAACGGGAAGCGGGGTTGAGTATATAAGGTACTCTCCTGCAACTGCTTTGTGGCGAGCTACAGAGGAGACAGTGTCGATTAGTCTCGCCACTCTTGATTACGTAGGGCAGATGATTACTGGGCGCAGGTCGACTCAGGAACTTGGTGGGCCGGTACGTATTGCCCAGTTGTCTGGGCAGATGTGGCAGCTTGGTATCGTAGCGCTAATATCGTTCGCAGCGATATTGTCAATAAACCTGGGCCTAATCAATCTTTTTCCCATACCAATGTTAGATGGTGGACATCTGCTTTTTTACGTGATTGAGGCACTGAGAGGACGCCCACTTGCTGAGCGTCTTAGAGAATACGCTTTTCGTGTTGGGCTACTACTAGTGCTAGGCCTCTTTGTTTTTGTAACTTGGAATGATCTTAAGAATATGAATATGTTCAGTTATTTTGTTAATGCACTTTACTAAGTTTTCGCGTGGAACGTTAACGCTGTGTTGTTTGCAAATAGGTTTGTACTTCTAGGGGCAGATATGTATGGGTTGAAAAATCCGACAAGGTTATTTCCAATTCTTATTTTCCTGGTTGCTCTGGTAATTCATATGAATGCCACAGTTGCACTAGCGCAATCTCGCATAACTGAGATAACTGTTGCCGGGAATTTGCGTATTGAGGCTCAAACTGTTCTTTCCTATATGCTTGTAAAGCCTGGTGATAAATTGGAGGCGTCGCGTATTGATGAGTCATTGAAGGCGTTATTCTCTACAGGCCTCTTTGCGGATGTGGCAATTCGCCGAGATGGTACGCGTCTCATAGTAAACGTTATTGAAAACCCGATCATTAACCAACTTGTGTTTGAGGGTAATGATCGGATTGATGATGAGACGTTGACATCGGAGGTTAGACTTCGCCCACGACAGGTATATACACAAACACGCATCCAAAACGATGTGCAGACTGTCATCCAACTCTATAGGCGTAGCGGATGGTTTGCGGCAACAGTCGAACCAAAAGTTATTCAGCTTCCCCAAAATCGGGTGGATTTAGTATTTGAAATTCAGGAAGGACCACCGACTGCAATCCGCAGAATAGGCTTTATTGGTAACCGTCAATACTCTGATTCAAAACTTCGTTCCCAAATTACCACAAGGGAAACTCGTTGGTATCGTTTCCTTACAAGCGACGATACGTATGATCCTGACCGATTGACGCTTGATAGGGAACTTCTCCATCGATTTTACCGAAAAAATGGATACGCCGACTTTAGAATAAATTCGGCGGTCGCAGAATTGACGAAAGATCGTAAGGAGTTTTTTGTTACTTTTTCTATAGAGGAAGGTGAACAGTATAGTTTTGGCGTGATCGATGTTACTTCATCACTTAAAGATTTAGATCCATCGCAATTGCTGAGTTACGTTATTACGGAGAAAGGAAGTATTTTTAACGCGGAAGATGTTGAGTCCTCTGTACAAAACATTAATGCAGCTCTTGGAGAGCTCGGTTATGCGTTTGTAGATGTAAACCCGCAACTTAATCGAGATCGTGAAAATCTGATTATTGAACTGACATACGAGATTAAGGAGGGGCCAAGGGTTTATATTGACCGCATAGATATAGATGGCAATGTACGAACATTGGATAAAGTTATAAGACGAGAGTTTAGAGTTGTTGAAGGTGATGCGTTTAATACGGCGAAGCTCCGCCGCTCCCAGCAGAGGTTGCGTGCACTAGGGTTCTTTGACTCAATTAACATGCGGGAGGAGAGAACAAGCGAAGATAGGACGGTCATCAAAGTGGAGGTCGAGGAGCAATCAACGGGAGCTTTAGAAATTGGGGCAGGATTTTCCTCCAGTGATGCTATTCTTGGAGATCTTCGCGTCAGTGAAAAAAACCTTCTTGGTAAAGGCCAGCACCTTGAAGCTTCTATGAATGTGTCTGCTCGTCAGCAGTTTATTGATTTATCTTTCACCGAGCCTTACTTTCTCGGTCGTGATGTTTCGGCTGGTTTTGACGTATTTCGCCGGCGAAGGGAACTGCAAGATGAAAGTTCCTTTGATTTGAATTCAGTAGGGTTTAAACTTCGGTTGGGCTTTCCATTCTCTGAACATTTTAGACAATCCGTTACATATGGATTTGACGTTACAGACATAGATAATGTGGATTCTGCCGCGTCTCGATTCGTTAGGGACCAACAGGGTAGGGCAACGACGTCCTCACTCGGATATACACTCACGTACGATGTTCGTGACGACAGATTCCAGCCAACAAGCGGATGGATTGCTAAGTTAGGTCAGGAATTGGCTGGTTTGGGTGGTAACGTTCGTTATATCCGCACAGTGGTGGAGTATGGTCATTACTTTCCTGTTTTTTCAGATGTAACTGCCTTGTTGGGTGTAGAGCAGGGTTATATCGTGGGGCTGGGTGAGGATGTGAGAATAGATGACAGGTTTTTCGTCGGAGGTGATAATTTCCGCGGCTTCAGCGTAGGTGGGATTGGGCCACGGGATACTTCGACTGGTGATGCGTTGGGTGGTAATATTTACTATGTAGGCGTTGCAGAGTTGAGCTTTCCTCTCGGACTACCGAAAGAGTATGGTATTCTAGGTCGCGCATTTAGTGAGGTGGGGTCGTTAGCAGCTGTTGATGACGAAGGTTCAGGAATATTTGATGTCGGTTCGCCGAGATCCTCTGCAGGCATTGGTTTTGCGTGGCGGTCACCTTTCGGACCAGTACAGGTGGATCTCGCCTATCCCATTGTTGCTGAAGATGTTGATCTGACAGAAGTGTTTCGATTCAGTTTTGGTACGAGGTTTTGAATGGTAGCTCAACTCAAGTGGATCATCACATCGTTTTGTCTGGCCATTGTATGTGTTGTGGCTCAAGCAGAGCCTCTTCCCCCTGCCGTTATTGCAATCATAGATTATAGGGCTTTGGAACTGGAGTCTGATGCGGCGTTAGATGTTATCCGCCAAGTGAATAGCTACCGAGATAAGTACCAGGCCGAGATTGTCGAGCACGAAGACGCTTTGCGGTCTGAAGCTCAGGAACTGGAACGGCAACAGACGATACTGGCGCCAGAAGTTTTTAAAGAGAAAAGGCTTTCTTTTGAACAGCGAACACAAACCTTTCAGCAAGAAGTTATGGAAAGGAACAGACGATTTGATCGTGCATTAGGGAATGCGCGAAACGAGATTCTGCGTACCGTTTTAGTGATAGTAACTAAGATTGCTGAAGATCGTAAGTTTAATATTGTTCTAGATAATTCCCAGGCATTATTCGTTGCTACTGCACTCGATATAACGGCACAGGTTATGGAAGAGTTGAACGAAAAACTTCCAACGGTAGCGGTTAAATTACCGCCGGAGCAGTAGTGCCGGATAGTCGATTTCATAATCGGTCAGGGCCATTTACGCTCGCAACGCTTGCCGAAATTGGATCTGCAACTCTGGAATCCCGCGCCGATCCGAAGTCGTTGATTGACGATGTCGCTCCTCTTGATGTCGCAGGTAAATCAAACATTAGTTTTCTTGACAATCCCAAGTACCTGAATGCGTTTGAGACAAGTGAAGCTGGTGCATGCGTGGTATCCCCACGACATAGCGGGCGTGCGCCTTCAGAGATGGCATTGCTTCTTAGCGATCTTCCCTATCATTCATATGCCCTAATCGCACAATTATTTTATCCACGTTCTATACCTCGGGAAGGTGTTGCCACCAATGCCATGATATCTCCTGAAGCAACAATTGGTGAAGGAAGCCAAATAGGTGCCTTTGTCGTCGTGGAAAAAGGTGCGGAAATTGGACGTAGATGTAACATTATGCCTAATGCCGTTATTGGTCCTTCGGTAAAGCTGGGCGATGACGTGTCTATCGGAGCATGCACTGTGATAAGCCATTGCATCATCGGTAATCGTGTCAGCATTCATCATGGATCCTCTATTGGACAAGAAGGTTTCGGTGTTGCTCCTTCGTCTGTCAAACACGTTGCAGTTCCTCAACTTGGTAGAGTCACTATAGGTGACGATGTTCGTATTGGTTCAAATACGACGATTGATAGGGGCAGTGGAAGAGATACAGTTATTGGAGCTGGCTGCTGGATTGATAATTCGGTCCATATTGCACACAACGTAGAGGTTGGCCGTAGCGCAATCCTTGCTGCTCAAGTTGGGATCGCTGGGAGTTCCAGTATTGGTGAATTCGCAATGTTGGGTGGGCAGGTGGGTGTTTCAGGTCATTTAACTATTGGTGCTAGCTCACGAATAGCTGGCAAGAGTGGCGTGATTAGAGATGTTCCACCTGGCGAAACATGGGGTGGAACGCCGGCCACGCGAATTAGTGACTGGCATCGGAGTACAGTCTTGCTTAGTCATATGGTACGAGAGAGGAATCGTGGCAGTTAATTAGTTCACGGGAAAGCGTTATGGATAGTGTAAACATACTGCAAATTATGGAAATGATTCCACATCGATATCCAATGCTTATGGTGGATAAGGTGGTGGATCTTGTAGCAGATGAAAGTGCTACTGGTATTAAGAACGTTACTGCTAATGAGTCATATTTTCAGGGCCATTTTCCAGAAGGTCCGGTTATGCCCGGAGTAATGATCATAGAATCTATGGCTCAGACAGCAGCTGTTTTGGTTGTGCACACACTCGGTGCTGGAGCGAAGGGTAAGTTGGTTTATTTTATGTCAATCGATAATTCTCGATTTCGAAAACCAGTGATTCCAGGAGATCGCATGCTTGTGGATGTTATGAAGTTGCGGAGTCGAGGTCCTGTTTGGAAATTCAGCGGGAAAGCTCGTGTATCAGATGAAGTCGTGGCGGAGGCAACATTTACGGCAATGATTAGAGATTGATTAGGTGCGAGATATTTTATGAACCAGAGTAAACATAAAAGGGGAGAGTCTAAAATTCATCCAACAGCGATTGTCGATGATGGCGCGAAGATTGGTGACAACGTGCAGATTGGACCATATTGCTGTGTAGGCCCCAATGTTGTCCTCGAAGAAGGGGCAATCCTTGAAGCGCACGTTGTGGTGACCGGGTTTACCAAAGTCGGTCGAGAGACCAGAATCTTTCCTTTTGCTTCGATTGGTTATCGCCCTCAGGATCTAAAGTATAAAGGGGAACCCTCAGAGCTAGTGATTGGTGCGCGTAATATTATACGAGAGCATGTCACGATGAATCCGGGTACTGAAGGTGGAGGCATGATCACCAGCACGGGGGACGACTGCCTGTTCATGGCTGGGTCTCACGTAGCGCATGACTGCGTGATTGGTGAACACGTGATATTAGTCAATGATGCTACTTTGGGAGGGCATGTAAAGATTAATGACTACGCGATTATTGGTGGTCTTTCAGCAGTGCATCAGTTCGTACGCATAGGCGAGCACGCGATGATAGGTGGCATGAGTGGTGTGGAACAAGACGTTATACCCTTTGGTTCTGTAACGGGGAATCGGGCTCATTTAGTTGGCCTTAATATTGTAGGACTTAAGAGACGTGGATTTGACAGAACGGCTATACATGATTTGCGTGCGGCATACCGCCTTTTGTTTGCTCAGGAGGGCACTCTGCAAGAGCGATTAGATGATGTGTCAGTTCTCTTTGAAAGTAATAGCTTGGTTATGGATATCATTGAGTTTATTCGCATGGATTCATCTCGTTCCTTATGCCAACCAAAATCAGGCCCGTGACGGGTAAACTTGGAATCATTGCTGGTGGAGGTTCACTTCCCAGTAAACTGGTTCATGCCTGTAGCGCAGTTGGTCGGCCGGTCTTCGTCGTTGGAATAGAAGGAGAGGCCGACCTGGAAATGCTTGATAGGGTTCCCATAGAGTATGCACCTCTTGGTGCAGCGGGAAAAATATTGCAGCTGTTGCATAAAAATTGCTGCAAAGAAGTGGTATTAGCAGGTCCAATCAATCGCCCTTCTTTGGCGGCACTGCGACCCGACGCTCGCGGTGCTAAGATTGTCGCACGTCTTGTAACAGCGCTCGGCGGTGATAATTCACTTTTAACAATAATTATTGACGAACTTGAGAAGGAAGGATTCAAAGTCGTGGGTGCCGAAGAAGTATTGGCTGACCTGTTAGCACCGAGTGGCTGTTGGGGCCAGCATGCTCCGTCAGATACTAGCTTGGCGGATATTCGTCACGGAATTGAGGTTATTAAAGTACTTGGGCATTTAGATATAGGTCAAGCAACCATTGTTCAACAGTGCCGCGTTATCGGAGTGGAAGCGGCTGAAGGAACAGACGCATTGATTTCGAGGTGTGCGACGCTTTGCATGAAGAACGGGCCGCGTGGTGTTCTCATTAAGATTAAGAAACCTGGACAACAACAACGTGCTGATTTGCCATCAATCGGCGTAGATACTGTGAATCAAGCTGCTAAGTCCGGATTGGCTGGTATCGCCGTTGAATCGGGAGCAACTCTAACCTATGACCGTTCTGATGCAATATCAGTTGCTGATAGAAAAGGGTTGTTTCTTTATGGCATTGACGGTCTGCAGTAGAGCCGTGGCAGATCGTTTTGAGATTATGATAATTGCGGGCGAGCCTTCCGGGGATATTATTGGCCAGCGGTTAATGGACGCGCTAAGCGAGCAGTCTGATACTGATGTCCGCTTCTGGGGTGTTGGCGGGGACAACATGTTGTCCAGCGGCTTGAAGAGTCTTTTTCCTATGCAAGAGCTTTCGGTAATGGGGCTGACTGAAGTGCTGCCGCGTTTGCCTAGGTTGTTATGGAGGGTGCGGGAAGCAACCGCTGAAGTTTTAAAACAACGACCTGATATGGTCGTTACTATAGATGCTCCCGGTTTTAATTTTAGAGTCGGTAAGAACCTTGGGAACTCAGGAATTCCAATTGTTCATTATGTTGCTCCTACAGTCTGGGCTTGGCGTCCGGAACGCGCACAGAAGGTAGCAAGTTTTCTTGATCACCTCTTAGCGATTTTGCCTTTTGAGCCTCCGTACTTTGAGAAAGTCGGTCTGCCCTGCACTTATGTGGGACATCCTGTCATGGAACAAGGTTTGAGGGGAAATGGGTCACTCTTTCGTCAAAAACATTTGATTGCCTTGGATTCTCCGTTACTAGCATTGCTTCCGGGAAGCCGTCGAAACGAAGTCAAACAGTTAATGCCAATATTTTTGGATACCGTAGCCCGTTTGGTAAAGAGATATCCTTCAATGAGAATTGTGATTCCCACTGTATCAAATGTTACTAATCTCGTTCAACGCCAACTCTTAGAGCGTGGTATGGATCGGGTTATTGTTGTAGGGCGGGAGGAGAAAGCATCAGCGCTTGATGCCAGTAACATAGGGCTTACGGCATCTGGTACAGCTACATTGGAGCTTTCCATGGCAAAGGTCCCTATGGTCGTTGCCTATAGAATGCAGCCTATTACTATGGCAATAGTGCGACGAATGGTCCATGTAGAGAAGGTGTGCCTTGTAAACCTCATTGCTAACAGTAGCGTTATTCCCGAGTTTCTACAGGAACGATGTACATCTGCCAATTTGTCCAAAGCTATTGATGAGATTATTGCTGATAGTGCCGCACGTAAGAGTCAGATTCAGGTCTTCAGTGAAGTGCGCGAAAAATTGCGATGTGGGGAAATCCCACCCAGCCACCGTGCAGCACAGGTGGTACTGTCTATCCTGAAGAAAAAGAGAAAGGTTTAAGCAGCCAAACAAAGACTAAAGCACCGCATCTTGAGTTTAAAATCAACTGCTATGTTTTATGCGGTCGTCAAATGCTTCCTGCATTTCTTCAATAATACTATTAGCGGCACTTTTTCTGTCAGGGTGAGAAACAATCGGGCGGCCAACGACCAGGTAATCCGCGCCTGAAATAATCGCATTTGCAGGTGTTATAACACGCCTCTGATCTCCAGATTCGGCTCCTTTTGGCCGCACCCCAGGGGTTATCGCCAATAGATCAGTGCACACATTATTCTTTATAGAAGCTACTTCCCAGCCAGAACAAATCACTCCGTCGCACCCCCATTTGGCGGCTTTTCGCGCCCTTTCAAGAACCATTTCAGATACGGTTTTTCCACCATGAAGCCGAGCAAGTTGATCATCGTCTATGCTGGTTAGCACTGTAACGCAAAATATCTTTGGGCTGCCATCTATCCTTCCATCCAATGCATCTCTCATTATCTCATCAGTCAAATCAGCGCCACCCTGTATAGTCATGAAGGAGATTCCTCTTAATGCAGACGATCTAATATTCGCCTTCATACTGGCACCTATGTCACCAATTTTGTAATCCAGAAAGACCTGTTTCCCAGAATCAATGATGTCAGTGATTAACTGGTCAACACCGGTTACTACCTGGAGTTGAATGCCAATTTTGTAGAAGTTAGCATCATCACCTAAGGTCTCAATAATAGACCGAGCTTCCTCTACTGAAGGGACGTCAAGAGCAACAATCAAACGTGTTGATGCACAAATCGGAGTTACATCTGATTCATTACCGCTAGAGGACATTTACGAATCTCCCAACATAATATTGTAGTTTACAATGTTGAAGTGGCGAACGCATCCGTTAGCATATCTCCCAAAAAAAGACTGAATGATATCTTTTGCTTAAACCAACACCAATAAATTTGACGTAACATTCACAGACACTTAGCGTTGTGTCTTGTGCAAAATATAAAAACGCACGTTTATATAATGGTCCAGTCAACAAGCACAGTGTCTACTTGGTGCATTTGCCTTGTACTGCTTTCATACAGCATGTGTACTTTTTTTAGGTAGCGTTAACAGGAAATGTGGTAAGTTACCCAAACCATTATCGCCATGAATTTAATGCGCTTTGGTGGTACTATTTGAGTGATAATGGACTCAAGGGGTGGCAGAAGGTACTTGTATTTGGCTGATGTTAGTGACTTTGGCGGAAAGAAATGTATGACTGAGTCGGGACAAGAGAAAACAGAGAATGCGGCTGCACTTCATTTAGAGGTCGATGACGCCGCTGATTCACTCTCTCTGCCGTTGATGCATGGTAGCCTAGGGCCCTCAGTAATCGATATTCGAGAACTATATAGCAGAACGGGGCACTTTACCTATGATCCCGGCTTCATGTCGACGGCTAGCTGTGAGAGCACGATAACGTATATTGATGGGAATGATGGCGTGCTCCTATACAGGGGTTATCCAATAGAACAGTTAGCGGATAGAGGAGATTTTCTGGAGACTTGTTTTCTATTGTTGTATGGAGAGCTTCCAAAACTCTCGGAAGCAGATCGCTTTCGGCAAGCCGTGATTCGCCACACTATGCTTCATGAACAGCTCAGTTATTTTTATCGAGGTTTCCGTCGCGACGCTCATCCCATGGCAATTATGGTGGGTGTGGTGGGTGCGCTATCGGCATTTTATCACGATAGCACAGACATTAACGATCCAGAGCAACGCCGCATAGCCTCTATACGTCTAATTGCGAAAATGCCGACAATTGCTGCTCAAGCGTATAAGTTTTCGATTGGTCAACCATTTACTTATCCAAGAAACGATCTTGGCTTTGTGGAGAACTTTCTCCACATGACCTTTGCGGTGCCTTGCGAAGATTATCTTGTTAATCCCGTTCTCGCGCGAGCGCTCGCTAGGGTCTTTATTTTACATGCTGATCACGAACAGAACGCTTCAACCTCAACGGTTAGAATTGCAGGATCATCGGGCGCAAATCCATTTGCTTGCATAGCAGCTGGAATTGCCTGTTTGTGGGGTCCTGCACATGGAGGAGCTAACGAAGCTGTATTGAATATGTTGGGGGAGATTAGGACTGTTGAACGAATACCAGGGTTTATTAAGCGTGCGAAAGATAAAGATGATCCTTTCCGTTTGATGGGGTTTGGGCACAGAGTCTATAAGAATTATGATCCTAGGGCTGCTGTTTTAAGAAGAACGTGTAGAGATGTACTTGAGCAATTAGATGTAAATGACGAACCTTTACTTAAACTAGCAGTTGAACTTGAACGAATTGCTCTTGAAGACGAGTACTTTGTCGAACGAAACCTCTATCCAAACGTTGATTTTTATTCGGGCATCATTTTAAGAGCCATGGGGTTTCCCAGCAGTATGTTCACTGTTCTTTTTGCTGTAGCAAGGACTGTTGGTTGGGTGGCACAATGGAACGAAATGATTGAGGATCCATTGCAAAAAATTGGTCGACCTCGTCAGATTTATACTGGTGAATCTAAGCGCGATTATGTTGGAATGGAACACCGAAACTAAGTTGATTCACCGTCAAAGGTAATAACAAAACTAACTTCTCACTAGCCTGAACTACGGAATGCTTGACCACAGTTTCTTGTATTTAACTTATATAGAGCGGAATATCCTATAATCTTATGCGTCGTGAGCGGAAGTTGCAGGCAAAGTATCAAAATCAGCGGGCAACGTGATTTCAATTAGCTCCAGGTCTTCCGAATGTGAGATCTCTCGGTGTGGTATGTTTGGAGGTTGATGGACACAATCCCCCGGCCTCAAACAAATTTCTCCCACTCCCTCATATTCAAATCGGACCCAGCCACTAAGTATATATATAAGCTGCAGATTCAAAACATGCTTGTGCCAACCAGCCCGCAATTTTGAACCTTTTTTAGCTCGGATCACTTGCGCATGAGCTGCTCCCCCAGTTGCTTTTTTTATCCCCAAATCACGATATTCAAAGAACTCTCTTAATCCTCCCGTTTCAAACATGGCATTTTTAGCGCGTGATACGTTAAATTTCATTCTTTGAGTCATGCATCATTTCCCTGTTGTACAAAATTTTCCGATAATAGCAGAGTTTCCTGGTCTCTTTACATTGTTGGTTTTATGGAACTTATGATTGAACTTGTCTGGAAGATTGGAGCTACAGCTTTTTTGTTGGTTGGTGTGGTGAGGATTGCCGAACGTACTGGGGCTTTTTTAGCTAGCACTCTTTTGACGCTTCCACTTAATGCGGGACCTGGATATCTCTTTTTAGCGCTAGATCAATCACCCGCGTATATTTCTAATGGAGCATTGGTTAGTTTTGCTGCCACTGCGGGAGTATTAATTTTCTCAGTTGCATATATTAATCTTGCACGACATTTCGATTTCGGTGTGTGCCTCGTTGGTGCAATTGTATCCTGGTTTGGAGTGGCTCTACTGATTTTGGTTATTGATATTGACTTAACTAAAGCCTTAATACTTATAGCAGTCGGGGCTCTGATTGCCTTTTTTTCACGTAGACATCTTGATATGTATACCCCCCCATCAAAACGGAGAAGTCCATTCCAAATGTTATTATTTAGAGGACTTATAGCCGGTGGATGGGCAGCAGGAATTGCGTCAATCGGACACTTTATTGGTGCAAAATACGCAGGTTTGGCTCTAGGTTTTCCAATAATATTCTGTACTGCTGCATGGGCTGTTCACCGACACTTTGGCAGTGATTTTGCGTCAGCATTACTTAGTTCAGCCCAACGTTCGTTAGTAACTTATACTAGTTTTTGTTTGGCTCTTCACCTTCTTGCCTCATTGGCTTCACCAATCTACGCATTTGTTGGAGCAGTTTTAATCATGATGGCGGTTGGAGGTGGAGTTGTATATGTAGGATTGATTTTACGGCGAAACGCAATTAGTAGCGATACATAGTCGACATATCGCCATATGAATCCTAATTCCCATTTTTTGTAGCCGTGGTTGCCACGTCGGATAGTCTTTCAAGCGTTTCAGTTTTACCAAGAGCCGCCAGCACTTCAAATATTCCAGGAGATATCTTTCGACCAGTTACTGCTGCCCTCAAAGGCTGTGCGATGGAGCCAAGCTTGAGCTCCTCAGTAACCGCAAATTCCCGTAATGCACTTTCTACTGAGGTGGGGGACCAAGTGGGTATGCTGTCTAGCTTGCTATGCAAACGCTCCAGCATAGATAACGAGTCTGATGAGAGAAATTTCTGCGCGTCCTCGTCAATATCTAACGGCCGTTTAGATAATAAAAAAGACATGTTTTCAATAAGTTCAACAAGTGTTTTAGAGCGCTCCTTTAGTTGAGGCATGAGAGTTTTTACGGAATCAGGTGGCGTATGATCAATGTTTTTAGTTAAGAGTGGTAGGACTTCCTCGTATAGGCGTTCATCATCGGCAATCCGCATGTAGTGGGCGTTCATGCTCATTAGGCGTGAAATATCAAAGCGTGCTGGGGAACGGCCTACGCTACCGAGGTCAAACCAGTTTATGGCTTGTTGTATAGAGATTATTTCATCGTCACCATGGGCCCATCCCAAGCGCAGTAAGTAATTGTTGACCGCTTCGGGTAGGTAGCCGCTGTGTCGAAATGACTCCACACTATCTGCGCCATGCCTTTTAGATAAACGCGCGCCGTCTACTCCATGGATAAGAGGAATATGCGCATAGATGGGAACTGGCCAACCTAGAGCGGAATATATCTGAATTTGCCTTGCTGCATTATTAAGGTGATCGTCACCACGAATGATATGACTGATATTCATATCGTGGTCATCAACGACAGCAGCCAACATGTATGTGGGAGTGCCGTTGGAGCGCAGTAGAACCATGTCATCTAGTTCAGAATTATCAATGCAAACCTCGCCCTGAACCTCATCTCGTATCACTGTTTTTCCAGTGCGTGGCGCCTTCAATCGGATTGTTGGAGAAACGTTGCTAGGAGCATCGGATGAAGGCCTGTCACGCCAACGGCCATCATATATTATAGGTCGTCCTGCTAAACGAGCCTCTTCTCGCATTAAGCGCAGTTCTTCCGGTGAACAATAACATCGGTACGCATGGTCAGCACTTAAAAGAGTATTAGCTACCTCTATGTGGCGCTCACAGCGGCTTGATTGAGAAACAACGTTGCCGTCCCAGTCAATATTTAGCCATTCTAGTCCCGAAACAATAGCTTTTACTGCCTCATCAGTAGAACGATTAGTATCGGTATCCTCTATGCGTAGGATGAACTGGCCATTGTTGCGGCGTGCGAAAAGCCAGTTGAAGAGAGCCGTGCGGGCTCCTCCAATGTGTAATACGCCGGTGGGAGAGGGTGCGAAGCGTGTGACGACAGACATTTTTTTGGCTCAAGTGCTATGGACATTGGTTGATCGGCATCTCAGCGGGAAGCATAAGCTTGGTACTGAATATACTGACCGAAAATACTACCTTTGTTGATAATCTAGCTTATTGCAAGGAACTGCATCTCAAACCGTGTAGTTGGCTCGCTCGTTAACCGCAATTGCAGTAGCTTGCACATCAGCGATCCTTGCACTACGACCAGCAATTTCTTTCTTAAACTAGTAGTGACGAATTAGGCCTACGAGTCGTCCCTGAATTTGGATCCGTTCAGGACCAAAAATACGCGTCTCATAAAGAGAGTTAGCAGGCTCAAGAGCTACTGAGTTTCCTTTTTGCCTAAAACGCTTAAGAGTGACCTCCTGACTGTCCACTAAAGCCACTACAATCGCGCCATTCACGGGTGTTTCTATATTTTCAATAATTGCAGTATCGCCATCAAAAATACCGGCTTCTGACATGGAGTCGCCCTTTACTACTAATGCGTAATGGTCTCCACGTCCCAACATAGATGCTGGAACATCGATTGTACTTGAGGGATCACTCAGTGCCTCGATCGGAGTGCCAGCCGCAATCTGACCATAAAGTGGCAGAATTACTGCCTCTGCATCATGAGCTTTACCTACTCCATTAAGATGTTTTGGAAAACTTCCCTCAACAACACTTGGTAAAAATTTAGATGAAGCTGCCTGATTGCTAGATTCGCGATAAGTATCTGGCGAAGGATACTTTAGCAGCTCTAAAGCACGGGCGCGATGGGGCAATCGCCGTATAAAACCACGTTCTTCAAGCGCAGTAATTAAACGATGAATTCCAGATTTTGATTTAAGGTTTAGTGCATCCTTCATTTCCTCAAATGAGGGAGACACACCTGTATGATCCAATTGTTCACGAATATAAGACAGAAGCTGGTACTGTTTAGAAGTCAGCATTATATCATCACTTTCGTGTTCCACTGGTCAGCTAACAGAAATAAAAGGTTTAAATGTTCTAGTTTAGTTCTTCTCTACGGTCAAGGGCAAAACTAAGCGTTTTGGTATTGATTAAATGGCAACACAGTTTTTTTTATGGCCCGCAGAAATGGATCTAATAACCAACTAGATTTGGCTTAAGCCTAATTATGTCAACTGTTTCCCCAACTCTTGCAAATGGAGCATGAGGTCTACGTAGGAGAAGACAATCAGCATTAGCGAGAACGGTTAGCATGGATGAATCCTGCGTGGGAAATGGTGTCACAACTAGTTCGCTGTTTACCTCTGAAAGCTTTGCGCGAAGGTAATCCTCTCGATTGTCATTGGTAGCCACTTCACGGCCCAATATGGCACTTTCAAGTTGTGGGGCTTTATTTGACTGGCCTAAAAGTGTTTGGATTGCTGGTAAAACAAAAATCAATCCGCACACCAAAGATGACACCGGGTTACCGGGAAGCCCAAGCATAGGAACTGAGTTAAATGTGCCAAACATCAGAGGTTTTCCGGGCCGCATTGCAACTTGCCAAAAATTGGTTTTAAGCCCGCACTGTTCGAAAACTGTTTGTACCATGTCATACTCACCAACCGAAGCCCCTCCCATGGTAACTAGCAAGTCAGATCCTTTCACCATATTTGCAACGCCCAGAAGCGATTCTCTGGTATCCATTGCTATTCCAAGGTCTGTTGGATCAGCGCCATTATTTGAAAGTAAGGCTGCCATTGCCAAAGTGTTAGAACTGACAATTTGATTCTGGCCCACTGGTTCACCCGGACGAACGACTTCATCACCCGTAGCCAGTAGCGATACACGAGGTCGCTTTTTTACACAGACCCACGGACGGTTCATCGCAGCTGCAAGGCCAATTTCTCGCGCACCTAAGCAGGTCCCGGCACGAATGCCTAGATCTCCGGTTTTGAAATCAAGTCCAGCTACCCTAATATAATGACCACGTGGTGGCTTTTCGGAGACTGTTATTGTCGAGGCGTCGCGACGGACATTTTCTTGTATGACAATAGCGTCCGCACCTGTCGGAACAGGGCCACCGGTAAAAATTTGGACCGCTTGGTCCTTTTCAATAGCTCCGTTAAATGCTCCGCCAGCTGGCGCCTCTCCAATTACCTTTAAAACGGCAGGGAGTGTCTCGAGATCCTGGTAACGCACGGCGTAACCATCCATAGCAGAAAATGCGACAGGTGGTTGTGTCAGGGAAGCATGGAGGTCTTCCGCAAGTGTTCTGCCATTAGCTTGAGGGAGAGCTACAATTTCATTGGCAACTGGAGTCAAGCTGCTGATAATCCGGGTTCGAGCTTCAGAAACTGATATCATTGATTAATCAGAATTATATTCACCTGACCGGCCGCCAGATTTGTGCAAAAGACGGACTTCAGTAATCCTCATGTCTCGATCAACGGCCTTACACATGTCATACAGCGTAAGAGAGGCTATTGAGACAGCTGCTAACGCCTCCATTTCGACGCCTGTCTTGTCACTAGTCTTGCATGTGGCTGTCACACAAACGGCATTTGAATTTGGATCGCATTCCAAATCTACGGTCACGGCAGTTAAAGGTAAGGGGTGACATAACGGGATGAGGTCAGCTGTACGTTTAGCAGCTAGTATTCCTGCAATCCGTGCAGCTGCCAGCACATCGCCCTTTGGCAGAGACTCCTCTTGAATAAGTTGCAATGTTTCCGGGCGCATATCGATACGACCACTTGCCACAGCGATGCGCTCTGTCTTAGTTTTGTGCGTAACGTCGACCATTTTTGCATGGCCGCTTGCATCGAGATGGGTCAGTTTTGCCAATTATCACCTCGTCACGTTCTGAGTTGCGGAAATGGAGAGTAACATACGAGTTGCGCGCTCTACATCAGGTGAGCTCATCAAGGATTCTCCCACAAGAAAACAGCTAACCCCTTTATCGTTTAAGCGCTTAAGGTCTGCGGCAGACTGCAGGCCACTTTCACTTATGACTAGCTTGTTGGGCTCTAGCAATTTTATTAGCCTCTCCGTAGTTGATAAATCCACCTCAAGCGTTGCTAGATCACGATTATTGATACCAATAAGGTTAGATTTAAGTTTGCTGGCTCTCTCAAGCTCTGTTTCGTTATGGATTTCTATAAGTACATCTAGACCAATATCTGTTGCAGCATATTCAATCTCGGCAGCTGCAATATCATCAACTGCAGCAAGAATTAATAAAAGACAATCTGCACCGATTGCTCGAGTTTCCAAGGCTTGATAAGGATTTAGAATAAAGTCTTTACGAAGTATGGGTAACAATGAAGCGGAGCGCACTGCACGTAGATGGGAATCACAACCCTGGAAATATGGCTCATCAGTTAGAACAGATAAACACGTGGCACCACCAGCGGTGTAAGCTTCAGCAAGTATGGTTGGATTAAAATCCTTCCTTATTAGCCCTTTGCTAGGTGAGGCACGTTTAATTTCAGCTATTAAGCCATAATCACCGCCAGCCCGAGCATTACGCAGAGTCGATTCGAATCCGCGCGATGGATCCACGTGAGATATCAATCGCTCAAGGTCACTTAGCGATACTCTTGCCATACGTTCAGAAACAAAACGTTGCTTATCCGCACAGATTTTGGAGAGCAAATCACTCATCTTCTATGGCTCCGTCGCGGCGCTTGTTTCGTTTGAGATTTCAATCAGTTTCTCAAGTGCCCTACGAGCACGTCCGTCGTCTATCGCCCGAGAAGCAAGTTCAACCCCCTTCTTAGGACAGTCAACTTGACCCGCTACAACTAAAGCTGCTCCAGCGTTAGCTAGCGCAATATCGCGGAATGGATTCTTGAGACCTGATAACATGTCCGTAATTGCGCGTGCGTTTTCATCAGCATCAGAGCCCTTAAGGTCCTCTATATTAGATTTCGGCAGACCAAAATCTTCGTTGGTAAGTTCAAATGTACGCACTTTGCCATTCTTCAACTCCGCAATTTGTGTAGTTCCTGTAGTAGTTATTTCGTCGAGACCATCAGATCCATGTGCTATCCAAACGTGGGTTGAGCCAAGATTTCTGAGAACCTCTGCCATTGGCACTAGCCACTGCGGCGAATATACACCTATGAGCTGCCTTTTAGCGGAAGCTGGGCTTGAAAGCGGACCGAGTAGGTTGAAAATCGTCCTGGTGCCAAGCTCAACACGTGTGCTCGCTACGTGTCGCATTGCACCATGGTGTCGAGGCGCCATCAGAAAGCCAATACCCGCTTTCTGAATACACTTTTCAACAAGTTCAACTGCCGTATCAATCTTTACACCAAGCGCTAACAGTACATCTGCTGATCCACAACGAGATGAGAGGGCTTTATTCCCATGTTTTGCGACTGGAACGCCACAGCCGGCCGCGATCAAACTTGCAGCAGTAGAAATATTGTATGTGCCAGATGAGTCTCCACCAGTACCGCAAGTATCAATTGTTCCATTTGGCGCAGTTACAGCTAATGCTTTATCTCGCATAATGCTGGCGCCTCCAGTTATCTCTTCGACAGTCTCACCGCGTACCCTCATTCCCATAAGAAAGGCTCCCATTTGGGAATTAGTAGCATTTCCGGTCATCATGATATCAAACGCGTTCCGGGCGTCCTCTGTGTTCAGAGTATCGCCGGATGCTATTCGTTCAATATAGGGTTTTAGATCGTTGTTACCATTTGACACGGCAAGCTCACCATATATCTCATTTGCACGTTATCAACTTAACTGGGAAAGTAAGCAGTCTAGACCGCTCTCCGTCAAGCAACACGGTCATTCAATGTTGCCAGTAGAGCAATTATTTTAGCATCTTGTAGCAGATATTAAATATAACGACTTATACCAGAATATATAAAAAGATGAATATAGGGAAAGCATTTGTAAGCGGATGTAATAGATTGCCTGGCAGCTAATGAACTTTGGTCGCTGGATTACAAAAAAGCATTCTTGGTGGTTACGGCTACTTTTGTTGTTAGCGCTTGTAGCACTTTTGGCTGTGTTATATTTAAGCTTGTCTCCGTGGAGTACTAGTGTTCAACAAATAGATGCAATATCTGGATTGGCGCACAAATCTTCGTTGGATGAAGCCATTCCAATTCCAGCCGAGAGAAAAGCATCGACCAAAAATAATATTGACGAAAAATCAGAGTCAGCAACTCTGGATTTCGAACCACAGGTTGAGGAGACGTTTGGACAAACCAGTCATCAAGCTATTGGTGAAGATAGTCCTGTCGCGCATAAACCGTTAATAGCTATTGTAATAGATGACCTCGGGCTAAATGAAAGTAATACCGAGGCTGCTATTGCACTTCCTTCATACGTAACATTATCCTTTTTACCTTACTCTCGTTCGTTGAGTGTGCATACATCAAGTGCCAGGGCGGCTGGACACGAACTTTTGGCTCATATTCCGATGGAGCCGATGAGCTCTGTTTTTGACCCAGGCCCTAATGCACTCCTAACCAGTCACGAGGAATCAGAAATAACGAAGCGGTTACGATGGCATCTCGCCCAGTTTAGTGGTTACGTGGGGGTAAACAACCATATGGGCAGCCGATTCACCGCTTGGGCTATTGGCATGCGCGCGGTTATGGGTGAACTAAAAAAGAGAGATCTTTTCTTTTTGGATTCACGTACAACCGCTGCCACTATTGGCAAACCAGTAGCTCATGAAATTGGAGTGCCTTACTTGTACCGTAATGTCTTTCTTGATAATGACCCAGACCCAGACGCGATTGCTCAACAATTGCTTTTAACCGAGGAGATAGCAAAGAATAATGGTTTTGTCGTTGCAATCGGTCATCCAAAGAAGGTAACGCTCAACGCTCTTAAAACGTGGCTTCCAAGCCTAAGCGATCGCGGCTTCAATCCAGTCTCTCTAACACATGTTTTAGAATATGAGACATCACGAAGGTAGCCCGTTTAGAAGATTAGAATGATGTTTCCAGTGTCTCCTGGTCTATTTCAACGCCAAGGTTAGTAATCAGAAACGTACGATATTGGCGCCAAATATCATCTGCAATGCTTTCTTTTAAAGCATCGTAGATATTTAGGTAATCATTGGATTTTCTGTCTACCGAAACCGAAAGAACATCGCTGATGCGAGCAATAGTTATACCATTCCCTTCACTCATAGGGGCTATGACAATTTCACCAATTGGGAGAGAAAACAAAAGCTGAGCTAATTCACGCGATATAAACTCATCTTCGGCTCCGAAACGAGAAAATGGTTTGCTTGTTACTAATGTTAGACCTTGTTCATTAGCTAATTCTGTGAAGTTTCGACCTCCTTTGACCATACTTACTATTTCAGCCGCTGTCTTTTTCGTAACTGATTCCCTCTGAGCGCGCGACCAGTCTTTGGAAACTATTTCTACAATTTTCTCAAATGGAAAAGGTTCTGTTGGAATAACTCGCTCGACGCGAAGGACATATGTAAGACCTTCGTTAGATTCGGTAATAGGGGTCTCCATACCTTCCACGGAAGTAAAAATAGTATCGAGGAACTCTGGGTCTGTTGGTATGTTTTGGACCCGCTCACCCTCCTGATTAAGTCCGTTTCTATCGATGAGATCAATGTAATGTGCCGTAAGGTCAACTCGCGCTGCGGCTTCAGCAAGTGATGCCCCTCCTGCTAATTCATCGTCGATGGTGTTCGAAATTTCGTATAGAGAATCTGCTGCCTTACTTAAGGCAACTTCTGCGAGAATTTCTGACCGAACATCTTCAAACTCTGGTTCATAACCGGGAATAATTTTTACGAGATGGTATATATGCCAGCCGAATTCAGTTTGTATAACGGGGCTGATATCGTTTTCAAATAAGGCAAAAACGATATCGCGAGCTTCTTGAGGCAAATCCATGCGTTTGAGTGTGCCCAAGGATAGTGAGTCTGCATTGGTAGCCATTAGTTCTTGTGCGACAAGAGAGAACTCCTTCCCGCTCTGGAGTTGTCTAAGCGCGGAATTTGCTATGTCTACTTGGGCAAAGAGCATTTGTTTAATCTTTCGCGTTTCGGGCTCATGCAGTTCCTCGAATCGGTGCTCAAATTCCTCGCGCAACTCTATTTCACTAACTTTAACCTCGTTAATTAAATCCTCTGGCGTCAAAGTAATATATGTTACTGATCTGTACTCAGGGGCATAAAACTTCTTAATGTTGTCAGCATAGTGACCAGCCAATGTCGTTGAACTGGGTTTTTCTATCCTGCCAGATGGTACCAGAGGAATTGTCACCGTCTCAGCGATCCGACGCTCGGTGCGGCGTTGGTAAAACGTATCGACGAGACTTCGAGGCACTCCTACTCCTGCAGAGATGCTTGTCAGAATTTGTTGGCGTCTTATCTCTATACGGTGCTGTTCTTCGTACGCATCCGTTGTTAGCCCAGCGTTTTGGAGCGCAAAATTGTATATATTTGCATCAAATAAACCATGTGTATTCTGAAAGGCGGGGTTGGAGCGAATCGATTTAGCCACCACACTGTCCGATACAAGGAGATTCATCGTGCGTCCGGTCTCATCAAGCAGCGCCGTATCAACCAGTTGGTTTGTTGTAATGTCAACCAACCCCAGTCGTTTGGCTTCTTCTGGTGTTATTGTTCGAGATAGGCGGGTGGATGCTTGTTGGTGGTTTCGTTGGTAGGCGTTATAAAATTCGCCTATGGATATTTCGCGTTCACCAACTTTTATCACAGCGGCGTTGGGATCAGGCGTGAAGATATCATTCACTCCCCAGCCGGCAAAACTTGCCGCTAATAATATGAGAAAGCCTTTTACAACCCAGCTGCCGGCCGATTTTCGTAAATTAATAAGCATTAGATGATGATAGGGGGGGTTGTGCCATCACTACAAGTAAAGATGTGTGGCTGGTAAGACCGTTATCTTTCTGGTAAATGGCATAACGTGAGTAGACCTGCATCTTTTGTCTCGAGTTCCATAAGCACGCCACTAGTGGTGGCCAACTGGAAGATGAATCATTTGCGTGATTCTGCTAGTGGTGTGATTACATCACTTACTGAGATGGTTGGTAGCAATAACGTATTATGTGACATTGTTATCTGCCCACCTGCTACATTACTTATAGAAATCTCAAAGAGCCTTACTAAAAGTTCGGTTCTTCTTGGGGCGCAGGACTGTCATACTGAAAGCAGTGGGGCTTACACTGGTGATATAAGCGCTGAGATGTTGGTGGATGCTGGATGTGAATACGTTATAGTAGGTCACTCCGAACGGCGGATTGGGTGTGGCGAGACAGATACGCAAATTAAGGCCAAGGCAGAAGCAGCTCATAGTGTTGGCTTGATACCAATAATTTGTGTAGGGGAAACAGCTGAAGAGCGTCAAAAGGGTCATACTCTCGATACTGTAAAGAGGCAGCTTGCTGATTCACTGCCATCCGATTACAACAAAAATAATACTGTGGTTGCCTACGAGCCAGTATGGGCTATTGGTAGCGGGAAAACTCCCACGGTAACCGAAATTGTAGATGTGCATAGGTATATACGTGGTTGCTTAGAAACCAACCAACATGATGACTTGGGGTCGGTGCGCGTACTTTATGGCGGTTCAGTCAATCCTGAAACGGCGCCTTCATTGGCTGATATTGAGAGCGTAAATGGTGCTCTAGTAGGTGGAGCCAGCCTGTCCGCCGAACCTTTCTGGCGTATTGTTGAAATATTTGCATCGTCAAAGCATTAATGTTGCTAGGTAATGAATTAGGTATTCTGTTGGCACAGAGCCATCAGGTTGGTATATGAGTGTTAGGTATTGGCCATTTAGTAACTGGCTTGTGGAACTATGGAAACTATTCTTTTAGTCATTCATCTTTTACTAGCTCTCACTCTTGTCATAGTCGTTCTTCTGCAAAAGAGTGAAGGTGGGGGATTGGGCATCGGTGGTCCAAGCGGTGGCGGTCCAGGAAATATGATGAGTGGCCGCACTGCAGCTGACGTACTCACGCGCACCACCGCTGTTCTTGCTGGTTTGTTTATTGCGACCAGTTTAGCGCTTGCGATAATGGCCGGCGGAACACCGTCCACTAGCTCTGTAATAGAGACTGAGCCAGAGAAATTAGAGGTCGAATCTATGGTTAAGTCTCCAGAACCTGCTGAACGATCAGTACCGCTATCAGAATAGAATCACTCAAATGCTAATTTCGCGTTGAGGCAGCAGCCCACCTTGATGTATGCTGTCGGTCCATGACGCGGTTTGTGTTTATTACTGGCGGTGTGGTTTCGTCATTAGGCAAGGGTTTGGCATCAGCGGCACTTGGCGCGCTCTTGCAAGCGCGCGGTTATTCGGTGCGACTTCGCAAGTTTGATCCTTATCTAAACGTAGACCCAGGCACAATGAGTCCTTATCAACATGGGGAAGTTTACGTTACAGATGACGGCGCTGAGACTGACCTTGATCTTGGGCATTATGAACGATTCACTGGTGTGCCGTCGCGACGCAGCGATAGCGTAACGGCCGGCCGGCTGTATCAGAGCTTAATTGCTCAAGAGAGACGTGGCGACTTTCTTGGGGGCACAGTGCAGGTTATTCCACATCTTACCGATGCTATTAACGATGTAATCTCTGCAGATTCGGACAATGCTGACTTTGTGCTTTGTGAAATAGGTGGCACGGTGGGTGACATTGAAGGTCTGCCTTTTTTGGAAGCAATTCGGCAGTTTGGAAATCGAGTCGGACGTGATCATGCAATATTCATTCATCTAACGCTGGTTCCGTATATTCCTTCTGCAGCCGAACTTAAAACAAAACCCACACAACACTCGGTCAAAGAGCTTAGAAGTATTGGAATTCAACCCGATATTGTACTTTGTCGCTGTGATCGTCCGATTCCAGAACTTGAAAAAAATAAAATAGCCCTGTTCTGTAATGTGAGCCGTTCAGCGGTTATCCCAGCGATTGACGTAGACACAATATATGAGGTTCCTTTGCGTTATCATGAAGAGGGCTTCGACACACAGGTGTTGGAGGCATTTGGTATTAGAGATTCAAACGAACCTGAGCTAAAGCGCTGGGAGAAAATTGTCAATAATATTAGATCACCTGAAGGTGACGTAAAGATTGCTATAGTGGGCAAATACACAGGCCTTAAAGACGCATATAAATCGCTCACTGAAGCACTGGCCCACGGTGGAATCGCAAACCGTGTACGTGTACACCTACAGTGGTTTGAATCTGAGATTTTTGAATCCGAAGATCGCTTGCAACATCTGGCTGGGGTAAATGGCGTATTGGTTCCTGGTGGTTTTGGGGAGCGAGGTTCTGAGGGTAAGATTGCGGCAGTGACATTTGCCCGACAACATAATGTTCCATATTTTGGAATTTGCTTTGGTATGCAGCTCGCTGTAATTGAAGTGGCACGAAACTTGGGCGACATGCCCGAAGCGGGTTCAACAGAGTTTGGACCGTGTAACGAACCAATTGTTGGGGAGTTGACAGAGTGGCTTCATGGTCAAGAGTTGGAGATTCGGGAGCAAGGGGGCAACCTTGGTGGAACAATGAGGCTTGGGGCATACGAATGTATAGTGGCCGATGATACCATGGCGCGACGCGTATATGATTCAGAAACGGTATTTGAACGCCACCGTCATCGCTATGAAGTAAACATTGGGTACCGGGATCAGCTAGAGAAGTCAGGGCTACTGATATCAGGTATATCACCGGACGGCATGTTGCCAGAAATTGTTGAGCTTTCCGAACACCCCTGGTTTATGGGAGTACAGTTTCACCCTGAGTTGCGATCCAAGCCATTTTCACCACATCCATTGTTTTCATCCTTTATTAAGGCAGCAGTTAAACAATCGAGGTTGGTGTAAAGGTGGAAGAAAACAGGCATGTACCAGTAGGCTCACTGAAGTTTGGAAATGACAGGCCTTTGATACTTATAGCAGGCCCATGTGCCATGGAAAGTCGTTCGCATGCAATGGAAATGGCACTCGGTTTATCGGAGATCTGCAGCTCTCTTGAGATTGGTTTTCTCTATAAAACATCATTTGATAAGGCGAATCGAACGAGTTGGAACAGCCCGCGTGGCGTTGGCCTTGATAAGGCGCTGGAGATCTTTGCAGACATAAGAAGAGAGGTCGCTTGCCCAGTGATAACAGACGTTCACGAGCCAGCTCAGTGCGAAATAGTATCGAACGCAGTAGATGTATTGCAGATACCAGCTTTTCTTTGTCGCCAAACAGATTTATTGATGGCGGCTGCGGCTACAGGTAAGCCAATTAATGTAAAAAAAGGCCAATTCTTGGCCCCATGGGACATGAAAAACGTAGTATCTAAACTTGATGATGCAGGCAATTCAAATGTGCTGATCTGTGAACGTGGCGCGAGTTTTGGCTATAACACGCTCGTTAGCGATATGCGTTCCCTTGACATCATGGCAGCTGAGACTGGATGTCCAGTAGTTTTTGATGCCACACATTCAGTACAACAACCGGGCGGCCAAGGTGGGAGAAGTGGGGGGGAGAGGCGTTTTATCCCAGTACTGGCGCGTGCTGCTGTTGCTGTTGGTGTGGCGGCACTGTTTATAGAGACTCATCAGGATCCTGATGCTGCACCATCCGATGGTCCCAATATGCTTCCTCTTTCAATGATGAGGGACCTGCTGAAATCTCTGATCAATATTGACGAAGTTTCGAAAAAATACTGGGTCACAAGGGGAGCCTCATGCCTGCCATAATCGACATTGTCGGCCGAGAGATACTCGATAGTCGGGGCAATCCGACCGTTGAGGTAGAAGTAACTCTTAACGGAGGTTATAAGGGAAGAGCTGCTGTGCCAGCCGGTGCATCAAAGGGCTCACATGAAGCAGTAGAACTCCGTGATGGTGGAAAGAGATACCAAGGTAGGGGTGTGTCTAAAGCAGTTGAAATAATCAACGGGGAGATATTTGATGCGCTCTCTGGACTCGATGCAACTGATCAACTTTCTGTTGATAGAACTATGATCTCTTTAGACAGCACTGACGACAAATCAAGGTTAGGCGCTAATTCTCTTTTGGGTGTGAGCTTGGCCACGGCGAAGGCTGCATCTGCAGCATTAGGAGTGCCGCTGTATAGATATGTTGGTGGCATTCATGCGAATGTTTTGCCTGTACCTATGATGAATCTACTTAACGGGGGGGTTCATGCAGATAACAAACTTGATGTTCAAGAACTCATGATTGTTCCTGTAGGAGCTCGAACTTTTGCCGAATCTATGCACTTTGGTTTTTGTGTAAAGAGCGCGCTTGGTGAACGGCTCTCAGAAAAAGGGCTAAGCACTAATACAGGTGATGAGGGAGGGTACGCTCCGGAGATTGATAATATTTCCGAAGCGCTCGATTTTCTTTTGCGTGCTATAGAGTCGGCCGGTTTTCAACCAGGAAAGGAAGTGGCTCTTGCCATTGACATGGCGGCTAGCGAGCTATTTGACTCAGGTACATACCATTTTAGGGGTGAACAGCGGACCTTTTCCAGTAGTGAGCTCATAACATGGTACAAAGATTTAGTTAAACTCTACCCAATAGTCTCAATAGAGGACGGCATGGATGAGGATGACTGGGAAGGCTGGAAGGAATTGACTCAGGCCATAGGTTCCACCGTCCAATTGGTAGGGGACGACTTGTTCGCTACCAATAGTAAGCGTCTGGAATTGGGGGTCAAACACAGAGCCGCAAATGCCCTGCTTGTAAAGCTTAACCAGATTGGAACACTCAGCGAAGCACTTTCCGCAACGCACCAGGCGCACGGCTGTGGTTATCGTACCATCATGTCACATCGATCTGGTGAGACTGAAGATGTTACGATTGCGGACATCGCAATTGCCACAAATTGTGGGCAAATCAAGACTGGCGGTCTTGGAGGTTCTGAACGTTTAGCTAAGTACAATCAATTGCTTCGGCTGGAAGAGGAGCTTGGCAGTAATGCAAGGTACAATGGACAATTTGACCTATAGAGAGCTTGACGGACTCCAACAATACATGATTCGATAACCTGTATGAGACAATCCGTAGATACGCGTTGGAGACCTCGCTATGTGCTAATGACCCTCCTTTGGGTGTGTACGGCAGCATATCTTGGTTACCATGTCGTGCAGGGTGACCGTGGGCTTTTGGCTTGGATGCGCCTAACTAGCGAGGTGCATGAAACCAAATCCCGTCTTCAGACCGCGCAGGATGAACGAACGTATCTGTCCCATCAAGTGAGCCTCTTGAGGGCTGATAGCCTCGATGTGGATCTTTTAGAGGAGCGTGTTCGTATTTTGCTTAATCTGGCGCATCCTCGTGACATAGTTATCATTGATAATTGATAATTGATAATTGTATTTACTTGATATGGTTTGTCGACCGTAGAGTCTTGTGAAAAATAGCAGTCTATTAAGCGAGGATTGTAACTGTCTAACATGGCGCTAACACTCGGGCCATGTATTGGGCCTCGCCAGTTGTAAGGTTCAGGGTTATCCTATCAAAGATTGTCAGGGAACTGACTTTAGGGTTAGTACGTTATGTCAGATGCAGCTTCCTATAAACGACGGAGGTCTCGAAAGAAAAAACTCAACAAAGCGGCCGATCGCAAGCCATTGGAGCTACTAAAATATTACCGTCAGATGCTACTAATTCGCCGTTTTGAAGAAAAGGCGGGCCAATTGTATGGAATGGGTTTGATCGGGGGCTTTTGCCATCTTTACATTGGACAGGAGGCAGTGGTAGTTGGCCTTCAGGCTGCTGCCGGATCGAACGACTGTGTTATTACCACCTATAGGGACCATGCGCACATGTTGGTGTGTGGTATGGAACCTGGTCGGGTAATGGCGGAATTAACTGGACGAGTAAATGGATACTCCAAAGGAAAAGGTGGTTCCATGCACATGTTCAGCAAAGAGAGTAATTTCTTTGGTGGTCACGGCATAGTGGGAGCTAATGTTCCGTTAGGGACTGGTCTTGCATTTTCATTGAAGTACCGAAAGAGTGACGCCGTAGCACTTATCTATTTTGGAGATGGCGCGGCAAATCAAGGGCAGGTGTACGAAGCATTCAATATGGCTGCGCTTTGGCAATTGCCAGCACTATACGTTATAGAGAATAACCAATACGCTATGGGGACATCTTTGAAACGCTCAAGCGCCCAGACGCGATTATCAAAACGCGGTGTAAGTTTTGGCATACTTGGCGAACAAGTAAATGGAATGGACGTTCTTGCCGTCAAGAAGGCAGGCGCAGAAGCACTTAAACGGATTCGAGAGGGTAAAGGACCGTTTATTCTTGAGATGATGACATACCGTTACCGAGGCCATTCGATGTCAGATCCAGCAAAATATCGCTCACGTCAAGAAGTCGATGATGTCAGAGCTGGCCATGACCCGATAGACAATATTCGTGAAGTCTTGCTCAAAAGGAGCATGGCAGATGAAGATGAGCTCTTGTCTATTGATAAGGAGGTTAAATTAGTGATTTCCGAGGCAGCTAAAGTTGCACAGAATAGTGATACTCCAGGTCGCAGCGAACTCTTTAGAGATGTTTATCTTTCCGACTAGAGTCTACTATGAGCGCCACCTTTAGAGTGATTCTTCAGGCAATGTAAATGGGTAACTCATTTAGTACAGATGTGACTAAGATGACGGTTCGTGAGGCACTCCGCGACGCTATTGCGGAAGAGATGCGTCTCGATCCTGATGTGTTTCTTATGGGAGAGGAAGTTGCTGAGTATCAGGGAGCGTACAAAGTAAGTCAGGGGCTTCTGGACGAATTTGGGAAAGGGCGGGTAATAGATACACCAATAACTGAACATGCGTTTACGGGTATTGGTATTGGTGCAGCGTATCAAGGGTTGAAACCAATTGTTGAATTCATGACATTTAATTTTGCAATGCAAGCGATTGACCAAATTGTAAATTCTGCGGCTAAGACTCTTTACATGTCTGGAGGTCAAATGTCAGTCCCTATTGTATTTCGAGGGCCCAACGGTTCAGCTTCGCGTGTTGCAGCTCAGCATTCACAAAATTTTGCATCTTGGTATGCCCATGTTCCTGGTTTAAAGGTCGTTGCGCCATACACGGCAGCAGACGCTAAGGGATTATTGAAATCAGCAGTAAGGGATCCCAATCCCGTGATGTTTCTTGAGAATGAGATTCTGTATGGTCACACCTTTGACGTTCCAAATGCCGAGGACTGGACAGTGCAACTTGGAAAAGCAAACGTAGTTCGAACAGGTAAAGATGTCACCATTGTTGCATATTCAATTACTGTGGCGCGCGCGTTGGAGGCAGCTCATAAACTTTCAAATCAAGGGATTGAAGCGGAGGTTATCGATCTGAGAAGTCTACGTCCCTTGGACGTGGAGGCCATAGTCGAATCCGTATCAAGAACCCATCGCCTCGTAGCAGTCGATGAGTGCTGGCCAGTATGCAGTATTGCTTCCGAAATATGTGCGATTGTTATGGAGAGAGCATTTGATGATTTGGATGCTCCAGTGGCGCGCGTTAATGGAAAAGATGTACCAATGCCATATGCTGAAGATCTAGAGCGTATGGCCCAACCGCAATCTGAAGATATTGTAGAGGCTGTAAAGTCCACTTGCTACTTTAATTAGACGTGCCAGATTAAGGAGAAGGACAGTAATGCCAACATCTATCACCATGCCTGCATTGTCACCAACAATGACGGAGGGAAATTTGGCGCGTTGGTTAAAGGCAGAAGGCGATTCAGTCAACGCAGGAGACCCCATTGCTGAGATAGAGACCGATAAGGCCATGATGGAGGTGGAAGCTGTATGTGATGGAGTTTTGGGAAGGATCTTAGTGCCTGACGGAACCGAAAATGTTGAGGTTAACACAATAATTGGGGTGATGTTGCTTGATGGTGAAGACTCTAGCGACTTGAATAATGTTGATGATGGTTCCTCTAAAGGTAAGGTGACATCTGATCAAAGTGATTCTCAGGGAGAATGGACTGATGTAGACACCAAGGATATTGCAGATGAACTTACGGACCAAGCGTCATCAAATACAGTCCAAAGCAGTCCTCCCACTTCCAGCCAGCCGCTTATTGACAGCGAAACGGACCGTATAGGAGAGAGAGTCATGGCCAGCCCTCTAGCAAGGCGCATGGCTGAACAGACAAATATCGATCTTAAGTCAATAGAGGGTAGCGGTCCGGGTGGGCGGATTGTAAAAGTTGATATTGAGGCAATCCAAGCACAGATGAGTGTGCAAACTGCCGATAGGATTGAAGATTCCCACACAGACAAGCCACGCCATGATGCGGACGGTGTGAAGGAAATTCGTCTTTCTAATATGCGCAAAGTCATCGCAAAGAGACTGACTGAGTCGAAACAATCTATACCGCACTTCTACATGACTGTGGAGTGTGAAATTGACCAACTATTGAGCTATCGGAAAAAGCTTAATGCTAGACGTACCGAACATGACCTAACGATCAATGATTTTGTGGTTAAGGCTGCTGCATTGGCATTGCAGGAGGTTCCGGAAGCTAACTGTACGTGGAACGAACAAAGTATTGTTCGTTACGATAATATAGATATTGCTGTTGCTGTTTCTCTTGAAGAAGGATTGATTACGCCGATAGTAAGAGATGCTAACAAGAAGGGCCTATCGAGAATCTCGGCTGAAGTTCGTGACATGGCAGGGCGAGGTCGAGAAGGGAAGTTGATGCCTAATGAATATCAAGGTGGCACTTTAACAATTTCCAATCTTGGTATGCACGGTGTTCGAGAATTTGTAGCAATCATTAATCCACCGCAGAGTGCAATATTGGCTGTAGGTTCAGGTGAACAACGAGCTATCGTTAAGGATGGTGCGCTAGCTATAGCTACGACAATTAATGTTACGCTGTCAGCGGATCATCGCGTCGTTGATGGTACCACAGGCGCTAAACTGCTAGGTGCGTTTAGATCGTTGGTAGAAGATCCACTGACCATGTTGCTGTAACTATGGGAAACCACAATTTCGATGTAGTAGTAGTAGGGGGAGGCCCGGGTGGATATGTTGCAGCGATCCGGGCGTCTCAGCTTGGTTTTAATACTGCTTTAATCGAACGTGACAGTTTGGGTGGGATTTGTCTCAACTGGGGGTGCATCCCAACAAAATCACTTTTACACGCCGCTAATATACAGAGGCTTTTAGGCCGCATTGATGAATTTGGATTTTCGGCCAAGGAGCTCCACTTTGATCTTCCAAAGATTGTGGCGCGCAGCCGAAAAATAGCTAGTGGTTTGTCCGACGGAATTAGTCACTTGATGAAAAAGCACAAGGTGACGGTGATTAAGGGGGAAGCGAGGCTTGATGGATCAGATTCGCTAATTGTCAAAGGGGATAATCAGGACAGTAAAAGGATCACACCGAATAATATCATATTTGCTACGGGCGCGCACGCTATGGAGTTACCGGGTACCGATGTTGATGACGAGTACGTCTGGACATACAAGGAGGCTATGGTCCCGGAAGTTCTGCCAGAGTCTTTAATTGTCATTGGGTCTGGGGCGATAGGGGTAGAGTTTGCAAGTTTTTACAATGCTTTTGGGACTAACGTAACAATGGTTGAAAAACTTGATTATATACTTCCTTCTGAGGATGAAGAGATATCCAGATTTGCCCGTAAAACCTTTGAAGAACAGGGTGTATCTATCCGTACGGGGTGCAGTGTGAATGGCATCAAATGCGAAGACGGCCTCGTGACTGTGAAGCTTGAGAGTCTTGATGGAAGGTCGTCTGAAATAATATCGGCTAGTCGTGCAATCGTCGCAATTGGCATCTCTGGCAACACACAAGGAATTGGATTAGAAGAAAACGGCGTCCAAATTGATAAAGGCCATGTAGTAGTTGACCAATGGCTACACACAGGCGTTGGTAATCTGTATGCGATAGGTGACCTGGTAGGACCTCCTTGGCTGGCCCATAAAGCCATGCATGAAGCGGTGATTTGTGTTGAGCGTATGGCTGGGGTTGAGAATTTGATACCAATCAATCAATACAATATTCCATCGTGTATTTATAGTTCACCGCAAGTGGCAAGTGTGGGGCTTACAGAGGAGGCAGCTCGCCAAAATGGTTATAAAGTTAATGTTGGGAGATTTCCACTTGCAGCGAATGGTAAAGCTCTTGCGCAAGGAGAAGGCGATGGGTTAGTTAAGACCATATTTGACACCACCACTGGCGAATTGTTGGGTGCACATATGATAGGGGCCGAGGTTACGGAATTGATATATGGGTATGGGCTTGCTAAAGAATTAGAAACAACAGAATTGGACCTTATTAGGACTGTATTTCCTCATCCGACCATTTCAGAGGCCATGCACGAGTCAGTGCTCAACGCGTACTCTCGCGCCATACATATATAGGTTGATGCCAGATAATAGAGAATTATCCTCCCGCAATACGAGGGCACCACGAAGGAAGCCGCCGTGGATCCGTGTCAAAGCACCAACCTCGACTGCGTACAATAAAACACGTGGATTGATGAGGAGGTTAAACCTAAACACAGTGTGTGAGGAGGCGAGTTGCCCCAATATCGGTGAATGTTGGGCGGATGGTCATGCAACGGTAATGATTTTGGGAGATACATGTACTCGTGCATGTACTTTTTGCAATGTAAAAACAGGTTTGCCGCAACCTATTAATTTGCAGGAACCACAGAACGTTGCAGATTCTGTACGGGAACTTGGGCTCAAACACGTAGTTATAACGTCCGTTGACCGAGACGATTTAGAAGATGGTGGAGCTCAACAATTTGTTCGTGTTATCAATGCAATACGGAATAAATCTAGTGCAAGCATTGAAGTTCTCACTCCCGATTTTTTGAGAAAGCCAGGTGCGGTTGAGGCCATAGTCGAAGCTAAGCCCGATGTTTACAATCACAATCTTGAGACGGTACCGAGACTATATGCAGAAGTTCGTCCTGGTGCTCGCTACTTTCATTCCCTTAAATTGCTATCTTCAGTTAAAGAGATGGAGCCACAGATTTTCACAAAATCTGGTATTATGGTGGGGCTGGGAGAATCTCGAAATGAGGTACATCAAGTATTGGATGATCTTCGAGCGGCTGATGTGGACTTTGTTACAATGGGCCAATACCTCCAACCTACACCAAATCACCGTGTTGTTGATCGTTATATTGAACCGGATGAGTTTGCTCTTTATGGGGCGGCGGCCCGTGGCAAGGGGTTTCTGATGGTGTCCGCCACGCCACTGACTCGGTCATCATATCATGCAGGATCCGATTTTGAGCGTCTGAAAGCAAACCGTGCTGCCCACTTTAAGGCTCACTAGACTAACGTCTCAATATGCCAATCCATGAGGAGAAACGTCTATTACCATATACACCAAAACAGATGTTTGATCTTGTTGCGGCAGTTGAAGATTATCCAAAGTTTTTGCCTTGGTGTATTGAAAGTCACATTCATCAACGCAACGATGAAATGATAACTGCCGACTTGGTGATAGGATTCAAGGTATTTAGTGAAAGTTTTACCTCGGAAGTTGCTCTAGACCATCCTCGGTTGATCGAGGTAAAATATACAAAAGGCCCTATGCGATACTTGAACAATAGGTGGGAATTTATCCCCGCTGATAATGACCAGTGCCTGATCGATTTCTATGTTGATTTTGAATTTCGATCATTGCTCTTACAGAGAATGATCGGTGTTGTATTTAAAGATGCCGTGCATCGCATGGTTGATTCCTTCGAAAATCGTGCCCAGGAAATATATGCTTAATCTACAACGAATCGGCAGCGGTGGTAATTAGACGCATGGCGTCAGCTACGGCAGCCAGCCTGATCTCAGATCTTCCAATATTTCCATAATCAGACTTAAGATGCTGACTTTCTCCATTTCTAAGTGCGCAACAGAGGTGTACGCGGCCAATTGGTTTCGTGCTCGAATCGCTATTAGGGCCAGCGATTCCCGTGCAGGAGATTGAGAGGCTAGCTGGAGATTGCAAAAGAGCCCCCTCTGCCATTGCGCGAGCCACTTGCTCACTCACCGCGCCATATCGCTCTATAAGATAATTGGAAACGCCTAAAACTTCGGTTTTCGCTTCGTTGGAATAGACTACGTATCCCTGAATAAAAACGTGCGAAGCTCCCGATATCTCTGTTAGGCAACTAGAAATAAGCCCCCCTGTACATGACTCTGCCGTAACGATCGTGATTTGCGAATCTCTACATCGGGATAGTGCATCGGATACGTTAGTCAGTAATTGGGTTGGAAACATTTCACCTATACCACTGTCAGTGAAATGAGCCACAGAATAAACGCAGAATAGATAGCGGCAATTACATCATCCAACATTATTCCTAGGCCTCCCTTAAGGTGGCGATCAATTGCATTGGCGGGCCACGTTTTGACAATGTCAAAGAAACGAAAGAGAAAAAAACCGATCAAAAATAATACCAGATCAGGTGGTACTGTCGATATCACAAGCCACTGACCTACAACTTCGTCCACTACAACTTTCTTTGGGTCCTTGTTGTGATCGTAAAGAGCACACACTTTGGACGCCCAGATGCCTATCCCAAAAAGCAATCCTGCTGCAATTACGAGATTCCACTGACCAAGAGCTGTTGATATTGCCCATCCAAAAGGTAATGCGGCGAGGGAACCCCACGTGCCCGGCGCGTACGGCAATAATCCGACGCCAAACCAGGTTCCAATTATGCTTGCTGGGTGCCAAAAAGAAAGCTGTGAACTTTGTCGGTCAGTCAAATGAAATATCTCCACTCGTGGGTAGGTAGAGTGTGACAATTGCTTGAGCCGCGATGCCTTCACTTCGACCGGTAAAACCCAGGCGATCAGTTG
This sequence comes from uncultured Alphaproteobacteria bacterium, assembly GCA_913041535.1. Lineage (GTDB taxonomy): Bacteria > Pseudomonadota > Alphaproteobacteria > VGEJ01 > VGEJ01 > CAJWJK01. Next base: position 46,788 of record CAJWJK010000009.1, read on the forward strand.
TTGTTGCTTTAACGCTCACCCGATCGTTACGTAACTCTAAAGTTTCCGCTATCTTTTCAGTCATTGCACTACGATAGAGGGCTAGCTTTGGGCTTTCGCAGATCAGTGTAACATCTACGTTACCTATTCTAGCCCCACGTTTGTGCACGAGTTCTTTGGCAAAAAACAGGAATCGCTCCGATGCCATGTTTTTCCACCGCGAATCACTCGATGCAAAGTGTTCGCCAATATCCCCCTCTGCCAGGGCACCAAGGATAGCATCCGTTAATGCGTGTAGACCTACATCAGCGTCAGAATGTCCGACAAGGCCCTGCTTGAAGGGAATAGTGATGCCGCACAATGTAATATCTGTTCCAGGTCCAAAGCGGTGTGCATCAAAACCAGTTCCCACGACCGTTTCGCTGACAGACTCTTGGTGCCCGGTAATTCCTAAAATCCTCTCTGCGGTACCCAAGTCCTCAGAAGTAGTAACCTTAATGTTCAGCTCGTCTCCACGAATCGTGCCGAGCATCATTTCTGCGGCCTCAGCTACAGCGTAATCATCGGTCATAGCCGAATCGGAAAAACGTTGATGAGCGGTCAATATCTCAGAAAAGGAGAATATTTGAGGTGTTTGTGATCGCCAGAGATTTGATCGAGAGACCGTTTCGAATTTACGGTCATCTTTACTAAATTTAAGAGAATCAGTAACAGGTAGAACTGGTATTACACCCTGGCCTGCTACCAGTTCTTCTACCAGACGATCGATAAGTTCGTTCGAAACAAAAGGGCGAGCTGCATCATGAATTAGCACAAAGTCTGGTCTGTGATCGGGCGTGGTGCGGCTTGCGATCGTTTCGAGGCCATTATACACAGAACCTTGGCGTTCTGAATCTCCAATGATAGAGGGGGTCACCATTAATCCTTCGATTGCCTTCATGTATAGTGGCTGATCCTCGGCGTTAATCACTACTGACACATTATCCACAGCAGGATGAGATGATAGTGTCTCAACGCTGTATCGAAGAATTGGCTTTCCGGCCAACGGGAAATATTGTTTAGGAATACCACCGCCGAATCTTTTACCCCGTCCAGCAGCTACAATTAGGGCCCAGAGCTTTATCACATTATTGTCAGTCATAGTTTAGTAGCAGAATATGCACTGGTATTACCTCACGGAATACTATAGAGCTAGCATCTACCGCTTCTTAAACAATACTTTGATGACCATAGCAATCGGACCTATAAAACTTACTGATCCGGTAATTCTCGCTCCACTGAGCGGTATTACGGATAAGGCATTCCGTCGGATCGTGAAAAACCTTCGTGCCCCCCTTGTGGTATCCGAGATGATTGCGAGCCAAGCGATGATACGTAAGACCCGTCACGCGATGAAGCAATGTCTAACTGATCCGGAGGCTTTTCCGTCGGCGGTACAGCTAGCAGGTCGTGAACCTAAGGTAATGGCTGAAGCAGCTCGTTTGGTGGAAGATTTTGGAGCATCTATTATTGACATCAATATGGGCTGTCCTGCCAAAAAGGTTGTCAACGGATACGCTGGATCAGCGCTTATGCGTGATGAAACTTTGGCAGCGAATCTTATCGAAGCAACCGTAAAAGCGGTAAAAGTGCCAGTAACACTAAAAATGAGGACTGGTTGGAGCGATGAAAATCGGAACGCTCCCCGTTTGGCTGCAATAGCCGAAGGATGCGGAGTTCGCATGGTGTCCATCCATGGTAGAACTAGATGCCAGATGTATAAGGGAAAATCAGACTGGAACTTTGTTCGAAGAGTAAAACATTCTGTGAAAATACCCGTTATAGTGAACGGCGATATCACTACGTTCGAAGATGCAGAAGAGAGTCTCTCTGCATCACACGCGGATGGAGTTATGATTGGGCGTGGAGCATGTGGCCGCCCTTGGTTCATAAATCAAGTCGCGCACTATCTTCGCACAGGCGTTCGTTTGCCAGATCCAAAACCGTGTGAGAAGGCAGCCATTATTGAGGAACACTATGAAGGTTTGCTATGCCTATACGGCAAGGATATCGGGGTACGTAGCGCCCGGAAACATTTGGCATGGTATTCTCGGAATATGCCGAATGCGACGGAATTTAGAAGAGATATCAATAACCTTTGTGAACCAGATCTAGTTCGCGCAAAGATTCGTGCGTTCTTTTTGGTGTAGGCGGAAATAGCTATGGATCATGAGTAAAAACCCAACTGGCAATAACCAATTCGGCAATGAGGCTTCGGGCTGTCAGCAGTCATTGGTTGGTCGGTCAGCGCCAATGCAAGCGTTGCGGCAGCAGATTAAGGAGCTAAGCCGCAGGTCGTTTGCCGTTGTGCTTGTTGGCGAACCAGGAACTGGAAAAGAGCTTGTTGCTCGTATGTTGCACCAACAAAGTGGAAGAGCGTCACGTCCTTTTGTAGTGGTGGACATCGCTGATATTCCGCAGAGATTAATCGATGCCACACTTTTTGGTCACAAGGCAGAATCAACGTTATTACCCCATCTCAGCAGTGAGGGGAGGTTCTTTCAGGCAAGAGGAGGCACTTTGTACCTTAATGGTATTTCAAATTTGCCACTTCATGCGCAAGAAAGGTTCCTTCGTGTTCTTAACGGTGATGCTGGGGCACGGCGCATTAAAGTAAAACCTCGTATTATTGTTTCCACTAATCATAATCTTCGAAGGAGTGTTGATAGTGGAAGTTTCAGGGAAGACCTGTTTAATCGGGTCTGTTCCCTTCCTGTGTACGTGCCATCTTTACGTGATCATATTTCTGACCTTGATAGCTTGATTGACTTTTTTGCTAAATTTTCTCTAAGCGAAAAGCGCCCGTCAGTGAGGTTTGACCAAAGCGCTATGGAAATACTTAGAAGCTACGAATGGCCGGGTAATGTAGATGAACTGATTACTATTATTGATCGCTGCTCAACTTTTTACCCTAACAGTACCGTACAAGGTGAAACTATAAAGATCCAACTAACGTGCAGTGCTAAGGATCATGCAGAACCAAAACCGCCTCATAGTCTATCAGAAGCCGTCGAGCATCATCTTAGTCGCTACTTTTCTTTACATGGAAGTGCTCTGCCCCCTGATGGACTGCATACAAGAGTTTTGCGGGAGATTGAGCGACCTTTGATTACGCTGAGTTTATCGGCGACTGGGGGTAATCAGCAAAAGACTGCTCGCCTTTTGGGGATTAACCGCAATACTTTGCGGAAGAAGATTCGTGAAATGGACATTACCACTTTTCGCCTTCGCCGCTGAATTGTGACTCCACTATTAGTGCAACGCAGCAACAATTTGCTAATATGGTGCCAACTCGTACGCTGGGTCACCGTAAGGATGCTGCTTCCGTGGTAAGCGATACTCCACACACTGCGACAATTGATCGTTTAATGCAGTTACGGGACTGGGCTCGACGTGTTGGTATGGCGCGAAAAGTGGCTATTGGCCTAGCGTTGGCAGCACTCGTTGCAGGTGTCACAACCTATGCTCTTTTAACTGGAAACCCGCCTTATGGACCAGAGCCCCGCACTATTGTCATTATTTTGCTGGTTGATTTGGTATTGTTGCTTTGTCTGGGAGCTCTTATTGCGCGACGGCTGGTGCGCCTTTGGGCTGAAAGGAGGCGTGGTTCTGCTGGATCAAAGTTGCATATACAACTTGTTGCTTGGTTCAGCATAGTAGCTGTTGCGCCAGCAATAATCGTTGCCGTATTTTCCGCATTATTCTTTAACTTAGGTGTGCAAAGCTGGTTCAGTGAGCGAGTGAGGACAGCATTACAGGAGTCCTTGGCCGTTGCAGTAGCTTACACAAACGAGCATCGTAAAGTTATCCAGGGTGACGTACTTGCAATGGCTACAGATCTGAATAGGCAAGCTCCAAGGCTTGCTAGTAATCCCTATGTATTAAGTCAAGTGGTAACGGCCCAAGCAAGGGTTAGGTCTTTGTCTGAGGCAATTATCTTTCGAGGTGATGGAGAGATTGTTGCACGAACACCACTCAGCCTAGGACTCGATTCGGATGCTGTTGGCACAAAGGCTCTCGGCAAGGCTAAACAAGGACAAATTGTATTTCTACAAAGTAGGAATGAGGACCGCATACGAGCTCTAATTCGCCTTGACCGTTTCATTGATAGCTATCTTTACGTTAGTCGCTTTGTTGAGCCTCAAGTCCTTCTGCACGTTGAACAGACTAAGAGAGCTGTCGCAGCGTATGAGAGTTTAGAGGGCGAGAGGTCTGTTTTAGAGATAACTTTTGCCATCGTTTTTATAGTCGTAGCCGTATTGTTGTTACTTGTTGCGGTCTGGCTGGGGCTTACCTTTGCTACACGGATGTTTCGACCAATTGGTGCGTTAATTGGCGCTGCAGAAAAGGTTAGTGAAGGTGATTTAACAGTGCGAGTGCTGGAAAGTAGTGATGAGAATGAAATTAGCAGTTTGAGTCGTGCCTTTAATCGCATGACTAGTCAGCTTGAGAATCAACGTCAAGAATTGGTAGTAGCTAACCGAGAACTGGAAGATCGACAACGTTTCACTTCTGCCGTGCTGGAAGGAGTCTCGGCTGGAGTTATTGGTGTAGACTCTAATCGCAACATTAACTTGCCTAATCGAACTGCTAGCGTGCTTCTTGGTGTTGATGTTGATGGCTTAATTGGTCGCCCTGTAAGCGCATTAATGCCTGAGATGGCCTCATTGCTGGACTCTGCCCAGAGGCGTCCTAGACGTCTTGTGCAGGATGAACTAAGTATTGAACGACTTGGTGAATCTCGGAGGCTACTCGTGCGCGTGACAGTAGAATTAGCTAACTCCAATATTGTAGGTTTTATTATTACTTTTGATGATGTCACTGAACTTGTGACAGCACAACGGACCGCTGCTTGGGCTGATGTGGCCAGACGTGTTGCTCATGAAATCAAAAATCCTCTTACACCAATCCGACTTTCAGCAGAACGGCTTAAGCGACGTTATGGGGATGAAATTCAAACTGAGCCAGATGTCTTTGCCCGATGTACAGATACGATAATCCGGCAGGTAGTGGCCATAGGCCGAATGGTGGACGAATTCTCTGCCTTTGCTCGAATGCCGTCACCAGTTATCAAGAGAGAGAACGTGACTGAGCTCGTGCGACAATCTCTTTTTCTTCAGCGTGAAGCGCATCCTGAGATCAACTTTCTTGGTGATCTACCTCAAAAACCTATTTGGTTACGTTGTGATGAGCGCCAGATTGGTCAAGTAATGACTAATTTGTTACAGAACGCTATCCAGTCGATTGAGGCTCGAGAGGAACCTAAAACGGGAGAGTTGATTAAGGGCTGCATTGAAGTGCGAGTTAGGCAATTTGAAACTACCGTTGAACTTCAGGTTTTAGACAATGGGCGTGGCTTGCCTGTGGCAGAGAGAGATCGTTTATTGGAACCCTATGTAAGCACAAGACCTAAAGGCGCCGGTCTTGGATTAGCTATTGTGAAAAAGATTGCAGAAGACCATGGGGCACGTTTAACGCTTGGAGATAGAGAAGAGGAGGGGGCTATTGTGTGTCTTTCGTTTCCCAAAAACACTGTGGACACTTCTGACGGTTGACCCGAAAGTACATGTATAGAAATAAATGGCAATGCTAGGTAATTAACTGTGGCTCATGAAATTCTAATAATCGATGACGAGGAGGATATACGTGAGCTTGTATCCGGAATTCTAGTTGATGAGGGTTACGAGACACGTTTGGCTCGAAATAGCGAGGAAGCACTGGCTGAAATAAAACATCGTTGTCCAGCTCTTATAATTCTTGATATCTGGCTCGACGGAAGTGCTTTAGACGGCTTGGGTTTAATTGAGGTTATTCTTCAGGAATACCCCAATCTTCCAGTTGTTATGATTAGTGGACATGGCAACATAGAGACCGCGGTCTCTGCCATAAAACGGGGGGCATATGACTTTATTGAAAAACCATTTGAAGCTGATCGGCTTCTAGTAGTTGTTCAAAGGGCCATTGATGCTGCGCGGCTACGCAGAGATTATATGGACCTAAAACAGAGAACAGGCGATGATGTAAAATTGATTGGAAAATCACCAGTCATGGTCGCCCTTAGACTAGCCATCGACAAAGTGGCTCCAACGTCAAGTCGTGTGTTGATCACGGGCCCTCCAGGCTGTGGTAAAGAAGTTGCAGCGCGAGTTATTCATGCGCAGTCAAAACGTGCCCAAGGGCCTTTTGTTGCAGTTAATGCGGCATCAATGGCTCCAGAGCGTATGGAAGTTGAGCTTTTTGGTGTCGAAGAAGTTGGCGCTTCCCATAAAATTGGTACTTTTGAGAGAGCTCATGGCGGAACCCTTTTTCTCGATGAAGTTGCGGATATGCCAAAGGAAACGCAGGCTAAAATATTGCGTGTTCTTACGGACCAAGAGTTTACTCGGGTGAATGGCGTGAAAAGGATAGAGGTTGATGTCCGCGTTGTAACTGGTTCTAGTCGACACCTTAAATCAGAAATTGGATCTGGACGATTGCGTGAGGACCTCTATCACAGATTAAACGTTGTTCCTATACGTGTTCCTGCATTGAAGGAAAGGCGTGAGGATATACCTGACCTGATTGAATACTTTATGTGTCAAATTGCTGTTATTACAGGAATGTCTACGAGGAGAATTTCGGAAGACGCAATGGCGTCCCTACAAGCGAGTGAATGGCCAGGTAACGTGCGGGAACTGCGCAATGCAGTTGAACGCTTGCTTATAATGGTTCCTGGCGATGAAGAATCCATAATCGGTTGTGATATGTTACCGACAGACTTGGGCGCGCCTACTTTTGCTGCCTTCCGACCTAACGGAGATGATGCAATAATGGCTATGCCTTTACGCCAGGCACGAGAACAATTTGAAAGGGAGTATTTGCTAGCTCAGATTGCGCGCTTTGGTGGAAATATTTCACGTACTGCATCCTTTGTAGGGATGGAGAGGTCTGCACTTCACCGCAAGCTAAAGTCACTAGGTGTCACGAATGCTGATAAACAAGTAGTTATCAATACGTAAGGTTTAACCCGCAGCTGGGACTGATTTTAATTATGAAAGTTATAATCTGTGGTGCTGGCCAAGTTGGTTTTAATATCGCTAGGCAACTGGCTCGTGAGCGAAACGACGTTATAGTTATAGATCAATCTACTGATCTTGTTCGGCGGGTTAACGAGTTGCTAGATGTTCAAGGAATGGTTGGGCATGCTTCTCACCCCGATATGTTAGAAGCTGCGGACGCTTCTAGTGCTGATATGATCATAGCTGTTACCCATACAGACGAAGTTAATATGATAGCGTGCCAGGTGGCCCACTCGCTTTTTGAGGTGCCGACCAAGATAGCGCGCGTTCGTAATCAAAACTATTTGCAGGCCATGTGGGCAAATCTGTTTGCTAGAGATAATCTTCCTATCGACGTGACTATATCCCCGGAAATCGAAGTGGCACGGGCAATTAGTCGAAGACTTGATGTCCCAGGTGCTAGCGACATGATGCCCTTTGCTGATGACAGGGTGCGCGTAATTAGTGTTTTAACTGATAATTCTTGCCCGATCGTTGATACGCCACTAAGGCAACTTACGGAGCTGTTTTCTGGTTTAAGTATAAGAGTGCTCGGGATTCTACGAGATCAGTTAATTTTAACGCCAAGTGGAGACGAATTTATTAATGCGGGAGACGAGGTGTACTTTGCGGCAGACGCGGATCACGTTCGTCGAGCAATGGCCGCGTTTGGGCACGAGGAACGAGAAGCCAGGAGGGTTATTGTTGTGGGGGGCGGTAATATTGGCTTCTATCTAGCAGAGCTCCTCGAATCTGAACATCCTTCTGTGAATGTAAAAATTATTGAATCAAGTCGAGAACGAGCTGAAGTTGCAGCTGACCGTTTGGGTCAAGCTATTGTTTTAAATGGCGATGCGCTCGATAGGGAAATTCTTCGTGAAGCTAACATAGAGGCCACTGAGACGTTCGTTGCGGTAACAAACGACGATCAAGTTAATGTGCTCGCCTGCCTTCTTGCAAAAAGGCACGGGTGTCAACGCACTATCGCCTTAGTGAATAATATGAGTTATTCACAGCTGGTTGTATCTCTAGGTGTTGATGTCGTTGTAAGTCCGCGGGCCACTACGGTGTCAACGATTCTTCAACATGTGCGCCGAGGTCGAATTATAAAAGTTCATAGCGTACATGATGGACGTGCGGAAATCATTGAGGGTGAAGCCCTAGAAACTTCGCCATTGGTTGGGATGGCGCTTCGTGAAAGCCAAATACCCAGAGGTATAATTGTTGGTGCGTTGTTGCGAAAAAATGAAGTGATTATTCCGCGTGGCGATACTGTTATTGAAGCAGGTGACCGAGTAATAGTTTTTGCTGCTGCCAACATGGTCACGAAAGTCGAGCAGATATTTTCTGTTCGTTCTGACTATTTTTAGCGTCGATTAATGGCGTATCCCGCAGTTCTGTGGGTTTTGGGCTGGGCATTGCTTGCCTTTTCCATAGCAATGTTGGTGCCAGCCTTTGTAGGTCTGGGTTATGGTGAGTTTAATTTGGCGCAGACCTTTGTGGTGGCCGCCGGAATCACTGCATTTATCGGGGGTGCGTTAACGATTGCAACAAAAGGGACATCGTCCCTTGTTTCCCGCCGTGAAGGATTTCTTCTGGCCGTCCTGATCTGGAGTGTAATTCCGGTTTTCGGAGCTTTACCATTCTATTTTGGTGAAATAGGGCTCACGGCCACGGATGCCTATTTTGAATCAGTATCAGCGCTAACTACAACGGGAGCAACTGTGGTGAGCGACCTTGATAACGCGGCAAAGGCCATACTATTGTGGCGGTCGTTGATGCAATGGATTGGCGGCTTAGGTGTAATTATACTCGCAATAGGGCTGCTTTCGCTTCACGAACTTGGTGGCACTCAGCTTTATAGAAGGGCACTGCCTCTTGGTGAATATGATTCACTGCCAATTCGCCTCAAGTCATCAGTAGCAGCGTTATGGTGGATTTACGCTAGCCTAACCGTGCTATGTGCCGTAATGCTTTGGGTGGTTGAGATTCCAGCGTTCGAGGCTGTTTGTATAGCATTTAGCACATTATCAACCGGAGGATTTACAACACGGGATGGTTCAATTGCGGCATTTGACAATCCGATAGCGGAATTAATTTTAATTGTATTTATGTTGGCGGCGGCAGTAAATTTTACTCTCCATTGGGCAGCTGCACATGGTCGGTGGCGTTTTTACCGAGAAGACCCCGAAATAAAGGGTGTGTTTATCGTTGTGGCAGTGTCTGTCGCTATACTGATGATTCTGATGGCGTTCCTATCTGAGGAGCAAGTTGTAGACTCATTAAGAAGCACCTTGTTTCTTGCTGTCTCGTTTATCACAACAACCGGTTATACCGGCAGTAATGCAACAATTCTATGGGCCACCTTTGTCCCGGTTCTTCTGTTTGCTTTAATGTTAGTTGGTGGTTCGACGGGGTCTACAGCCGGTGGGCTTAAGATCATGCGGTTTTCTCTACTTTTTAAAGAGGCTTGGAGTGAGCTCGCAAGACTTTCGCATCCACATGTCATTACTAAGGTTAGGTATGGCCAGTATACAGTAACGGACGAGGCAATTAGAGCCACTTGGAGTTATTTCATTTTTTTCATGTTTTTCCTTATAGCCATAATGCTCGCCCTTGCTGCGTCGGGACTTGATATTCGTTTTGCTTTAACTGCGTCTGCCGCAGCGTTAAGTAATACGGGGCCAGCTCTAGACCTTGTGTCAGGAATGAATGCAAGCTACAGCTCGTTTACGGATTTGTCGAAGTGGGTGTTATGTTTAGCAATGATTGTTGGACGTTTAGAACTTTTGGCTTTTGTGGTTCTTGTCCGTTTAATCGCGTGGCACCGCTAAGCAAAGGGGAGGAACATGTCTCGAACGGCATATGTAAATGGCAGTTACGTTTCACATGCAAACGCTCATGTCCATATTGAAGATAGAGGATATCAGTTTGCTGATGGTGTTTACGAGGTTATTGCGGTTCAGGGCGGGCGACTTATCGATTCTGCTCCGCATCACGAACGACTAGAGAGGTCACTTGATGAACTAAAGATTGCTAGGCCGATGTCACGTACTGCTCTTGACATTGTCCTGAATGAAACCGTTCGGCGCAATCGTGTGAAAGAGGGAATCGTCTATTTACAGGTCACACGGGGCGTGGCAAAGCGTGACCATGCATTTCCTAAGACGAGTGTACGACCAGCTATCGTTGTAACAGCCCGACCTATGAAGGCGCACGCGCCTGAAGTTATCTCTAAAGGAGTTAGTGTAATAACAACGCCTGATATTAGGTGGTCACGCTGCGATATCAAGTCTGTATCCTTGTTGCCAAATTGCCTAGCTAAGCAACTAGCTAAAGATGCGGGTGCATTCGAGGCATGGCAAGTGGATCAGGATGGTTTTATCACTGAGGGCACCTCAACTAATGCATGGATTGTTGATGAGCACGGGAACCTAATTACGAGGCAGCTTGAAAATGCGATTCTAAGTGGCATAACGCGGTTAGTTCTTATTGATTTTGCTCACCAGCACCAGATTGCTGTGATCGAACGCAAATTTTCGGTTAGTGAAGCGGTTGCGGCGAGTGAAGCATTCCTAACTAGCACAACATCCTTTGTAATGCCGGTGGTTGCTATCGACGGCCGACAGATAGGTGAAGGCATTCCCGGGCCAACCACTGAAAAACTTCGGGAAATATACGATAAGCATCTGAATGCGGAATAAATTATGGGTTCGTTTCTCTTGCATAGATGGATAACGCTAATAGCTTTGTTATCTAATTCACTAATTTTCGTGGTAGTATTTGGACGTAACAAGAGGTTATGTGCCTCTACGACCGTTGCAAATGTCAAAGACTTATATTGACAAAAATAATAACAGAAAGGTGCAATGGCTATGCCGTCTGGAAAAAATCAGAATGTTCAGGACGTATTTCTTAATAACATTCGTAAGAACAAGTTTGCGGTAACCGTGTTTTTGACAAATGGCGTTAAGCTGCAAGGAGTAGTCACGTGGTTCGATAATTTTTGCGTTTTACTGCGCCGTGATGGACATGCTCAGCTTGTTTATAAACACGCGATATCTACCATAATGCCTGTTGAGCCCATCCAACTTTACGAACCGGAGGACGATGAGCCAATATCTAACGAAGAGTAATGAAAAACTCATCCCGCAAATAGCATTGGTAATACGGCCGTGTTTGCGCTCAGAAGCAAAACAATTGCAGGAGCTACGCCTGGCTGAAACGAAGTCCTTAGTTTCGACTATTGGACTAAAGGTATCAGCATGTGAGGCAGTGCGAATGGATCGATTCACAGCCTCCAGCCTCTTAGGAACTGGTAAGATAGCAGAAATCGGTATCCGGATTTCAAATGACAAAGTCGTTCTGGTTGTTGTTGATGGAACACTAACACCTCTTCAACAACGAACTCTTGAAAAACATTGGTCGTGCAAGGTGATTGATCGAACTGGTTTGATTTTAGAAATATTTGGGGCACGTGCAAAAACAAGCGAAGGTAAACTTCAGGTGGAATTGGCTGCACTAACTTACCAACGCAGCCGCTTAGTTCGTTCTTGGACTCACCTTGAACGACAGCGCGGAGGAGTTGGCTTTCTTGGTGGCCCGGGAGAAGCGCAGCTTGAATCTGATCGACGTCAAATAGATGTTCGAATCAAAGGCTTAAAACAGTCACTTAGTGCCGTAAAGCGCACCCGCTCACTTCACCGCAAAGGACGAAAGAGGGTGCCTTATCCTATAATTGCTTTGGTTGGATATACCAATGCAGGAAAATCTACCTTATTTAATCAACTTACTGGTGCAGATGTGCTAGTGGCAGACAAGTTATTTGCGACACTTGATCCCAAAATGCGGGCTGCTCGTTTGCCCAGTGGTCGTGAGGTGATTTATTCGGATACTGTTGGTTTTGTATCAGAACTACCGACTACATTAATCGCAGCGTTTCGTGCAACCCTGGAAGAGGTGGTTGAGGCCGACCTGATAGTTCATGTTCGAGATATGGCCCATACTGATAACCAAACCCAACGTTCCGATGTTTTAACCGTGCTTAGTGAGATGTTGAGTTTGTCCGCCAACGATTTAGAAGAGTGGCCATGCAAAATACACTTCACTACTTCTTGCTCCCGGCTGGTAAGAATAGATTTACCAAAAGAGTCGAAAAATGAGTGATAGTGTGGGGTGTAGGTGCTTTGCGCTGATTGTCGGGAGGTCTTTTCCTGATTTTGCCAGTGTGTCTCGATGAGATAACAAATCATCGGCGCAATAGCCGTTAAAGCGGCTTTGTCGGCCGCTGAGAATTCGCCGCCCAGGCGGTTGAGGTAAAAGTCCAGATAACGGTTATTAATGTTAATGATAAAATCGAATTCATCAGTGATGCCAACCGGTTTAACAAATGATTCGTAATATTTGCTCTCGTGGAAACAGTCAGGCGCAATATCCCGGAAACGATAGATCCCGGTTTCAACCCCATTGGATAAAAAACTGTAATGTGGGTCAAGCAAATACATGCCCTGCAGATATTGCTTCAGGTATTCACTGTACTCCGGCGACAAATTGCCCTCGAACACGTTGG
>CAJWJK010000010.1 GCA_913041535.1 uncultured Alphaproteobacteria bacterium
AATGGGATGCTTCTATTAGCTTTACGCATTTTTTGTACAATCGGTTGTGGCGAGAAATGGTCAAGGCCAACGCCGACGGCAAGATTGCGACTACCCTGCGGCGAATACCTCATGGCATCAATGATCTCTCGACAATCGTCAGCAGTGTTGGGGGACGCCATTATGCCGTCAGCTCCTACGTCTAATGCACGGTTTATGTGGTCGAAGCGACTCGTTGGAACGCGTACTATTGAGGGGAGGTCTGCAGCCTGTAGAAAGCATATAAGGCGTTTAAGAACACTGTAACTAAAGCCCGAATACTCCATATCTATGAGAACGAATTCAGCTCCTGCCGATTTGCAAATATGTCCAATGCCAGGGGTATCAAGTTCGACTACTGTAGTACCAATATTTAGCTTTCGCGATTGGACCATCTCTTTGAGTGATTGCGACACAGTTAATCCTCCTGTTGTTCATAATATGTAACTGGCTCATGTCATTGTTCCACTGATGAGGTGGCAAAATGTGCTAAGAGACATTTGCTTTAGTGTTGGGGGGCATGCTGTGAATAACTCTGAAGTTTATGAATACGCAGTTCATAGCGTATCAGACGCGTGTCATCTTTCAAATTGGATTAACCTGCTTCAGGAAGGAAGCCCTGATGAGGATCTGCGGCGGAGCGCAGGTAATACGAGCACAATAGCTATAGAACCACAAACCAGGACTAGGGCGACCAATTCATTCCATAACAACGGATCCCCTAGCAAGAGGGTGGAGGTGAACAAGCCAACTATAGGTACGGCAAGTAAACCCACACTCGCAACATGTGCGGGTGATAATGTTAGAACTTTGAACCAGGCCCACATGCCAAAGAGGGAAGAGCAGAACACTGCAAATAAGAGTGCCAGGCCAACGTCAAGACTAATGGATAACGGTGAAATTAATGGCTGAGTGATAACTGCGATGATCACGATGGGGATGCTGCCTATCGTGGATTGCCAGCCAGTTAAAACAAGTGTTGGCATTCCCCATGAGTATCGTTGGGTAAGGACGCTTCCGGCTGCCCAAGAGATGGAAGCTAGGATTAGGAGCGCTGATCCCAATGGTGAGCTGCCCACACTATTTAGGTCTGGAACAAGTAGCAATAGTATTCCGCCCATACCAAGTGCTACACCGAGTCCTTGCCAAAGTGTAATGTGCGCGCGAAGTAAAACTGCGCTCAGTAACATTGCCCACATTGGGAATGTGAACATCAGTATGGATGCGCGTCCAGGGTTGATAAGGTAGACTCCATATGCAGACAGCATCTGTGCGCCGGTTGTTGTGAGCAAACCGTTTAAAATTAATAGGCCTATTCTGTTACGGGGAATCGCAAGACTTTGGCTGGAAAATACCGCAATCAGTAGCATGCCTAAGCCACCAATTCCCGCTGTCAGCGTGCGCAGTGTCCAAGGGTCAAGAGCGCTCAGAGCAATCTTTTGTATTGGCCAATTCAGGCCCCAGACAAGTGTATTAATTGATAGCAACAGTAGTGCGGTGAGGGGCACAGCAGATTGCGTTAACGTTTTGGGACTATTACTAAATTCCATCAACTATATTGATCTACAATTTATCACTGCTTGAAGCTATGGACTCTATCGTTGAAAGTGTTGGTTCTAAGTTGGGTCTTACGTCCGTATTTTAGACCGGTTTCGATGAAGGCGCGTTAGTTAATTTGTTGGGAGGCGTTGATATGAAGGCGTTACTGCAGAGAGTAAGCAGAGCTGAGGTTACGGTTGAGGGAGAGTCACTAGGGTCAGTTGCGAGCGGGTTATTGGTTCTTCTCGGTGTTGAGAAAACAGATACAAAGCTACACGCTGAATGGTTGGCACGAAAGATTATTTCTCTGCGAATTTTTGAAGACTCCGACCAAAAGATTAATCGTTCAGTCATAGATATCTCAGGGTCGGTTCTTGTCGTCAGCCAGTTTACTTTATGTGCTGACCTTAGCCGCGGTAATAGGCCCGGCTTCTCGTATGCAGCTGCCCCTAACTTTGCTGAGCTCCTGTATAATGAATTCTGTGTGCAGCTAAAAGGGCACGGCGTACCTATTGCAGAGGGACGTTTTGGAGCAGAAATGAAGGTTGACTTGGTAAATGATGGGCCGTTTACCATCTGGCTAGATACGGGGGATCTAATGCGATCCTAAGACATACCACTGATGAATCTCAAACAGTGCCAAACGCCTTTTGAAGACTTCTCGCAACATCAGCGTGGGCTTTTCGAGCAGCGTCAATTCTTCCTCCCATAAACCAAAAACCGTGGAACATATTCTGAAAATCGTTGTGTTCGACTTTGATGCCGGCTGATTGCACCATGTTAATGTATTGAAGTTCCTCGTCACGAAGAGGGTCAAAGCCAACCGTCAGCATGCACAAGGGTGGTAAACCCGAAAGGTCATCTGTAAGCAAAGGTGATGCTTTAGGGTTATATTTGTCTTCGTCGCTATTCAAATATTGATCAATAAACCACCGCATAACCGGGGCAGTTAGGTTATACCCTTCTGCATAGGTGTCATACGATGGTGTATTAGCTGCCATATCTAACGGTGGGTAGATCAGAACCTGAAGGCAGAACGCTAGATTGTCGGTAGTTGCTACCCTCTGTGCTATAACGGCAGCATTATTTCCGCCGGTGCTATCTCCCAATACAGCCACTCGGTCTCGGTCTCCACCCAGCTCTTTGAGATGGTCAAATGTCCAGTTTGTGGCAACCCAACAATCATCGATAGCCGCGGGAAACTTGTTCTCCGGGGCTTTTCGGTAATCAACAGCCACTACTATACAGTCAGCCTGAAGGCATAAGGTGCGACAGATAGCATCATGGCTTTCAAGCCCACCAACGATAAAACCACTCCCGTGGAAATGTATAAGTACGGGGAGTTGAGGGCGAGGGTCACTGTCTGTTGGGATCGTCCTTGGCCAATAGATCCTTAAAGGTACAGGTCCATGAGGTCCGTCAATAGCAAGGTTTTTAACCCGTGATACAGGTTGTGCTGAAATGCCTACGGTGCCAATAAATTCCTCAAAGTCAGCTCGAAACTGTACAATGGAGTTTTCCCATGGAGGGGACCCGCCAGCATCAGCTGCTTCGTCCAGGAATGCTCTCGCTTGTGGATCAAGTGACATATTCATTTTTCCATAAAAATTGTTAGACCAGCATATATCCATATGCGGACGGAGGCTAGAGTGGAAGCGATCGGGCTGTTTCCTTTATTGTGGCCCAAGCTTGCCTTACATGCTGCCTTTCTGTCCGTTGTGCACCTATAGCAAATCGAAGGCAAAATTGATCTTGTATTCGAGTATGAGTTAGATACACCTCCCCAGAGTCATTTAGTGACTCGATCAATTGTTGGTTGATGCTGTTAAGGGTTTGTTCGCTCACATTGCCCGTTGGTCGATAACGAAAACAAAGGAGCGTTAACGTCGGGGGTACCAGTAGTTGAAAGTCTTCTTCGGCCTCTATTAGATCTCCCAATTCTTGGGCGAGCTTTACGTGTACGCGAATATGTTTCTGTATTCCTTCAATTCCATAATACCTGAGAACAAACCACAATTTCAGAGCCCGAAAACGCCGTCCAAGCGGTATGCCCCAATCTCGGTAGTCAGTTACTAATTGTTGGTTTGTAGTTTTAAGGTATTCGGGTTGGATAGAGAGAGCCTTAACTAGTTCCTCTGGGTGTCGGACAAAATGGGCGGTGCAATCAAAATTAGTGAGGAGCCATTTATGGGGGTTTATTACAATGCTATCAGCCTTACTGATACCGTTGATCATCCAACGGAATTCTGGTGCGGCTAGAGCTGAACCGGCCCAGGCAGCATCGACGTGTAGCCACAAATCGTGTTGTCGGCATAAGTCTCCGATTGGGACAAGAGGGTCAAAACCGGAAGTGCTTGTAGTGCCGAGTGTGGCGACTACGCAAAATGGTCTACAACCGGCAGCGATATCCCGCTGAATCGCATCTTTTAGAAGATCTGGCTGCATGGCAAACTGAGAGTCGACTGGTATAGAACGCAAGTTATCACTTCCCAAGCCGAGGATCTTTACAGCTTTTGCGACAGATGAGTGGGCTTCAGCTGAACAGTAAAGAGTCAAAGGAGAGACAGTCTTTAAACCATACTGATTGGTTCTATGCGCAGTAGCCGATTCTCGTGCAGCTAATAAAGAACAAAGGGTGGCAGTGGAGGCGGTATCTTGGATGACACCTACTAGCCCAAGTGGCAATCCGAATAACTCACGCAACCATTCCAAAACTTGGGTTTCGAGCTCAGTTGCTGCTGGTGAAGTTTGCCATAACATACAAACCGGACCCATGGTAGCAACCAGCATTTCTGCCAGTATTGATGGAGGACTAGCGTTAGCCGGAAAATAGGCAAAGAAACTTGGGTGTTGCCAATGAGTTATCCCTGGAACGACTATTTGGCAGAAATCATTCATGATTCTGGCCATCGATTCACCGTGTTGTGGGGGAGAGATTGGGATTTGTGCAGTAATCTCTCCCGGTTTAACTGGCGCCCGTACCGGTCGATTTTCAATATTTTCGAGATAATCAGCCATCCAATCGACCATAAGGTGTGCCTGTTTTTTAAATTCAGCGTTGTCCACGGGGAACCTCCTAAGTGAGCATTGATACTTGTGGTTTCCACGAGACATGAATCCCGTGCTGAGCAAGTCTGGATTGCGCTACAAGCTTGCTGTCTTGGACAGGCATTCGAACCGTAAGATAGTAAGATTGGGTGAGTATTCGGTAGTTTGAGAAGTCGGGGATATGGTCATAATTTGTATAGGGGTTGAACATCGTAGAGGATCAAGGAATTTTATTATTATCAGTTGAAATTTCAGTGCTGATAACTAGTGACGATGCCAGCGCTTTATTATTTCGCCAACAAAACGGCCTGGGTCTGTACGAGGGTTTGCCACTTTTGCGGCTTCATCAATCTTTTCTCGTGCTTCATCAATCTTTTCTCGTGCTTCATCAATTCGCGGTTGGGCTTTACGCCAAGCACTTTCGGCCTGTGGTCGAATATTTTTGTTAAACTCCTCTCGGAGCTTCGCTTGTACTCGAGGATCAGAAGCTGCTTTTATGGCGAGGTGTATCATCAAGCGACGAAGCATCAAATTACCACTGTATCAATGACATGCGGTCAGGACGGGAGGAGGAAAAAAAGTGTGTAAAACCAGATATCTCTGACAATCAGCGTGGACAGTGAAGTAAGGATTCATTTTAATCTCAGTCAAGAAACAATTATACTTATAATCGCCTCTTATCGCATATTCTGCTAAGGAAAGCGAAAAGTTCTGCTGTTTTTGATATTTCTACCTAAAAGTGTGAGACGGTTAGACTAATGTGGTTTGCAATTTACGTTGGCACGGTGGTGCTGCTGAACGTAGCATTTATGTTCATACCTATCGTTGAAACTGGTATTGGTCCGTGGCCACCCGCGGCATTGCTTGCGGGGTTAGTATTTATCGTTCGTGATTTTGCTCAGAGAGCCCATGGGCATTGGGTATTGGTAGCCATGGTGCTTGGCGGAGCTATCTCTTATTTTGCTGCTTCCCCCGAGGTAGCTAAAGCTTCTTTGGTCGCATTCGCTGTGTCAGAAGGAATAGATTGGTTGGCCTATACCTTGCTCAGGCGGCGTAGCTTCCAATCGCGTATAGCTGTGTCCAGTGCGGTGTCAACGCCTGTGGATAGTGTGGTTTTTCTTGGGATGTTAGGTTTTCTATCGCCCGCTTCCTTTATTCTCATGACACTCTCAAAGCTTGCGGCATTGTTAATATTGCCGTTATTTCGTGATTCCACCGATTCTAGTAAATAGCAATTATAATAGATAAGTTGGATCACATGATTAGATCGGCAGTTCACTCGAAGACAAGCTGAATTGACGAGTCATCAGGTCGCGTTAGCATCAAACACTTAATCTGGATTTATTCATCATCAAAGTAGGCATCTTCAAATTCTCGAAGGTCATCACGCACCTGATTGATTAGAGCAAGAACTACTCTTTTATCGGGGCTTGCACATAAAGCTTCGTTAATTGCGTCCCCAAGCGCTTTTGAAGTTTGGGCGAGAAGCTTTGTAGCCATTTGATCTGTATACTTCATGAGTCCGCCGCAAGAATTGTTATGTGTTTCCGCATAATACTTTAGTACGTGGCACGACCACCGGAGATGTCAAAAACTCCGCCTGTGGAGAATGTGCATTCATCAGAGGCAAGCCAAGCCACCATTGCTGCAACCTCTTCAACCTTGCCAAATCTACCCATTGGAATTTTAGATAACATATAGTCGATGTGTTCTTTTGTCATTTGATCGAATATATCTGTTTTTATGACAGCGGGAGTGACGCAGTTTGCTCTTATGTCAGTTCCTGAAAGCTCTTTCCCGAGTGACTTCGTTAAGCCAATTACGCCGGCCTTGGCAGCACTGTACGCGGGTGCATTAGGTGTGCCTTCTTTACCAGCAATAGAAGCCACGTTCACTATACGGCCATACCTATTTTCTAGCATGACAGGCACAACAGCCCTGCAGCAAAAAAAGACACCGGTAAGATCAACAGCTAGCACTTGATGCCAATCCTCTATCGGATACTCCCACGTTTTAAGGTTTGGTCCAGAGATGCCCGCGTTATTAACCAGGATATCAATATTTCCAAACCGCTTGACAGCTTTTTGCACTGCGGCATCGATACTTGTTGGATTGGTGACATCGACAGTTGCGGATTCCACTTGTGAAGAGAATTGTACGGTGGATTTTTCACTTTCTGTGATTATAGGGTCAATATCCCAGATTATTACGTTTGCTCCAGACGAGGAGAGTCGTTGAACAATAGCCAGACCGATACCTCGGCTCCCACCCGTTACAACAGCGGTTCGTCCATTAAGGTCATATGTGTTCATGCAAGAAAATCCCTTATGCCATTAGCCCCTTTAAACTTGTCTAATAGCCTTCTGCTAGGGGTCAGCATGTATATGACCTAGTGGTCATCTAACGGATTGATGGGTAAATCTTCCTCAATAATTAGCACATCTCCGTTTGGGTCGCGTTTTGGTCGTTTTTTGAAGAGTTCGTCCTCAAAAAACTCCTGACCCATATAATGGTCGCGAATCTTTGGCGTGAGGTCTAATTCACCACAACTTGAAATTGCAAAAGGCAAGGCAGCCAGTATCAGGATTGAAAATGTATTTCTGCTGCAGCGGCAGATATCGTATCCTTTAGTCATTTACTCCCATCCGTAAACTTGTTTCTGACTAGATGAGTTATATGCCTTCGATAAGGTGTTTAATGGTAGTTAATTGCAGGTGTTCCTCGGTATTATAGCAGAGATGTCAGACAAACTTACCTTCATGCCAGCTACCGTGCTTTTGGAGCATTATGCTTCTAAGAAACTTTCTCCGATGGATGTGACCAAGGAGGCATTAGAACGTATCCGAAAACATAATCCCAGTCTAAATGCTTATTATCTTGTTGATGAAGAAGGTGCATTGAAAACCGCTCGTGAGTCGGAAAATCGATGGTTTTCTCGAAGTACCTTGGGCCCATTAGATGGTATTCCCACTTCAATTAAGGACCACCAACTTACGAAAGGGTGGCCTAGTCCTCGCGGTTCTCTTACTACTGACCCTAATGAACCTTGGACTGAGGATTCACCAGCGGTTGCGCGGCTTCGTGAAAGTGGTGCGGTGTTTCTGGGGAAGACTACAATGCCAGAATTTGGTTGGAAGGGGGTCACAGACAGCGAATTGTTTGGTGTAACTCGTAACCCGTGGAATCAGAATAAGACACCAGGGGGTTCGAGTGGTGGAGCATCGGCTGCGCTAGCATCAGGGATGGGCCAGTTGGCACTTGGAAGTGACGGTGGTGGCTCAATACGCATTCCATGTGCATTGACGGGCTTGTTTGGTTTGAAGCCAACGTTTGGTCGTGTGCCTCTCTATCCCCAGAGTCCAATGGGGACCCTCTCGCACGTCGGGCCTATGAGTCGCAGGGTGGCAGATTCTGCTCTTATGCTCAACGTTATCAGTAAACCAGACTATAGGGATTGGTTCGCGCAATCACCTACGGATATTGATTATTTGGAGGATATCGATTTAGGTGTTTCGGGTTTAAGAATAGCATACAGCCCAACTTTGGGTTATGCCAAAGTTGAATCAGAGGTGGCGGCACTTGTAGAGGCGGTCGCTCAAAAATTTATTGATCTTGGTGCGATAGTTGAAGAATTGGATCCCGGTTTCAGCGATCCAACGGAAATGTTTATGACTCATTGGTATGCGGGAGCAGCAAATGCTCTGAGGGGAAAGGGTGAAGAGAAGCTCAAACGGGTTGAGGAGTCGTTTTTGATGATGGCTCGGAAGGGTCAAGAGATTACTGCTGTGGAGTATCTTGCCGCTGTATCCCAACGGACCGAATTGGCCTTGCATATGGACCAGTTTTTTTTCAATTGGGATTTGCTCATTACTCCAGCGGTGTCGGTTCCTGCATTTGATGTAGGACAGATTGCTCCAAAAGGTTACGATGATTTGTATTGGACGCAGTGGACGCCTTTTACGTATCCCTTCAATCTAACCCAGCAGCCGGCTGCTAGCCTGCCTTGCGGTTTTACTGCGGAGGGACTACCGGTTGGTGTGCAGCTTGTTGGTGCAAAAAACATGGAGTCAATTATATTTAGGGCTGGCCAGGCATATGAAACCGTATCTTCTCATTTGTGCCTTTTCCCGGATCTGTAATGGCAGACTTTGGTGATTCTAGCGACATCGATGTAGTTTGCCATTTAGTCGCTCCAAAAGGGCGAGTCTTCGTTGATGTAGGATGCGGAAAAGGTGAATTGTCCCGAGATCTTGCAAAGCATGGGGCACATGTACACGGTCTCGACCCTGATTCAGTGCAATTAGCTCGGAACAGGCTGTCACAATCACCCGGGGTAAATTTTCATGATGCCCGTGCAGAATCTATTTCTCTTCCCGACCAAAGTGCGGACGTTGTCATATTTTGTAGATCTCTTCACCATGTTGAACTGTCTGCGATGCCTATGGCCATTCAGGAGGCCTTCCGTTTACTACGGCGGCCTAATGGAATGCTAATTGTTATAGAACCAGACATAAACGGAAGCTGGTCGCAGTTGCTCAAGCCATTTCATGATGAGACAGAGGTTCGTAAAAGTGCGTTGCGGGCGCTAGACGAATACGCAAGACCAATCTTTGGCGAATTTGAAGAACATTTGTACCAAAACACCATTGAATTCGGGGATTTTGGGGACTTTTTAGCGAGTCAAACAAATGTGACGTTTAGGGCTACAGAACGAGAGTGTGTGGACGATCCAGTGGTTCGCGCGTTGTTTGAAGCAGCTGGTAATGATGGTAAATACACATTTCATCAGCCGCTCTTTGTTCGGCTATATCGTGATCCAATCTCAATTTAGATGAGAGAATCATGTTCCAGATGCGACGACAAACTGTCACACTGCTTACCACCTCACAAATGATTGCTGCCGACGAGCAAACTGTCGCTGGCGGGAAACGTTCGATAGAGTTGATGGAGGCTGCTGGTGCAGGGGTTGTGCGAGAAATCCGTAAGCGATGGGAACCCCGGCCGACACTAGTTCTTTGTGGCCCCGGCAATAATGGTGGTGATGCATACATTGTTGCAAGTCTTCTTGATAAGGCTGGTTGGCCCGTCCGTGTTGCTGCTGTTTCCTCGAGTAAAGATAGTACAGACGATGCAAAGATGGCGGCGGCAGGTTGGGACGGTGACGTGCTTGACATTAGCCCGGATGTTCTCGAGGGATGTGATCTAATTGTCGACGGAATATTTGGTGCCGGCCTATCACGGGACATAGAAGGAGTTGTGAGTGATACAATACGGGCCATTAACGAAATGGCTATACCAACTGTTGCTGTGGATATCCCAAGTGGTATTCACGGGGATACAGGTGCTATATGTGGCGTGGCTATTAAGGCTTCTTTAACAGTAAATTTCTTTTGTAGGAGGCCGGGTCATTGGCTTTATCCAGGTCGACGATACGTGGGCCAGTCAGTTGTCGTTGACATCGGAATACCTTTGAACGTGCTTGAAAGTATCAAACCTCTTATTTTTGAGAATTCACCTTTTGTTTGGGGTCAGCAATACCCCGTGCCGGCAGATGATGGCCATAAATATGATCGCGGACATGCCGTTGTGGTGTCTGGAACTGTTGGAAAAACTGGGGCATCTAGACTGGCTGCACGTGCAGCGCTGAGAGTCGGAGCAGGAGCTGTTACACTAGCAGGGCCTCCATCAAGTATGTTCGTCAATGCAGCCCACCTAACGGCGGTAATGACTGAAACCTTTCGTGACCTGGGAGAACTCTCTGACATTATTTTGAAGCGTATGAGAAGCTGCGTTTTGGTTGGTCCTGGCAATGGAGTGGGCGAGGACACCCGAGACTTAACACTACAGATTCTTTCATTGTCGTTGCCGACCGTATTGGATGCCGATGCTTTGACGAGCTTCGAAGCCAATCACCACGATTTGCTTGAAGCTTTACACGATAGATGCGTCCTTACTCCGCATCAAGGAGAGTTCCAACGCTTATTTGGGGAAGGATTTGGAAAGGACAAACTGTCTAAAGCTCTTTCTTCTGCTTCCAAGTGCAATGCAACAATCATCGTCAAAGGTGCAGATACTGTGGTTGCATCTCCAGATGGAAGGGCCGTGGTAAATTGCAATGCTCCTCCAGAGCTTGCTACGGCGGGAAGTGGCGATGTATTGGCCGGTATTGTAGCTGGTTTACTTGCACAAGGAATGCCAACATTTGAGGCAGCTTGCGCGGGAGTGTGGTTACATAGTGCATCAGCTCGAGAAGTTCGATTTGGTCTTATTGCTGAGGATATAGCTGAGGCTTTACCTGCTTCTATTCGTGACCTTTTTAGCCGTTATGGCGAGTTTTTTGAGGTAAAGTCCTAACCGGGTTTACTGAGGGATGAGATTTGAATCTATTCCAACTTCAAACAGACGCATAGACTACTTTGTAAATGTAGGTTCCTTTGGATTAAGCTTACCTCTGCGATAGGGATCATATGAAGTCTTCTAGCTTTGATACCATGTTTGCCCAGCTGATAAGGAGCGCTTTGTGATGGCAGCATCGCCGCGAAAACATAAAGGGAAAGATACCGAGTCACTCGGACATAGCCCAGACCTTATAGCGAACCTGAGGGCTTTGGAGCGAAAAGTGCTTTGGTTAGCAGCATGGACTATCCACCATGCTAATCATATCAGACCGAGTCGGGACGGATTGAAGGTTGGTGGCCATCAAGCTTCTTGTGCTTCGCTTGCCACACTCATGACAGCGTTATACTTCGAGGTATTGCGTCCTGAGGACCGGGTGGCTGTAAAGCCCCATGCGAGTCCAATATACCATGCGATACAGTACCTTATGGGCAAGCAAACTCGTGAAAACCTCGAGGGATTTAGGGCATTTGGTGGAGCTCAATCATACCCTTCTCGCACTAAAGATACTGATGATGTGGATTTTTCAACCGGATCTGTGGGTCTCGGTGTTGCTGTAACGGCGTTTGCCTCCTTGGTTCAGGATTATGTTCGGCTTAGGGGTATGGTTGATTCGGAGCAACCCCCCGGTCGAATGATTGCTTTGATGGGTGATGCAGAATTGGACGAAGGAAATGTTTTTGAGGCGATGCTTGAGGGTTGGAAGCATGATATCGGAAACACTTGGTGGATTGTTGACTATAATCGACAAAGTCTTGATGCGGTAATTTCTGACAGGCTGTTTGCGCGTGTAGGTGACATTTTTAGGACGACAGGCTGGGAAGTGACCACTCTAAAATACGGTAAGTTACTACAGAATGTATTTGGCGAGACGGGAGGTGATGCTCTTCGCCAATGGATTGATGACTGTCCAAATTCCCTTTATTCGGCGCTTGCGTACAAGGGAGGAGCTAGCTGGCGAGAGCATTTAACGCGTGACTTGGGAACGACTGCAGGTATTAAGAATATTCTGGATGAGTACGACGACCAATCGCTTCACGCCCTAATGACCAATTTAGGTGGCCATGATATGGAGACCGTACTCGAGGCCTTTAAAGGAGCTACGGATTCGCGGCCACATTGTTTCATAGCTTACACCATAAAAGGACGAGGTTTGCCCTTCGAAGGACATAAAGATAACCATGCGGGCATAATGAGTCCTGAGCAAATGACAATTTATCAGGAACTAGAAGGCATACCAGAGGGAGAGGAGTGGGAGTTTTTTTCGGGCCTTGGAATTCCAGCGGAACAGCTTCAGGCTTTTATCAACGCTGTACCAATTTTGAAAAACACCAGCAGAACGTATCAAGCTCCTCTGGTTGACATTCCTAAAGTGCTTCCCGTTCCTGTCTCGACGGTAATCTCCACTCAAGATGCGTTTGGCAGAATTCTTAATGAGCTTGCACGCGGCGATAGTGATTTGGCTGAGCACATTGTAACGGCATCGCCTGATGTGACTGTTTCGACTAATCTGGGTGCGTGGGTTAATCGTCGCGGGATATTTGATCGTCATGATAGGGCTGATACATTTCGCGAAGAGAAGGTAGTTTCAGCGCAACGCTGGGCAATGTCGAGTCAGGGACAACATATCGAGCTTGGTATTGCTGAGAACAATCTCTTTCTACTCTTGTCTGCGTTTGGCCTTTCTGCCCCATTATTTGGTGCTCGCGTGTTACCGATTGGAACACTATACGACCCTTTTATTATGCGGGGTTTGGATGCTCTCAACTATGCTTGCTATCAGGATTCGAGGTTCATGTTAGTTGCTACGCCATCAGGGATATCCCTTGCTCCCGAAGGAGGGGCACATCAATCAATTGCTACTCCGCTAATTGGTTTAGGTCAGGATCAATTGGTATCTTTTGAGCCCGCGTATGTCGATGAGTTGGGCATAATTATGCGGTGGGCATTTGAGTTTATGCAGGCCGATGAAGGGGGGTCTGTTTACTTGCGGTTATCAACCCGAATTATTGATCAGCCAAACCGTACGATGAATAATAAGTTAAGCCACTCAATCCTAGATGGTGGCTATTGGCATATTGCTCCGACAAAGGGAGCTGAGTTGGCGATTGCCTACTGCGGCGCTGTTGCTCCAGAAGCAATAGCCGCGCATGATGCTATTTTGGAGGATGTGCCGGGTGCGGGGCTGTTGGCGTTGCCTTCACCGGACCGTCTGCATAGGGGATGGCTTGCATCAAAGCGTGCGCGGATGAGTCAAAGTAATACGGGGCTTTCGGCTATAGAGGCTTTATTGGCTCAATTACCAGCTCATGCGACGATCGTAACCGTGCATGATGCTCATCCGGCGACTTTGTCGTGGCTTGGGTCGGTTGCCCATCATCGCGTGCATCCTTTGGGAGTGGAGCAATTTGGGCAATCGGGAGACATCCCGGATCTTTATCGAGTGCACGAGATTGATACTGATGCCATTCTTGACGCCTGTGCGGCAGCGTGCCTTATGCAGAAGTAGTGGATGGACTAGGCTGTATAGTGTGTTTGTACTGTCTCCTTAGTCCTGTGCTATAGAATGGCGTCCGTTAAGGGAGATTTAACTCTGACCCGTGCGGGCGTGGTGGAACTGGTAGACACGCCAGATTTAGGATCTGGTGACGAAAGTCGTGGGGGTTCGAATCCCTCCGCCCGCACCAGTGCTCACTTGCTGTTGTGAGGCTCAACATCCGGGAGTAATGGCGCATATGCAAGTTACAGAAACTAATTCAGAAGGCCTTAAGAAAGAATTTAAGGTCATCATGGACGCGGCAGAGATAGAAGGGAAACTGAAGGAACGGCTTGCAGGGATGCAAGGTACTGTGCAATTGCCGGGATTTAGGCCGGGAAAAGTCCCAGTAGAGCTATTGCGTCAACGCTTCGGCCAAACGGTAATGGGGGAAGTGGTCCAGGAAGCAATAAATACTGGAGCTCAAGAGGCTATAAAGAGTGGCGATTTCAAACCAGCGCTTCAACCCAAAATAGAGGTAACCAGCTTTGATGAGGGCGCTGACTTAGAATATACGATAGAGATAGAAGTATTGCCTGATATTGAGCCGGGAGATCTATCTAGTTTGAAACTAGAGAGGTTGACTGCGGAGGTTGGAGATAACGACATAGAGGAACAATTGGGTAAAATTGCCCACCAGCAGCGACGTTTTACTGCTGCCGACGCACAACACAAGAGTGAAACAGGTGACGCCTTGCGAATCGATTTTACCGGCATGATAGACGGAGAGAAATTTGAGGGAGGTACTGGTAAAGATGTAACCTTGGTGCTTGGCGATAGTCAGTTTGTTCCAGGGTTTGCCGAACAGCTTCTAGGTGTTGCGAAGGATCAATGCGTGATAGTCGATGTAACTTTCCCAGAGGCTTATCATGAACAGTTAGCTGGTAAGAATGCCTCTTTTGAAGTCGACGTACGTGAGATCCGATGTCCTCAAATTGTTGAAGTTGACGATGAATTAGCCTCTGAGCTTGGACTCGAGAGTCTGGCAGATCTTCGAGATGCGGTTAAGGAGCAATTGGAAAAAGAGTATGCGGGTTTATCACGAGCACGATTAAAACGCAGCCTTTTAGATATTCTAGCAAACCAACATAAATTCGAACTTCCGGAAGGGCTTGTGTCGCAAGAGTTTGAGGCGATTTGGCAGCAAGTTGTGCGGGATCGTGAAAATGGTCGTCCCGATCCTGATTTAGAGGGGCGGTCGGACGATGATATCAAATCAGAGTTTCGGCAGATTGCAGAGAGGCGGGTTCGGCTGGGTTTGCTGATAGCTGAGGTTGGTAGTCGCAATAACGTTGAGGTAGAACAAGAAGAGGTTCAGCGGGCTATTGCTGATCAGGCGCGGCAACTGCCGCCCGAACAACAAAGGCAAGCATTTGAGTTTTATAGGGATAACCCAGATGCTGCTGCGCAGTTACAGGCCCCTATCTTTGAAGATAAGGTGGTTGATTTTATAATAGAAATGGCAGAAGTAAGTAGTAGGTCGGTAACGCTTGAGGATCTCGTAAGGGATCCAGATGATGAAGAAGGATCAACTGAGCCAAAAACCAAGGTAAAATCCAAAACGAAGCGTTCGAAAGATTCTACTAGGAAACGTGCTGGTTCAAAATCATCGAAGCGTGAGTCGTCCAAGGGCACTTCCAAAAAGGCCGATAGGTCATCGAAGAGTGCCTCCAAAAAGGCCGATAGTAAGAGTACGGGAAAGAAGACGAAGGATACGGCCCCTGCTAGTTCAGGAAAGGATGCTAAAGCGAGAAAGAGTACTAAAGCGAGATCTGATACTAAATGAAAGTAATTATGCTACTGGATGAGGTCTTATGCGCGATCCTTTTGAAATTTATATGAATACGCTTGTACCGATGGTGGTCGAACAGACCAACAGAGGTGAGAGAGCCTACGACATATACTCACGTCTCCTGAAGGAAAGGATCATATTCCTTACAGGGCCAATTAACGATCACGTGTCAACGCTGATGACAGCTCAGTTGTTGTTTCTGGAGGCGGAAAACCCTAATAAAGATATAGCATTATACATCAATTCACCGGGAGGTGTCGTTTCTTCGGGTTTAGCTATATATGATACGCTGCAGTATATTCGGCCGAAAGTCTCTACCCTCTGTATTGGCCTAGCGGCATCCATGGGATCGTTATTATTGGCTGCTGGTGAGAAGGGGATGCGATTCGCGTTGCCGAATTCGCGGATCATGGTTCACCAGCCGTCAGGAGGCTTTCAGGGGCAGGCTTCTGACATAGAGATTCATGCGCGGGAGATTATAGAACAGCGGCACAGGCTTAACCAAATTTATGTATCCCACACCGGGCGCAAGATTAAGGCCATAGAGGAAGCTGTTGATAGAGATACATTTATGGGGCCGGAAGATGCTAAGGCATTCGGTATAATTGATGAGGTGATCACGGAACGCCCTCCGGCGTTGGAGGATGAGGGTGCTAAATAGTAAGCAATGTGCAACTCGCAGTTTTCTGCGTGATCAGCGTTGTTCTGACGGATCTATTTGCGGCATGTGCAGAATTGAACTATGTGCCACATGATTAGTAAATTGATTTGATGAAGGTTTATTGTGGATTTTTGTGGGGATATTGGGTTGTGTCCCTGGAACTTCAGCAGGTAAGATTCGTCGGCACTGCGAACAGGAAAACCAATGAGTAGATCAAATAACACTGATTCGAAAAACACACTTTATTGTTCCTTTTGTGGAAAGAGTCAGCATGAGGTGCGTAAACTTATAGCTGGTCCAACGGTTTTCATATGTGATGAGTGTGTTGAGCTTTGCATGGATATCATCCGTGAAGAGCATAAGGGAGCTTTGGTGAAATCGAAGGATGGAGTGCCTCCTCCTGCGGATATATGTGACGTTCTAGACGATTATGTTATAGGGCAGGTCCATGCTAAACGTGTTCTATCGGTGGCAGTTCATAATCACTACAAACGTTTAAGCCACGGTGCTAAGAACAATGATGTTGAGCTTGCTAAGTCGAATATTCTTCTAGTCGGACCAACAGGTTGTGGAAAGACTCTTCTTGCTCAGACTTTGGCACGCATACTGGATGTTCCCTTTACGATGGCCGATGCGACAACTCTTACTGAGGCAGGGTACGTTGGTGAGGATGTTGAAAACATTATTTTGAAGTTGTTACAATCTGCTGATTACAATGTAGAACGCGCACAGCGCGGGATCGTATATATTGATGAAGTGGATAAAATAAGTCGCAAGGCTGATAACCCGTCAATAACCCGAGACGTTTCCGGAGAAGGCGTTCAACAGGCTTTGTTGAAAATTATGGAGGGTACTGTGGCTTCAGTTCCGCCACAGGGAGGTCGGAAGCATCCTCAGCAAGAGTTTTTGCAGGTTGACACAACAAATATTTTATTCATTTGTGGCGGTGCTTTTTCAGGCCTTGAAAAGATTATATCAGATCGAGGCAAAGGTCAGGCAGTTGGATTTGGGGCTGATGTTCGAGCTCCCGATGACCGCAAAACAGGAGATATACTTCAAGCAGTTGAGCCTGAGGATCTTTTGAAGTTTGGCCTTATACCAGAGTTTGTTGGACGTCTTCCGGTCGTAGCGACTTTAACTGACTTGGATAAGGTTGCGTTGATTGAAATTCTTGAAAAACCCAAGAATGCACTTATCAAACAGTATGAACGCCTTTTCGCAATGGAGGACGTCACATTAACGTTTTCCAAAGATGCCTTGGGTGCTATAGCAAATAAAGCTATTACCCGAAAAACGGGGGCACGTGGGCTGAGATCAATACTTGAAAGTATCTTGCTTGAGCCAATGTATGAATTGCCTTCCCTTGACGGTGTTGAAGAGGTTGTAATTAATAGTGAAGTTGTAGAAGGACGTGCGCAACCTCTACGTATTTATGCAGATCGTCTTGGTGATATTGGTAGCAACGCATCTTAAGGCGGCAGCGGTCTTGAACTCTTGTAGAGTCGTCACTACGTTATCTTTACGTTCTTTTTCGATGCTGGTCTGTTTTTTCGTGTTGCGCAACATGACGTGCAAAAACTAACTGGAGCATTTATGACAGATGTAATTGCCCCCCCAAGCTTTCCTGTTTTGCCTCTTCGCGATATCGTCGTATTTCCTCATATGATCGTTCCCTTATTTGTCGGGCGGGAGAAATCCATACATGCGCTTGATGATGTGATGAGTGAGGATAAACAGATACTGTTAGCTGCTCAAAAAAGTGCCGCGGATGACAACCCTAGTGTTGAAGATATATATCGCGTTGGAACGATTGCAGCGGTCTTGCAGTTATTGAAACTACCAGACGGCACTGTCAAGGTTTTGGTTGAAGGTGTAGCGCGTGCACAGATTAAAGAACTTACTGATAATGGTGAGTTTTTTGAAGCTCGTGCCGATGTCATTGATGATGCAATCCCTGAAACGAGAACCGAAGAAGGAAACGAATTAGAGGCTTTGGCGAGGTCAGTTGTTAGTCAATTTGAGGACTACGTCAAACTGAATAAGAAGATTCCGCCTGAAGTTCAGGTATCGCTAGGGCAGATTGACGATCCAAGTAAGCTTGCCGATACAATTGCATCACATCTTACGCTGAAGGTGGCTGAGAAGCAGGAACTTTTGGAAGTGCGGACTGTAAATGAGAGGTTGGAACGTATCTGTTCACTCATGGAGTCAGAGATTGGAATGCTCCAAGTGGAGAAGAAGATTCGCGGTAGAGTGAAGCGCCAGATGGAAAAGACTCAGCGGGAATACTACCTCAATGAACAGCTCAAGGCTATTCAGAAGGAGTTGGGGGAGGGCGAAGATGGGCGTGATGAGCTTGCTGATCTGGAAGAGGCGATAAAGAACACAAAATTTTCAAAAGAGGCACGGGAGAAGGCATCAAACGAACTCAAGAAATTACGCAATATGAGCCCTATGTCTGCTGAGGCTACGGTGGTTCGTAATTATCTTGATTGGCTCGTTGCTATTCCCTGGGGAAAGCGTGGGCGTGTGAAAAAGGATATCGTCCGCGCTGAGTGTGTGCTCGATGAGGATCACTACGGCCTTGAGAAAGTTAAAGAGCGAATCATTGAATATTTAGCGGTTCAGCAGCGCACGAAGAAGATGAAAGGCCCAATTTTGTGTTTGGTTGGAGCCCCTGGTGTTGGAAAGACATCGTTGGGGAAATCTATTGCCCGCGCGACAGGTCGGAATTTTGTCAGGATGTCGCTCGGTGGTGTGAGGGATGAGGCGGAAATCCGCGGACATAGGCGCACCTATATTGGATCGCTTCCGGGCAAAATCATACAATCAATGAAGAAGGCCAAAACAGTCAACCCGCTTTTTCTGTTGGATGAAATTGACAAACTAGGTGCAGATTTTCGAGGTGATCCGGCCTCGGCATTATTGGAAGTTCTTGATCCAGAACAAAATGTGGCCTTTAATGACCATTATCTGGAGGTAGATTACGACCTTTCAGAAGTGATGTTTATTACGACAGCAAATACTCTTGCCATTCCTCCTGCTCTTTTGGATAGAATGGAAATAATCCGTTTGGCTGGTTATACAGAGGATGAGAAAGTCGAAATTGCTCAGCGTCATCTTATTGAAAAACAGCGGAAGGCACACGCGCTTAAACCGAATGAATGGAGTATTTCAGAAGATGCGCTACGACATCTTATTCGTTATTACACTCGAGAGGCAGGCGTCCGTAATTTAGAACGTGAAATCGCTAATCTTACTCGCAAGGCAACGCGGGACATTGTAAAGGGTGACACTCAGTCAGTTCGGGTAACCCGCCGAAATCTAAAGAAGTTTTCCGGTGTTCCACGTTATCGTTTTGGTGAAATGGAAGCTGAAGATCTTGTGGGGGTAACTACGGGGTTGGCTTGGACGGAAGTCGGTGGTGAACTTTTGACAGTTGAATCAGTTACATTGCCAGGAAAAGGCAAGATGACCATTACTGGTAAGTTGGGCGATGTAATGCAGGAATCCGTTCAAGCTGCTGCTAGCTACGTGAGAGCAAATTCGGTTAACTTTGGGGTGCGTCCTACGCGGTTTGAAAAAATTGATACACATATACATGTGCCTGAAGGTGCGATTCCTAAGGATGGTCCCTCAGCTGGTGTCGCTATGATTACCTCGATTGTGTCAGTATTGTCCCAAAATCCTGTGCGTAGGGATGTGGCTATGACAGGTGAAATCACCCTTCGTGGGCGGGTACTGCCCATTGGCGGCTTAAAGGAAAAACTTTTGGCAGCTCTCCGTGGTGGGATTAATACCGTCATTATTCCAAAAGAAAATGAGAAAGATCTTGCTGAAATACCTGATAACGTGAAACGAGGTCTTGAGATAATACCCGTGCAAGATGTGAGTGAGGTGTTGTCACGAGCTCTAGTCAAGCCTCTGGTGCCCATAGAATGGAGCGATGATGATGCAGTTGAGGGAGTCACATCGAAGGGAAGTGACGCAACACCGGATGGTGTTGTTGCCCATTGATTGACCTCAGGGGGTAATTAGTCTGCAATAATCTGATAAATTGGCTAACAATAAGCGTCAATATCGTATCACGGGGAAGAAATCGTACATTCTGATGCGAAAAAGGTGGGGATATCTATTTTTTCTCTTTGACGTAGGGACTAGGCGGTGGCTAAACTTTTTCTGTATCTTGGGGATAGCGAATAACGTTAGTATGCTTGATACGTACATATTAGGAAAAATTGACTAGCGAGGGGGCGAGCCGTGAACAAAAATGATCTGATTGCGGAAGTAGCCGGTAGCGCGGGTCTGTCTAAGGCAGACGCAACCAAGGCCGTCGACAGCGTATTTGGAGCCATATCCAACAGTTTGGCCCGCGGGTCCGATGTTCGACTAGTCGGATTCGGAACGTTTAGTGTCGCTAAACGTGCAGCGTCGCAGGGGCGCAATCCACGTACGGGTGAAACCATACGTATAGCGGCTTCCAAGCGTCCTAAGTTTAAGGCTGGTAAAGCCTTAAAGGATGCCGTGAATTAGGCAGATTACCCTGAGACAGCGCTCTGGTCAGTCATCCATGACTGGCTGGAGTGGCTTGTTTCTAGGCTAAATTTGATCGTTATTGATTTGCTGCCGAATGGGCGGTTAGCTCAGTCTGGTAGAGCGCCACGTTTACACCGTGGATGTCGGCGGTTCGAGCCCGTCACCGCCCACCATGGTGGGTTGACTGCTTTGCTCAGTTTTGGAGATTCTATCGTTAGCCCTTTCTAAGAATCAGGTCAGGTTCTAAGTTCTGGGTGCGATTAATTTTCGTTTGTATAGGGTTGTTTTGCTTTCACCTCCGCGCCGGCCGCATTTAGCACTATTAATTGCTATAACGGGTCTTGGGCCACTAGCTCTCAATATACTTGTTCCCTCGATGCCTGGGTTACAGAGAGAGTTTGCCTGCGGGTACGATACCATACAGCTTGCTCTTAGCCTTTTTCTAATGGGATTTGCTATAGCCCAGTTGGTTTATGGACCAGCCTCTGATTATTTTGGGCGACGGCCTGTCCTTTTAGTTGGGCTTGGAATATTTCTGGTTGGCACAACGCTATGCGCTTTATCTACAAATGTTGAGCTTCTTGTAGCTGGCCGCATACTACAAGCACTTGGCGGCTGTGCTGGCGTTGTTATGGGCAGGGCAATGGTGCGGGATCATTATGGTAAGGAAAAAGCTGTAAGTGCATTAGCGTATGTAACAATGGCAATGGTTATTGCACCGATGCTAGCGCCAACCATTGGTGGCTTTCTTGATACATGGATGGGTTGGCGTGCAGGTTTCATATTTGTGCTTTGCTGTGGTGGGATAGTACTGGCTGCTATAATATTTTTTCTTTCTGAAACATATACTGGTGAGAAAGAAAAGAGCTACTCCGCTGCTTATGTTGTAAGTTTAGTGCGGCTTTTGCGTATGCCTAGCTTCTGCGGGTACGCGTTTAACGTTGGATTTACGTCTTCCGTATTTTTTGCGTTTCTTGGCGGTTCGCCCTATATCATGGTTGAGTTGTTGGGCCGTCCCACTAGTGAGTTTGGGCTCTATTTCATCGTTGTTTCTGGGTTTTACATGTCTGGCAATTGGTTGGCTGGTCGTTACTCAATAGTTCTCGGTGCCAACTTTATGATTACTCTTGGGTGCTTTTTGGCAGTAATTGCTTGTGCGAGTCTTTATGGAGTAACAATTTATGGCCTATTGTCGCCTGGAATTATGTTCTCAGCTATGGGCGTGATCGCACTAGGAAATGGATTAAGCATGCCGAATGGCATTTCGGCGGGTGTAAGCGCCGATTCGCGGTACATTGGTGCTGCGTCAGGTCTAATTGGGTTTTTGCAGATGACCATTGGCGCCGGCACCTCCTTCTTAGTTGGTTCTTTAGTGAGTGAAAGTGCCACTCCGATGGCTGTTGTTATGCTGTCAGCTAGCGTTCTGGCTGCAGTGGCCTTTGGCATTGCAGTTAGATCGAGATACAACGCTAACAGCATCTGAATTGCAGGTCTTTAGCGTTGTCTTACAATTGGTTTTTTACCCGAAGAGCACCTTCTCCTTTGTAAGGTTTGCTGCCGCCGAGTGGTGAGAAAGAGGCTGGTAGCAAAATACGGTTTTTCATTGTCATAATACATTCAAGTAGGGGTGTCGCATTGGCTATGAACGTTTTATTTTTAAAAAGGCGTGCACGGCGACGGTCGCGGTCTTGCATATTTTTGTAGCCCCACATATGTACTACTTCACTTAATTCTCCCCCAATGTCGGTTTCCCACATTCCTATAAAGCAGCCTAGGATCTGAGTTTGGATTTCTAGGCAGCCGTCTTGGTATATTTGTAGAAAGTCAGTTGTTTTTCCGGGATAGCAAACGTATGAACGTTCCTCAATAATCATTGCCGACCTCAAGTCATTATGCATGGTATAGGTACACACTTTATTTCATGAACAGTGAATTTTCTAATAGTCTATAGACTGAAGACCTAAGCAATAATTGAAACTTTAGTGCCCATGCTTGGGGAACTGCATTTGGAGGGGTTTGGGGCGTTATGGGTATTGGGTTAGTATGTTTTTAATAGTTCGTTGAATAGTAGGTATGATGACTTATGTTTATTAAGGCGTTACTGAAATGAAGGCGCAACAGGACTTTCCCGATCTACATTTGCCGCAGACGCTTGCTGAGTCACATAGTACGGGGGTGCTTCCATCTCAATCACTTCGTGCCGCAATCGAAAGAGAAGAAATTACGGCGGATCAAGAAATTTCTGAAGAACAGATACAACCGGCAAGCCTTGATCTTCGGCTTGGTGATGTTGCGTATCGTGTGCGGGCAAGTTTCCTGCCTGGTCGCAGATGCTCAGTGCGACAGAGAGTAAAAGAGCTTGCAATGCATAGTGTGGAACTGGGCGACGGCGCTGTTCTGGAGAGAGATTGTGTTTATGTGGTTCCATTGGTTGAAAGGCTCAACCTATCGTCGAATACCTCGGCCATCGCAAATCCAAAGAGTTCAACAGGTCGCCTGGATGTTTTTGTACGTCTAATTACAGACTATGGACTCGAGTTTGATCAAGTAGGGCAGGGTTATGCAGGTCCGTTATGGGTGGAAGTTGCGCCACGCTCGTTTAGCATCCTTGCTCGTGCTGGATCTCGATTAATGCAATTGCGATTAAAGCGTGGGTCGCCTCGCCGAACGGACGTGGGTCTTCGGCGTCTCCATGAGTCGGTAGGGTTGGTAGATGATGCATCGGGACCGGCTGATATTAAGGAAGGATTGCTCGCCCTAAGTGTTGATGCTGTCGGCACGCCATCGTCAGACATTGTGGGTTTTAGAGCTAAAAAGAATACGGGTTTGATAGATCTTGAAAAGGTGAATCAGTACGAGCCAGATGAATTTTGGGAACCAATTTATTCCAGGGTGCAAAAGGATATCATTCTTAGTCCTAATGATTTTCACATATTGGGTTCAAAAGAGGCAGTTACAGTTCCGTTAGATCACGCTGCAGAGATGATAGCTTATGATACGTTAGTGGGCGAATTTCGGGTTCATTATGCTGGCTTCTTTGACCCAGGATTTGGGCATCACGATATGGGGGCCGCAGGTACACGAGCGGTTTTAGAGGTACGATCACATGAGGTGCCGTTTGTGATAGAGGATGGCCAAATAGTGGGTAGGTTGCATTATGAACGCCTTACCGAACGTCCCGATAAATTGTATGGAGCAGCTATTGGTTCATCATATCAGGGACAAGGACTAGCTCTCTCAAAACAATTTAAGAGGTGATGGTGCTTGCTTGTCCTGCGGAAGCTGCTTAATTAATATCCGATGGTCTGGGGGTGTAGCTCAGTTTGGTTAGAGCGTCGGCCTGTCACGCCGAAGGTCGCGAGTTCGAGTCTCGTCACTCCCGCCAATTATATTAATGATTTTATTTGACTAGAGCCGCCTTCGGGTGGCTTTGTTCTGTTGATCTAACAATTTTATAGGACATGAAAGGTTTAAAAATGGGAGACCTAAACGCAAGATCAGACCGCATAATTCTCTTAATTCAATGCAGTGTGAAATCCAACCCTGACGAATTTCAAAAATGGGCTAGGGACCGTGCATCGAAATACGTCTTCGACCTGAAAGAAGAAAAAAGCATTAGTTATGAATGGTATTTGTCTGATGACAATACAGAGGCGACATTAGTTGAGTCCTTCGTTGACAGCGATGGCACAATGCAACGCTTATCAAACCATGCAGCAAGCCCCTTAGCGGCTGAGGTATTGGAACGAGTTGATATTAATGGTGTGCTTTGCTTTGGGAATGCAAAACAAGATCTGATAGATGCACTCACTGCTTGGGGTGCTATTTTTCAACGTCACTATTGTGGATATCATAAATAGATGAGATATGCGTACTTTGATTGCTGCTCTGACGTGCCTGGTATTCGCAACTGCTTTCGCAGAAGATTTACACGGGGAAATCAAAGGAAAACCGTACATTATCGACGGTAATACAATTAAGATTGAACACCAACGCATTCGGATCCATGGTATTGATGCACCTGAAGCACAGCAGAGATGTACAGATCAACGTGGCCAATGGGATTGCGGATTAGAGGCCGCCAACGCGCTTAAGTTTTTTTTGGCTGGTAATTGGATTACCTGCATTGAGAAAGATAGAGACCTATACGGACGCATTGTGGCGGTTTGTTATGTGGGAGAGGTCGGGAGACCTGACGTTGGCGAGACAATGGTAGTTGAGGGCTGGGCGGTTGCTTATCGGAGGTTTTCTATCGCATACCTCGACGAGGAAGACGTTGCCAGAAACAAAGGCAGGGGTCTTTGGAGGGGTGATTTCATCGTGCCTTGGGAGTGGCGGCGGGGAAAACGTCTCAATTTCTAAATTACAACTAAGTATACAAGGGTAAAGTCACAGTCGGTTGGGAGTATGCAAGCTAGTTTTGCGCACGGATTACTTGATGCACAAGCCGTCCTTGAATGTCCCTTTTTTTAATTTCTGTCTGTTGGCGTGATACGGCTCCCAAGGACCACTTCTTTCTCGGTCTATAATTCTAGGTACGCTATTCTAATCTACAAAAGCATGGTTGAACCTAGAGAGAGATATCAAGATCTTACCCCAGACGTCGAGGAATGCTTGTGTTTAACTTTCTTAAACTATTCATCGACCGTTTCGCCTGACCCCCCAAATTCTTCGGGAAAATCCTTGAACTTTGGCAGGTTGTCTCGGAACGGAAGAACGCTTTCGGAATAGTTCACATGCACGCCGGGTTCAAATTTCAAAGAAGGTATTGTGGCGGCATAAACGTCAACTAAACCGAGAGGGGCATGTCCCGTCATTACATGTCCACCGCAGTTGCTGCAAAATTGCCGTTGGCTCACCTCCGTTTTCTCAAATACTTTTAATTTATCACCATCTTGAACCACACGAACGGCTTCTGGCTTCCATAATGTGAAAGCGTTTACTGGGGCGGCTGACCAAGATCTACAAGACGAACAATGACAGTACCCCATTCCTACTGGGCTGCCGGTTACCTCGATCTGTATTTGTCCACAAAAACACTGTCCTGTGTGCTTTTTCATCAACTAACTACTCCTAGCTATTAGGGATAAATCGATTGCCTTTATAATAACGTAGCGTTGATTAGAGGTTTTGCTAACGTTCTGTGTAAGTAATCCCTAGTTTTTCCTGATTAGTACAAGAGCGCGACCGCAATTATCTTTAACATTCTCCGATATGTCTATTGAACACATGGCCGCATTGTACGGCACAATTGCACATAATTTATATTTTTCTATGCCATGTTTTCTTTATCATTAAACCCTAAAATAATAGATCATAGTCCAAAATTATGACGGGTTCTATGTCCCTGGACGTCAAATCGGTATCAGTGGATGGCGGCTGATAGTCGTATCAGATGGGTTGATACTCTGTTATCAGACTTGGTGGATTATTAGATAGAAACGCAATGTTGATTGAGACGTGAAATTGAGGAACTGCCACCTCACGTTGTCTCCTATATTCGGTCATATGGTTATGAATCAGCGTTACCATTTGTGTATGCGACCGCTAATTATCTCTCTGACCTTCTTGATATTGATTGCCGTGCCCCTCGGCCAGCTATTTCCGGACTATTCCTTGTAGTCAGGTTGCTCTCGATCGAGAATGCGTTTTAATGCCTCAAAATGGTTTTTGGCATTGGAGCGGTCGTAGTAGCGGGGGGAGTCCTTAAATTCGGCGATAGTCTTATCGACAATCTCTTGACTTAAAACGTGGAGAGGCTGACCCGTCCACATCGCGTATAGCTGCACCTGTGCCACTCGCTCCAGATAATATAAACGATCATATGCTTTAGCTACTGTACGTCCAATGGTGACAGCGCCATGGTTAGCCATGAGTAAGATAGTCTTATCACCAAGAACCTTCAGTAGACGCTCTCCTTCTGCTGGGTTGGAGGCTGGGCCTGCGTAGTGGTCGTCATAGGCGGTCTGCATGGACACTGCTAATTCAGTTTGTCCAACAGGTAAAATGCGCTGGTCTTGTAGACGGGTGAGAGCCGAGGCGAAAGGCATGTGGGTATGCAGAACGCATGAGGCCTTTTCAGAAAGCCGATGCATAGGCGCATGAATACAATAGCACGAACGTTCAATTTCGCCTTTGCCTAAAAGTAATTCTCCGTCGTAGCTAACTTCCATAAAGGAACTCGCCGAGACCTCAGACCAATGCAAACCAAACGGAATCTGATAATAACGATCGTCAGTATTTGGTACGGCCAATGTAAAGTGATTAAAGATTCCTTCATGCAGTCCATCCTTGACTGCTAGACGATGGGCGGCAGCCAAGTCAACCCGCGCTTGCCACTGGGCTGGATCGTGCGCGGAATCTTTACTGGTAAGTATCGTAAGACTCATAAACTTTCTCCGAGGTCGGACGGATGTGAGTTATACTCATTGTCTTTTCAGATGAAGATACCTGTCAATAACCGAATTTCATGTGCCCAAGTAACACCAGGAAACCAATATTATTG
Organism: uncultured Alphaproteobacteria bacterium; assembly: GCA_913041535.1. Lineage (GTDB taxonomy): Bacteria > Pseudomonadota > Alphaproteobacteria > VGEJ01 > VGEJ01 > CAJWJK01. The sequence continues at coordinate 27,032 of CAJWJK010000010.1, forward strand.
CACCTTACCAACATAAGGTGGCCCACTAACAGACAAGCTCAAGTTGTAACTTCTTTTCTGTCGTCATGGTCTTTGTTTGAAGATATGTTCTTATCCTATGTCATGCGTATAGATGGAAGTTTGACGTTTGCCAATCATCAAGACTGATGAAGGTGAGGAGGCTAAGAAGAATATGTTACGAGTCTCGTTGGGGTGTAAAGAGAGTACGGAGTATGCATTGCCAAAGGTGGCATTGAGAGAGTGAGGAAACGGTATTTTCCTGCTTTGGATCTTGCAGGCTCAAACTGATTTAGACGTCTTCTATACACACAAGGAGAAGCCCTTAGGATAAATGCTATTTGTTAGGGTTTTAAATAGAAAATTGGTTGGGTACCTTTAATCATGAAGCTGTTTTCGCAGATAAGTATAGTTGCTGTTCTGGCGGGAGCTGTTGCTGGAGCATACGCATATAGGGAACAATTATTTCTGGGTGGAGGTAGTAAGAAGTACGAAGTTCACTCTTCAGTGGTTTCAGATCAGGTTATTCCTGTTGAGGTAACTCCGGCAGTCAAGGAAGCGGTTTCCACCACGGTTGAGGTCGCTGGCATAGCTCGTGCATACGAGGCGGTTACGGTTACTACTTCAGTTCAAGGTATTGTAACACGGGTAGCCTTCGAAGAGGGTCAATGGGTTGAGCACGGAACTATATTGGCTGAATTGTATGCGGGTTCTACACTAGCCGAGCGTGAAGAGATTCGTGCAGAACTCAATATCTCTAAAAGTCTCTATGAACGCGCTAAAAAGCTGATAGAAAAAGGTGGAATAGCTACATCGCGTCTGGAAGAGCTGGCTGCTACGGTTGAGATTAACCAAGCACGGTTAGAGGCACGAGAGATTAAACTAGCCGAGTATTTCATAAAGGCTCCATTTTCGGGCCATCTTGGGTTGCGCCGAATTAGTGTTGGAGCATTAATTAAACCTGGCGATTCCATTACTACTTTAGATGATACGACCCGTATTAAAGTCGATTTTCGTGTACCGGAAGTTTCACTTAGTGCTATCGAGGTTGGTCAATCTGTTGAGGTGCGTAGCGTAGCTTATCCAGAACAGGCATTTTTAGGGAGTGTGGAAACAATTGATTCAAGAATTGATCCAATAACTGGCTCAATTGAAATTCGTACTCTTTTGTCAAACGAAAATGGTTGGCTGAAACCAGGAATGTATTTGACGGCGAAGTTAATTGTATCAAGTCGAGTTGAAGCTATCCTTGTTCCCGAAGAGGCAATAATTAACAACACAGAAGGCCAACATGTTTTTGCAGCAATAGATGGAATCGCAGTACTTATTCCGGTGGATTTAGGTGTTCATGTTGGCGGTAGGGTTGAAATTACCGGGGGTATAGTAGCTGGGGTGCCAGTAATTACGGGTGGAATTCAGAAGATTCGTGAGGGCTCACAAGTACATATCATTTCTGCATCGGAAGATACATCGAAAGGTGAAGGAGCGTGACGCTTACTGATCTTTCGGTGCGAAGGCCTGTTTTAGCAACGGTCATGAGTATGGTGCTTGTGATATTTGGTGCTTTTGCATTTGACCAACTGACCGTTCGTGAATATCCCGATATTGATAAACCAGTGATTTCGATAAACACTACATATCGTGGTGCGTCTGCACGAGTTGTCGAGACACGGGTCACTCAAATTCTTGAAGATTCAATTTCTGGTATTGCCGGAATTGATACCATCAACTCGACGAGTCGCGAAGAATCTTCTTCCATAAGTATTGAGTTTAGTAACACTCGAGACATCGATAGTGCGGCTAATGATGTTCGCGACCGTGTCTCCCGAGCAATTTCAAATCTTCCAGATGACTCTGGAATTCCCCAGGTCGCAAAGGCCGATTCGGATGCTCGGGCCATTATCTGGGTGGTGTTAACCAGTGATCGAATGAACCAGTTAGAATTGACCGACTACGCAGAGCGATATCTCATTGATTCGTTTTCGACCGTTTCTGGCGTGGCAAGCGTTAGAGTTGGCGCGGGGCGGCGATATGCGATGCGTATATGGCTTGATGTATCTGCAATGGCTGCTCGTGGGATAACTGCGCAGGACGTAGAAAGTGCTTTGAGCAATCAACATGTGGAAATCCCTTCGGGCCGTATTGAGTCGATTAATCGTGAGATTTCAGTCCGAACTGACTCAGCGCTCAGAACGCCAGAAGAATTTCGGAATGTTGTGATTAAGAGAGGAAGCCGTGGTTATCTAGTTCGTCTTGGTGAAATTGCAGATGTTGCGCTGGGACCACAGGATGTTCGCAGTGAACTTCGGGCTAATGGGGAAAGTGCGATCGGTCTGGGAATAGTCAAGCAATCAAAAGCCAATACACTCGATGTGGCGGATGGGGTGGCAAATCAAGTGTCGCGCCTGAAGCCCACACTGCCTCAATCGATGAATCTAGATGTTTCGTACGATCAGTCAATTTTTGTGCGTCAGTCTATTAAGGAGGTGTTTATTGCTCTTAGTATTGCTTTAGTTCTAGTGGTTGGAGTGATCTTCATCTTCCTGAGGTCACTTTCTGCTACGTTAATACCAGCGATAGTTATCCCGGTTTCCGTAGTAGCTTCGTTTATTGTTCTCGCGGCTTTGGGCTATTCAATTAACGTTTTGACACTCTTAGCGTACGTGCTCGCGATTGGTCTCGTGGTGGATGATGCTATCGTGGTGCTGGAGAATATTCATCGTCGTATAGAGAATGGAGAACCTCCTTTGCTTGCTGCTGTGCGAGGTGGTCGGCAAATAACCTTTGCTGTGGTTGCAACCACGGCTGTATTGGTTGCGGTTTTTGTACCTATCTCCTTTATGGAAGGGAATACTGGTCGCTTGTTCCGTGAATTCGGTGTTGCGGTGGCAGTGGCCGTGATTATGTCATCCGCTGTGGCTCTTTCGCTGGTGCCAATGTTAAGTGCCCGATTATTGCCTGCCAAAGGTCAATCCGTCGGATTATATCGTCTGACCGAGCCGGGTTTTGCTGTTATGCATCGGATTTACCGATGGATATTGATGCGATGTTTAAATGTGCCACTGGTTATACTGGCTGTGGGGCTTGGAATTTCAGGAATCGCTTACGAGTTAATGCGTGAATTGCCTCGAGAATTTGTGCCGGTGGAAGATCGTGGAATGATCTTTATTCCTGTCTCAGCTCCTGAAGGTGCAAGCCTAGAATATACTCGCAGATACGTTCTTGACATAGAAAAGGCATTGTTGCCCCTGCGCGACCGTGGTGATGCAGAAAGGATATTTACGATCTTGGCTCCGTCGTTTGGCAGACCAGGTCAAGTTAACTCGGCATTTTCGGCAGTTAGGTTAACGGATTGGTCAGACAGAAAATTAAGCCAGCAGCAGATTGTCGCAGAGATCGCTCCAAAACTTGCTGCAGTGCCTGGTGTTCGTGCATTTCCGATTAATCCAGCGAGTCTTGGTCAGCGTTCGTTTTCTGCTCCTATCCAGATGGTGCTGGGCGGACCAACTTACGAGAAACTCGCGGAATGGAGCAATCGAATCGTGGAACGCATACGGGCTGATAATCCAAACCTTTTAAATGTTAATGCGGATTACACGGAGACTCGTCCTGAGCTTAAGGTCACAATCTACCGTGATCGAGCAAGCGAATTAGGAATATCTATCGAGGAGGTTGGGAGAACTCTAGAAATGTTGCTGGGTGCCAGGTTTGTAACAACATTTATACACGGGGGAAAGGAATATAACGTAATCATTCAATCTCGTGCTGAAGACCGGGAAACTCCCCAAGACCTTCATCGGATTTACGTGCGGTCACAGACATCGGGTGAGCTGATTGCGCTATCGAACTTAATCAACTTTGAAGCGGTAGCCAGTGCGAGTGAGCTTAAGAGAGTTGATCGGTTGCGGGCCATTACAATCTCCGCGTCCTTGGCGCCGGGTTATCCTATGGGGGATGCGGTGGCTTTTTTAGATCAAGTTGCTTCGGAAGTAATGCCGCACGAGGCACGAGTTAGCTACAAGGGAGAATCCCGGGAATATAAGAGGTCATCGACATCGATTTACACTACGTTTGGGTTGGCGTTGCTGATAGTGTTTCTTGTCCTTGCAGCGCAGTTTGAAAGTTTTATCCATCCGCTAATCATTATGTTGGTAGTACCACTAGCCGTAACCGGTGCATTCGGCGCTATGATGTTAAGTGATCTTTCTATCAATATTTACACACAGATTGGTATTATTATGCTTATAGGGTTGATAGCTAAGAACTCAATCCTGATTGTTGAATTCGCCAATCAATTGCGTGACCGTGGGGAGAGCATTCACGCGGCAATTAGTGCTGCGGCTCTTGCCCGACTTCGACCAATATTGATGACGACTATTGCAACAGCATTCGGTGCGATGCCGCTTGCGTTTTCCTCTGGGGCTGGCTCAGAAGCTCGTGTGTCGCTTGGTATTGTTATTATAGGTGGGGTTGGATTCGCTACTCTTCTTAGTCTATTCGTTGTTCCAGTGCTGTATTCTGTGCTAGCCAGATTTACACATCCAAGTGGCAGAATTGCGCGCCGATTGAGTGCTCTTGAACTTGAACATACCACATCTGTGGTCACGCCAGTTACTGATTAATGTCATCGATTTTATGCTAGAACTATTTTGTTCGCCGTCAAAACAACTAAGGGGCAAAGTAGACAAACGTAGCAATACGGTTTTGAAAACTTTCAATACGCATTGTTACGCATTTCAATGATTCTATGTAACCAGTAGCTTATTTACCAAGATCTTATTCGGCTGCAAAATTTGAGGAATTTTTGGTTTTCTTTAGCCTTGATAAGGTGAAACCACGATAGCCGTCGGCGACGATTTCATCGCAGGTTTTACAGTAGCGATCGAAGCCCCCAAAGTAAGGCATGTAGACGCGCTTTTTGCCTGGAATGTTTGCTCCGACATACCAAGAATCAGCGATTGGCATAAGGGTTGCTTCAGCGACCTCGCGTGCGTGTTCGACCCAATCATTTTGGGCCTGTTTCGTCGCTTCGATTCGATCAAAACCTTTAACGGAAACGTAATCCAGTAGGTCCATGATCCAGTCAGTATGATGTTCGATAGTAATTATCATGTTGGATTTCACTGATGGGCTACCGGGGCCATTTATAATAAAAAAATTGGGAAGGCCAGCGACCATAAGCCCAAGGTAAGAATCAGGCCCTTGTGACCACAGATCTTGCAGCCTTGCGCCACTCTCGGTTCTGATGTCGATGGCCAATAAAGCGCCAGTCATGGCATCGAATCCGGTCGCGAAGATGAGGATGTCAAAGTTGTACTCAGCGCTACCCGTTTTCAGGCCCGTCGGTGTGATGTGTTCAATAGGGTCTCTTCTCACATCGACAAGGGTTACATTTTTTCGGTTATAGGTCTCGTAGTAGTCCGTATCAATGGGTAAGCGCTTAGATCCGATAGGTAAGTCTTTTGAGGGTGCCAGTAGGGCAGCAACTTCGGGGTCGTTAACGGTTTCATGAATCTTGTCGCGAACGAAGTTCGCCACGATCTCGTTAGCTTTGGCGTTAATGTTGATATCTGTATACGTTCCCAGCATGGATTGGAGCATGCCGCCTTCTTTCCAGCGTTTTTCGAAATATGCCAGCCTCTCTTCTGGTGTGTCTTCATGGAGGCACTTAGTAGGGATAGGAAATCCTGTTACTCCCGAAAAAGTATGCCGCACCTTATTGTAATATTCGGCGTGGCACGAGTTGAATTCGCGTTGCTCTTCAACTGTGATGGGCTTGTTGCGCGCAGGTGTTGTGTACTGAGCTGTGCGCTGGAATACCGTCAAGTGTTTTGCTTGTTCCGCGAGGACTGGGATTGCTTGGATTCCTGTCGATCCTGTCCCGATAATTCCGATTCGCTTGCCACTTAATTTGACTTCTTCGTGCGGCCATGTTGCCGTTTGGTAGCAGTCGCCACCAAAACTCTCCAGTCCGGGAAGGTTTGGTTTAAAGGGTGCCGACAAGCTCCCTGTAGCCATAATACAATATGATCCCGTCGCGATATCACCTTGGTCAGTTTTAAGACTCCATAAATTGGCGTTCTCGTCAAAAACCGCGGAAGTGACACGTGTATTGAATCTAATATCGCGGCGAAGATCAAAGCGGTCAGCAACATGATTGATATAGCGTAGAAGTTCGGACTGGCTTGCAAATTTCTCGGTCCAAACCCATTCCCTTATGAGCTCATCCGAGAAGTTGTAGCTATACTGCACGCTATCCACATCTACGCGAGCGCCTGGATAGCGGTTCCAGTACCAAGTGCCGCCAACATCGCTGGCTGCTTCGAAGGCGCGTGCCGTTAGCCCCCGTTGTCTTAGAGAATAAAGAATGTATAACCCGGCCAGCCCTGCGCCGACGACTAGAACGTCGGCGTGGTGGGTATCAGCGTTTTCGTGACCGATGTTTGAAGCTTGGAACATGTTATCTTCTCAAATGAGGCGGGAATACCGTAATTATGGCGCATTGAAGTGTGTAAGCAATGGGTACACACCCAAAACTGTTTCAAGATGATTGAGGCGAGTGCACCACTACAATTCTTTTTTCAGCATCTGTTACACCAACAATGGAGCGTATAAAGAAAAGCCCGTATGGATTTCTATAAGAGTTTTTATGTGTTGTTTATTGCTCAGCATGTGGTTAGCCATTTAGCTAACCGTTCCCACGATTATGAATCAGAGCTAACATACACGTATGCGTACGTTGATTGCTGTTGTCACGGGTCTGATGCTGTTAGGAGCATCTGCGACCGCTGAGGATTATTGGGATGCACGCGCCGCCTATATCGAGGGTAATTACCCAAAAGCCTTTCGTCTTTATAGGCAGCTTGCTGAGGAGGGCGATGTTATGGCGCAGAATAGCCTTGGTTGGATGTACGCAAACGGGGAGGGAGTTGTTGAAGATGATGCCGAAGCGGTTTACTGGTATCGTAAGGCTGCAGAACAGGGATTTGCAGCAGCTTTTCAGGCTCTCGGAGTGATGTACTCCCGTGGAGAAGGTGTGCCCCAAAACGATGTGCAGGCTTACGCATGGTCCAACGTTGCTGCCATACAGGGCTCTACAATTGCCGTGCATGACAGAGCTCTAATTGAAAAAAGAATGACCAGCTACCAAATTACGGAAGGCCAGAGATTATCGTTTGAGATTTGGGAAAAGTATGTAAGTTCCAATAAAAAATAACGGAAGCTGTTGGCTGATGATAGTTCGCCAACCCTACGATGGGTGCTTTTGAGACACGCCAACTAATGTCAAGATCACTAATGTACCCAATATCAGGAAGCCACCAAGAAATGTTTCTGTGGTTGGTAATTCAGTAAATACAAGCCATACCCACAGTGGTCCAAGCAAAGCCTCAAGCAGCGAGACCAGTGCAATGTCGGGGGCAGGGAGATAACGCGGTGCTATAAAAAGCAACGAGTATGCTATGGGGAGAACCACAAGGCCAAGTAATAACAGATAAGCAAAAGAACCTAAGTCGATTGAAAATGGATTGGCTAGGGGAGTCACGCTGATACTGATCAATACCCCCATAAGCAATATTGTGGGTAGAATATTAATATTTTTGGCTCGCCTAAGAACGACAAATGTTGCTGCAAATGTGAAAGCAGTACCCAAAGCGCATACGTCGCCAAGAAACCTTCCCGTTGTCAATCCACCACTAAAAATCACCACCATTCCCACGGCAACTATAACAACGCCATACCATGTGCGTGGTGCGATATATTCGTGTAGGAATACTCGACTCATTACGCCAGCAAAAACGGGAGCTGCACTCAAAATAACAAGCGTATTCGATACCGCTGTTAATCGTATGGAGTGAACAAATAGAATCGAACTTCCTGCCATAAGTATGGCTACACATATACCATGCACTCCCACTCCACTTACTAATTGATGCGCATTCAAACGACGGGTCAAGAATAGAACTACTGCAAAAGCCAATGATGATAAGAAACCGCGCCAAAACAGGAGGGTCCACGAATCTACGGAGATAAGTCGGATAAGAAGTGAGTCCGGACTGAGTATGATTACGCCTAAAACCGCCAGGTACATACCTGTGGAATAGTCGTTTTTGCATAATTTATGCAGTTGATTCATAACTATTTGTTTCTATTACATATTTAATCCGCCATCAAACTCGACAGTGGAAATTCGCAGTTCTACTCCACCATAAGTTGTATTTTCGAAACTTTTTATCGGTGGGGGTAGTTGGCAGCCAATAATATTAGATTAAGAATATAATTCTGCACGCTCGGTGGTCATGCATGACAGGGAATAGTGTTCTTTTTTGGAAAATGGGAAGCTTCTTTAACAGTATGGACCTGGTGCACCCTCTTGAAGGCATAATGACCATGCATTAAACGGAGAAGGTAATACATTTGCAATAATGAGAACAAATTTAGAGCATTGATTGTGAGAGGAAACCGTGAGCAATGTTTAATATTAAAGGAAATAATGGCGGCCCATACGAAAAGTGATATTTTCACCCATCATATATAGGGTTTGGAACGAGTACATAATTTAGTGCCTCGAAATGGTCGATCAATCTGGGACAATCAAAAGAGATTAACGTTACATCCCTTGGATCCAAACAATAGACCAATCGACGCATGCTTTCATCGATTGGTCTATTTGCGCAATCAAACGGTTAGGCTGTTGTTTTCCATGGCCCAAAGTCTTTTCCAGTTTCTGAAAACTCGTAGCCAATGAACGTTTCGTCACCAATAACCCAACCATCATGGCCAGGTGCAAAGTAGTAGGCGTCGCCCGCGGATGCCACAATTTCTGAACCATCATCGTGGACGCATTTCATTTGTCCCTGGACAATCACACCCACATGCCCTGCTTGGCAACTTTCACCACCAACTGCCGGTTTCACACATTCAGACCATTTCCACCCTGGTTCCAATACAACTTTTGTCGCATTAATGTTGCCGAGCTTTATCGTTGACGCATGGGTCTTTGGGGGGGCTTTTACTTCGTCTGCATCGTCAAAAGATTTTTTAAATAAGCTACTCATCTTTTCCATTCCTCAATTTGGTTTGGGCAAGTTTGCTATAGCTTGCACTAATCACTTCAGAGTTCATATTATTTACAGATCAAACTCAATCATAATACCGCAATTTATTTGAATGGCCTATTCAGCCAGTAATGACCATGGTGGTTTATGACTAAAGCATTCGTCCGAATACAACAAGTTGTGGAATGGTGTTGCTGAGAGCCCTTGTCAAGAAACAGAGATTTGTAGAGGGAAAACAGGGAGTAGCTCTACAAGGAGCTACTCCCTAGCACAACCGCCGTAGTCCGCCGTGTGCGCGACGGTAACAAGGGAGGTGTAGATCATACTGACACCAAAAAATGGCAGAAAAATGAATTGAGTGAGGTTTATTTTGGGCAAGCAAAGAACTGATTGAAAAATATTGAATAAAAACCTGTTAGATGCCGAGATTGCTAATTTTTCTCTCTGCTCGGATGCAAAAATATAAATTAAAAAGAATGTGGCTGCATTTCGTTAACCTGGTGGATCGAGCGGAGTGATGGTATAAGGAATATGCGCTTCTACGTATGGCTCAACTAGTTTCTGAAAGTCCGGATCTGCCATCTTCTTTCCCATCGCGTTTAAATCTACGTTGAAGAGGGTTACGAGGGCGGTTTGTTCATTGGCTTTAGCCACCAATGTACGGTTTTCATCACATATTTGGGACCGACCATCTGCGTCGTCCATGAAAAGTTGATGCCATATCTCGTAAGACGATTTAAGTTTTACAATAATGTGAATATCCATTTTGGATCTCTCTACTTTCCTAAATTGATAGTTGGTCCAGTTGTGAAAAAATGTGACCGAAACGTGGAGTTAAGCACGGAAAATCCTCAGTAAAAGCACATGACTCATAATTCATCCTCTAGAAACTTATATTCCTGAGCTAAGCGGTTATTTGTATGCGCTACGTCTTTGGAGAACTTCGACATATCGGTTGGGACTTCAGGTATTGTAGCAACGTCAATATTGGAGTCTATGTGTTGAGTGGATAGGACGTGTCTTTTTGCCGGTATATTGCACCCATCGACTACTGCATTATGACCAACGATACATCCAGCTCCAATCAAGCAATTGAACAGCACACTTCCGAAGCCTATGAAACATCGGTCTTTAACAGTGCATGGCCCGTGAACAATTGCACGATGCGCGATTGATGTCCGTTGACCGATGGTGACGGCGCTACCCGATAATGAGTGAATAATAACCGCATCCTGAATATTTGCGTCTTCCCCGATAACTATTGGTTCCATGTGGCCACGGTCATCGACCTCGTCTGCTCGAATAACAGCGTAAGGGCCAACGAATACGCCTGAAGAAATCTTAACTTGGCCACATATTATGGCCGTTGGGTCCACAAAGGCGCCATCATGTATTTGAGGCATGTCGCCGCGGTGGTTTCTGCGAATCATCAAGCGTCCTTTCTTCATCGCCAATAATGCAAGACAATATAAGCTGAAGTCTAATATGATGTTTAGTGCACATATCATAAAGCAGTTTGAGGCCCAAGTATTAGTTGTTGATGATGTTTCTACATGTGGCGTCTATTTTATGGATTGTTACGTTTTTCAACTGTACAAATGTATTGGTTAGATAATGCGTACGCCCTTTCGCGCCCGTAGCTCAGCTGGATAGAGCACCAGACTTCGAATCTGGGGGTCGGGAGTTCGAATCTCTCCGGGCGCGCCAATTTAGGGTTAATTATAAATAGTTTAGGGGGATGGTTTAAAGAAAACTGCGAGTTCCATGCTGGAACCCGCAGAAAATAAGTGGGGCGAGTGACGGGGTTTAAAATTATGACCCCCAAACGTCGAATCTGGGGGTCGGGAGTTCGAATCTCTCCGGGCGCGCCAATTCGAGGTGTCTTATCGGTGAGTTTGGGAAGGGATTTCTAGAGATGTATCTCGCAATGAATCGCTTTAAGGTGGCACTAGGTAAGGAGTTTGCTTTTGAACAGATATGGAAAAATCGAGAGACTAATCTAAAGAATGTAAACGGGTTTATCGAGTTTCATTTAATTAAGGGTAGCACAACGGACACTTACACCATCTACGCTTTGCATAGCACTTGGAAATCAGAATCTGATTTCACCAACTGGACAAAATCCTAAGCATTTCGCTCTTTTCATAAAAGCGCTGGGCAACACCGTGAGGTTTATCTAGACCATCCAGTATTTGAGGGGTTTGAAGTCATAATATAGGCCAAATATAGGCCAAAAAGATTAAAACTAGTTTGTTTGAAACGGTCCCCTTGTTGCCACATGGTCGTTTTATGTCTGAATGCAATTGTGTGAGAGGTAGTTTCAAACTTTAAGTATGGTTTAGATGTTAAACTTTAGATTGCTTTGGGTGTCGTTGTTGTTGAACGAAGTGTTGGCAACCAGATACACTTACGAAAATTAACCAGTTCGATGCGTGTACCGAATGGAGGCTTTAATGAATCAGCAAACAAAGGGCGGGGCAATCGTAACGGGTGCCGCAAGTGGTATTGGGAGAGCGATAGCAGAAGGATTATCTCTTGATGGATTTTCTGTTTTGATTGCTGACCTTGATGAAGAAAGGGGAAATTTAGCAGCTGATGAAATCGGGGCTGTGAGCGGTGCTCAGACAGTTTTTCTTTCAACCGACGTAACGCAACGCGATCAAGTTTGTGCGGCAGTTGCTAGATGCCAGGACCAATTCGGTAATATCAAGGTGATGGTGAACAATGCAGGGTTTAACAAACCGGAGCCCTTTCTAAACGCAAGTGAAGAGATGTGGCACAAGATACTAGACGTGAACGCATTGGCAGTTCTCATTGGCACGCAAGAAGCAGCAAAGGCTATGATCGCGGATCAGGTTCGTGGTAAAATAGTAAACGTGGCGTCAATAACGGGCCGAACGGGTTTTGCTGATCATGCGCCTTACTCTGCAAGTAAGGCAGCCGTCATCAGCCTGACACAGTCGGGGGCTCGGGCACTGGCCGGAAATGGTATTACAGTAAATGCTATTGCGCCGGGGGTTGTTGCGACTCCTTTGTGGGAGCAACTTGATATTGATCTAATGGAGATGGGTGTGAGTTCGGCTCCAGGAGAAGCCATAGCGGCACTGGAGAAGGAAATACTATTAGGGCGCGTGGCCAAGCCTCGCGATATAGTGGGGACGGCTTTATTTCTCTCATCTGAAGGGTCGGACTATATGACCGGTCAAACTCTGATGATTGATGGCGGGATGATTTTGCAATAAGGGCAGAGAAGTCTTTGACATAGCGTGCTGTTAAAAGTTCCATAGTTGATGGGAGGAAAGTATGTCGGTTCAATCATTACAGCATTATTGTCTGGCCATACCTGACCTAGGGATCGGCAGAAAGTTTTACGAAGATTTTGGATTGGAAGCCGAGGATCGTGGAGATCATGTAGCATTGCGCTGCGCCGGCCGTAATCAGGATCAGGTGATTCTTGTTGAAGGGGCAGTTAGGCAATTACATCACATCAGTTTTGGCACTAATGAGAGTTCATTAATCTCCATAAGGAAGGAGATTTATAAAAGCGGCACTCAACTGGTTGATCCTCCTAACTGCGTATCTCAAGATGGTCTATGGTTTCGTGATCCAGAAGGCGCGCTCGTTAATGTACGGGTAGCCGAATCGGCTCCCTGGGCTGATGCGCCCAAATGGCAAATCAATACTCCAGGGCACTGTATTCGCAAGGGTGTACGTGGTGGTCCGCCAAGAGATATTGTTGTCAAACCACGTCGTCTTGGGCACGTGATGACTTTTGCTGCTAACATACAACGCCAAGAGGAATTCTATACACAGGTGCTTGGTTTGTGCCTCAGTGACAGGTCACAAGATATTGTAACGTTTTTGCATTGTGCGGGAGGCAGTGATCACCATGTGATCGCCTTTCTTTCTGACGCCAAGCGGGGATTTCACCACGCAAGTTTTGAAGTGGCGAATGTAGATGAGGTGGGATTTGGTGGCCGCCATATGATCGCTAAAGGTTACCGAGATGGCTGGGGATTCGGCCGCCATGCCATCGGTTCAAATTTCTTTCATTATATACGAGATCCTTGGGGCGGAATGGCAGAGTATTTTTGTGATATTGACTACATTCCAGCTGGAACTATGTGGGAAGCACAGAATTGGCCAGCGGAAAGCTCGCTTTACTTATGGGGCCCGGACGTGCCCGAGGATTTCCCTGTTAATTTTGAAAACATGGAATGAGACAATCGGAATAGCTTTTGGGCTTTAAGCCAGTGTGCTGGAAGAAACACTAGAATTGTTTTTTTTCAATAAAGCATATGTGAAGTATCCATACGGTTAAACTGTGTTATGATCTTGATAATAAGACCCAAAGGTCTGTAAAAATCAGGGAGATGACGTATGCGAATATTTCGAATTGTCGGTTTATCGGCGTTGGGATGCGCTTTAGCTCTTAGCGCCTTGCTTTCAGGTTTTGCAGCATCAGCTGCTGATAAATACCGTGTAATTTACATTGCACCACAACTGAATAATTCTGCAGACATTGTCATTGGAAGAAATTGGCAAGAAGTTGCACAGAACCTTGGCATGGAAGCCGTGCTTAAGAATGCTGAAACTGATGCCAAACGTGAAGCTGACGAGTGGGCAACGGCTATTGCTCTTGGTTACGATGCGATAGTAGGTGGTCCGGTAGACAGCTTCGCTGCTACAATCAACGTACAGAAGGCTAACGCAGCAGGCATTCCAGTATTCATGCTGGGTCGAACCTCGGCTGGCGGCAAGGTAGAGTTAATCGCTCGAGCGGATAACATTTCACTCGGAACTATTGCTGCCGAGGAGCTTGTTGCCAGAATAATTGAGCAGCGCGGTGAGGCCTCCGGTAAAGTACTTGAGCTCCATGGTCCTATGGACCAAGTTAATGCGCGCCAGCGCAGCGAGGCGATTCAAGCCGTACTTGCTAAATATCCTAATATTGAATTAATTCGCAAATTGCAGCATTGGACGCCGGAGGAATTCTTTGACATTACTAAGTCTGTCGCGAGCAGCAATGATCTAGTTGGGATCACTATGGGTAGTGATGTCATTCCAGGGATTGATGCGGCGCTGGATTCAATCGGTCAGCTGAAAAAGATTGGTGATCCAGACCACATCGTATTGTCCGGCATCGATGCGGATCCTCGTATCCTTGATTTGATGGGTGAGGGGATGTGGGATGTATCGGCACTTCAAGATATGGTCGGCTACGGCACAATCTTGGCGCACTATATCAAGGATTATTTGGACGGGAAGTACAAAATAAGTTCGGCCGGACCGATTGATAATCCTGGTGCACCGTATCATGGTATTGAAGCGCGGTGGTCAGAGGATACTGAAGGATGGGAAATACAAACCCCGAGCCGACCAGTGGATCAATCTAACTATACCGATCCCACACTATGGGGTAACGCAATTAAGAGATACCAATAACAAGCCTCGAAGTCGGGTCGGAAGTGCTTTCCTGATTATACCAGTGCTCCGATCCGACCTCACATATAGGTGATATCCAGTTGACTAGATTTCTACTACGAAACGCAGTTTGGGTTGTTCTCGTAGTAGTTACGATAGGGTTCGTAGTGTATGAGCCACGGATGTTATCGCTACGCATACTCATCAACGTGCTTGAGCATTCTTCTATACTTGGCATTTTGGTGATTGGAATGATCTTTTGTCTTCTCGCTGGTCGATTTGATCTATCATCTGAATCAACATTAGGTTTCAGTGCGATAGTCGGAGCATGGTTGGTTTCGACCAATATACACTTTGGTTCAGGCTGGCTTTGGCCACCGGTAGCGGTGGTTCTCTTGATGCTTGCGATGGGGGCGGCAGTCGGTTGTATTAATAGCTTCTTCATCATAAAGCTTCGTGTTAATGCCTTTATTGTGACGTTGGCTATGTTGCTAACGTTACGTGGCTTTACATACGTTTTTACTAACGCCAATACGATGTACGATTTTCCGGAATCATTTATGGCCCTTGGCGGTTACAGTATTAGCGGCATGTTGCCGGTGTCGGTCATTCTATTCCTGGGACTATTCTTATTTAGCCAGTTTGTACTCAGCTATACACGCTTTGGCCGTGACCTTTATGCAATTGGTGGAAACCGAGCAGCAGCATTTGCTGCCGGGATCAGGGTAGATAGACAAACATTTGCTGCTTTCGTTATTTCTGGAATGCTTGGCGGTCTTGCGGGATGGGTGCTTGCTGGGCGTCTTCAGGCCGTAACTATAGGCCTGGGTGAGGGTATGGTATTCGAGGTATTTGCAGCTGCAGTCATAGGAGGCGTTAGTTTGTCGGGAGGGAAGGGAAATATGATGGGTCCTCTCGGCGGCGTTCTATTGTTGGGAGTTATCACTACTGGTTTAAGCGTTATGCCTATATCGAGTTTCTGGGTTGACGCAGTTCGGGGTGTACTTATCCTTGCAGCAGTTGTGCTTTGGCGGATCACAGAAATTTATGAGGAACGATGGAGAAAGAGCATACCGTGACACCAGAGGATGGCGAGGACACTGCAATCCTGAAGGTGCGGGGTCTTTCCAAGACATTTGACCATGTGGTCGCCCTGGATGATGTAAGCTTCGACATCAACTCCCAAGAGGTTTTAGGTCTCGTCGGAGATAATGGTGCTGGTAAGTCAACTTTGATCAAACTGGTTTCGGGTGTTTACCGAGCGAACGCTGGCAAGGTTGTTTTTGGGGGTCGTCAAGTTGAGTTTAACAGCCCTCGAGAATCGCGTGATTCTGGCATTGAAGTTATTTATCAAGATATGGCACTCGTAGACGAATTAGAGGTATGGGAAAATGTTTTCCTTGGCCGACAATTACGACATGGTTTTGGTGTCATTGATCGAAAACGGATGATCGAAGAGGCTGCAAGTCTGTTGGAACGTCTTGGTCTCGGTTCTCTTTCGCCAACGACACAGGTTGGCTACCTGTCGGGTGGGCAGAAGAAGGGTGTAGCAATCTCGCGCGCACTCTATTGGGATACCCGCGTGATATTTATGGATGAACCGACTGCAGCACTGGCGGTGATCGAAATTCAGCGGGTACTAGAGCTGATTGAGAGGTTGAGAGAAAAGGGGGTAGCTGTTGTGTTTGTCAGTCATAACCTTAAGGAGATTTTGGGTGTCACTAATCGAATTATTGTGCTTCACCGAGGTCAACTTACGGGCATTCTTGATACTAAGGAGACTGATGAGGATGAAGTTATCCGATTAATGATGGGTGGAGAAAATTAGTATTAAGTAACTCTTCGATGAAATCCGCGAAGTGTGGCAAAAGGAGACGATAAATGGCACTTACCGAGGCACAGGTGGCAAAGTATGAAAGCGATGGATTTCTAATTGTCGAGGATGTGTTTAAAGACAATGATTTGGAGCTGGTTATCGGTGAGATAGAGAATCAAGTCACCGTCCTTGCAGACCGTTTGTTTGCTGCTGGTAAGATCACTAGTAAGTATACGGACAGGGACTGGTACACGAGAATGATTGCTATCGCGAAAGAGTTTGACGAAGCCCCTGGATTGTTTCAGGTAAGTACACCAATGGGCCAAGAACTTGCTCGTTTATGGTCTTCCGACACCCTTTTGAATATGGTAGAGCAGTTTATTGGGTCTGATATAGAGGGTGGAGCAATCTGGAATGTTCGGCCAAAGGTTCCAGAGAATGCTTTAATGACAGTCCCTTGGCACCAGGATAGCGGTTACTTGGCCCCTGACGGGCAATACACGGCCCAGCCAGCCTGCTGGATTCCTCTTCTCGATGTAAATGAAGAGATGGGATGTTTACAGGTAGTTCGTGGAGGGCACATGCCTCTAGGAAATACAACCCATCACGTTGAGAAAAAGACTGGTGATTCTCGTTCGTGGTACCTTTACATCCAAGAGGACGATCTTCCTTCTGGCGATATTATCACATGTGAATTGAAAAAAGGGTCGGTTCTCTTTTTGCATGAAAATTTACCCCACCGTGGTCTGTGGAATAGATCCAATTATGTGCGGTGGGCAATCGATGTACGCTGGCAGCGCCCAAGTGACCCAACTGGATTAGAAGGAGTTCTTATTCGTGGCCCCCGCATGCGTAGTTCTGACGACCCAAGCTTTCGGCCTGATATGATGAGATGGGCTGCTGAAGAGCGCAAAAAGTATGAAGAGTGGGTTAACCGCGGAGAAAGTGATCCACTGGATCCATCTATCGATGGTTCGTGGTATTTTGCACGATGGGATTCAGATTTTAAGGATGCAGCATTGGAAACGGAGAGTTAGGTAAATGGTGGGTCCTGTCGGGATCCTATATTAGGATGTAAAGTTAAGTAACGATGGTATTTAGTTGATATTAAATCAATTTAGTGGCTTACCATTCTCTTCTTTTGCATACGAAGTATTCGAATAAACGTGCGTACATTGGTGCGTGGCTAATTGTGTTTCTAAAGTTTTGGTTTAGCAATGCTTTTTCCACAAGATGTTCTAAACTTCTGGTTTGGTCCGAATGGTCCAATTAACTTAAAGAACGCGAAGCCAATTTGGTTCGAGTGCACAGAGCAAGACGACGAAGAGATTCGTAAGAAGTTCCTGACGACCTATGATCTGGCTACCGCCGGAGAATTGGATAAGAACAAAGAGCGTTCGGATGGGTGCTTGGCTCTTATTGTTACGTTGGATCAATTTCCGAGACACATATTTCGTGGCAGTCCTAAATCCTTTGAATCTGATGAACAGGCGTTAAGTTATGCTCGATGGGCCATTGAAAAACGTTTTGATGAGATCTACCCGCCTTTAGCTAGAGTATTTATCTATCTGCCTTTTGAGCATAGTGAAAATCTACACGATCAGCAGCGTTGCGTGGAACTGATGCACGCCCTTCCGGATTACAGCTATAAGTCAGAGAACATAAGGTTTGCTTCGAGACATCTGGAAATAATAGAACGCTTTGGGCGCTTTCCACATCGAAATGAGATTCTTGGGCGTGAAAGTACTCAAGAAGAGCTCGTGTTTTTGAAAGAGCCAGATTCCTCCTTCATTTGGCCTAAGAGCTGGAATCGCAATGAAAGTGTGAGGTAAGGAGGTAATGTGTTAGTGAACCGATCTGAGTTTATACCCATAGATCATTCTATGCCGTTAACCCTCCATGCATCTTTCCAGTATTAACGACTACCCGTGGCTCAATGATCATAATGCTGCACTCGTCGTTGGCGAAGGGTTTGTCCTCTACTCCTTTTTGTACAACTATCATCTTGCCTTCACATAGTTTGACGGTCCTATCTCGAAATTCGATATTCATAATCCTTTCAACAACTATAAACACTTCGTCCGTATGCTTATGTTCGTGCCACAAAAATGACCGTGGATTTTAACTAGCTTTATCTGATAGTCGTTTACTTCTGCGATGACCTTTGGTGACCAATGATCTGAAAACAAACTGAACTTGTGTTCCAAATTGATTGGTGTGGTCATTTTCTGTGGCATGGGAACGTTCCTCTGTATGTTCGGTCCAGGTTTAACATCGCCATTATTGATCAGAACGGGGTATTTTTAGAGAGGCAATATTTCGTGTTTGATATGTCACCTTGTCTATAGAAAAAATCAATTGGGAAGGGATTCTCCCCAGTGATCGTTATTGAAAGAGAATGGAGTTAGGCGTTGCAAATACCAATCTATTATTTTCTCACTGTGCTCCTTTGGGGGTGCTCGTTCATTGCGATTGCGAACCTTCATGGCGATGTTGCTCCCGAAATGTCTGTCGTATACCGCAATGTTATGTGCGCTATTTTGATTTTTGCATTTGCTTTGTGGAAAAAGAAGTCACTTGGCTTTTCTCGACGTGATCATCTGTTTTTAGCATGCCAGGGATTATTTATTTACGCCCTTAACGATGTGTTTATATGGAATGCGGTAGGATATCTGACCAGCGGTTTGGTTGCCCTTATAATCTCCTTAGTAATGATTATGAATGTCGTATTTGGTGCCATATTTCTGGGTTTTCCAATAAGGCTTCGAGTTGTCATGGCGGCGTTTTTTGGCATGGCTGGTATAGCTCTTGTTTTCTGGGAAGATCTAATTGTTTTTGATTTAACTAGTGATGTGATCATTGGTTTGGGTCTAGCTTTGTGTTCTCCAGCTGTGTTCTCTTTAGGTCAGATAATTGTTGCAAGAAACCAGAAAAATGAATTGCCCTTAATGCGAGCTACCGGTGTTGCAATGGCCTATGGTGCAGTATTTGCCTTAATTAGCGCCGTCGTTCTTGATCGCCCGGTAACATGGAGCTGGTCACCTGCATATCTGATATCTCTTCTCTATATCTCATTTGTGGGTACACTTACTGGGTTCTATATGTATTTTACCCTTATCGGTCGTATAGGCCCTGGTCGGGCGGCATACGTGAGTGTGCTGACACCCGTTGTGGCGCTCGTGGTTTCGACAATATTTGAGGGGTTTGTGTGGACCCACCTGGCATTGGCCGGCGCTGCAGTGATCGTTGTTGGCAATGTGCTAGTTGTGGTTGAGGGCGGGGGCAAGTCAGGAGTTGTTCGGAAAACTGGAGCGTAGGGTGCCTCATCTAACCTCTTAGTGGCGCGTTCTTACCGTCTGTATATAGAGGACTTGTAGGTATTGTTTTATAAGAGATATTGTTTACTGGTCAGTATGAACGCAAGGTTATTCGTTCATCGTCGTGATTGATGGATTAGGTGATGAGTTCATTGTTTTTATCAGGAGGTTAAAACATGTATGCCAGTGTAGTCGATATACAATTTCAGCCTGGGAAGATGGAAGAAGCCATAGGGATCGTTAATAGGGAAGACCTTGGCCAACTTGAAGGCTTGCAGCAATTTCATATTATGGACAGAGGCGATGATCGGGCGTTGGTCGTTGCGATATATGATACCGAACAGCAGCAAACAGCAGCAGGTCCTATCGCTCAACAACTTCTGGGAAGAATGGCCAGTCTGATGGCCGCTCCACCAAATCGAGAAGGGTGCGAAGTTATTGTGCATGAAGCGTTTTAATACACAATGTTATTTGGTGATTGAGAGCGGGTAGGCTTGCGGTCTTTGCTGCGCACTAGATCTGGGTGCATGGTAGGTACTGGTCGCACGCGGGGGAGCGTTTAGGATTTCTCTTGTGGGGCAATTGTGCGTGTGTCTTAGTTCTCTCATGCAATACTGAAACGGCAGGTCTGTAGGTGATTCTAGAAAATATGCGATATATTGCTGGAGTGTTGTTGCTGCTTTTATGGTCTTTTGCCTAAAGGGTCATATCGAGTGCGCGAAGCCCGTGATACAGACTTAGTCTTCCTTTAATTTGGCAATGGTGCCTTTGAACCATTTGATTGCATCTTTTCCTAATAACAGAATGCCAATCGCGAAACAGATTTCTCCAGTAACGAATAGAAGACCCATGCGAGTTGCTATCATTTCCCAGGAAAGGTCTAGAAATGGGATTATTATGAAGGCAACCGCTTGACAGCCCGATACACCAATCAGGGTGAAGCCTAAGGGTCTTCTCAATCTTCTTATTTGCATAGCTTTGCATACCTAAAGCAATAGACGAGGTCGTAGTGCGCAACTAAAATTGCCTATGCTTGATGGAAGTGCGGCCTTACATGCTTCTTATGGCCTCCAGGACGTCATCGACATGGTTTGCTACTCTGACCTTTCTCCAAATCCTTCGAATAACACCTGACTCATCCACAAGAAATGTAGAACGTTCAATGCCCATGTATTTCCGACCATAGTTCTGTTTCTCTACCCAGACGCCATATGCCCCAACCATGCTTCCCGCGCTATCAGACGCTAAATAAATTTTCAAATTATGTTTTTGACGAAAGTTTACGTGCGACTCAATACTGTCCTTAGACGTACCAATCACCACTGTTCCAGCGCTGGTGAATTTATCGATAGACTCTGAAAATTGGACACATTCCTTAGTGCATCCGGGAGTATTATCCTTTGGATAAAAAAATATGACCGCTTTTTTCCCTTTAAAATTCCTAAGGCTAATGTTGCCTTCAGTATCAGAGGACACATTGAAATCGGGTGCTTTATCGCCCACTTTAAGGCTCATCACTTTGCCTCCATTTAGGAATTACTTATAACAGATCAAATTATACTGTGAGCGTCGGACGGAAGTTGCGCCATGGTGTCGCACGTTCATACGCATGGGCGACTGATAGAACCGTTGCCTCATCAAATGGTCTTCCTGCAATTTGCATGCCAAGGGGTAAGTTCCTTTCAGTAAATCCGTTACATATTGATATAGCGGGTGTGCCTGTAACGTTAAAAGGTGTCATCAATAACGGCCTGGAAAAGATTACATACCCCTTCGTCTCCTGAAGCTTTGGTGCGCTGCTAAAAGTTGATGCTGTTAACAACACATCATACTGATTGTGCAATGTTATGACTGAGTTCAGAAGTTCCACTCGCATCCGCAGTGCATCATAGTAATCTGTGGCACTAATAACGCCTCCAAGAATAAGCTTTTCGCGCATTACTCGGCCATAGTTCTCTGGTTGATTCTGAAGCCAGGGTTTGTGGAGGGCATATGCTTCAGTAAGGAGGATAACCATACAACAGGCTTGGAAATCTTGTAGGGGAGGCAATTGAACATCCTCCACTGACGCTCCGAGACTCCGAAATACCGATATAGCAGAGTTCATAGCAGAAATGACATCATCGTCGGCACGTTCGTCCTCTTCGTAAAAATGTCGAATAACGCCAATCCTGACGCCCTTGAGGTCTTCTTGTAAAAGCTTTGAAAAAGCGGGGACAGGAAGATTAACAGAGGTTGGGTCCCGGGAATCCTGGCCCGAAATAACTTCCAATATCAGTGCGGAGTCTTCAGCTGTCCATGTTAAGGGTCCGGCGTGATCTGTGGAGTGGGCAAGCGCATACACCCCCGCACGACTAACACGACCATAAGTTGGTTTGATCCCGGTAATTCCACAGTATGCTGCTGGGATTCGAATTGAACCGCCGCCATCAGTGCCCAAGGCGCCCATGCAGAGACCTGCAGCAACTGCTGCTCCAGACCCCGTACTTGATCCACCTGTAAAATGGTTTGTATTCCACGGGTTGCGCGCTGGTGGGAACGGAAGATCGAACGAAGGTCCACCAAACGCAAACTCATGGGTTGCTAACTTGCCAAGCAAAACTGCACCAGCTTGGTTTAGACGATCAACACAAGTTGCATCTTGTTTTGGGATGTTGTTCAGCAGCACTCGAGAGTGGGCCGTTGTAGGAATATCAGCGGTTTCAAATAGGTCTTTAAGTGCAATAGGAATTCCGTGAAGCGGTCCTCGGTAATTTCCAGCGGCGATCTCCGTGTCAGCACGTGCTGCATCCTCCAGAGCCCTTTCCTCAGTAACACGGATATAGCTATCGATATGTGAGTTTTTTGATTGAATATGTTCCAGGAAGGCACGAGTCAGCTCCACCACACCAAGCTCCTTCCTGGAGAGGAGGCGGCTGGCTTCGGCAATTGTCAAACGGCAGAGTTCAGGCACCATCAGGAATTACCATTGAGAAGCTTCGATATATGCGCGGGGTCCGCGTCAAGGCCACGATGAGCCTCTAACCGTTTCAAATATTCTTCAAGGTAGCCAACTCCTTCTTCCAATAGTTCGAGTTGGGCCTGATCTGTTTCCAAACCAACAGATTTGGCTAGTTCTATAAGTTCTTCAAGGCGACTTGCACTTGAATCGGGCATAAGACTTACCTCATTGAAGAATTATACAATTGTATTGTGAAGACAATATCACCACAAATACGGTTTTTTATCGAGGATAAAGAAAGCATTTGTCCATAAAGTGCAGGCGAGGGGACTTGGGTTTATAACTGCTATCCTATAACGTCCAAACCGCGACCAATTAAGTAGACCTTATGAGCAGTAAACGTTTTGCGGATTATTTGGAAGTGTGTAACCGTTTTCCAGCGGTTGCAATCTGGCTACTGGTCTGTGGCGCGCTCATATTTGTGATGGTTCTTCTTGGCGGTGTTACTCGGTTGACCGATAGTGGCTTGTCTATGGTTGACTGGCATTTCGCGGGCGGACTTCCACCTGCCACAGAGGGGGAATGGAAGGATGCATTTGAGGACTACAAAGAGTTTCCTGAGTATATACAGTTAAGATCATCGCTAACACTTGATGAGTTTAAGAGGATTTATTGGTTTGAGTACTTACATCGCACTCTAGGCAGGGTGATAGGAATTATCTATGCGGCACCATTTCTATTTTTTGTTGCCACTAAGCGCGTTCGGGGATGGCTAACAGTTAAGCTTTCGCTTGTTTTATGTCTGGGGGTCCTTCAGGGACTGCTTGGCTGGTTTATGGTTCAAAGTGGGTTAGTTGATAAACCTCATGTGGATCATTATCGATTAATGGCCCATCTTGGGTTGGCCGTCATACTGTATGGTTGTGTGGTTTGGTTGACGATAGATACTTTGGTGTCACGAAAACGCCTGTACTGGCCATCAAGAGGCTCTTTGGCTTTGGTCGCTCTTATCTTCATTACCATATTATCTGGAGCTTTGGTGGCTGGGCTCGATGCTGGCTTTGCCTACAATACATTTCCATTGATGAATGGTCAGCTAGTGCCTAACGGACTAATTGAGCTTTACCCATGGTACATGAACTTTACTGAAAATATTATTACCGTCCAATTTGAACACCGCCTTTTAGGAATGTTGCTGACGGTTTTTGTAATAGGGCAGTGGCTTGTGCGATGTCGTAGACCTTGGCGTTATAGAGTATTCCACTTGCTTCCTGTTATTGTCTGTATTCAGATGGGGCTTGGAATATTCACTTTGCTGTTTTTTGTCCCCGTACAACTAGCGATTGCTCACCAGGCAGGCGCGCTAGTACTCTTGACTATTGCCTTAGTTGTCGCTCACGCGACGACAAGAGTTAATGTTTTTCGATCAGGTAAGAATATTGGCAAAATTTCTTCGACTGTCAGAAGCCATTAGAGCTGCTGTCAAGTTTAAGCGTGATGTCTAAATTATCGCCTCGCCTTTTGTTAGTTTTTACAAGTTTGGCACATACTTTCTCGCACCTATTGATGCTTCTTTACCCGACTGTTGTGTTGGTAATGGGCGATGTGTACCAACTGGACTATGACCAATTGATTGCTCTTGCGTTGCCTGGGTTTATTTTGTTTGGAGCCGGTGCTTTGCCAGCTGGCTGGTTGGCTGATCGCTGGAGTAGCCGTGGAATGATGGCTATTTTTTTTCTGGGCACTGGTGCAGGAACAGTTTTTGCTGGATGTAGTAGAACACCATTTGAGTTGTCGGTTGGTCTCGCTCTTATAGGGTTATTCGCGTCAATTTATCATCCAGTCGGTATAGCTTGGCTTGTGGGGAATGCTGTTAATCCAGGGAGAGCTCTAGGCATTAATGGTGTTTTTGGAAGTATTGGGACAGCGAGCGGGGCATTAGTTGCAGGTGGTCTGGCTGATATGATGGGTTGGAGGGCTGCTTTTGTTATTCCAGGGGTTTTCTGTGTTATCGCTGGTGTCATGTTTCTCCTGTTATATAGAGGGGCATCGGACACTCATTCACATGCAAAATTGCATAGAGTTGAACATGTTACAGGTAATGGTCTGCGACGTGCGCTTATGTTAATGGCTTTTACGACTGTAATGATTGGCTTGATCTATCAGAGTGCGACGGTAGGCCTTCCTAAACTGTTGACGGAAAAATTTCCTGAACTGGACACTGATATGTTTGGTGTTGGGTTGCTGGTTGGAGTCATATTTATAGTGTCAGGTGTAACGCAGGTCTTGGGTGGCGAGCTTGCTGATAGATTTCAGTTAAAAAGTATATACGTTTTTGGCTTGTTGGCTGGTGTGCCGTTTTCTCTCTTTGCTTATGTAGCTGGCCAATATTGGTTCGTTGTGGCGATGGCGGCCGTTATGGGCATGCAAACTATAGTAATGCCAGCGGAGAACTCGCTCCTTGCTAGTTATACCCCATCTGAGTGGCGTGCGCGCGTGTTCGGCGCCAAATTTGTTCTTACCCTTGGTGTTAGCTCGTTGGGGGTAGCGCTGATACCTTTTTTGCACAACATCACAGGTACTCTAAATACTTTGCCTTTCTTGATTTGCATTATGGCGTTGGCTGGCGGGTTGGTTGCTTGTCGCCTTCCCCAACAGAATTTAAGAGGTAGGTGAGCTTAGGTGTTAGTCAGTGCTTGCTTCAAATCAGCAATGATATCATCAAGGGTTTCGATGCCGATCGAAACCCGAATGACGTCTGGGCCGGCACCGGCAGCAATTTTCTGTTCTTCTGTCAGTTGCCTGTGGGTGGTTGAGGCAGGGTGAATGATCAAACTTCTTGTATCGCCAACATTTGCAAGGTGTGAGAATAACTCAACACTATTTACCAAATTTTTTCCTGCTTCATATCCTCCTGTAAGGCCAAACGTAAAGACAGCTCCTGCACCTTTTCTGAGGTATTTTTTCCCTAGCTCAAAATAAGGACTTGTTCTTAGTCCTGCATATGATACCCATCCAATTTTTGGGTGAGCATTTAAGTACTCGGCTACTGCTAACGCATTAGAGCAATGCCGCTCCATTCTTAAGGGTAATGTCTCTACCCCTTGTAGTAAATTCCAGGCAGCAGTGGCTGCCATCGTCGGCCCAAAGTCTCGCAAAGCTACTGAACGCATCTTCATTGTGAATCCAAAGTCTCCGAATGTTTCGGCAAACGTTATTCCATGATATGCATCATCGGGTTTGGTTAGGCCGGGAAACTTGTCATTTTGAAACCAGTCGAATCGCCCTGATTCTACAGTAACGCCTCCCATGGTATTGCCATGCCCACCTATGAACTTAGTAGCGGAGTGAATTACTAAATCAGCACCCCAGTCTATTGGGCGGCAGAGGTAGGGCGTTGCAAGGGTATTATCCACTATTAGGGGAACCCCATGCCGGTGAGCGATGTCGGATAGTGGCTCAAGGTCGCAAATCACACTGCCCGGGTTTGCAAGGCTTTCACAAAAAATGAACTTTACGTTTTTGTTCATAGCAGCTTCAAAAGAATGGGGATCTGTTCCGTCTACAAAATGACATGTCCACCCAAGTTTGGGGAAGCTGGTGCCAAACTGAGTGATTGAACCTCCGTACAAATTGCTTGACGATATAAAGGCATCTCCTTGTTCGAGGAGAGTGGCTGCAGTCAGAAACTGTGCCGCATGACCGGTGGCAGCTGCAACAGCCCCACGTCCTCCTTCTAGTGCGGCTATTCTTTCCTCTAGTACGGAAACTGTGGGGTTGGAGATTCGAGAGTAGATATAACCAAATGTCTGTAAATTGAAAAGTTCTGCGGCATGCTCTGAATCGTCAAACACAAAGGAGGTGGTTTGGTAGATTGGTGTTGACCTGGACCCTGTAGCCGGATCGACACGAGCCCCAGCGTGTACGGATAGTGTTTCAATGCCATGAGATTCGTCTGGATGTTCGTCATGTTTTTCTATGCCTTTGTTCAAAATCTTTGGCCTATTAATCATGATGGGGCCCCCTCAAACGCTTTGAGGTGATAATCTTTGAGTTGATACCATACCAACCCAGTTCTCCTGAAAGGCGCGCAAACTCAATCTTTGGGCAGCGGTTCATTATAACAGTGAGGCCAGCTTCTTCCGCTAGCTTTGCCGCAGTGTCGTTTCGTACACCAAGTTGCATCCACAGTACCTGGGTGCCTTTATCATCTTTGTTTGCAATTACCTCTTTTGAAATATCCAGTGCTGCTTCGCTATTACGGAATATGTCTACCATGTCGATAGAGCTGGGAACCTCACAGATTCTTGGATGGATAACTTCGCCAAGGACCTCTTGGCCGGCTCGAAGGGGGTTTATTGGATATACCTTATACCCCTTCCTTTGTAAGTACTTCATAGCGTAGTAACTTGGGCGTCTCCACTGAGTGCTTGCCCCCACAAGCGCAATGGATCTGACGCTGGATAGTATGCTACGAAGAGTGCGGTCGGAGTAGTGATCGTGGCGCTTTGGTGACTCTGGGTTTTTTGCCAGTGTGTTTGGTTTGATAGTGTTTCCCATAAAATGGTTCCTGATGGGTTAATGTCGGCAATTTGAACTGGAGATAGTCCGTGATTGGTAGCACGCAGACTAACTGACTAGTTATTGCTCAGCCATCGTGGAGACTTTTTATGTAAAAATGCGCTGATTCCTTCATCGCTTTCTTTCATCAGCAAGTTTTGTACCATCACCTCACTTGTGAGTTCATAGGCAGATTTTAAATCGAGTTCTCGCTGTTTATAATATGCCTCCTTACCTATACTCACCACCCGAGTTGGCGTTGAACACAGTTTCTCTGCATACGTGGCAACGGTCTTATCAAGGTTTTCAATTGATACCACTTCGTTCACTAGGCCAAAGCGCCATGCGGTTTCCGCGTCAATTGGATCACCCGTTAACAGCATCTGCATAGCATGCTTTGATGCAATGCAACGACTTAGAGCCACCATTGGTGTAGAGCAGAAGAGCCCAATCTTTACGCCTGGTGTGGCAAAACTTGCGGTATCAGATGCAATGGCTAGATCACAACTGGCAACTAGTTGGCATCCAGCTGCGGTAGCCGTGGCATGAACTTTAGCGATGACAGGTTGTGGTAGGCAGGTAATTGACAGCATCAGATTGCTGCACTGTGACATCAGTTCTTTAATATCGTCTGGATTTGAGAGAGAGCGCAATTCCTTTAGGTCGTGGCCGGAGCAAAATGCGGGTCCCTTAGCAGCAATAACAACTACTTGGATGTTTTGATTCTCAGCAATTCTGTTAAGCTCAATCTGCAGTGATGAAATCAGGTTGGACGAAAGAGCATTGCGACTTTTTGGTTGATTAAGTGTAAGGGTTGCAATTCCATTACTATAATGGGATTCAATCTTCGATTCATCGATTATTTCATTTGAAACATATTCATTGTTGGTCATTATTCCCCACTACTATGTTACCGCTCTCTAAAGTATTGAAAAAAAACATGAATCATTTGACAGATAGGCGTGCATTATCATAAGTATAATAGCAATGACAGCTCCAACTACATACTCTGCCAAACAATCAGATATTCACAAGTCTTGGGTTTTGATTGATGCTAACGGTCTTGTATTGGGACGGTTGGCCAGTATCGTCGCTAATCGTCTGCGGGGAAAGCATAAGCCCACATACACGCCTCATATGGACGACGGAGATTGTATCGTAGTCGTAAATGCTGAAAAGGTTTATCTCACAGGGCGAAAGCGTAGTAATAAGATTCATTACCATCACACAGGGTATCCAGGAGGTATTAAGTCCTTCACTCCGGAACAAATTCTCTCGGGCAGTAGGCCAGAGAAATTGATTCGCCAAGCAGTTAGACGTATGGTTCCAAGAGGGCCTTTGGGCCGTCAGCAGCTTTCCAATCTCTATCTATACTGTGGGCCTAGCCACCCGCACGAAGCGCAAAATCCCAAACCGCTGGATGTCGCAGCCATGAATACTAAGAACAAACCAGACCAATAGGACCGTAATGAGCGAATCAACAGGCCTTAGCGCATTAGCAGATGTAGAAACGCTAGAGACGCACGAAGTACAAGAGCCCCGTATTGGGAGTGATGGTCGCTCTTATGCGACAGGAAAGCGAAAAAATGCTGTGGCACGCGTCTGGATCAAGCCGGGCACTGGTCAGATAATTGTGAATGGCCGCTCGTATGATACCTACTTTGCTCGACCTGTGTTGCAGATGATCATTAACCAGCCTTTTTCTTTAGCTAACAGGGAAGGGCAATATGATATTTGGTGTACCGTAAAAGGTGGGGGGTTATCCGGTCAAGCTGGAGCAGTGCGTCATGGTGTAAGTAGGGCATTGACGTATTATGAACCGGATCTACGGTCGGTTCTGAAAAAAGCAGGCTTCTTAACCCGCGATTCTAGAGTTGTTGAACGAAAGAAATATGGTCGTCGTAAGGCTCGGCGCAGTTTTCAGTTTTCGAAACGATAATCCACAAAAACAAGTTTTTCGTTATATTTCAAGGGGTTGGATGTTTTCCAACCCCTTTTTCTATGAGGCGCAAATGAGGCGCACTCCACAGAATCTGTGGGTTTCCCAAATCTAAAACTTGACGAAAACGCACAAAAGAGACACTTTCTGGTTCCAGTTCTCATACTTGAAACCAGTTCTCAAAAAGGCGCGTTGATGTCGGCAACATATAGAGACAGACAAGACAGCAAAATCTACGGAAGCAGGTTGATTATCTTTCGTAGGAAAGACGCACAGGATAATGGGTCATTCTCGTATCGGGCAAAGATAGAGGGTCATAAGGGATACATTCGCAGAAGCATCAAGGAAACTGACCCTGATAAAGCGATGGTTCTGGCAGAGCAGGAATATGAAAATCTGCGAGTAAGGCATAAGGGCGGTTTCTCCCTTACAGAAATCTTCGTTGATAAGTTTTTTGATGCGTGGATAGAAACGCAAAAGACGCGTCTTACCGATAGTCGTTATAAGTGGAAGACCTCTGTTTATGAGCGGTATGTATCGGGGTTTATGGGGAAGAGAAACCTTACAGACCTCAACAAAAGTTTTGTTGATGGGTATTGGTCTTACCGACTGAACTTTTGGAACTCCAAAGAAGGTAAAGAACGCATACAACTCAACGAAAAACGGATGGGGTCAAAAACAAAGTCATCTCATAATGTCGCACAGAAACCTTCTTTTGCGACATTGCGAGCAGAGGCATCCCTGATAAATGAGATTTTGAGAGCAGCGGTTGATGAGGGGCATTTGTCTCGCACCATCAAAATCACCGCACAAGATGCGGTTTCCAAAGCAGACAGAATGGTTCAGCACAGAGATACATTCACATTGGAAGAGTGGCGAGTTCTTACTACCAATCTCTACAACTATTATCTGTGTCGGGGTCGTTGGAAGGATACTCGTATCAACTCCCTTCATCGTTTCCAAAGACATATGTTGCGAACATATGTTCTGTTGGCATCCTCAACAGGATTACGAACAGGTGAAATAAAAAATCTGCGATGGAGTGATTTTAGGATTGAGATAGATGATGAAGGCAAGAGTGTTCTATTAGTATCCGTAAGAGGTGAAACATCCAAAGTTCGTAGAGGCAGAACAGCAGTCGCACATAGTGAAAATATAATCGGTGTTTTGGATGAATATAAAGAAGCATCCCAACACACCGAAACCAACGACTTGGTATTTTATTCTATCAAATCAAACGGAGAGACATTACCAGTTGATTTATCAACCAACTTCAAGTCATTCCTAAAACGATGTGATTATAAGGGCAGAGAAGAAGGGTTGCGATTATCCGTTGATGGAAAGGCAAGAACTCTTTACTCGTTGCGACATTTCTTTGCGATACAACGACTTCAGCAGAATGTTGATATTTACCAACTGGCAACCACGATGGGCACAGGTGTAACGCAGATACGCAATCACTATGGAAGGCACATTTCTGGTGATGCGTTCATCAAGGAACTCACCAAATACCAGAGCAAATCAGGTCAACACGCAAAGAACGCAGCAGTTCGCAAACTGGTGGATATGGTTGAGAGTGGTGTTCTAAACGAAGAGATTGCGTTAGACGCATTTAGACAGGTGGCAGAACGACGAGAATAGTATCCTCTGTCTATTTTCCCTTATGTAAGGCATACATCAACGCACCAAGAACGAGGTTTTGACGCGAGTTGATAATCAGCATCTCGTTGATTTCGCGTAATCTCTCCTCAATCGTCTTCGCTGATTTTGCGCGTGCGAGTATGGATTTTGATTTGTTGTAATCTTTGAGGATG
>CAJWJK010000011.1 GCA_913041535.1 uncultured Alphaproteobacteria bacterium
CTGTGACCTCTGCCTTCGGAGGGCAGCGCTCTATCCAGCTGAGCTACGGGTGCATACGGCACATTTTAAGGGATCATTGTACGCGCCGCCACGCAGTGTAAACACGTATCTACAGAATCTCGGCTGTTTTCTGTGCTTTTCCTGCCCCGGTGTCTGTATCTGCGCAGCTCGGTGCCCTCCTCAATTTATGGGGACCCGTTTCTATGGTCTGGCCCCGTACTCACCTAATTCTTGCAGGTACTGCACCGAGAGTGCACCGAAAGTGCACCGAACTTTTTGCCCTCTTAACGCCTCTCCTTCTTAGTCTTAAAGCTCTGTCTGCACCACTTGAGCACACACATATGTTATGAGTCCGATGAGATGGCCCGGATCCTCGAAAGCTTTTAGATGAAATGAAACGCCTCATCACAGCGATTGTCCTCTCGGCATCGCTGTTCCCCGCGATCGCCTTTGCCGACATCACGGGCAAACCTCGGATCATCGATGGCGATACGATCGAGATTTCAGGCGAGCGTATTCGTATTTATGGAATAGACGCGCCCGAGGCAAAGCAAAGCTGTCTGGATCAGAGAGGGGAATGGTGGTGCGGTTTCGAGGCAACCAACGCATTGGCATTCTTCATTGGGAAGAGCTGGGTCACCTGCGTCGAGCGTGATGTTGATCGGTACGGCCGGCTTGTGGGCGTCTGCTATGTGGGAGGGGTCGACGGGTTAGATGTCGGCGAGCATATGGTGCGTGAGGGCTGGGCACTCTCCTACCGACAGTACTCAATCGACTACATCCATGCAGAAGAAGATGCTAAGTCCAATCGTCGGGGGCTATGGCGCGGTGAGTTCGTCGAGCCATGGGGTTGGCGACGCGGCAAGCGACTTAACGCGGCAACGAGGGCGCCCAAACCTTCCACTGTTGTGCCAGAGATGTCGGAGCCTACGGGGACATCTTGCTGCAAGGTCTGTCGAAAAGGAAAGGCTTGCGGAAACTCATGCATCGCCCGATCTAAGACATGCCATCGACCAGCTGGTTGCGCTTGCGATGGTTGAGCTGAATAACTGGGTATCCGAAACATATTGTCAGATTGTGAAACGATCGTTTCCAGAACATCAATTCAGGGTTAGCATATCCATATGCGTAGTGTCTTCAACGCTGTCGCTTGTGTGATGTTCCAGTTTGATGGTAACGCCTTACTTACAGATAGAGGTGGCAACTCACGAACCTATTTCTAAAAAGAAACGAACTACAGACAGCTTCTAAGCTTGCTTCTAACTTTAGCAAGACTGCAGAGAAACTAGGTTTGAGTGTCAAATATGTATTGAGCTGTGGTTTAATGGATTTGATGACCAAGACAATGAAAAGACCTGAGCCGATTCTGGAAATCGATAACCTGCGTACCACTTTTCACACTCGCGACGGAGTCATCCGGGCAGTGGATGGAGTCTCTTATCGGTTGAACCGAGGGGAGGTACTGGGGGTGGTGGGCGAATCCGGATGTGGCAAGAGCGTAACCGCTCTCTCCATCTTGCAGCTTATTCAAAAGCCTCCCGGGCAGATTGAAGCAACAGCAATCCGATTCAATGGAAAAAACCTACTTGATCTCTCTGAACGCCAAATGCAGAGAATCCGTGGCAACGAGATTTCCATGGTCTTTCAAGAGCCAATGACATCACTTAATCCGATACTTACGGTGGGGCGCCAAATCGGCCTCGTGATTGATGCGCATGCAGATCTTTCGCGCACGGAAACGAAGAACAAAACCGTGGAGATGCTCAGACTGGTACGAATGCCATCGCCGAAACAACGTCTGGACGAGTATCCGCATCAGCTTTCTGGTGGCATGCGCCAACGAGTGATGATCGCAATGGCACTCTCCTGCAATCCTCAGGTGCTGATCGCAGACGAACCTACCACGGCACTGGACGTCACTATCCAAGCCCAAATTCTGAATCTGATGAACGACTTGCGCGAGCAACTTGGCACGGCGGTTATCATGATCACACACGATCTCGGCGTAATTGCTGAGATGACCCAAAGGGTCGTGGTAATGTATGCCGGTCGTAAGGTAGAAGAAGCCGCAGTCGAAGACCTTTTTAGGGCACCACAGCATCCTTACACAGCAGGGTTGCTGGCATCGGTGCCCCGACTAGCAGAGGACAGCAGGTCTTTGAAGGATAGGATGCGATTAAAAGAAATCCCTGGCATGGTGCCGGCAACGACGTCTGCACGACAAGGCTGTCTGTTCGCCGACCGATGTAGTTACGTAACAGATCGCTGTCGCATAGAGACTCCAATACTGGAGGAAAGCACATCCGGTCATTGGACTGCGTGCTGGGAAACCGAAAAATTAGTTGCAAATTATGGCTGACGTAGAAACCACTAGTCCTGCCAACAACGCCTCACAGGTGAATACGAAAGCACCCTCCCCGCTCCTGAAAGTTGAAGCGTTGAAAACCCATTTTCCTGTGCGAAAGGAATTCTCGTCTCGCTCTACCAGCTTTGTCTATGCGGTCGATGGAGTTTCGTTTTCAATTCAGAAGGGCGAAACCTTGGGCCTCGTTGGCGAATCCGGATGTGGCAAATCGACGGTTGGCAAGACGATCCTCAGGCTGGTCGAACCCACTGCCGGACGAGTGCGTTTTGAGGGTACTGACATCACGGCCCTTAGCCGTCGCGAAATGCGCCCTTTTAGACAGATGATGCAAATCATTTTCCAAGACCCGTATTCATCACTCAACCCACGCATGTCAGTTGGCAACATAGTCGGACAACCACTAATTATTCACAAAATTGCCTCCGGTCAGGAACTGGAGCATCGGGTGGGAGCACTATTCGAACGGGTGGGGCTGAGAGCAGAGCAAATGCGAAGTTATCCCCACGAATTTTCTGGTGGACAGCGGCAACGGATCGGTATTGCCCGAGCACTTGCACTAAATACTAAACTAATTATCGGTGACGAACCGGTCTCAGCGTTGGATGTCTCTATACAGGCTCAAGTAATCAACCTATTAATGGATCTTCAAGAGGAGCGAGACCTTTCCTACTTGTTCATCTCTCACGACCTTGCTGTGGTGGAGCATATCAGCCACCGGGTTGCAGTCATGTACCTCGGTAAGCTCGTGGAATTAGCCGACAAAAGAGAGATCTACATTAACCCACTCCATCCCTACACCGAAGCCCTCTTATCAGCTGTGCCAACACCCGATCCGACGGTGCGTGGCAAGAAGCGCATTCTATTAGAGGGTGATGTACCGAGTCCGATTAATCCACCTTCAGGATGCCGCTTCCACACACGTTGCCCCCTCGCGGAGTCCCAATGTCGTATAGAAGAGCCCGTCTGGCGCGAAGCCACGCCAGGCCACTGGGTGGCCTGCCACCTACGCTAAGGGTTGTATACTGCGCTTCTCTGCTGAGCGACGCCTATACCTACTGGCTAGCCAACCTTAAAAATGGCGATCAAAAGAATTATTCCACTGATCATAGATACTCCCTAACTGATCGACCACTCGCATTACCGCATCGATGGGGATTCCATCATCGCCGATGAAGCTAGGATCGACAGTGCCACCATCCAAGCAACCCAAAGCTACCGTCCCCTCAATCAATGTTTTTACAGTCGACCCATCGACCATCAGTTCACGATTATTTGACCCTAGCGCCAATGCCGCAGCCACGGCGTAGGCGCCAAAGTTAGAGACAGCAGCGGAAAACAGGTGCTTCGTCGCCGTAGTGGTAGCAATACCTCCTCCGCAAGGGCAGCCACAATCGGCACCGAACAAGACAATCTCTTGAACCTTATCGTAGATTTTTCCAAAACCAATCTCATTGCCACCATCACCAATACCAATGGTTAATTTACCTTTCTCTGTCATGGCAACAATGAAATCGTCTATGTAGTCATCGCCAGATTGCGCCAGCGGACTTCCCATCACCGAGTGGCGAATACCTTTACTGTTACGGCCAATCTTTTCAACGGTAACGGCGACGTCGTAGTGATCCGCCCAAGTCATGAGATCTTGCGGTGAGCGATCCGTGGTATGGACAAAGTTTGCCTCAAAACCGAGAGTATCGATGAGCCTATTTGCCACATCACCCATATCACCTTCCATCATGATGTCAACCTCATGACCAAGCAGGCTCATTGCCCTTCCCAGCACAGCGGCGCCAATCGGTCCGTCCACCTCTCCAGCCGGCAAATAACCATCAACAATGATTCCCGTTAACATGGCAACCTTGGCATTCTTCATACCCAAGATCTCCTGAGATATATCGTAGGTAATTGGATTCTCGCCACGAGCAAATTCATAAAGCGGGCGAATGTGACCTTGCACCATATTATGTGGTCGCATTTCAGTAGTCACCAACCGCTCAATGTTTTCATAAGGACTGCGGGGATCTACAGCTACATTCTTAGCCACAATTTTTCTCCTCTATTCAGAAACGTACAAATTACTTGTTGGCGCGTGGATCAAGCGCATCTCGCAACCCATCTCCGATAAAGTTCATATTCAACACGCTGGCGGCTATCATAAACGTGGGAAAAGCCGCAAGCCACCACGCATCTTCAATATAACGCCTTGCCTCATTTAAGTCCCGTCCCCAACTTGCCGTAGGCGGTTGAACACCTAAGCCTAAGAAGCTTAAAGAGGCCTCTAGGATTACCGCCTTGGAAAAAGTGACTGCAACGAGGACAACAATCACACCTATAATGTTGGGCAGAACATCGAGCACGATGATGCGCCAATTAGGCGCACCAAGCGCTACCGAGGCCGAAACATATGTAGATTCCCTCAAACTCAGGGTATTACCGCGAGCCAGCCGAGCGAATACTGGAATGTAAACCAACCCCACCGAAAGTATTACGTTTTGCGTATCTGGACCCAAGGTACCCATGATGGCAACAGCCAATAACAAAGGCGGAAATGTCAAAAGAGCGTCCATTAACCGCATGATGGTATTGTCTAACACCCCCCCAAAGAAGCCTGAAATCACGCCCAACGGTGTGCCAATTCCAGCAGCAATGATTACCACGCCCAAACCCACCAACAGCGAGATCCGAGCACCATGTAACATACGAGTTAGCACGTCCCGACCAAAATGATCGGTGCCGAGCGGAAATTCCCAGGTCGGAGGAGAAAGCTTTGCCTGCAAATTTAGTTTAGTTGGCTCGTACGGTGTGAGATACGGCGCAAAAACGGCTGACAAAGACAGCAATGCAATTAGCACTACTCCGACTACGGCCAGTCGGTGGCGTAGAAATTGTCCGGCCGCAAGTCGTAGGGGTGAATGGCTGCTACCTAACTCAACCCCCTCTTCCGATGGTGACTGTGTCGGCGATTTATTAACCGTCAAGGGTGCACCACATTACCGAAGCCATGAATCATGCCCGTACCACTTATTAACTAGTTGTAATGAATTCGCGGATCCACCACCGCATAAAGAATATCCGCTAGCAAATTCATGCCTATGAAAAAAATCCCAACAACGAGTGTTAGTCCCTGAATAACAGGAAAGTCACGGCTTATTACCGCATTTATTAATGCCGATCCGACCCCTGGAATGCTGAATAGATACTCGATGGTGATAGTGTTACCCACTTGGAAAGCAAAGATGATGGCAATCACGGTAATAATGGGAATAAATACATTCTTAAGAGCGTGCACACGGAGAATGACTAGATTGCCCAAACCTTGGGCGCGTGCAACCCGAATGTATTCCTGATCCAAAACTTCCAACATACTAGCCCGTACTATACGCGCAAGCTCTGCGATAGTTGTAACAGCCAAACCCACAACGGGAATAATGTACGGCAAGACAAATGGCCAGAAGCCATCAGACAGCGTACGCAACCCGACGCCCGCAATGGGCACCCATTGTAATTTAAGTGCAAAAAATAAGATCAACACGAGAGCCAACGTAAAGGTGGGGACCGAAAGTCCTATAGTGCTGAAACCCATTAAAGCATAATCCCACAACGAGTTTCTGCGATAGGCGGCCAACACACCTGCCGGAATGGCGATCAGAAGTGATAGCAGAGTCGCCATCAGGGCTATGCTAATGCTGACCGGAAACCGATTTAAAACCATGTCCGTGACCGGCTCCTGGGAACGTATGGAAGCGCCGAGATCCCCCTGTAGAAGATTCCCGACCCACAACAGATATTGCTCGGGCAACGATCTGTCGAGATTAAACTTAGCCTTGAGGGTAGCTGTAGTCTCAGGCGTAGCGTAGGGACCCAGCATGATGGATACTGGATCGCCCGGCGTCACCTTCATTAGCGCAAAGACAATGATACTGACAAAAAAAATAACGAGCGGCACCTGAACTAACCGTCTTAAGAAGTATGTCCAAATACCCATGT
The DNA here is from genome assembly GCA_913041535.1 of uncultured Alphaproteobacteria bacterium. Classification (GTDB taxonomy): domain Bacteria; phylum Pseudomonadota; class Alphaproteobacteria; order VGEJ01; family VGEJ01; genus CAJWJK01. The sequence continues at coordinate 6,353 of CAJWJK010000011.1, forward strand.
TACCGGGCCTTCGTTATTCGGGCACAAAAAATAAGGCGGCTTTCTTGTCTTTCAAAAAAAGTATGGGAAAGCCGCCTATTAGCAACGCCGTCTTACGTCCAGCGAACAGCCCCCAAAGGAACAATGTGCTCCTGAGGACCAGCTTTAAATCCGTCCAAGTTGTCCTTTAGGAGATATACTTGGTTGACATGGTTGAAGTAGATATATGGACAATCGTCAAGTACAGCATCGACAACATTGTGATAGAGGTTAGTCCGCTTAGCGGGATCGAGCTCCCGACGCCCCTCATCTAACCATTCCGACACTTGAGTGTTCTGCCACCCGTGCTCCACCATTCCATCCTTGTGGTGGAACCACCACAGAGCGGAATCGACGTCTGGAGAGACAATCGTGATGTCCTCAAGGTCCGCTTGAAACTGCTTGGTAAACCACGCACTTCCGTACGTACCTGCGTCCATACCTTTGATCTTGACGTTAATTCCTATCTCCGACAGCATTGCACTCACCAATTCGCATTCACGGCGCAACCACTCTTTATCAGAAGTAATTACCTCAAGGTCGAACCCGCTCACCCCCGCTTTAGCCATTAACTCCTTGGCTTTTGAAACATCGCCGCGAGCCGGATAGACGATAGGCGACGGCCGATGACCCAAGTAGCCGGGCGGCACGGGATTGTCAGTGACTAAGGCCTCACCAGCATAAATTTCATCGACTATAGTCTGACGATCAATGGCGTAGCTAATGGCCCGTCGCACATCAACGTTATTCGTCGGGAAATCGGCCGGACTGTGAGGCGCTAACGTAAAGTCCATATAATCCCAATTCCATCCGGGTACGCTTTGATAAGAGATACCGGGCTCGGACCCATCCCGGAAACGAGCTATATCCTTTGGATCCGGGCGTGGCATGATATCGATCTCCCCAGTAAGAAGGGACGATAGGCGAACACTGGGATCTACAATCGTGCGGTATATGACCTCGTCCACGTAGGGCTGGTTCTCACGCCAGTAGTTTTGGTTCTTCTTAAGGATCACATGGCTACCGGAAACCCAGCTATCAAACTCAAACGGGCCAGTACCTATAGGATTGCGGGCATATTCTTGATCGCCCATCTCTTGGTGAGCTGCCTTACACATAACACTACCACCATACCCCATGGTAACCATAGGAAATGCCGAGAACGGCGTGTTAAGCTTTACCTCTACCACATTCTTACTGCGTCGCGTGGCTCCAACGACCGGAAAGTGAGTGATACCCTTTTGAAAAGTACCAGCTTCTTGAACGTGATTGAAACAATAAAGGATGTCCTCGTCAGTTAGCTCACCATAACCCTTATGAAACTTAACGCCCTCTCGCACCTTAAGCACCCAGGTTAGCGGGTCCTCGTTCTTAAACTCGACAATCTCAGGCTCCGATTGGTGAGTGTCATAATTAATCCGCGCCATCTTGTCATATATGTTGGTAGTGACCACGGACCCGTGAATCTCGGTGTACATGAATTCATTAAGCCCCGTCGGTTCACCAAACATTGCGTACGCAAGTTTGTTATCCTGAGCTCGTGCAATATTGAAAATGGGCAGAGCAGTGCTAAGAGCCACACCACCGACTGCCGCAGATTGCAGGGCCGTACGTCTTGTAAGACCTCTACTTTTCGTCCGCGTCCCTTTGAAATCTCGCTTGCTTGACATGATTAATAGTCCTCCCTATGTGCAAGAATGAATGAGACGATCGAGTCGTGCAGAGCTAAATAATAGCAGTAACCCCTCATGCCGTTAAGGTGCGCGCGCTGTCCAATCAGTTGATACCTCGAAAGCATGCGCTGCATTAAGCACGACGCTGTCCTCAAACTGCCTTCCTACGAGTGCCATACCTATGGGTAACCCGTCAGACTTAGCGCAGGGCACGCTGATGGCTGGCATGCCCGTGATGTTAAACTGACCCCCTGTCCCGACAAACATCTCAAAGGACCGATGCACCGATTCCACGGGACCACAATCCTCTGGTGGTAACTCGCTGGCTTTCATTGCACTGGACGGTAATAGCAAAAGATCCACTTTCTGGAACGCCTCGTCGTATGCCGCCGTCAGAACGCGCGCCAAGTTCTGCGCCTTGGCATAGTATTTACCGTGGTAGTTGTTGTGGACGTGAGTTCCCGTCAACATGAACGTCTTTGCCGAAGGAGAAAGATCATTTGCTCGCCGCGGCATGGCGCGAGAAAAGTACTCTAATAAGTGAGTATTATAGTAGCCCGGCCAGCCATGACCCATCCCATTGCCGTAGACTAGGTTTGCACACACACCTTCAAGTGCGATTCCTACTAGAATTGCCTGTCCGTCACGGTGAGCCGGCACAGACACCGAGCTGACTTGAGCGCCCAGCGTCTCAAAATGCTGCGCGGCATTCCGGACCGCCTGGTCAACATCGGGCTCGGAAGCGCCCTCGTAGTCAAAACCATCCTCCAGAATACCGATACGCAAGCCTTCCACTTTGCCATCAAGAGCTTGGGAATAAGCCTCTGGCTTAAAATCAGGTTGTCGTGGGTCCAAACCATCCGGCCCGGCCACCGCTTCCAGAAGAAGCGCAATATCTTTGGTTGAGTTCGCCATGGGTCCAAGGTGATCTAGAGTTGCATCCATCGGAATCGCACCGGTGTAGGGTATCACTCCCTTAGTTGGCTTCATCCCGTATATGCCACACCAGGAGGCAGGAAGGCGGACCGAGCCACCCTGGTCCCCTCCGATAGCAAGGTCCACTTCTTTGGCAGCAACTAAAGCACCACTACCGTTTGACGAACCACCCGATGATCGGGAGAGATCATGTGGATTGCGAACCGGTCCCGTCGCAGAATTGTGACCTGCACCACCGCTGGAAAAACCTTCGCTGGCCGCTTTACCCGCTACAATCCCACCAGCATCTAGGATACGAGTGACCACGGTAGCATCGACATCTGGCACAAATCCTTCCATCACTGAAGTGCCACAACCCATGGGCACACCGGCGACACAGATGACATCCTTAAAAACCACGCGTTTCCCCGCTAGCAACCCGTTCGGCGCCCCATGAATCTCGGTCTTATAGTACCAAGCGTTGTATGGATCCTCTCCGGGTTCAGGTCTCCGTCCGGGTGTACGCGGATACTTCACGGCGGGTTTGGGTTCCACCATCGCATCGAGAGCCTCATAGACGGCCAAATTTTCAACGATTAAGCTGCGGTATTCTTTAAGTTCCTCAAGCGACATCGTAAAGTGAAGCGATTCGGCAAGAACCTTCATTTCGTCGATAGTTGGAGGACGCAATTTCACAGGTTACACCCATAATAACCGCTGATGAATACGATACAACACGCTTGAGGTCCGTTCAAGTGACGGTTTAAGCATAGTGTGCTGCCGTATCTCGGTGCCAACGTTCAAAATAGTCAAGCACGGCACGATAATCGTCTCTGGTCCAAGGCACAGTGTTCTCCAAATCTCCCTTTTGTGCGATGGCACATAGTACGTCATGATCAATGTATCGATTTACCAAAGGGTCTTCAAAACCGTTGGTCGCCAATAGGCCCTTGAGAGTGTTAGCACTAAATCGAAAAGCATGTGAATCAGCGGCAGCTTTGCCCACATACAGATGTAAGGGCTTCTTGAATGGCACTAAAAGGCGGCTACCCGTCGCAACAACAATATGACCACCCTCATTTAGGAGCTTATGGGCAGTCTCAAGCATGACCCGACACGATGCGCAGTTCTCGAGTGTCCAGATGATGCTAACCACATCAAAACGCCGGGCGGCACCATGTTGCTCTAGGTACTGCTCCACCGTTCCAGCAAAATTTGCGATATTCCTCTTGCTCATGGCATTGCAGTACGCAGGGGAAGGCTCTATAGCAAAGACCTCAGCACCATAGTTGTCCCTCAACATATCTAGAAACAGCCCCTCGCCTCCCCCAACATCACAAACAGACTTTTCTGACAATCCTATAGATGTGTCCATAAACTCTGCTACATATACTTGCCTCGCTTTGATCGCTGGAATACGCGCTGTATAGGCGTGCTCAAAAATTTCATCAGTCCAAACGGCAGCAACTTCCTCTGATGAACGGCTATTTGGAACGTAGACGAAACCACAATTTCGACATACGCTTGGCACCTGATCTCCTGCGTAGGGCCTTAGCACTTCAATCTCAACACAATCATCCTTGCCGCAAAGGTCGCACGGGAATCGAGTAAACACGTTTTTAGTGACCTTTCATCGCTATATTAAAGGAAATCAAAAATTCATTTTCGGAGACTTATACTCATAGCATAAAAGTCATAAGCACCAAAACTTGACACGAATCTGAACATAACCTCATCGCTCCAGATCAAAGGAATAAGGGTTTAGCACTACTCCGACACACTTCTTGGTAGGGGGTCACAAATACGAAACAGAACAAAAACCCTCTCAAACGCCGCTAAGACTTGAAACTGTGTGTAACCTGCAACTGCCAAGCGTAACGTTCTTACACATACCAATAGATGTTCCAATGGAGGGAAAGAGAATTCGGATATGATAGACCTCTACACAGCACCGACACCGAATGGGCAAAAAATCCATATCATGTTGGAGGAAACCGGACTTAAGTATGTTGAGCACTTCATTCGACTTGATAAAGGAGAGCAATTCTCACCCCAGTTTCTCGCAATCAGCCCTAACAATAAGATTCCAGTTATCATCGATCACGATGGACCATACGGAGAAGTTACTTCGGTGTTTGAGTCGGGCTGCATTCTCCTATATCTAGCCGAGAAAACCGGTAAGTTTATCCCTAAACAGCCAAGCAAGCGGCTTGAAGTGCTCGAGTGGCTGTTTTGGCAAATGGGAGGGTTTGGACCAATGCTCGGCCAAGCCCACCATTTCCGTGCCTATGCTCCAGAAAAATTTGATTACGCCTACAATCGCTACACCAATGAAGCGCGACGACTCTATCAAGTGCTCGACATTCGTCTCGATGGACGCGATTTTGTAGCTGGCGGAGAATACTCGATTGCTGACATGTCAATCTTTCCGTGGTGCCGACTGCACGGTAGACAGGGCCAAGACCTTAATGCATTTCCCAATGTTTTGCGCTGGTTCGAGTCTATAACTGAGCGACCCGCTGTGGCCAAAGATCTAGCCAAACTTGAGGATAAAGCTGACCAAATGGTGTGGGACAAGGAAAGCTGGTCAAACCTATTTGGGAGTGAGCAATATCGTCGCAAGAACCCGTGAAGTAATCATCTTAATGACACGCTAACTATACACTAGAAACCTACCGAACAGTTGATGCATTTGTCGGTTTTTCACAGCTCCTACCTCTACGGTTACCGTTTCTAGCCAGACCGCGGAATCCCGAAGAGCTTTTCCTTAAAACTCACTCCAACCGCGCATAATAGAAATGAAACCGTTCCCAGAATCCATATACCAAGGTAAAAGATTATCCGCTGAGTAATGTCCAGGTCATTCAAGAATGGGTAGGGAAATCCACAGTTTACTGAGCCACAGGGGAGTATATTATACCGTGATACAGCTAGTTCTATCCACACGATATAAGCCAAAAACAGGCCCACAATTACTGCATAGGGTCTGATTTTAGAAGAGAATGACTTATTAAACACAACTCCTTCGATAAACAGTAACACTGCCATTCCGCCGTGAATGTATATTTCCCAAATCCAGTAAAATGTGCTCCAACCTTCCGTGTCCGCCGCGAGTAACGTTGGATCCACAAGCTGCAACCCCCACCAGAGAACCAACACAACTATATTCATCACCATGGTGGCGCCGACAAGGAAGTTGATTGTGAAGACTTGCCTGAATATCTCAGATAAAAAAGCCCTAGTGTGCACCAAAAGATTAAGAGTCAGAACCCAGTTGGTCAGGTAGATTAATCCCCCTCCCCATTCAGCCTCACTTGAGGACACATAATCTACCCCGACCCCAATCCACCAGAAATACGCGGCAAGACCTAGTGTGACGGTTCGATAGATTTTCCTAACCATATGACACAAACTTTCCTGTTCCTAATCAATGAATTTCTACCGGCGATAGTATAATGGATTAACCTGAGGATAACGTGTTCAAATATTTAATGGTCAAAAGGAGCTAACATGTCAATTAGAAGCAGCGACAGCGAATCACTATACAACCTATTGGATAGGCAAAATGTAATTGACAGGGTGACTCTGTATGCCTTTTACCTTGATAGGCAAGACTGGACCGGATTTAGGGGATGTTTTACCGATAAATTGGAGATTGACTTCAGTGATTTCAATGGGCGGCCAGCTACTGTTGTTCCGGCAGACGAATTCATTGCTTTCGATAAAGAGCTATTGAGCGGAATAACAACACAGCACCTTATTGCAAATCATGTGGCTACCATCAATAAACCCAAGGCAACCCTAGTAGCCGACGCATTTGCCTCGCATCATCGCTCTCACCCTACTCCTGCGGATTATGATATTCACGGAGTCTATCACATGGAGCTAATGCAGATAGATAATGATTGGAAGATATCGAGCGTACAGCTTCGTCGCCTATGGACTGAGGGAGACCGAAGTGTTCTAGGCTAAGCCCGAAACATTTTAGCTCCAATCCACTTAAATACCGCAAACCGAGTTAAACCCTCCTGAATATGTCGCGCCGATGCCGCATTTAGGCACTAGCTTCCGCTTCTGTAAGTTGTAGAAATATGTCTTCTAAATCTGTCTCTTCAGTTGCCACATCGAGGATCGAAAGATTCGCTGCTTGTACTGCGGCAAGAATCTCGGAAACTTGAGTTTCTCTTCTCTGATAGCGAATGCGAAGCACCTTATGCGAATCAAATGTGGCATTGTATGGTGCCAAAGTGGAGGGAATATCATCTAGTGTCTCCGAAAGAGTGAGGATTAGTTCCTTATGATCGATCCGTCTCAATAAATTGATCGTGGAGTCAATAGCAACGACCTTTCCAAGGTTTAGGATAGCGACGCGATCACATAGTTGTTCAGCTTCCTCAAGATAATGGGTGGTGAGAACGATGGTGGTGCCAGCCTCATTCAACGCTTTTAGCCTACCCCAAAGCTGGCGCCGAAGTTCAATATCAACTCCAGCCGTTGGTTCATCAAGAACTAGAATCGGCGGAGAATGAACCATGGCTTTAGCCACCAACAAACGACGACGCATGCCGCCTGAAAGAGTGCGAGCACCTGCTTCGGATACCGTACTGAGGCCCACCGCCTTAAGAATTTCATTGGTACGACGCGCCTGTTTTGGCACACCATACAAACCCGCTTGTAATTCCAGTGCTTCGCGTGGTGTGAAAAACGGATCAATCGAAAGTTCCTGCGGGACGATCCCTATGGATGAGCGCGCCTCCCGTTGATTAGCATCAAGATCATTGCCCCATATAGACACCCGTCCTGTACTCTTTATCGTCAGGCCCGCGAGAACATTAATAAATGTAGACTTGCCTGCACCATTAGGCCCTAACAGTCCAAAAAATGAACCAGTAGGTACCGCAAGATCAACGGAGTCTAGCGCCGTTACTGACGCCCGTTTTCCGCGAGCCTTATAGACTTTATGCAATTTGGTTGCTTCAATAGCATTGGTCGGACAACTACGAATACCACCACCTCACAACACACGTTCCTACTGAAGCATCCACTTAAACAAACCAAAACGCGAGTCATCTATGCTCACGCTATGAGATAAAAAACCCCACGCAAAACCCGTCGTGTGGTTGATCCGCCGCGCCCAATGGGTATCATCACTTGTGTCGAATGGTCAACGGGGCTCGATGGTGGCGTATGGAATCTTTCTTACCAGTTAATGTTGATCAACCAATTGTGGAATGCGATGGAGGAGGCAACCAAACGGGCCACCCACTAGTCTATCTAAACCTCGGTGACGCAGGACAGATTGATTGCCCTTATTGTGGGCGTAGTTTCGTCATGGCCCATGGGACGACTGCAGAAAGTTAAGCCCGTTTACTTTTTTGAGGCAACGCGCCACCTTTATCAAGAATGGCAGCGAGAGTAAGTATCAGACATGACCGAGCGACTAAATATCGCGCTCGCACAGATTAATCCGACCGTTGGCAATATTAGAGCCAATTCAGAACAGTTGCGATCTGCGAGATATCAGGCTGCAGTTATGGGGGCTGACCTTATGGTAGCTACCGAACTAGCGGTTACAGGCTATCCGCCCGAAGATTTAGTCCTTCGGCCAGGGTTTCAAGAGGCAATCGAAGCAGAAGTCCAAAAGCTCAGTGAAGAAACCAGTGACGGAGGGCCAGCTATGCTCATCGGCACTCCGTGGCGTGAGAATGGCAAGTTATATAATGCGGTCGCGTTGCTTGATAAAGGGAACATCTCGGCAATTCGCTTCAAATATGACCTCCCAAACTATTCAGTTTTTGACGAAAAACGAGTTTTCTCTCAAGGACCCTTGCCGGGTCCTATCTCATTTAAAGATGCTCGCCTTGGTGCTCTAATCTGTGAGGATATGTGGGAAAATGAAGTGACTGAGTGTCTCCGAGATACAGGCGCAGAAATATTAATAGTTGTTAACAGCTCTCCATTTGACACCACAAAACGTGATGTCCGCCTTAGCCACGCAATTGCGCGTGTGGTGGAAACCGAACTTCCGCTTATTTACGTCAACCAAATCGGTGGCCAAGATGAGCTCGTATTCGAGGGTGGGAGTTTTGTCCTGAACGCAAACCGAAGCATTGCCTGCCAACTTCCTGACTGGCAGGAAACCACTGCATCCACAAAGTGGCATCGGAATACCTCTGGCTCGTGGATCTGCGAGTCGCAACCTTTATCGCCTGCTTCGTCGCAAATTGAGTCAATGTATTGGGCTATGGTTATTGGATTACGCGATTATGTCGAGAAGAATAGTTTTCCTAGCATAATACTCGGACTATCCGGCGGTATTGACTCTGCCCTAAGTGCAGCCGTTGCTGTCGATGCCCTTGGGCCAGATCGGGTTCACACAGTCATGTTGCCATCACGGTTCACTTCAGAAACAAGTGTCGAGGATGCATTGCTAACTTCTACAACCTTAGGCACAAACCATAGTGAGGTGGCTATCGCGCCTGCAGTTGACGCATTTACAAAGATGCTGGCTACAGAGTTTGGAAATCATCCTCCCGGTACAGCAGAGGAAAATGTTCAGGCTAGAATTAGAGCATTGGCTTTAATGGCACTTTCAAACAAATTTGGCCACATGCTCTTAACTACGGGTAACAAATCTGAGATGTCGGTCGGGTACGCTACTTTGTATGGTGACATGTGTGGGGGATATTCTGTCCTAAAGGATATCTATAAAACATCGGTCTACGAGCTTGCCGCCTGGCGAAACGAACACCACTCTGACAGGTTTAAAGGACCCCTAGGGCGGGTTATTCCTCAACGTGTTTTAGATAAACCACCAAGCGCCGAACTGCGCCCCGATCAAACAGACCAGGACACATTACCTCCCTACGAAGTACTAGACAAAATCTTAGCTGAATTAGTCGAGACGGACGCTTCAATCAGTTCGGTTGTAGCCAAGGGCTTTGAAAGAGACACTGTTGAAAAAATTTCTAACCTTCTCTACGCAGCAGAATATAAGCGTCGGCAATCCCCACCTGGAGTCAAGATTACATCAAAAGCTTTTGGCCGCGATCGGCGTTACCCAATTACAAACACCTTTCAGGAAAAGTAATGGTTAACCGTGTAACCACTCGGTTTGCTCCAAGCCCGACCGGGCATCTGCATGTCGGAAATATTCGCACTGCATTGTTTAATTGGCTCTTCTCTCGTCGCCACAACGGATGTTTCATATTACGGTTAGATGACACTGATGCTGAGAGGTCAAAACGTGAGTTTGAGACAACTATAATGGAGGACCTTAATTGGCTTGGGCTTACTTACGATAATCACCATAGACAATCTGCAAGACTTTCGCGCTATCAGGAAATGTTCAACAAACTTAAGAACGATAAACGTGTATATCCCTGCTACGAAACCGCTGAAGAGCTCGCTCTTATGCGCCAGAAATTGCGCGCCGCAGGAAAACCGCCCATCTACAATCGATCAGCCCTCAATCTAAGCCAACCCGAACGTCAGAAACTCGAAATGCAGGGACGCTCACCTCATTGGCGATTTCTACTCAGTGAAACAGATATTTCTTGGAAAGACTCTATACGAGGAGAGGTTCGATTCCCTCGCAATAGCTTCAGTGATCCTGTTCTGCTGCGTGCCGATGGCATGCCCCTTTATACTTTTACGTCTGTGATCGACGATGCCGATCTAAACGTGACACACGTTATTCGAGGTGAAGATCACGTTGCTAACACCGCCGTGCAATTGGAGCTATTTGCTGCCATTTCAGCGTCTAAACCAAGTTTTGCACACCATGCTTTACTCACTGGCCCCAATGGCGAGGCCCTGTCCAAAAGACTTGGAACATCTAGTATAAAAGACTTACGTGACCAAGGTTTTCAGCCACTTGCCCTTACCAGCATGCTCGCTACATTAGGAAGCTCCCAAGATACCTCTCTTTTATCGAATCTGAGTGAGCTCATTACGGCATTCTCCCTTGATAATCTGGGGCGGGCTCCGGTGCAATTTGATGTTACTACTCTCGAACGAATTAACACCCGACTAATTCAAGAAATGCCTTTTTCCAAAGCTCAACCACTCCTCCAAGAACTCAATCTGAATGCCGTTGACGAGGAGTTCTGGCTTGCGATTCGCGCTAATATAAACACCTTAACGGATACAACCATATGGTGGGACGTATGCTATGGGTCAATAGAGCCTCTGATTGAGGAGAGCTTATTTACTGCATCTGCGGCCAGGCTGCTCCCAAATGATCGTTGGAACAGCACGACTTGGAAAACGTGGACGAAAGCAGTTAGCAATGCCACTGGCCGAAAAGGCCAAGCTCTATTCCAACCCCTGCGCCTTGCCCTCACTGGGCGCGACCAAGGACCAGAAATGAAAAATCTTTTGCCCCTTATAGAGCCAAAGCGAGCGCGCGCCCGACTCCATGGGCACACCGCTTGATTTAACGATATGCCACTTGTTCTATATAACACTGCTGCACGTGCGAAACAGTCATTCCAGCCGATCGAACCAGATAACGTAGGGATGTACGTGTGCGGACCAACGGTCTACGACAATGCTCATGTCGGTAACGCCCGCCCTATAGTAGTTTTTGACGTTCTATATCGCCTCTTGAGGCGCACTTACCCAGCAGTCACATATGTTCGGAATATCACTGACGTCGATGACAAAATTAATGCTCAGGCAAAATCTTCTGGTGAAAAGATTGAAGCTATTACTGAACGTACAATCCAGACATTTCACGAGGATATGCTTGCCCTCAATGCGTTGCCGCCTGTTCATGAGCCTCGCGCCACCGAACATATTGGTAGAATGATAGATATGATTCAGACCCTTATTGAAGACGGCTACGCGTACGAAGCAGAGAAACACATTCTGTTCCATGTACCGTCTATGCTAAATTACGGACAACTGTCAGGAAGGAACCGCAGTGAACTGATCGATGGAGCGCGAGTCGAAATAGCGCCGTTTAAACAAGATCCAGCTGATTTTGTACTCTGGAAACCATCAACACCCGATATCCCCGGTTGGGACAGCCCCTGGGGAATTGGTCGTCCGGGTTGGCATATTGAATGCTCAGCCATGAGCACCCAATATTTGGGAAATACTTTTGATATTCATGGTGGCGGTCGAGATCTCATTTTTCCTCATCATGAAAACGAAGTTGCCCAAAGCTTGTGTGCTTACCCGCAAAGCAAATTTGCAAAATATTGGGTGCACAATGGCTTTGTGACCGTTGAAGGTAAAAAAATGGCAAAGAGTGTTGGCAACGTACTAAGTGTTCACGAACTACTGAATGATTTTCCCGGGGAGGCCATCAGACTAACGCTTCTGTCTGCTCATTATCGGCAACCCCTTGACTTCACACACGAAGGACTAAAGGCTTCAAAAAAGATACTAGATCGTTGGTATAGAACCATAGGCCCCTGTAAGGGGGCAGCACACGGCACAGACATAGATGATATCCCAGAAAACGTGATTGAAGCCTTAAACGATGATTTAAATACACCTCGAGCTATTAGCGCCTTACACGGAATGCTAGACAGCCCGCACCAATTTAGAGCGGGCGCTAACATTCTTGGCCTAATGCAAGAGGATGCAGAAACATGGTTCCACAAGAGTGCCGATAGTGATGAATTACAAATCCAGGAACTATTGAGCCAAAGAGAAGCTGCTCGAAAAGAGAGAGACTTCAAAACCTCCGACCGTATCCGAGAAGAACTTTCCCAAAAAGGTGTATTCCTAGAGGATAATCCAGATGGCACCACTACGTGGCGCCATCAATAACCGCTGACTCTGACTCAAAACTTCGAGAAAACATTTTTACCTAATGAGCGCCACTGAAATATCCGAAATTTTTGCCAAAGTGGGTCCAGCTATTATATTGATTGAACCACAGCTTGGTGAAAATATCGGTTTTGCAGCGCGTGGAATGTTAAATTTTGGTCTTACCGATTTACGAATTGTGCGACCTCGGGAAGACTGGCCGAATCCCAAGGCTTTGACTGCATCTGCTGGCGCTGATGACGTGATCAATGGCGCGAAGCTATACGACCACACATCAGCTGCCATTGCAGACCTTCATCATCTTTATGCCGCTACCGTCCGAAAACGAGATATGGTCAAGCCTGTCATAGGAGCCCGAGAGGCAGTGCGAAAGATGGCCTCACTAGGTGCCTCTTCTGGTGTCTTATTTGGACCTGAGAGGTCTGGTTTAACTAATGATGATGTCGCTCTTGCTGATACAATCCTATCCGTACCTGTGAATCCGGGATTCAGCTCCCTAAGCCTCCCTCATGCCGTACTATTGATAAGTTACGAGTGGTTTAACCTCCATAGCCAATCGAGAGATGAGCGAATGCCACGTAATGTTCAGCCAGCAACTCGGTCTCAGCTTCTGAAACTGTTTACCCATCTAGAGTCTGAGCTTGAAGCCTCAGGCTTTCTTCGCAACCCCGAAATGCGGCCACGAATGATGCGAAATCTTCGTAATGCCCTTGGCCGTGCCAGCTTAACCGAGAAGGAGGTAAGTGCTCTGCGCGGCGTTATTAGATCTCTCTCAAGAAAATAAATCAGTCGTGCCTTATACAACGCACATTTGACAGATAGCATTCTCGTGCTTATAAGGCCAAAACCTGTGGATCTAAAGGATGCTTGGACTCGGCACTTATGTCTAAACGTATCGCATCAAAGTACAAACTAAATCGACGCCTCGGAGAGAACCTGTGGGGTCGGCCGAAAAGTCCTGTCAACCAACGCGAATACGGACCAGGACAACACGGGCCTTCACGCGCAAGAAGGCGACGACCCTCAGATTATGGAATCCAATTATCAGCCAAACAAAAATTGCGCGGTTATTATGGAAATATTACTGAGCGACAGTTTCGTAATCTGTACCATGAAGCCGTCCAACTTCGCGGTGATACCAGTGAAACTCTAATCGGACTTCTCGAGCGACGACTGGACGCCGTGATTTATCGGATGAAATTTGTTCCTACGGTATTTTCTGCCCGTCAGTTTGTGAACCATGGACACATCACTGTAAATGGTCGACGTGTCAATATACCAAGTTATCGTGTGAAGCCTGGGGACGTTATAGAAGTTAAGGAAAAGTCTCGTGAAATCGGCATTGTTCTAGAGGCTGTTGAATCCCCGGAACGTGATGTCCCGGATTACTTAGAAGTAGATCATAAGAAAATGAGCGGCACATTCGTACGTCAACCAGCGCTTGCGGATGTCCCATACCCAGTGGTAATGGAGCCGAACCTAGTAATTGAATATTATTCTCGGTAAGTTTGAGATACGCATCTTTATTTTCTGACCAAAATCACTCTGTCAGGTACAAAGCTAGGGTGTCTTTTGCTCATCCATAATCTGCTGTCGGGCCACGTCCATTAAGTCAGCCATCTCGCGGCGAACTCGGTGTTCTGATATGTCGACTCCCTGAGTCTGCAGATCTCCCATCACCTTTCTATAAACATCCTCTTCACCCGTTTCTTCGAAATCGGACTTCACGACTTCTTTAGCATATACCTCCGCTGCACCATCGTCTAAGGTCATTAGCGCTGCAGCCCAATGACCGAGCAGCTTGTTACGTCGGGCCGTAATTTTAAAGGATATTGCATGGTCGTGAGCCCACTTTGCTTCGTGTGCTTTTTCTCTATCATCAAATGTCGGCATAAAATCCCCCTGGAAAAAGAGCCATCATTACCAAATATAGAACCTGAGCCTCAATGACACGGCATAACTTATATAACAACACAAAGTACCTTAGGTAAATTTCTATAACAAATGGAGTTGTCTTCAAATACAATGAAAACACACTGCATTGTTTCATATTCCTGAATCTATTAAAGTTGCTGTTTCTTGGAAATGTATGGTTATCGCCGTGCACTTTTTAGCTTAATCCCACTACTTGGACTTTAATATGGCCCGTCGCAGAAAACTCTACGAAGGTAAAGCAAAGGTTCTATTCAAAGGACCAGAGCCCGGAACACTTGTGCAATACTTTAAGGACGATGCAACTGCCTTCAATGCAAAGAAGAAAGGAACCATCACTGGGAAAGGTGTGCTCAACAACCGCATTTCGGAATATCTGATGACACGTATATCAGAAATTGGGGTGCCGACCCACCTAATCCGCCGCCTTAATATGCGAGAACAGTTGGTGAGAGAAGTGGAAATAATTCCTATTGAGGCAGTAGTTAGAAATATTGCTGCTGGCTCAATTTCTAAACGATTAGGAATAAAAGAGGGGACAGTGCTGCCACGTTCAGTTGTTGAATACTACTATAAGTCTGACCCATTGGATGATCCGATGATCACCGAGGAACACATCACGTGTTTTGGTTGGGCCACACCGCATGAGTTGGACGAGATTTTTGCAATGTCCGTTAGGATTAACGATTTCTTGTGCGGACTATTCGCAGGGATTGGAATTCGCCTGGTTGATTTCAAGCTCGAGTATGGTCGATTTTTTGAAAATGACGAAATGCGCATAATCCTTGCTGACGAAATCAGTCCAGACAGTTGCCGCCTATGGGATAGTAATACTAACGAAAAGATGGATAAGGATCGCTTTCGTAGGGACCTTGGTAAAGTGGAAGAAGGATATCAAGAGGTGGCGCGTCGTCTTGGCATCTGGCATGATTCGACAACCGAGGATAAACCACGGCGCAAAAAGGCTACTAACTGAATCGTACAACACAGTGAAAGCTCAGATCCATATCACCCTAAAGACGGGCGTCTTGGATCCCCAAGGCAAAGCTATCGAGAGCGCATTGGGTGACCTCGGTTTCGACGGCATTAGTAATGTTCGACAGGGCAAACTGATTGAGCTTGATCTAACCGAGAGTGATTATGGTAAGGCGAGGGCTTTAATTGACAACTTGTGCACGCAGCTATTGGCTAATACCGTAATCGAGGACTTTGCGATCGAATTGGACGACTAACACAGTTAAGCATGAAAACGGCAGTAATCGTCTTCCCGGGATCAAACTGCGATCGTGATGTGCAAATAGCACTGCGGAATGCAACCGACTCCGAGCCCCTGATGATTTGGCATCAAGAAACCGAAATGCCATCCATCGATCTCATCGTTATTCCTGGAGGATTCTCGTACGGCGATTATCTTCGTAGCGGCGCCATGGCTGCTCACTCTCCTATAATGCGGGAAGTGGTATCACGTGCTCAATCTGGGACACCTACGCTTGGCATCTGTAACGGCTTCCAAATCCTTACTGAGACAGGATTGCTGCCTGGTGCACTGATGCGTAACACGAGCCTTAAGTTTGCCTGTTGTAGTGTTTTTCTTCGGGTAGAGAATAGCTATTCTGCATTCACACACCACTACGATGATGAAGAGATAATTAGCATGCCAATCGCACATCTAGACGGGAGTTTCTATACTGACGACTTTACACTGACTAAACTTATCGATAATTCGCTAGTCGCCTTCCGCTATTGTGATGCAAGCGGCAACACCTCAAAGGAAGCAAATCCAAATGGCTCCCTCCATAACATAGCGGGAATTTTTAACTCCTCACGTAATGTACTAGGTATGATGCCACATCCTGAGCGAAGCACAGACCCAATTATGGGTAGAACGGATGGCGCACGCTTATTCGATGCCTTAGTGGCATCTTTCTGATAATGGCAAACAGCACGATAACAGCCGAGCTAGTAGCCGAACACGGCCTGGACGATAAGGAAGCAGAACATATGATAGAGGTCCTTGGCCGAGAACCTAATATTACAGAGCTTGGTATATTCTCCGTTATGTGGAGTGAGCATTGCTCATATAAATCATCAAAAAAATGGCTTAGAGAACTTCCCACCCAAGCGCCTTGGGTCATACATGGCCCTGGAGAAAATGCTGGTGCTATAGATATTGGTGATGGTCAGGCCATTGTATTTAAGATCGAGAGTCATAATCATCCTTCCTTCATTGAACCTTACCAAGGTGCAGCGACTGGGGTTGGCGGAATTCTGCGGGACGTATTCACCATGGGTGCCCGCCCAATCGCCAACCTGAACGCTCTACGATTCGGTAACCCAGAAAATAATAAAACCCGCCACCTTGTTTCTGGAGTTGTCTCCGGCATCGGTGGTTACGGCAATTGTGTTGGAATTCCAACGGTCGGAGGTGAGTGCGGATTTCACCCTTGCTATGATGGAAATATTTTAGTTAACGCAATGTCGGTGGGCTTAGTTGAGCATGACAGGATACATTGCGCACGTGCCAGTGGGCCTGGAAACCTGGTAATATATCTTGGCGCTAAAACTGGACGTGATGGCATCCACGGCGCAACAATGGCCTCAGCTGGGTTTGATGATGCTGTCGATGCAAAGCGTCCCACAGTGCAAGTTGGAGACCCTTTCACGGAAAAGTTACTTTTAGAAGCTTGTCTTGAGCTTATGGCTACCGACGCAATAGTCGCGATACAAGACATGGGAGCCGCTGGTCTAACATCTTCCTCGTTTGAAATGGCTTCACGCGGAGATCTCGGAATAGAGATTGATTTAGATCAAGTTCCGCTTAGAGAACCTGGAATGAGTGCCTATGAAATTATGCTTTCGGAGAGCCAAGAACGCATGTTGATGGTTATCCGTCCTGATCGCGTAGAGGATGCTCGCAAGATCTTCTCAAAATGGGAGCTGGATTTTGCAGTCATTGGTCAAGTTACGAACAGTGGACGAATGGTTATTCGGCATCAGAATACGATAGCCGCTGACCTTCCCATAAAACCTCTTGCAGATAGTGCACCAGAATATGATCGAACGTGGGTCCGCAAAGAGACTTCCCTTTCTACCCCTAAACCAGCAACAGAGCCTGATATTGATACTGCACTTAACCTTCTAATTTCATGCCCCGACCTTTCCTCCAAACGCTGGATATGGGAACAATATGATCACACCGTTATGGCTGATACGGTTCAGCTCCCTGGTGGCGACGCCGCTGTGATACGAGTTCACGGCACGGCAAAAGGCATAGCACTTACTACAGACTGTACACCAAGGTATTGCGCAGCTAACGCTGTAGAAGGCGGGCGCCAGGCCGTTGCCGAATCGTGGAGAAACCTTACTGCCGTGGGCGCGCAACCGCTAGCGATTACTAATTGCTTAAATTTTGGCAATCCTGAACGACCAGAAACCATGGGTCAATTTGTGGGGACGATCGAAGGCATGACTGAGGCCTGTAGAATACTTAATATGCCAGTCGTGTCTGGAAATGTTTCATTTTACAATGAGACAAGAGGTAGCCCCGTGCATCCGACCCCAACCATCGGTGGAGTTGGATTGATTGAGTCTCTGAACTCGATGCAACGGATTGCGATAGACGAGGCTGGCCTACACCTTATACTAATTGGATCTACGTATGGACACCTAGGCGCATCGCTATATTTGCGTGAAATACACGGGATTGAGGATGGCCCTCCACCTCCAGTGAATCTTAATCTTGAGCAAAAACATGGATCTCTTGTCCGCAGCCTTATCCACCGTGGTACAGTTAGAGCATGCCACGATATAAGTGACGGCGGCTTGCTGGTAGCCGTGGCTGAAATGTCATTAGCTGGAGGAACAGGCGTAACACTATTTTTACCTGAAACTGATATTGCACCGCATGCATTTTGGTTTGGGGAAGATCAGGGTCGTTATGTTTTAGCGGTCGAAGATAAAAACGTAGAACCAATTCTATTGACTTGTTGTTCGGAGAACATACCCGCTCTCCAACTCGGAACTTCCGGAGGAAGCCACATATCAGTTGAAGAAAGTTTTCAAATATCTTTAGCGGATCTTTCCTACAAGCATGAAACATGGTTTCCTGACTTCATGAAGAATACTGACAACAGGAGCGTGGAGGACTGAAAATCGATGCCAATGGATGCAACCGAGATCGATCGCCTGATAAAACTGGGACTTCCAGATGCGACCGTTACTATTGAAGACTTGCGCGGAGATGGGGATCACTACTCTGCGCATGTAGTTTCAACATCTTTTAGGGGTAAGAGCCGAGTACAACAGCACCAGATGGTGTATAGTGCCCTAAAAGGTTATATGGGCAACGCGTTACATGCCCTGGCATTACACACCTCATCACCAAAAGAGTGACTGGAGAAGAAGATGACAGAAAACCCGGTTCATAAGCGAATACAGCAGGAAATTGATGACAACCCTGTAATCTTATATATGAAAGGCACGCCCGTCTTTCCGCAGTGCGGCTTCTCAGCTGCCTGCGTTCAAGTGCTTAATCACCTCGGAATCAAGTTTCGCGGCGTTGATGTCCTTCAAGACCCAAGTCTACGCGATGGCATTAAAACGTTCAGTGACTGGCCAACCATTCCTCAACTTTATGTTAAGGGAGAGTTCGTCGGTGGTTGTGACATCTTACGTGAGATGTTCGACACTGGCGAATTACAGACTTTGTTTCAAGGTCACGGCATTAAAGGTAATGAGGAATAGCCTACAACTTCAATATATAACCCACTGACAAAACTGCCGTCCCCAAAATCAAATCACTTGCTAGCGTCCCCAAAGACACGAGTGAAGATAGTGTCGATCTCACTCAAGGCAGTGGTGACATTAAACAGTGACGTAAGCTTATCTTCAGTAAGGGCCTTGGTGATTGCTAAATCATTAGATATTCGAGTTTGGAAGTCATCACCGCCTGCCCATGCAGCCATGGCGTGACTTTGAACCAATGTGTACGCATCTTCCCGATCTAGGCCTGCATCAGTCAAAGCAAGCAGCACAGATTGAGAGTGGATGAGCCCACCAAGCGCATCAAGATTTCTCTCCATTGCCTGAGGATAGACCACAAGCTGATCGATTAATCGCGCCAAGCGGTCAATTGCAAAATCTAGAGCAATCGTTGAATCAGGCCCGATCACTCTCTCAACAGAAGAGTGTGAAATATCACGCTCATGCCAGAGGGCAACATTCTCAAGAGCTGGCACTATTGTAGATCTCACAAGCCTTGCAAGTCCTGTCAAATTTTCTGATATCACGGGATTACGCTTATGAGGCATTGCTGAAGAACCTTTCTGCCCCAACGCAAAGTTCTCTTCAACTTCCCTAACTTCTGTACGCTGTAAATGCCGAATCTCTATTGCCGCCCGTTCAATCGAGCTAGCAATAACCCCTAGAGTAGAAAAAAACATTGCGTGACGATCCCTCGGAATAACCTGCGATGAAATAGTTTCAACTGCAAGACCAAGCTTCGCAGCAACATAAGCTTCTACTCTAGGGTCAATGTGCGCAAACGTACCCACAGCACCTGAAATCTGACATGTGGCGATTTCTGCCCGAGCTGTCACAAGTCTTTCCCTAGCACGTTCAAACTCGGCGTAAATTTGTGCCAGCTTGAGACCAAACGTTGTTGGCTCAGCATGTATACCATGACTGCGACCTATGCACATCGTATGCTTATGCTCAAAAGCTCGGCGTTTAAGAGCGTCCAAAAGCTGGTCGAGGTCTCTTATCAAAATGTCAGATGCGCGTGTAAGTTGAACAGCAAAGCATGTATCCAGTACGTCCGATGAGGTCATTCCCCTATGTACAAAGCGAGCCTGAGGGCCAACGTTCTCGGCAAGATTAGTTAAAAAGGCAATTACATCATGGTGCGTTTTTCTTTCGATTTCATCGATACGATCAACATCAACCACACCATGTTGCCGAACGGCTGTTGCAGCATCAGCCGGTACTATGCCCAATTGAGCCATTGCCTCTATCGCTAGAGTCTCAATCTCAAGCCAAATTTGATACCGACTCTCCGATTCCCAAATCGCCGCCATTTCAGGACGAGAATAACGCGGAATCATGGCCTATTGTCCCAAACTAATGTGGTGTACGGTTATCATCAATATAATCCTCACTAATGAAGAGCTATTGGTACACTTCCTCTAGCAGAGCTGTAATGCCTTTTCAGAAACAAGCACGCTAACAGGCACTTTCGAACATTATGTAATAGTAATTGCACCTTGAGTTAGATTACTGGTGCACCAATTGGCCCATCCCCCCACGTGTCTGACAGCGTAAAGCCTTCAGGGAACGGATCACTTGGGTCATGGCCAAACTCAAATAGACCGGAGATCCATGCACGGCCTGACACTCTAGGCACGATAGCATCATATTGTCCCACCTTAGTTTTACGCACTATATTAGCAATAAAATAGGTTCCCGTAATAGAATCATGATATAGAGTCTCTCCAACTTTAAGCTGCCCACGAGCACTCAACTGCGCCAACTTTGCCATAGTTCCTGTTCCACACGGCGAACGGTCTAGCCGCCCAGGCTCAATGACAACCGTGCTTCTCCTCCGTCTCTTTACACCCCGTGGCGGCCCCCCAAACTGGGTAAAAGCTATACGATTTATCTTTGAGTTTTTTGGATGTTTAACTTTTAGCTGCTCTGAAGCTGCAGCAGTAATTTTCCTGCCCACGCTAACTAGATCCCGGGCTTCACTCGGCTCAATCGTAAAGCCAAGCGCTTTAGCATCAGCCATTGCAAAAAACGCACCCCCAAAAGCAACATCAATTGTTATGCTGCCAAGTCCACCAACCTCCACTACGGCATCAAGGTGAGACACAAAAGCGGGAACACTCTCAAGAGACACTCTTTTACACTTTCCGTTTCGGCACTCGGCTGTAGCAGTAACCAACCCAGCCGGTGTATCAAGCACAACTTTTGTCACGGGTTCCTTCATTGGCAAAATTCCAGTCTCCAACAACACAGTGGTGACGCACATCGCATTTGAACCTGACATGGGGGGATAATCTGTAGACTCCATCACTATAAAACCCGCATCTGCCTTAGTTGTGGTTGGTGCTAAGAGCAGATTTACAGACATCGCTGCAGATCCACGCGGTTCAAAAAGGATCATCTTACGCAGTGAATCACCTCGACGTTCCAACCAGCTTTTCTTATCAAACATAGTCTTTCCCGGAACGTCGAGAACACCGCCTGTTATAACTCTACCAACCTCACCCTCTGCATGAGCGTGAACAACAGAAATTATTTTTTCCCACCGCATGTGCCGTCCTCCAACTGCATTAATTCAATGATAGCAGTTGAATCGCCGTGGGCCCAGTATGTATGGTAATCTAGGTTTCATTACACTTCACTGAATCACAAGAATTAGGGGATACACTATAATGAGCAACGTCAAGGACACAAAAATATTAACACTTACCGGTGCTAAAGCTATAGCTGCAGCTGCCGAATCTGAAGCGATCAGCAATGGTTGGGGCGTGTCGATTGCAATTGTGGACGCAGGTGGTCACTTGCTTCACCTTCAGAGGCTAGACGGCGCTGGACCAGGAACGGCAGTCGCAGCCACCTGCAAAGCCCGAACTGCTGCCATCTTTTGTTTTGAAACAGGCGCTCTCGAAAGCATGGTGAAAGAAGGCCGTACGGCAGTCATAAGCCTTCCCGATATGGTGCCCTTACAGGGTGGTGTTCCCATCACAGTTGACGGCGTGGTTATTGGTGGCGTTGGCGTATCGGGAGTCCAATCTCATGATGACGAGCACGTGGCGAAAGTCGGTATAGAGGCACTAATGTAGTCTTCAGAAGAGGGCGGCGATGTAAATCATCATTCGGGCACATACGCCGCCCCGAACGAAAAGTATGTGTTGGTGTCATGAATTTAGTTTTTTAGAAAGCCATGTAACGGCATAAATCCGATCACGCTGCTTTTTCACACATCTGCCGTCAAACTATCTGGATAATCCCTGCGGCCACTATATAGATAGCTATGACTATCAGAAAAATGTTGACTAGCGTATCAATCTCCTTGCCAAGACCGCGCAATTTTCGTGCGAACATTAGCTTAAGCAGGAAAACGCCAACAAACAGAATTGCAATAAATTTTAAGATCATTCTCTATTTGGAATAACGGTATTTAATTAACAGCTTGTACATTGCCTACCCTTGGTTCAGAAACAATCATATAACCTCACACCACGTCAGTTCTCGACCAGATACCAAACTCATTCGTCCCAGCTACGCATTAAGTCAATTACTATCATAGCCATAAATAGGTGATTTGTCAGAAGCGAGAACTTTGGAAACGGTTTGTCAACAGATGAAGAACGTATCGTTACGACCGAAAAGGCGGCCATGGCTTAAAAGATTTGAAAGGCTGTGGCGATACCGACTGCTAATTCCCCTTAAGCGGAGTCGGCACCCACCTAACCATGCCGCTTATGGTATTATGGTTGGAGTGGCTGTGGCAATGACACCCACGGTCGGCATACAGATGGCAATCGTCGCTCTAATTTGGCTTTTATCTAGGCACATTTTTCGGTGGCATTTTAGTCTTTTATTGAGCTGCGCTTGGACATGGATCACCAACTACCTGACCGCGCCTCCCATATACTATGCCTTCTACATCTCTGGGCAGGTGATATTGGGGAATTGGCAGGACCTAGCCAACTACAAGGTTTTTACCACTCTATCAGAGAGCTTTTTTTCTCCCCCCGAACTTAATGCTGTAGATCGAATAGAGTTCTACCTTAATGCCATTTTTGTAGGCTGGGGAATTCCCATGCTCATGGGATCTATACCGTTTTCAATCGTGGGAGGAGGGCTCGCATACTGGTGGAGTCTACGCTTTATCACTCGTTATCGCGATGCCCAGACAAAACGACAGCGCAGACGCGCTGAAAAGAAACAGGCCCAAAGCAAAAACTGACGAAATTCGTGGCGCAACAGATAAATGACCGCAAATGCTATAATTAAGACACATTCCCTGGCTGTGAGGTCCGAAGTGACCATAGAGCAAGCCCTGCTATGGCAAGCAGTACCACAGCCCCGCCTATAACCGTATATATATCGGGCAACTCCGCAAGGAGAAGCCATACAGCAATGGGACCAATAATCACCTCAATTAATCCCAATAAGGATAATTCCGCCGCCCGAACATATCTCGAGCCCATTGTGTAAAGCATAAAACCAAGCCCTACTTGAAAAGCTCCTGCCACAGCACACCATGCTAAGTCGTTATTGCTAATTCCGACATCACCACCTTCGATTATGAAAGCAATTATAGCGCCAATTACCCCGGCCACACATACAGTCGGCACCATATCCGTAACGCGCTCGTAACGGACTGATCCATACCTAATGGAGATGATGTAAAGCGATGTGGCCACTGCACAAACGATCCCCATCACATTGCCAAGCCAACGGCCCGCATTCAAACCCTGGCCAACCATTATAGTCACACCTATAAGAGCAACAATAATCGCAATAATTGTTGGCTTTCCAACTTTCTCTCGTAGCAATAGCCTCGCAAAAATAGCCGTGAAAAACGGCACCGTTGAAATTAGAAAAAGAGTATTAGCAACAGAAGTGTTTGTTATCGAGAACACATAACCAAAGAATCCAATACCAAGAAACAATCCGCCACTGATACCTGGAATTCCCACACCTCGAAGGGTGGGTACAATAGATGCTCGATCTCGAGCCAGAAGAATCAGAAAAATAAACACTGCCATGGTTACTGACCGCCAAAAAACTATTTGAAACCCAGAGGCTTCCTCTATTTGGCGAATGATAGGCCCGCCTGTCGACAGAACGAGACCAGCAAGAACCATTATCAGTACACCGCGCACAAACGGACTGCTATCTTTGGAAACACTGCTCATGGAGATATTCTTTCGCAATAGCTCGGCAAAAAATGAGTGTTGGTCGTTTATCTCAAACTTACAAGCACCAGTCCGCATTAACGTGCTAGTGTACGGTTACATTACTAAGATTTCCCATGCTGGCAACTTTGTAAAAACTTTCTATTACTGAGGTACTTTATGGTTTCTGACAAACGTGTTTTCGTAACTGGTGCTGCTGGCTGCATAGGCGCCCAAATTGTTAGTAATCTTGTCCGTGACGGTGCCGACCCTATTGTTTTCGATAAGAGTAACAATCGTCACCGACTTAAACTTTTTATGGAAAAACCCGATCAGGCCGCACAGGTTAAATGGGTTGTAGGGGACCTTCGTGATCAGAATGCCGTCGCTACAGCCATGGAAGATAACCGCATTGATTCGGTGATCCACCTTGCTGCCCTTCAAGTACCCTTCTGTAATGCAGACCCAACTCTTGGCGCCGAGGTCGACGTTGTAGGCCACGTTAACGTATTCGAAGCTGTACGTAAGTTAGGAATCAATAAACTTGTCTATGCTAGCTCAGTTGCAGCACTTCCTCCAAAAGGACAAAAGTGGCCTGCTACACTTTATGGTGTCTTCAAACAGGCAGGTGAGGGTATCGCCGATGTTTACTGGAATACATGGAACGTCCCGTCGATCGGTATAAGGCCGCATTCAGTCTATGGGCCAGGGCGCGACCAAGGCTTAACAGCGGCACCCTCAAAAGCCATGCTCGCTGCAGCGGCCGGAAAGCGATTTAAAATTCCCTACGGTGGCACTTTAATGATGCAGCACGTGAGCGAAGTGGCCGATGCCTTCATCAAGGCCTGCAGAACTAATGTTAAAGGTGCGCCAGTGTTTGATCTCGCAGGCGAGAGCACAACTATGTTTGAGGTAATCCAAGCGATCAAGCGCTTCGTGCCAGAGTCTAAGATTACAATTGGTGAAACAGAGGTGCCTTTCGTTTCTGGACTAAGCGATTCTGCCCTTCGTGAGCTAATCGGCGACTGGCCTCACGTTAGTCTACAAGAAGGAGTGGAAAGAACAGTTACTGCTTTCCGTATTCTCATTCAGCGCGGCTATGTAAAGTCGGAAGACGCATACCTCACGGTGCTCGGCGAGGGGCATGATTCTACCTATGACAGCTGATTTAGATACTGGCAGTTATTACTGCATGAAAGCTACACTAACACCACTTCATATTATAGGTCCGCCGATCAAAGAGTACGGAAAGTAGAAACAAGACTCTCATGAAGTTGTGGCCCTGCTGCAATAACCCCTGGATGATAAGGAGTGCTACAATTGTAATGAATTAACTCTCCATCAGGAATCGTCACATGCCCACCAGCTTCAGTGACTAACAACTCTGCTGCAGCCATGTCCCAGTCACATTTTCCATGAAGAGAAACACAAGCATCATGCCTGCCACTGGCAACCAAAGCCAATCGGTACGCAATCGAACCAAGCTTTATAAGTTTTATTGTCTGTAGCTGTTGATCGGACATGTATTGTGACAACGTCTCTTGATTGCAACTGATTCTTGACCCTTCAATTTTAGAGCAATTACTAACTCGTATGGCATTACCGTTACAACGAGCACCGCCGCCTTTCACTGCGTCAAAAAACTCCCCAGTAGCTGGGTTAAAAACAGCAGCGAGAGAGGGGCGACCATCTATCGTTAAGCCAGCACAAATGGCAAACTCTGGACGCCCTAACAAGAATGGGCGAGTGCCATCTATGGGATCAACAATCCAAACGCGACGAGCGGCAAGACGTTTTGAGTTATCAACTGATTCCTCTGACAACCAGCCATCACAGCCTTCGTCCTGGTACAATCGTTTTCGAAGCAATTCATCGATCGCAATATCCGCCTCACTTACTGGATCACCGGGTCGTTTCTCCCAACTCCTAGGTTTGGAACGAAAATAGCGAAGTGATAGCTCCCCGGCCTCACGCACAGACGCGCAAAGTTTTGTGTGATCGTCGGTGAGTTCATTCGAATTCACTATACACTCCTGAACCTACAGACCAGCCACTGTCATTCCGTCAACACGGACGGTGGGCGAGTCAGTGCCTGTACGAAAGGTAAGGTCATTTGCAGGCTGCAGTGTTTGAAACATTTCCGTAAGATTCCCAGCAATCGTTAGCTCATGGACAGGGTAGCAAATTTTACCATTTTCTATCCAAAACCCCGAAGCACCACGACTATAATCACCCGTTACAAGGTTAACTCCATAGCCAATGAGTTCTGAAACATAGAAACCGCTATCAATATCGCTAATTAACTCGTCAGGATTGATAGAGCCAGGTCTCAAATAGAAGTTTGATGAAGATGGTGCCGGAGGGCCTCCAACGCTTCGGCTAGCATGCCCTGTTGAGGATAGGCATAACTGCTTTGCTGTACGTGTGTCTAAGAGCCAGTTCTGTAAGACACCGTCTCTAACAATGGGTAGCGTCTTCGTTCGAACACCCTCACCGTCGCACGGACGAGACAGCAACCCACGGGCCCTCAGCGGATCATCAATAACTTCGATACCCGAAGAAAACACTTTTTTCCCCAACTGACCTTTTAGAAAACTGGTCTCCCGTGCAATGGAATTACCATTTATTGCGCCAGACAAGTGCCGAAGAAGACTATTTGCTACACGCCAATCAAATACCACAGGCACCTGAGCCGTCGGCACCTTACGCGCCTCCAAGCGACGAACCGCACGTTCTCCTGCTGATAAACCAACAACTAACGGATCCTCAAGATCAACTACATGGCAGGCCGTAGAGAAATCAAAGTCGCGCTGCATAGAAGCTCCAGAACCGGCCAGCACTGAAACACTTACACCGTACCTTGAAGTGGTGTAAGCCCCTGAAAAACCTCCACTCGTGACAAGCGCAAAGGTCGTTCTCCCCCAAGTGGCGTTAGCACCTTCAGAGTTTGAAACCCCATTAACAGAAAGCGCTGCTTCTTCTGCATTCGCTGCCCAATCAAATAGTAGTTCTGTTGAAGGTTCCTCACTGTCGAACAGTTCAAGGTCAGGCAACGTTTCAACTAGAAGTGCTGGGTCAGCAAGCCCACAATGAGGGTCTTCAAGAGCATTCTCTGCCATGGAAAGCGCTCTTTGTACAAGCCGATCGTAGGCACTTGGGCTGGTATCGGTGGAAGATACATTTGCCTGTTTCTTTCCCACAATCACTCTTAGTCCAATATCCGCACTTTCTGAACGCTCAAGATCTTCGCGAGCACCAAGCCGCTGCGAAGCAGACAATGCATCCCCGCTAACCATTACACCATCGGCCGCATCGGCACCTGAAGATCGAGCAAGCTCAACTAGATCGGACAAGCAACCAAGGGCCACCTCCTGCGCAGCAGCACGGGAAAAAGTCTGAGGATTAAGCAAGGAATTGTTCATGAGTTCCCTCTACATGACCGCTAATTATACTAAATACCAGAAATTAAAGCGCGTGATAATATTACAAGGCTTCCCGCTTACGCTAAGTTATGGCATCGTTCCTTCCACTCTGGTTAGTTGAGTCGCAGGATTCAACTGCATTTATTATTACGAATGATGCACTTCCCACTACACGGGAATGATAATGGTATGAGCTCACCGTCCTCAAACACCAAGGCCCCCTCAACGTATGCAGAGTCAGGAGTGGACACTGCCAGCGCTTCTCAGGCATTAAAATTAATGCTGCCTCACATTCAACGCTCCTGGAATGATAAAGTTGCCCTCAGATCCTTGAACCACTTTGCTAACATTGTGGACGTTGGTGGCATGGGCATTGCTATCACTATGGATGGCGTTGGCTCTAAGGCTCTGATAGCACAAATGATGGATTGCTACGATACAATCGGAATCGATTGTGTTGCAATGAATGTGAATGATCTTATCTGTGTCGGAGCTGTTCCTGTATCTATGGTGGATTACATTGCCGTAGAAGAGACCGACCCCAATCGGCTAGAGGGTATAGCAATTGGACTTTTGGAGGGAGCGAGACTGGCACAAATCTCTCTGGTTGGCGGCGAAACTGCCCAGTTACCCGATATTATTAAAGGGGTCGGTCCACAGCGAGGGTTTGACCTCGTCGGGACAGCTATAGGCCATGTCGAACTTGACCGCATATTAACTGGCCAGAATATAGTTGCCGGGGACGTCGTTATTGGACTATCTAGCAACGGCATACACAGCAACGGCTTGAGTCTAGCCCGAAAAGTTCTTCTCGAAACCGCTAAGCTAAAAATAGACCAAGAGTTTGACGAACTCGGATGTGTTCTTGGTGAGGAATTATTGAAGCCTACAGAAATATACGTAAAAGAAGCTGTTGCTCTGTTCACCGAGATCCCAACATTAAAGGTTCTTGCCCATATTACTGGTGACGGCCTTCTTAATCTCAACAGGCTTGGCGAGGGGATCGGCTATATCCTTGATGATTTGCCGACACCACCAGCTATCTTCAACTTTATCCAAGAACGTGGAAATGTGCCCCTCCACGAAATGTACAGCGTCTTCAATATGGGGGTAGGACTATGTGTGGTGGTTGGGCGGAATGATGCCGACAGGGTATTGTCAATCCTAGCTGAACACGACCGAAACGCTAAGGTTATCGGTCATGCGGTGAAGAACGAAGAAAAGCAATTATCTTTGCCCCTTCACAAACTCACTGGGCGAGGAAAGAGTTTCACTGAAACCTAACTCCAATCAAGCAATGAGCCACGGGGCTGAACCAACACAGCCAAACTACATAAGCAGTATTATAGCAAAATGAAGACCAGTCCTTGGCAATTCATCCATCACCATACAGTTAAGCAAAGGGACAATTACGTGACGCAGCATCCATATTGGCAACAGCAGAAATAGAATCTCATCACTGTTTTCACCAACTCCGCTATGACTTAATCCTGTTTTTCTTCTTTGTTTAACTTAAAGAGTTGTCTATTTCCAGATTGACTTTCCTGACCCCGGAATACCATAGGAAGACCATTTCTCATTGACGGTTCTTATAACATCATCGGACATCTTAACCCGTGTACCCCAACGCCTAGATGTTTCCGGCGGCATCTTCGTGGTCGCATCAAGTCCGATTTTGCTCCCTAATCCCTCCTCGGGAGACGCAAAATCTAGATAATCAATAGGTGTGTGCTCAACCATAGTTATGTCGCGGGACGGATCCATTCGGGTGGAAATAGCCCACATAACATCAGCCCAATTCCGTATATCTATATCGTCATCAACAACAATCAACCATTTGGTATACATAAATTGGCTCAGATAGGACCATATACCCATCATAACTCGCTTAGCGTGTCCAGGGTATGCCTTACGCATCGAGATCACTGCAATACGGTACGAACATCCTTCCGGCGGTAGCCAAAAATCAACAATCTCGGGAAATTGCTGGATCAACAGAGGAACAAACACCTCATTGAGAGCTTCGCCTAAAATTGACGGTTCGTCGGGCGGTCGCGAGGTAAACGTAGAAAGATAAATGGGCGACTTTCGCATAGTAATTGCAGTTACTTGAAAAATGGGAAACTGTTCTACAGCGTTGAAATAACCAGTGTGATCAGCAAAAGGCCCTTCCTCGCCCTGATCGGAAAGAGAAACATAGCCTTCAATTACAATCTCCGCTGACGCTGGGACTTTGAGAGGTACAGTCTTGCAGTCGATAAGTTCCAGCCTAGACCCACGCAAAAGGCCTGCAAATTGATACTCGGACATAGTTTCGGGAACGGGGGCGACAGCCGCAATAATCGTAGCAGGATCAGCACCGATCACAGCTGCTGCTGGAAGTGGGTCTTGCCGCTCCAAACCCCAACGCCGATGGTGCTGAGCTCCACCACGATGTTTTAACCAGCGCATATAAGTCGTATCCTTACTTGTTACCTGCATACGGTAGATTCCTAGGTTTGCGCTATCTTCTCTTTTTCCACCAGGACCTTGTGTAACAACGAGAGGCCAAGTGATTAGTGGCGCAGGCTCTCCTGGAAAACATGTCTGCACGGGAAGTATTCCAAGATCAACGTCGTTACCGGTCAAAACAATCTCTTGGCACGAAGCAGAAGATGCTGTCCGTGGCTGCATCGAAACTACTGTCTTTAACAGCGGTAACAGTTTAACAGCCTCTCGCCAACCACCGGGAGGTTCTGGCTGTCGCAGAAATGCTAGTGTCTTCCCGAGTTCACGTAACTCTTCAGGCTCGCGATCCACACCCCAAGCGACCCGTTCTATTGTACCAAACAGATTTACCAGCACCGGTATTTCATAAGTTTTACCTTCAGGACCAAGGGGATTCTCAAATAGTACAGCCGGCCCACCCTCCGCTAATAAACGAGTTTGAATCTCAGTCATTTCATAAACTGTTGATACTGGTGTAGCGACGCGGACAAGGCGACCTTCTCGCTCCAACCGACCTGTAAACTCTCTCAGTGATGTATATGACATGTTGCCTACAATAAGAGCAAAATTATAAATAATCCGCTATGGTTGTTTTAAATGAACGATTCGCTCGCTCTAGCTAAGTTATATCCATACCCTCGCCCGTATCGGTCTTACCTTTTTGCCGATGGCCATGCTTTGGAATTAGGTAGTTACGCATCAGACCCCTTCGAAACCGGTGTGGTAATCCAGGGTGACCGCGTTACGGCAGCAAAACAAGCGTTGGGGAATCTTGGTATCAAATCTTTTTGTCCTTTATTGGAGCGAACTGCAGTACTTGCTTACGGGTCAAATGGGGCTCCCTCCCAGCTTGCTCGCAAATTCTCTGATCTACCAGGCACCGTGATTCCAGTACTGTCAGCTGAGTTGGCCAATTATGATGTGGTGTACTCAGCTCACTTCACACACTATGGCTCTCTTCCTGCCACTATTGCCATCTCTCCTGGAACAACACTCAAAACATTGGTGGCATACCTCACCCCCAGACAACTTTCAGTTCTTCACAGGACTGAGGTCGGACCTTCAAAAACCAACTCAGGGCATTATACATATAGATACCTTAATGCAGCTGTTACTATGTCCAACGGCGAGAGACTTGATGGCATACCAGCATATACGTCTCGTCATGGCGCTTGTGGCCTCAAGGGACTGCCCATAGCACTAAATGAGATTGTCGCAATCAATCGCCAATTTTCCGCTTGCGACCAAGTCAAGATGCTAGAACAGGCTCAAATTTTGCTTGAACCCAGACAGAAACTAGATTCTTTTCTTCTCAACTTGATTAATGAACCAGCCATACGTTCTAAATACAACGACCGATTACGATCTTCTGCTCTTAATGTGATGGTATAACTTGACCAAAAACAATTGCAGCAAAAACTATCCACCCATACCACTTGTTGGATCGGAAAATTCTCAAACAACTCGACGAAGATGCGAAGTCAACCTGAGTGGCTTGCCAAATAAAGTGGCCTGCAGCTACCGCTACACCTAGATAGAAAAACCAGTTAGTTCCTGCCACAAACCCGGCAAGGACTAGAAAGATAATTGAACACAAATAGAATGCGAGAATCCACTTTCGGGAGCTACTTCCAAGTATTAACGCGGTCGATTTTACTCCGATTATGGCATCATCCTCCTTATCCTGATGTGCATAGATGGTGTCATACCCAAGGGTCCAGAACACCCCTGACAGATAGAGAGCTAACGGTATAACGCTAAGATCACCCGCTGATGCTGCCCAACCCAACAAAGCACCCCAGTTAAACGTTAGGCCAAGGAACGCTTGGGGCCAGTATGTAACTCGCTTTAGAAAAGGATAAATCGCAATCAATGCGAGTGAACCCAATCCAACACATACGGCGAACGTATTTAACGATAACAGAATAACCGCACCCACCAGACACAAAAGAATCATATAGATGATGGCCTGAGTGACAGTGACGGCACCGCTAGGAATTGGACGATTCTGTGTGCGCGCCACAAGGGCATCATAGCGTCGATCAATAATATCGTTATAGGTGCAACCAGCACCACGCATAACCAATGCCCCCAAAGCAAATGCTGCAAGCAACACTGGATCAGGGTATTTAAGCCATGCCTCCACGCTAGACTTATTTGGTACAGAAAGCGCTATGGCCCACCAGCCAGGCCAAAGTAAGAGCCATGTTCCCGTTGGTCGGTCAATACGTGCTAAACGAAGATAGGGGCGAATACAACCTGGTGCGAAACGAATCGTCCAGTGATTGGGAAATTGTTCTGCGTCAGCTACTGTTCCAGAATCTCTAAGGGAATTATTATGTCTCATGAAATATCGGGTTTAACCTCCCACGCACGTCTTCACAAGCCTGATACAATTACCACGAGATTTATGATCCTACTTGCCCCAAGATGGACAATCCTGCTAGTCAGGCAGTGTCGCGACCTAAAACGGCTTAAAAACTAAAGATCCTATGTCAACAAACAAACCAGAATCCCATACATTCCTAACCAGAAAACAGGAACTGGTTGACTTCCTTGAAACCGGAAAGAGGCCACCCTCCGAGTGGCGCATTGGTACTGAACACGAGAAGTTTGGGTTCAGAAAGTCAGATCTACAACCAATACCCTATGAAGGACCACAGGGAATTGCCACTGTGTTAGAGAAGTTACAAAGTTTTGGTTGGACCCCCATAAAGGAAGAGGGGAACGTAATAGGTCTTACACATAACAACCAATCAATTACGCTTGAACCCGGCGGCCAGCTAGAATTGTCAGGCGCACCAGTCAGAACGTTACACCAAACGTGCGATGAAGTTCATACTCACCTCAGTCAAGTTCGGTCTGTTGCTGATGATCTCAATATAGCTTTCATAGGCACGGGCTTTCATCCCACATGCAAGCGTGACGATATCCCTACGATGCCAAAGGGTCGCTACGAAATTATGCGTAAATACATGCCAAAAAGGGGCAGCCGTGGCCTCGATATGATGTTTCGAACATGTACAGTTCAGGTCAATCTTGATTTTGAATCGGAAGCTGACATGGTTAAAAAATTCAGAGTGGGACTGGCCCTGCAACCAATCGCAACTGCCCTTTATGCTAATTCACCATTCACAGAAGGCCTGCCAAACGGATTCTTAAGTATGCGAAGTCACATCTGGACCGATACTGACCCAGACCGTACTGGCATGCTACCTTTCGTTTTTGAACAAGGTATGGGCTTCGAGCGTTATGTCGATTATGCACTAAACGTACCCATGTATTTTGTTTATCGAAATGGTAAATATATTGATACAGCCGGAGAATCATTCCTAGAATTTATGAATGGAAAGCTTAACGCACTACCTGGTGAACGACCTCTTCTAAGCGACTGGGAAGACCATCTAACAACAATATTTCCAGAGGTACGCCTTAAACGTTTTCTGGAAATGCGGGGGGCCGACGGTGGCCCCTGGAGAAATCTGTGTGCCTTGCCAGCTTTCTGGGTGGGCCTCCTTTATGACCGAACCGCACTCGACGCTGCATGGAACCTCGTAAAAAATTGGACTCCAGAAGAGCGCCACCTTCTGCGAGAGAAGGTCCCGCGCTACGCGCTTAAGACCCGATTCCGAAAAAACACTGTGGCAGATCTCGGAAGAGAAGCACTGAATATTGCTCAATGCGGGTTAAAGTTGCGCGCCAAAAACATCGGCCTTGACGAAGACGAATCCGCTTTTCTCGAAACATTGTTCAACATAGTAGAAAGCGGACTCACGCCGGCGGAAGAACATCTCAAAGCCTTCCACAATCGCTGGAAAAAATCTGTACAACCGCTATTCAGCGAAACAGCATACTAGTACTTATACTGAAAAGAGGGACAAACGTCGTTTTTTATCTTATGACTTTAGCCTATTGGAACAATTAGGCTTTAATGCCGACGAGAGCACGCGCAAAGTCACCAGCGTCAAGCAAAATTAAGTCATCTATCTCCTCACCGATTCCTATAGCATGTACGGGAAGCCCATAACGATTAGCAATAGATACCAACACCCCACCTCTAGCTGTGCCATCAAGTTTGGTCATTACTAGTCCCGTAATACCACAGGCCTTACTAAACACCTCTACCTGTTTTACCGCGTTCTGACCCGTAGTTGCATCCAAAACAAGCAAGATGGAGTGCGGGGCGTTAACATCGTTCTTCGAAACTACACGAACCATTTTCTCTAGCTGAGCCATTAGGTCCGATTTGTTGTGCAGTCTCCCTGCAGTATCAATTATTAACAGGTCAAATGTTTCCCTCAAAGCCCTCTGATGTGCATCAAATACAAGCGCAGCAGCATCAGCTTTCTCGTTACTTGACACCACGACCGCACCGGCTCGCTCCCCCCAAAGCGTTAGCTGTTCAATTGCAGCAGCACGGAACGTATCACCCGCTGCCACCATAACTTTGCAACCTTGACGTTTATAAAGATTCGCAAGCTTGCCAATAGTTGTTGTTTTTCCGGTCCCGTTTACTCCGACGACAAGCACAACATATGGCTTGCTTGACGGATCTACCACCAATGGACATGCAACTGGTTCAAGCACCTTGATTATTTCTTCTACGAGCACAGATCGAGCCTCATCTGGGCCGACCGTTGAATCATATCGCGAGGAGGCGATATTAGATGTGATATCTGCAGCGGTCTGCACACCAAAATCAGCACTAATCAATAATTCTTCCAACTCTTCAATGGTTGTAGCATCAAGCTTCCGCTGCACAAAAAGCCGAGAAAGCCCTTCTCCAATGCGGGTCGACGAGAGGGATAAGCTAGACCTCAACCGTGAGAGCAATGGTGCGCCCGACTTCATTCCGCGCACTTGCCAATCAAATTACCTTTATCCCGCCCTACGATATTGACATGATGGATGCTACCCGGATTTCCTTTAAAGGCACCAGACAACTTGATTGGCGCAAATCGTTCGCTGCGGCCAGAGTTCTTTTCCTCGAGTAAAACTTGAGCTACAGACCCTATGCAAGAGTCTAGAAACTGATCCAAAACACGTGCCCCTTCGGCCCGCAATATGCGGGCACGATTTCGCCGCACCGGCACCGGAACTAATGGCATCCGCGCGGCTGGCGTTCCGGGTCGTTCCGAGTATGGAAACACATGCAGAAAAGTAAGTCCGCAATCATCAATGATTGAACGGGTATTAGAGAACATTTTGTCAGTTTCAGTTGGAAACCCTGCAATAAAGTCAGCGCCGAAAACTATGTCCGGACGCAAAGCACGCAAACGGGCACACAAATCCACTGCATCCGCTCGTTTATGACGTCTACGCATGCGCCTTAGCGTCAAATCATCCCCAGCCTGAAGACTCAAATGAAGATGAGGCATCAATCTTTCCTCATCTGCAAAAAGCCGACAAATATTTTCATCAATACAAGCTGGATCAATAGACGAAATTCTCAGCCTCGATAAGGAGGGTACAGACGCTAGTAGCGATCCAATTACATCGGCCAAGCTAGCCCTTTTTACAAAATCTTCTCCATAGTTACCAATATCAACACCGGTCAAGACCACCTCTCGATAACCAGAATCAACCAGCCGCTTGGCCTCAGACACAATTTCGTTAATCGGGATACTACGATTTGGCCCTCTGGCAAATGGTATAACACAAAACGTACAACGATGATCACAGCCGGTCTGTATGCGGAGGAAAGCGCGAGTCCGACTGCCATAGGTCTCCGCTTGTACGCCCGCCGCCTGTTGGACTTTCATTATGTCCCTAACGTCTATCTCAGAAGAGCCTGCAGCGTAAGCACTGCTTTTAAGCTTTTCACTGTTTCCGATAACCTGGTCAACTTCAGGCATACCTAAAAACTTCGGCCCATGAATCTGCGCAGCGCACCCCGTCACAACTATCCTGGCATTAGGCCTTTTTCGACGGGCCCGACGAATGGCCTGGCGTGCTTGGCGCTCGGCCTCGGCAGTAACTGCACAAGTATTAAAAATAACGACGTCCTGAAGCCCGGCTTCTAAAGCGACACGACCAATTACTTCAGATTCATATGCATTAAGCCGGCAACCAAACGTTATTACTTTCGGATCCAAAGAGTTCATACCTTAGCCTTTATCAGCACATCTAGATCGACTTTACCGATAAATGACAATGATGCTGGCCCAGTCATAATTACATGTCCATCTTGATGCCATTCGACCTTTAGCACCCCACCATCTAATTGCACTGTACCCTTGCCGCCCACCAGACCACGACGTGCCGCAGCGACGAACGCAGCACATGCAGCTGTACCACAGGCCGCTGTTAACCCCACCCCGCGTTCCCAAACCTGCACGCGCAGCGTAGTCGAATCCAACACCTGAGCTACGGAAACGTTAACTCTATTAGGAAACATTTCATGTATTTCGATCTCAGGCCCGTAACGAACAAGATCAGTTCCAACGGCATCGCTAACAAAAAACACAACATGGGGGTTGCCAATGTTTATTGCAACAGGATCCGCTAGAGCAGGCGCCTCAGGAGATCCGACGTTGAGGCTCAGATGCAATGTATCAGCAGGCGCCGCCAAGGGTATTTCGTTCCATTCGTGACGCGCTATCCCCATATCCACACTAACACTCCCCCCATCTCTTTTTACCCTAAGCAGTCCAGCCAGTGTTTCGATCGTTAAATGGTTATATTCCCCCTCTTCCATAAGGTGCGCTGCCACACACCGTGTCCCGTTGCCACAAGCTTCAACTTCGCCACCATCCGCATTGTGAATGCGCATAAATACATCAGCGCGTTCAGATGGCTCTAGAGTAATGATCTGATCACACCCAATACCCATACGTCTTGAAGCAACCACACGTAATTCTTCGTGTGTCAGTTCGATAGTCTCAAAGCGAGCATCGAAAATCACGAAGTCATTTCCAAGACCATGCATTTTTATAAAAGGTAATAGTCCCATTACTGCCTTATAAGACCCTTCTGCTGCACGTCAAAGCCTTTCTGTGCTATTAAGAACAAAGATGGCCTCGCTGACTGACTGGCCCCTTTATTATTGAGCCACCACAGCCATAGCAATGACCAACCCAGCTGTAAGCTAGTCATCAGGAAATCTACGTACAGAGCAAATCTGAAGACCGAGCAACGACTTATATCTCTCAACCGTCTCCACAAGAGGCGTAATTGCCACCCCCATATTTTTAGTGTTGGCATGGATGAGATAGTCTTGGTCAAGCACTAACGCGCAATGACCCTTCCAAAACAATACGTCTCCACGTTCTAGTATGCTAGAATCATGCCCTGGTACTAACATACCAGATTGCTCCAACATATCGGTATCTCTAGGCACAAATCGACCGGATCGTTGCAGAGCTGTCTGCACCAGCCCTGAACAATCAATTCCTAGCGCTGTCCGCCCGCCCCAAAGGTATGGAGCATTCAAAAATTTCTCCGCTGTTAATACATAATCCGACTCAATACTTTCCAAGGAAGCAAGATGGCATATACTTATGTACTTGCCTTCGAGCACCTGCGCATAGTCACCATCAAACCCTTGGACAGAAAGGCGTGCTCCCATAGGAAAAACATCAAATCGAGGTGCTTTTAAATCTGGCTCCTCAAAAAGGATCGCCAGAGGGGTTTTAACGATATGTGTTGGAACAGATGGTTTTCCGAGATTCGATAAACCCACATAACCGACATACCCATCACCTCCAGCTTGTCCCCACGCCCAACCATCTTTCTCTTCATACACAATGAAGCTCTCCCCATACAACAGTTCACTAACGCGCTCCGAACTTGGTGATGGTTGACGTCTTAGGGGTGAAATAGCTGATACCAACCGCTTCTCTTCCCCGACAACAAATCGGTTAGATGCTACACGTCCCCGTAATGAGGATGAGGCTAGATCCCCACGATACGGATGAATTCTAGGGTCAAGGTGTTCTTGCATAAGACTCATAAGTGTAAATCGCCTTCAATCCCGCGACCAGTCTTCCTGACGGATAGTTTATATCGCGTTCTGTTTAGGCTTGATTGATATGGCACTCAAAGCGTACTCTCTGCGGCAAGTTCCAAAGTTGTATTCAAGCGCCTTGGCTACGCCAGCCCGCGAGGTTTCGCGCGGTGGCGATTTAGGTGCTTGAACTAAGGAGTGACGGGTTAACATGTTTGATGTGCTTAGCGATCGTTTAGGAGCAGTCTTAGGTACGCTTAAAGGGCATGCTCTATTGTCGGAAGGCGATATTGTAAAGGCACTCCGGGAAGTGCGCATAGCACTACTCGAAGCCGATGTTGCTCTACCCGTCGTAAAAGAATTTGTGGATAACGTACACCACAAAGCTAGTGGCTCTGATGTGCTAAAGAACGTTAGCCCCAGCCAAATGGTGATCAAGATCGTACACGACGAGCTTGTCACAATTCTTGGTGAAGAGAGCGAAAGTCTCGATATAGCAACAGTGCCGCCTGCCTGTATTCTTATGGTGGGCCTTCAGGGATCAGGAAAAACTACGACTGCAGCTAAGATTGCATATCGGCTAAAGAATCGAGATAAAAAGAAGGTTCTATTGGCATCTCTGGACACTCAGCGGCCAGCAGCCCAGGAACAGCTGGCGATTCTTGGAAAACAAGCTGATGTACCAACACTTCCAATAGTTGCAAACCAAATCCCTATTGACATCGCAAGGCGTGCAATCAATGCCGGGAAACTTCAAGGCTTTGATGTAGTAATACTCGATACAGCAGGCCGCATACATGCAGATGCTGGCTTAATGGCAGATGCAGCAGCTTTGCGAGAAGCGGTGAAGCCTGTTGAGGTGTTGTTGGTGGCAGACGCGTTAACCGGCCAAGACGCGGTAAATCTAGCCAGTCAGTTCAAAGAGAAATTAGACATCACTGGTGTTGTGCTAACCCGTATTGACGGTGATGCCCGAGGTGGCGCGGCATTAAGTATTCGAGCTGCCGCCGGATGTCCCATTAAGTTACTTGGTAATGGTGAGAAGCTGGACGATTTGGATGGATTTTATCCTGACCGAATCGCCTCACGCATTCTAGGCATGGGGGACGTTGTTAGTTTAGTTGAAAAAGCGCAAGAAACGATTGAAGAGCAAGATGCCGCTGTCCTTGAGAAAAGATTAATGGAGGGACGTTTCGACTTATCTGACTTGGCCTCACAGCTCCAACAGGTGCGTAAAATGGGCGGAATGAGTGGAATATTGGGCCTTTTGCCAGGTGTTGGAAAGGTCAAAACCCAAATGACAAATGCGGGACTGGACGAGCGAGCGCTTGTGCGCCAGGAGGCGATTATTGGATCAATGACCAATGCGGAACGCCAAAATGCTAGACTCATCAATGGCGCACGCAAACGCCGCATTGCCTCCGGATCAGGAACCTCAGTCCAGGAAGTCAACCGATTGCTAAAACAATACAAGCAGATGTCTACTATGGTTAAGAAGGTTGGAAGAATGGGTAAAAAGGGCATACTCCGTCAGGGAATGCCTAATTTTTCTGGCATCCCAGGCCTTCAGGGTAATCGTCATCAAATACGCTAGATAGCAAAACCAGAGGAGCAGACTTAAGAATGTCTTTAAAAATCCGTTTGACGAGGAGTGGCGCAAAAAAGCGACCTTTCTATCGCATCGTACTCGCCGATTCACGTAGCCCTCGTGATGGTAAATTTATCGAACGACTAGGCACCTACAACCCTTTATTACGGCCTGATGACCCAAGTCGGGTTACCTTAAAGGAAGAGCGTATCCGTCACTGGCTACATCATGGCGCGCGCCCGACCGAACGAGTAGCGCGTTTTTTAGGTGCTGCTAATCTGATTGAGACACCAAAGCAACGCAACAACCCACTTAAGGCTCAGCCAAAAGCTAAAGCCCAAGAACGTGCGAAAGAAGCGCAAAGTGCAGCAGCGGAAACCAATGCTGCTATAACAGACAATGAAACCAGCAATATCGCCGAGACGTCGTCGTCAGACGCTGCCGAGGCATCTCAGGAGACAGAAGAAACCAGCGCGGACCCCGGAAACGATTCTGAGGACGCTGCCGAGGCCACTACATCCACAGACACCAGCGAGACTAAAGGTAACTCTTGAGGCTACATAGACTGTTACTGATATGACAGACACATATACATCCATGTCAGATACGTTGGAGCAGCCTGACGTTCACTCGGTGTGTCTTGGAGCTGTGGTTGGCGCTCACGGACTTTCTGGCGAGGTAAGAATAAAAAGCTTTACACAACACCCTGAAAATATTGCCGCTTATGGTCCGCTTTTTGATGAAGATACTGAACGTTCATTTGAGTTAGTTAATGTGCGACAACGCGGCAATATTGTCATCGCGCGTGTTGCTGGTATCAATGATAGGAACTCAGCCCAAAACATTGTAGGCGCCCGTTTGTTTGTGAAGCGGAACGCATTAGAAACCCTTCCAAACAATGAGTTCTACCACATCGACCTGGTTGGATTGCGCGCCGAAAGAGAATGCGGGCGCCCCTTTGGCCGAGTAAATGCTGTCCGCAACTTTGGAACTGGTGACATCCTTGAAATCACGCGTGAATCAAATGAAACCGTAATGGTGCCCTTTACCTCAGACATTGTACCTAAAGTCGACATACAAGGCGGATGCTTAGTTGTGGCATTACCGTTTGATGCGATTGAGAAAGATACGGGATAAGCATAATGTCTTCCCAAGAAATGTTCTCTGCACGAGTTTTGAGTTTATACCCCTCCATGTTTCCCGGGCCGCTTAACTACTCTTTAGCAGGACGAGCCCTAAAAGATAAACGATGGGACCTTTCTGTGCTTAACATTCGGGAGTTTGCATCAGATCCTCATAAGACCGTTGACGGACGACCCTTTGGTGGTGGTCCGGGTATGGTGTTAAGAGCAGATGTATTGGATAGAGCTCTTAGTGCTATCATCCCAAAGGAGCAACAAAACGAGCCTGTTATCGTACTAAGTCCTCGCGGAAATCCCCTAGACCAAAAGCGCGTTAATGAGCTAGCCCTCGGAGCTGGCCTTACACTCATTTGCGGTCGCTTCGAAGGAATTGACCATCGTATAATTGATGCCTACGGTGCAGAAGAGATAAGTCTCGGTGATTTTGTGCTCTCCGGCGGTGAAATCGCTGCGATTGCCCTTCTTGACGCTGTAGTCCGGCTCTTGCCAAATGTAATCGGAGCGGCTGAAAGCTTAACAAATGAAAGCTTCACAGATAACTTACTGGAATACCCACAGTTTACTCGCCCTCAAATTTGGGATGGGTATACAGTGCCAAATATCCTCCTATCAGGAGACCATGCGGGAATTGCCTCATGGCGACAGAATGAATCGGAGCAGTTAACCCGCGAACGGCGCCCAGATCTTTGGGCGCGCCATAACAGAGAATTGACTAGTGCGAGGGTAAAAAAATGAACCTATTACAAGAAATAGAACTTGAGGAAGTAAAAAAACTGGGCGATGAGAGATCAGTTCCAGAGTTTGCTCCCGGCGATACTCTTCGCGTGATGGTCAAAGTCGTAGAAGGGTCTCGAGAACGTTTGCAAGCCTTTGAAGGAGTTTGTATCGCACGAAAAAACCGAGGTACAGGCTCATCTTTCACTGTAAGAAAACTTTCATACGGTGAAGGAGTTGAGCGAGTTTTTCCACTTCACTCACCACAAATTGCCCGTATTGAAGTCATACGACGAGGGGCCGTTCGCAGGTCAAAACTATACTACCTTCGAGGCCGCACAGGAAAGCGCGCACGAATTTCAGAAAAAGTTGACCGCACCTCATCCCGCAATAAATAGCTTAACTGAAACCTCCCCAAAGGTTTGAATGAATGACTACACAACGGACGTTGTTCGATAAAGTCTGGGAAAGCCACATTGTGGATACACAAGATGACGGAACTTGCCTTCTCTATATTGATCGGCATCTTGTTCACGAAGTCACCAGCCCACAAGCATTTGAAGGACTCCGAACCGCTGGCAGGCCAGTGAGGCGCTGCGATGCAACACTGACGGTGGTAGACCACAATGTTCCCACTACGCCAGATCGAAAATCAGGCATTATCCAAGAAAAAGAATCAAGGATCCAAGTTGAAACACTTGAACAAAATGTCGTGGATTTCGGACTGACATATTTTTCAATGAACGACTTGCGCCAAGGCATTGTGCATATCATCGGTCCAGAGCAGGGATTTACTCTTCCTGGCACCACCATAGTTTGTGGTGATTCTCACACAGCAACACATGGTGCATTTGGTGCCCTAGCATTTGGTATCGGCACCTCTGAGGTAGAACACGTCCTAGCAACTCAAACATTATTGCAACGACGTCCCGCCAACATGCGCATTACGGTTGACGGATCTATGGGACACGGCATCACTGCAAAAGATATAGTACTAGCAGTCATCGGCCAGATTGGAGCTGGTGGAGGAATAGGACACGCAATCGAATATGCTGGATCGGCAATAAAAGCGCTAAGCATGGATGGCCGTATGACGATCTGCAACATGTCAATCGAAGCCGGAGCTAGAGCAGGATTGATTGCACCTGATCAAACTACATTCGAATACCTAAAAGGTCGCCCAATGGCACCGAAAGCTGGATCCTGGGAGCAAGCAGAGGCACATTGGGCAACACTTCCATCAGACCCTGGAGCTAAATATGACAAGGAAGTCATAGTCGATGCGAGCATGATTGCTCCCCAAGTAACATGGGGGACAAGCCCAGAGGATGTTGCACCAATAACGGGTAATATTCCAGACCCACTAGACGAATCTGACCCAAAACGTCGTGCTGCAATAGAGGATTCTCTTGACTACATGGGCCTGAGGAGTGGAATGCCACTAACCGATGTTCAAATAGATCGCGTCTTCATAGGTTCTTGCACGAATGGTCGAATAGAAGATTTGCGGGAAGTAGCCCGCATCGCCGAGGGACGAAAAATCGCGTCACACGTGAACGCCATGGTCGTCCCTGGTTCTGGCCTAGTCAAGCAACAAGCCGAAGATGAGGGCCTAGATCAAATTCTAACCCAAGCTGGTTTTGAG
Source organism: uncultured Alphaproteobacteria bacterium (assembly GCA_913041535.1). Lineage (GTDB taxonomy): Bacteria > Pseudomonadota > Alphaproteobacteria > VGEJ01 > VGEJ01 > CAJWJK01. The sequence goes on from CAJWJK010000011.1 coordinate 49,525, forward strand.
TGGCGTGAGCCTGGTTGTTCCATGTGTCTTGCAATGAATCCTGACAAGCTGGCTCCTGGAGAGCGCTGTGCATCAACTTCAAATCGAAATTTCAAAGGCAGACAAGGCCCCGGCGGACGGACCCATTTAGTCAGCCCGGCAATGGCAGCAGCAGCAGCAATCAAGGGTTGTCTTGCCGACGTTAGGGAGCTTATTTAACAAATGGAAAAATTTGACGTTGTCTCTGGCATTGCTGCACCGATGCCACGCCCAAATATTGACACGGATCAGATCATCCCAGCAAGATTTTTGCGTACGACTAAACGTACAGGCTTAGGAATCTATCTATTTAACGAACTTAGGTTCAAACCTGACGGGTCAGAAAACCCAAGTTTTATATTGAACCAGCCACCTTATCGGGACTCGGCACTAATTGTAGCCGGAGACAACTTTGGCTGTGGCTCAAGTCGTGAGCACGCCCCCTGGGCTCTTCTTGATTTTGGTATCCGCTGTGTAATTTCCACTGGATTTGCCGACATATTCTTTAACAATTGTTTCAAAAACGGACTTCTACCAATAGTTGTAAATGCCAAAGAACTAGCATTCCTCATGAGAGAAGCTGAAAACCAAACACCTTTAACAGTTAATTTGGATAAACAGACTATTAACCTGCTGGACGATACATCGACAGTCAGTTTTGATGTCGACCCATTTCGCAAGCATTGTCTGAGAAATGGGTTGGATGATATCGGCCTAACTCTCGAAAAAGAGGATAAGATTACAGCATTTGAAGAAATTCAAAAATCAAACCAACCGTGGCTATATCCTTAACTTCTAGTTTGGATCTGATTTCCGAAAGGTTTCTGCCATGACTAACAGAAAGAAAATACTGGTTCTTCCCGGCGATGGTATTGGCCCAGAAGTCATGTATGAAACGCGACGAATAATGAACTGGATGGAAGAGAATGGCGCTGTTTCATTTGAGATCGAGGAGGGATTGGTCGGAGGAGCATCTATAGATGAGCATAACGTCCCCCTAACAGACGCTGTTCTTGACCAAGCACTTTCATCAGATGCTATTCTTTTCGGTGCGGTAGGAGGGCCAAAATGGGCATCCGTCGAATTCGACAAACGTCCGGAGATTGGTATTTTGAAATTACGTCAATCCCTAGACCTGTTCGCTAATTTGCGACCAGCCATTGTATTCTCTGCTCTCGCGCACGCATCCTCACTAAAACCCGACCTTGTTACCGGCTTAAACCTCATGATTGTACGCGAACTTACGGGTGGTGTGTATTTTGGAGAACCTAGAGGAATCGAAACGCTCCCCAATGGTGATCGTCGTGCCGTCAACACTCAGACATATACGACACCTGAAATAGTTCGTGTAGCTCGCATTGCATTTGAACTTGCACGTAAAAGAAATGGGAGGGTCTGCTCTGTTGAAAAAGCTAATGTAATGGAAAGTGGCGTGCTCTGGCGGGAAGAAGTTGAAACGCTTCAGAATTCAGAATACCCCGACGTTGAACTCACTCACATGTATGCGGATAATGCGGCCATGCAGCTTGTGCGCACGCCGAAACAATTTGATGTTATCGTGACAGACAATCTCTTTGGAGACATTTTATCAGATTGCGCATCAATGTTAACTGGTTCCTTAGGTATGCTGCCGTCCGCCTCACTGGGTGCCGTGGACAGTTACGGGAGCCGCAGGGCGCTTTATGAGCCCATTCATGGCAGCGCGCCTGATATCGCGGGTACTGGTGCCGCCAACCCTCTAGCTATGATCTTAAGCTTCGCGATGATGCTTCGGTATTCATTTGACCTTGGAAATACTGCGGACCTCGTAGAGAGTTCTGTTTCCAACGTTTTGAATGCCGGACTACGCACTGACGATATAATGCAAGAGGGTAAATCTCGCGTTACAACTAGCGAAATGGGTGATGCAGTGCTAGATTTTCTCGATCAGAAAAATAGATAGCCATCCTGCAGTATGGGGTATCGCATTGCGATAGTCGGGGCTACCGGCAGCGTGGGTCAAGAGTTACTTAACATACTTTCTGAACGTAACTTCCCTGTTGATACTCTCGTTCCACTCGCGTCTTCCGAATCTTCCGGCACCCATATAACGTTTGGTAACGACAAATCACTTAAAGTTAGAGATCTCGAAAGCTTCAGCTTTCGCAACACTGATATAGCGCTATTTGCTGCCGATAACCGCATTGCAGCAAATTACGCACCAAAAGCAGCTCGAGCCGGCGCCGTAGTAATCGATAACTCTAGTCACTTTAGAATGGATAATGACGTTCCTCTTATCGTACCAGAAGTCAACGGTGAAGAGATATTCGGCTACACGCACAGAAACATCATTGCCAATCCGAACTGCTCCACCACCCAATTGGTTGTTGCACTTAAACCTCTACACGATCAAGCAATAATCAAACGGGTTGTAGTAACAACTTACCAGTCTGTCTCAGGTGCCGGACGTGCAGCAATGGACGAGTTATTTGAGCAGACTAAGGCGATCTATATCGATGGTACTGTCGAGAGAGGCGGGAGCCAGAAGTTATATGCAGAAGCTTTCCCACATAGTCTGGAGTGTGTGCCCAGATTATCTCATGGCCCCACGGTTTGTTGATTTTTGTATGTTTGTTCTTCATCTAGCATCCTCCTAAAATATTATAATCAATATCAATCATGCTGCCGGCGATTGGGATATGGGCAGCGTCAAAAATCACACTATTGATGAGTGGGTCATAGGCCCAGTTGCCAACACTCACATTATCGACAAAAACTTCAATAGTCTGCACAACTGGAATGTCTGATAACTCGAAGGAAGACTTTACAATAGAATCTTTGGCTAGAGTTTCCATCTTTAGGCCCCAGTCGGCGTCACATAGGGAGAGATAAGTTCCACCCATGTCAGTAACGACATCTTCATAGTCCGGACTACAAGAAGCCCACTTGTTGTAGGTGTACCCCGTCGTGGAAGTATAGGGCATCGAGCAGCCGGCTGGGCATTCCCCTGCAACCGCATGGGCCACAATTCGAGACGAACTAACCTTTACGCCCTTAAAGTAGGTCGAATAATCCAAAGCTGAAGATAGAAGGGTGGAGTAGTCTGGCTCATCTGAAACAAAAATCAATGACATTTTACCATCACATAGAAGAATTAAACAATGTTGAATGGAGATATCATAAAATATTTGAGGGGCTTTATGAAGATTTGGAAAATAAAAAAGAAGAGAATAAAAATCAAACTCCTCCTAAAATGGCAAGACTTGCTTGGCCAAAAGCAAAATATGGAGTTTATCTTGCTGTTTTTATTATTCTTTTTGTTTTATTAATACTTTACAAAGATTTAATTTTGTAATTAATTTGTTTTATGCCAAAAGATTTATCAAAGATAGCAAAACAAAAAAAAATAAAATATTTTTTAATCAGCTTTGTTGATTTATTTGGGGTGCTTAGATCAAAATTAGTTCCGACAGAAGCAATTAAAGATATGCAAAAAAGTGGGGCAGGTTTTGCTGGATTTGCCACCTGGTTAGATATGACCCCAGCAGACGCTGATATGTTTGCTATTCCTGATCCTGATAGTCTAATACAATTACCTTGGAAAAAAGAGGTAGGTTGGCTTGCATCTGATTTATGGATGAATGGAAAACCTGTAGATGCTTCACCAAGAGTAATGTTAAAAAAACAAATTTCCCGACTAGAAAAAAATAATATGACTTTAAAATCTGGTGTTGAATGTGAATATTTTTTAATTAATCCAGAAGGAACAGCTATTGCAGATAAAAGAGATACTCAACCAAAACCTTGTTATGATCAATCCGCCTTAATGCGACAGTATGAATTAATAAAAGAAATATGTGACTCTATGATTAAGCTGGGATGGGGCCCTTATCAAAATGATCATGAAGATGCTAATGGGCAATTTGAAATGAATTGGAATTTTGAAGAAAGTTTAAAAACTGCAGATAGACATGTTTTTTTTAAATTCATGGTTAAAACTATTGCGGAAAAACATGGTTTAAGAGCAACATTTATGCCAAAGCCATTTGAAAATTTAACTGGAAATGGTTGTCACGCTCATGTGTCTCTATGGACAGGAAACAAAAATTTATTTTTAGACAAAGGTGATAAACTTGGGCTTTCAAAAACGGCCTATAATTTTTTAGGTGGTGTCTTGCATTCTGCTGAAAGTTTAAGTGCTTTTTTTAATCCTTCTATAAATAGCTATAGAAGAATTGACGCTCCTGTAACAGCTTCGGGAGCTACTTGGTCGCCAAGTAAAATCTCTTATACTGGCAACAATAGAACTCATATGATTAGAGTGCCTGATCCAGGGCGTTTTGAATTACGTTTAATGGACGGATCAACTAATCCTTATTTATTACAAGCTGCTATTATTGCGGCAGGCTTAGATGGAATTGAAAAAAGACGCGATCCAGGGCCACCATTATTTGTTAATATGTATACTGAAGGAGATAACTATCCGAACATTAAAAAACTACCTAGCGATTTAGAAAATTCTCTAGAAAACTTAAGTAATAGCGAAGTTTTGTTATCTGCCTTTGGTGAAAAAAATATTACAAGCTATTTAAAATTAAAACAACAAGAATTGAAAGATTTTAATTCAAAAGAAACTTTTTCTAAAAAAGATTTAATAACTGAATGGGAAAAGTTAAATACCCTAGATTGTTAAAATTTTAGATTTAAAAAATTGTTGTTTTTTTCCTTTTGAATTAGTTTTAATCTTAAACAGGCTGCCTGATAAAGAGAGATTCTTTATTTCATTTTTGCTCATACCTTGGCGTGCTGTTGATACAAACAATTCATTATTAGATTTTCCTCCAAAGGTACAGTTAGTTATATTTTTTGCTGGTATAAAAATTTTATGTATTTTTTTTCCTAATAAATTATAAACCGATATAGTTCCAGATCCATAATGGCAAACCCATAAATTATTATTTTTGTCAGTTGTCATTCCGTCAGGAAATCCTGATTTTTTATTTAATTTTATAAAAATATCTTTTTTTAAAATTTTTAATTTATTATTTATTTTAATCTTATAAATAATTCTCTTTAAACTATCTGTGTGATAAAAATTATTTTTGTCAATAAATGTTGGTCCATTTGGTATTAGATAATTTTTATCAACTTGATGTAAAATCAAATTTTTATCTAAACAATATAAAGATCCAGTTTTTTTCTTTTTTAAATTGTTCATTGTTCCAAACCATAATCTGCCTATAGGATCAATCTTTCCATCATTAATCCTATTATCTGGCTTATTCAACTCTACGGGAATGGATGCTTGGGTTTTTAAATTTTGTATATTAATAATTCTTAGTTCCGATTTTAAACCAAGTATATAAATTTTATTACTAACCTGTGAAATAAAACCTATT
>CAJWJK010000012.1 GCA_913041535.1 uncultured Alphaproteobacteria bacterium
TAACTCCTTGAACGTAATCCTTTGAATAGGAACTCAGTCCCAGTTTTCTACAATCCTCATTTATCTCTTGAAATTGTTTTTTCCATTCTTGAATCCAGAAGAAATGTCTTTGTGCAGGATTCAGGTAATGAGAATGAAAATAGTTGTCGTATGGATTATCGTAATGAGAACACCAGCAATCATCAGGAGTGCAGGATTCAGGTTCCATAAAATAGTTCATTGGGATTTTCCCTTCTTATTGTTTTGCAAAGGGAAAATTCAATTTGAATATCTATTCTCTGAAGAGTCTACACACCCATTTATATAAGATTCCCTCTAGTGGTTACGTTTATTATTGAATTTTTTCAGAAATATATTCTCCATACCTGATTGTTTGATATTGGTTCTCACAGATTGGAGAACACAACTCTCTCTCAGGTATCCTCACTTCCTCTCCACATACCAGACAGGACGTAGGATTCTCAGAGTTGGAACTGTTGTCGGACCTGTCCATAGAACCTTCAAACCAAGACCACTCAGGTTTGAATTCGTCCATCAGGTCATCCTTCTGACGAATCCGATGAACCACCTGTTTGAGTGCGTTGCGGTTCAGAGGATTTCCGAAACGGTTAGAGAACCCCAGAAGGTTCATCACTGATGCAACTTCCTCTAATCGGGTCTGGTGATGAGACTGAGTGAAACCGTAGTCTCTCTCTCCCAAACCTGATGAGACAAGAACCTCAACCATTCCTGAGAATATGTGTGTATCGTGTGTGTGCGTGTTCATATCGTATCTCCCTTGCAAACCTATTTAGACAAAGGGGATGCGTCTGAACCTCTGGTTACGAAGAAAAATTGGGGTGAGGGGATACCAAAAACGAAATAGAGGGTTCGTTATCCCTCTGACTTAGTTGGGTTTGGGATTTATATTTACTCGAAAGTATCATATACAGGCACTACGACGCGTTTAGAGCAGTAGATGGTGGAGGCACAAATGAGGCGCAAAGAATATAATGATACAATAAGTGATTGTATTCATTGCGTTTTACGACGCATCCAGTTCTCGAAACGTTGAAGGACTTGTTTTATTCAACAGTTATTGTTTTGGTTTTCTGGGCTAGTGCCGTTCTGTTTTAGTACAAGCGGAACGGTCCAGGCGTCACTACATTGAAACTTGTCTAATGCGTAACGATCTGGTGCAGAACATGACATTCGGTCAAAGCATGTCATATATTTTTATAAATTCGCGGTAGTAGGTGAAAATCGCGAGTATCATTTCTTTACGTTAAATTGCAGAATTTATATGATGCTGTGTCTACGCGTTATTGATGGCTACAATCTGGAGGAAGCTTGTTGCTGTGACCTGCAGAATACCAAGAGTAAGGCTGGGTATCCGATTCACATTTTGAAACTATATAATACGATGTTCTCTTTAGGGAGTGGGTTATGGCTGCCGAATTGGCGGATCGGATAGGTGTAGGAGTCTTCGGTGCAAGTGGCTACGCCGGTGGCGAGCTCGTACGCCTTCTTGTAAGGCATCCAAACGTGGATATAAGGGTGTTGACGGCTGAAAGAAAGGCTCATAGCAGTTATGGTGCCGTTTTTCCACATTTGGCATCCGCTAAATTACCAGAATTGGTATCGATTAATGAGGTTAACTGGTCAGATAACGATGTGGATATTCTATTTTGTGCATTGCCGCATGGTCAGACGCAGGAACTTATCTCGGGGTTGTTCGGTAAAAATGGAAGAGGGGATGTTGTTGCAGGCCATAAAGACATGAAAGTTATTGACTTGTCCTCAGACTTTCGTTTAGCACCGCAGCTATACGCTCAGTGGTACGGAAAGACGCATATGGCACCGGCGTTACAGAATGAAGCAGTTTACGGTCTGACTGAGTTTGCCAAGGGTGATATTGAGGGTGCTCGTTTGGTTTCATGTCCGGGTTGTTATCCTACTGCTACGCTACTGCCTCTTTTGCCAATACTGAAAAACCAGCTTATAGAGGCGGATGGAATAATAATTGATGCGAAATCAGGTGTCAGCGGGGCTGGTAGAACAGTATCAGAAACAAATCTATTTTGTGAGATTAACGATGGTATTCACGCATATGCCGTTGGGGGGCATCGACACGCCCCTGAGATTGAAACTCAACTAACTCAGGTTGCAGGAGAGAATGTTACTGTAAGTTTTACTCCGCATTTAGTTCCAATGAATAGGGGAATTCTTTCAACCATTTACGTTAAATTGCGGGGTGGCACCTCAGCCGATGATTTGAGGAGGTGCCTTTCAGATTATTATGAGAATGAAACTTTTGTGTGTGTCATTCCAGAATCAGGCGCGCTAGCAACGCGCCATGTTCGGGGCTCAAACTATTGTCTGATTAGTGTAGAAAAGGATCGTTTAACCGGGCGCGCAATAATTTTATCGGTGATTGATAATCTTGTTAAAGGAGCAGCGGGCCAGGCAGTCCACAATATGAACCTTATGTCAGGATTAGATGAGACGACTGGTTTAGAGCAAAAACCTTTATTTCCATAGGGGTTATTAAGGGAACAATGCTGCCATTTTGTTTAAGTTAGGGGGTACCAGTGAATTTGATGAAATCTTGTAGCTTGGTCTATAACGCAGATGGTAATGGCTTCAGAGTGGGTGGTCGCATCGTGGTTGTCGCAGCGACAGCTTTGGCTCTTAGTGCATGCTCTTATGTACCTGATTGGGCAAACCCTGTGAACTTATATGATGAAGTGTTTGACGGTCAAAACTCGCTTCGTCAACTGTTGCCGTGGGAGAAAGATACAGGTGAATTTCCTACCTTGGCATCTGTCCCCGATGATTTCACGGAAACTACTAGTAGTGACGAAGCTCAGCAGATTCGGGAAGGATTAATTGCTGATCGTGAGAGCGCTCGTTATACGGACGAAGAGCTTCGATCTGGTCCAGCAGAGGAATTACAGGATACACATGCCTCTAGCGCAGAAGTGCTTTCATCTCCGTCCGAAGATGCTCTTGACGATTATGAAGTTAAAGAAATAGCAGTTACGACAGATATTAAGGTTCGGCCTTTGATCGAAGAGGTTGACCCCACGGAGCCGAGCGTGATCGGAGAAGCAGAGTCATTATACGAGGAAATTGAGCCGCTCGCGTCTTCTAGTCCAGTTGTAGAAGAGAGTTTGGTATCGGATACAAGTTTTGATCAGCCTCTTTTGGAACCCGACCCAAGGAACGAAGTTGTGCCGACTGTTGATGATACAGTGACGGTTGTTGTGGCGTCGACAGGACAGGATATTCTAGCTCAAACTTTTTCAAAACGTCTTTCGGAATCTGGTGCGACGGTTACTACTGCTCCGGCAAACCCGTCTTTCTCAGATTTAGAAAATGATAACGTTTGGATTGATGATGCGGATGCACCAGTGGATATGGAATTGTCGGAGGGAGCTGCATCGGGGCCGTCTTATGGTAATGCCTCGAGTGTGGCTGCCATTATTAAGTTTAAAAACGGCTCTGCACACATATCAGCGAGTTACCGAGGTGTTTTGCGAGAGATGGCAAGTGCATATGGAAAACATGGCGGCTTAGTAAAGGTTGTCGGCCATGCTTCAAGCCGCACACGAAACTTGGATCTAGCTGATCATATGATGGCAAACTTTTCCATATCGATTGATAGGGCGGAGGCAGTTGCTCGAGAGTTGATTCAACTCGGGGTACCAGGTGAAAATATTGTTGCGGAGGCAAAAAGTGATGGCCAACCGCTATATTACGAAGTGATGCCATCGGGTGAAGATGAAAATCGTCGTGTTGAGATATTTCTAGAGTATTAGTTGATTTAACTATAAGCGAAAGTGTATTGGCTTTTCCGAAGGGAACCATATGCGCCTAGCATATAACTGTAAGACGTGATAACCCAATCTCGACCTCTAGTTTTTGACGTGTCGCGCTCCGTACTAGGGCGCAGATGGTGCCTCCGTAAAGCTGATGATCGAATGGCTCTTGCACTTAGTCAGAGACTGTCAGTGCCTGAGGTTATCGGGAGGGTTCTCGCGGCCCGTGGTGTGGATCTTGACAGTGCCATAGGTCATCTTAATCCCACTCTTCGGGAAAATCTTCCTAATCCGTCACAATTTAAGGACATGGACGTAGCTGCACAACGTTTAGCTCAAGCAATTATGGCTGATGAGCTTATAACGGTATTTGGTGATTATGACGTAGACGGAGCAACGAGTGCCGCGTTACTCAAACGATTCTGTGAAGAAGTTGGTGGTCGTCTAAAGGTCTACATTCCTGATCGGGTAAAGGAAGGTTATGGACCCAATGTTCATGCATTAAAAAAAATTGCAACAGATGGAACTCAGCTTTTGATTACGGTCGACTGCGGCACCTTAGCTCATGAACCTCTTAGTTTAGCAGCCGAAATGGGTCTTGATGTGATTGTTGCTGATCACCATATAGCTGAACCTTCCTTACCAACGGCTTTAGCCGTCGTAAACCCAAATCGAATTGACGAGGACGGTGGATACGAACAGCTAGCAGCCGTGGGTGTAACGTTCATGCTTGTTATCGCCACTAATCGCGTACTTCGAGGTTTTGGCTGGTACAATCAACGCCCAAAGCCTGATCTGATGCAATGGCTTGATCTCGTAGCTCTTGGAACAGTATGTGATGTTGTCCCTCTAGTTGGGGTAAATCGTGCTTTGGTGACGAAAGGTTTAGAGGTATTTAGATATCGCCGTAATCTAGGTTTGTTGGCTCTATCAGAAATTGCTCAAATCTCGGGGCCCGTGGAAGCCTATCACCTCGGTTTTGTAATGGGTCCGCGCGTTAACGCTGGTGGGCGAGTAGGCAAGGCTGACTTGGGGACAAGATTGTTGACGACCCGTAACACGGGCGAGGCACGGGATATAGCATCGGCGCTCAATAAACTAAATGATGAGCGGCGAGCAATAGAGGCAATGGTTTTAGAGCAGGCATTGCAATCGGTGGAACGATGTTACGAAGGCATGCTTGATTCGATAATTGTTGTATCTGGTAAGGGTTGGCATCAAGGAGTTATAGGCATTGTGGCTAGCCGCCTGAAGGATAGGTTTAACCGACCAGCTGTAGTAATAACAATCGATGAGGATGGGGTAGGTCGGGGCTCGGCCCGTTCCATTGCGGGCATTGATCTTGGTGCAGCTGTCGTAGCTGCAAAAGAGGCAGAAATTCTTCTAAGTGGCGGAGGTCATGCTATGGCCGCAGGGTTAACTATTTCAAGCGAGAAATTAAATGACTTTAGGGAATTTATTTCATCTAGGATTACGTTGGCAGGGAAGCACGGTATTGAGGATCCCTCCATCAATGTAGATGCGGCAGTTGCAGCCAGTGCAATTAATCATGAGCTTTATGAGATGCTCCTAAGTGTTGGTCCTTACGGGGCTGGAAATCCTCAGCCGCGTTTTGCAATAGCTAATGCCCAAGTGGTAGGAGCAAAAGTGGTGGGCAATGGGCATGTGCGCTGTGCGTTAAAGGGTGGTGATGGCAGCTTTCTCAATGCTATAGCCTTTGGTCACGCAGAGGGTCCAATTGGTAAAGCCTTGTTGCAAAGCAGGTCATCACAAGTGCATGTTGTCGGCACGATAGGTCGCGATAATCGTGCTCGTATGCAATTGGTTGTAGAAGATGTCGCTAATATTGATGTCAGTACTTGATTTTTCCGGGTGAATAGTTGATAGAGCTAGAGATCCGACCCCATCGTCTAGTGGCCTAGGACATCAGCCTTTCACGCTGAAAACACGGGTTCGAGTCCCGTTGGGGTCGCCACTCTTTTTTCGTAACTGTAATTTGTTGTCATCGACGAGTGAAAACTACCGATAAATTATTGGCTGGCATCTCGATGGTATCTGTATGGTTCAAATCGTTTTCATTGGCAGTTTCTTTAACTTTATCGAGATGTCGGACACCCCAACGGGTGTCTTGTTGTTGAAGAGACTGGTCAAACTTGATATTGCTTTTTGCGGTTGTCACGTGGGGTTGGTGGAAAGGGCCATACAAGTAAAGAATGCCTCCCGAAGGAAGGAATTTTCCTGCTCCTTGCATTAAGCCTCTGCATGCGTCCCATGGGGCTATATGAATCATATTGATACACACGATTGCGTTAAGGTCATCAAGAAGTTTTTGTACAGGCCAATCGGGACTTGAGGCATCAATGGTTAAGGGGGGAAGAACTGATGGTTGGGAAATATCATTTGCCCACATCTTTATGCTGTAATTGCAACTAGGGTCAATATCACTGGGCTGCCACAATATTCCAGGGAGGTTCTGCGCGAACCACGCTGCGTGTTCCCCGGATCCGCTTGCAATTTCAAGTACTAAACCTGGTTGGGGTAATATCTTCTCCAGTATCGAGAGGATTGGCTCACGGTTACGTCGTGTTGCAGGCGCGTGTTGGCGATAATCATCCTTCATGGGTGTCCTACCAACCGGTGTATTTAGCTACATCTTCGTCCGCAACTCGACCATGTTCTACATCTTCAAAGGCCCTATCTAGAATTTGAAGGGCTTCTTCGGCTTCCTTCTTATTGAGATTAATTGGAGGTGTAAGTTCAATAACATTAGAGCCGCTACCCACATAAAAGAAAACAGCTCCTAATTCTTGGGCTCGGAAGACAATCTTTGCACATTCTAGGTCAGCGGGTCTCTTGCTCTCATGATCAGATACAAGGTCCACCCCTATAACTAAACCTCGCCCTCTTATGTCTCCAATTAGCGAATGTTTCTCAGCTAGTTGTTTAAGTCCGGTAATTAATTGAGATCCTACTTCCCTGGCATTATCGCATAGGCGCTCCGATGAGATGGTTTTAAGGACGGCTCGACCAGCAGAGGCTGCAATTGGGTTTCCCTGAGTAGTGGTGACTGTTAGGCCTTTCGGGTTATCCATTATGTATGAAGGTCCAATGAGAGCGGCAAGAGGAAGTCCGCCCCCGAGAGCTTTTCCGTAACTAATCAGGTCAGGAACGACTCCTTCAATATCAAACGAATGCATAAGACCAGTGCGGCCGAGCCCCACTTTCACTTCATCAAAAATTAACAGAATATTATGAATCTTACATAGTTCAGCTAGGCCTGATAAAAAACCAGGCGGAGGAACAATATCGCCTCCGTCACACATTATTCCCTCTATAATTACTCCTGCAACCTGGTGAGGAGGTGCCATGGTATTTAATAGATATTCGAAGTAACTAAGTACCTGTGTCGAAACATCCCCAGCAAATGGTGGTCGATATGGATCAGGGTAGGGAATGTAAATTTGACCAGGCCTTGCAGCAGATTCTGTGTTGATCTGAAGGGCATCGTAGCCTGATATGGATATTCCGCCCGTAAAGCCACCATGCGTTCCACCAATAAACGAAATAAAACGGTTGCGGCCAGTAGCAGCTGTAACAGCTCGTACCATTGCGTCATTGGCTTCTGAGCCACAATGACCTAACCATACGCGATGATTTTTTGGATCTGGCGATAGGTTTAGAAGCTCTTCTGCCAAGTAGACAGAGGGAGCACTTGTTGAACTTATTGAGCTTGCCCCTGCCATGTTGCTTACCGAGTTAGTCACCGCTTCGACTATAGTTGGATGGCTATATCCTAGTGTTGCAGCGCCCCATGTTCCTGACATATCTAGAACACGCCGCCCATCTTCGAGAACTAGATAGGAGCCATTGCCACCCACAATAGGAAGGGGAAAGAAACGCAATTTCTGGATGTTAGCTATCGATCGGCGTTCACGTGTATCGAGACTATTTTCCATATGAGGTTCCCTGTGTTATTACGGAATAATAAAAAAATAATGATTATTAGAAATATACTCAATGGTTTGCGCGATTAATTGAATACAGGGACTAAATTGATTTGGTGGGCTTTATCGGTAGTTTGTTGCGCAGACCAGAGGTAAATTACGCTAGTTTGCACATTCATAGTATATGCTTTGCCATGTTTAAAACTTTTTCGCTTAGTAATCTGTCCAAGAGTGATGTTGTCGAAGGGCAGGGAATACCCCTACTCGGATCGGTACGATGAAGAAAGTAGTCTTTACTCTTTTGTTACTCGCGTCTTTCTGTTTTTCTGCTTATGCGGAAACTGAGCCTCCGCAAACTTTTTCTGAAGCTATGCGATGGTATAAGGAAGCAGCAAAAGAGGGAAATCCACGAGCACAATTCTTACTGGGTCTAATGTACCATAACGGCATTCGAGTTGGACGGGACCTGGTTGAGGCTGAGCGCTGGTATCGTGCCGCAGCGTTAAAAGGGCATTCTTCTGCACAGCTAAGTTTAGCTGTAATATTACACAAGGGAGAAATTTCTCAAGCTGACCCGACAGGTGCGCTACGCTGGTACGAGTTAGCAGCCAAACAGGGAATTACTGAAGCCCAGTATAATTTGGGAGTTCTCTATGACAGAGGTGAAGGTGTATTAGCAGATGCCAAAAAGGCTGTATTTTGGTATGAAAAAGCGAGCTCTACGGGGCACTCCGGCGCACAGAATAATCTAGCCATATTATATATGCGTGGAGAGGGAGTTGATTTAGACCTGCAACGTGCACGTTTGTTATACGAGGAAGCGGCAAAAACAGGTTTAGTAGACGCACAGTACAATCTGGGTGTTTGGTACATACAAGGTAAAGGAAACGAGCAGGATCTGGTGAGTGCTCATCGCTGGTTTAGTATAGTTGCATCTGGCTCTGACGAGAGACTTATGGAGAAAGCTTCGAGGAATATTTTGAAGATAGAGGAGCTGATGTCAAAATCCGAGTTAGACAGTGTTCGCAATTCTGACTAAACGGATTAAGTCGTAACTGAGTCATCCTCTCCCGCGGTGGCTGATTTAATGGCTTGAAGTAGTGCTTCAAACGGAAGTAATACGCAACGATGACGGCTACTGTGCGTGGCCACAGGGGCAAAAGCTTCCATTTCTGGCCATATTTTTCCCGATAAGGTTTCTGTGCTATGCAGCATATCTTTCGTTGCAGCGACGATAGATTGAATATCTGATTCTGATTTATCTACTGCATTTGAGCCAATAATTGACGCTGCGGCTTGGCATAGTACGCAAGCCCTCACTACCTGGGCCACTTCAGAGATAAGTCTGTTTTTAAGTTTAACATCTATGGTCACCCGATCTCCACATAGCGGATTGTCGAGTGTAACGGTGCCATGGGGTTTGAGCAGGCGCCCGTGACCAATAGATGCAGCTGCATGGCGAAGCAAATTCTTCTGGTACAAATCATCAACCATGTCTCATATCCATTAATACCGTTTCTGGTCTGAGTTTTGAATGGCCTGTAATTCTTCGGGGGTGTCAACGTCAATGAATATGGCGCTATTTTCTATTTCCACTTCATGAACTTCCTTAGGGTAAGCTGTCAATAGTCGTCGGGCACCCATATCTCCCTTTAACGCACATATTTCACCAAAATATTCAGCTGACCATAAAACAGGGTTGCCGCGTTTACCACGATACGTAGGCACACAAATTGAACGTCTTTCTGAAGGTGAAAATTGTGCAATCAATTGGTTCAGATGCGCACGTGTGATATTGGGCATATCGCCCAAGCATACCAATGCAGCATCAACGGGTGGCAACGCATTAATACCCAAAGAAAGAGATGAACTAAGACCTTTTGAATAGTCTTTATTATGTACGAGTATCACATCCCTAGTTATAAATACTTTCTCAACGGTTTCATGTTGAAATCCCGTTACAACAACAACGGTTATTGCGTTTGATGAAATGGCGGCATCTGCAACCCGTGCCACCAATGGCGAACCATCAATTTGGGCCAATAATTTGTTGGACTGACCCATTCGCTTAGACTCACCCGCAGCCAGAACAATGGCTGCTACCTTGTAATGCTTTTTGACCAGGGTTTTTATCTGAAAGTCTCGAGGCTGCGGTCGCTCGGGCACCTCTTTCAACAAACCTCCTGCACCAAGTGCCATAATATCCTTTTTTTGTATTGGGAGGTCAGCTAATAGCCTCGGCAAAAGGAAGTCGCTGCCGTGCTGGCGCCGAGATCGGGCAGACCCTGGAAGAGCAAGTATCGGCGTATCTTTGACATTTCCTAGAAGTGTCAGGTTTCCTGGGTCGACTGGCATGCCAAAGTGTATAATTGAGCCCCCTGCATTAACTATCGCATGAGGAACAACATCTCTTCTATCAATTATAGAAGTCGCTCCGAGAATCAAAAGAGGAGAGCACCCCGCACGGATTAAGTTATGAATAGCGTTAGCTATTGCAGTTTCGCAGTGTGGGCATAGGTGAGAGTGCGTTAACTCACTACCAAGTGATTCAACGCGATCTCTAATCGTGCTAACAGTTTTGTCTAAGACGCTATCTTTCGTCTGTGCAATCGATGTTGAAATTAGCCCAACTGATTTTTTTTTGAGGGGAGAAACAGAAACTAGAGGACCATTCGTGTTTGCTAGTAGTTGGCATGCTCTAACTATCTCTTCTTTTGCAGAAAGGGGAATAACTTTTATGGTGGCTACCAACTGATTTTCTTTGACAATCGAAAAAGGAGAAATAGTAGAAAGTGTAATGCTCTCATCAACAAAATTGATCGCGTTTACTCGTTCGCCATCAATAAGTGCTAAACCTGTTGCACTGGAATATAAGTTTCGACGGCCAGTAAACGCTGGCTTTAAGTGGGTATACGGGCCATGCACTGCTATCGCGACAAGGCTGGCAGCTTCATTTTCAGGGATATCGCCAGACTCAAGACGTGCGGCCATAACTGATTCAACCTTGGCAGCAGCCAATTGCGTTACGTCGTCGGCGGATAATTTGTGACCTTTTCTGAGTATGTATTTTTCTGATCTAACTTTATGAGCAAGAATTGCGCCCTCGGCATCCTCAATACGAAGTCTACCAAAAATCATTCTATTACCAATTTGTTCGCAATTGGGTTACCACCTCTCCCATTATTGAAATGGCAATTTCAGCTGGAGAGGTGGCATGAATGGAAAGGCCTACTGGGCCGTGAATACGATTGAGTTCTGTATCATTGAAATTCTGTTGGTTTAGCCGTTTTAAACGGGCATCGTGAGTCTTTTTGCTGCCAAGTGCCCCAATATAAAACGCAGTTGACTTTAGGGCGATAGAAAGAGCAGCGTCGTCGAGTTTTGGATCGTGAGTAAGTGTAACCACTGCTGTTCTACGATCTGGTGAAAGTGATTGAAGTCCTTTGTCGGGCCATTGATGCAATATTTTAACTCTTGGGAAACGCTCGGGTGTTGCAAAAGATCGGCGTGGATCAACGATGGTTACATCAAACTCTGTTAAGGACGCTATTAATGCAAGTGGTTGAGCTATATGTACAGCACCTACTATGATCATGCGAAGTGGAGCATTAAAGACGTGTAAAAATAAGTCATCCCCATCAATTGTGATTGTCTGAGATTTATCCATCCTCTGCGCCCGCTCAGCAGCGGTCCAAAGCTCGAGATTCGTATCTTTTGTTTTCAAGTCATCGGGGTACACTAGTTGTTCTTGGCCAGATTTAAGATTCGTTACTAAAACCACCGGACGCTTTTCGCGTCGGTCGGTTTGAATCTGTTTCAGTGTTTCACTTTTCATTGTTACTGATAACTATGAAATGTTCTCAACAAATATTTGTACTTTTCCACCACATGCTAACCCAACTTCCCATGCTTGTGAGTTAGTGATACCAAAGTCAAGAAGGCGCGGTTTTTCTTCTTTAATTACTTCAAGTGCAGATTGAATCACTGCGCCCTCTATGCAGCCACCTGACACGGATCCAACAAATTCGCCAGTTTCGTTAACTAAAAGTAGACTGCCGACGGGTCGTGGTGATGATCCCCAGGTCTTTATAACAGTAGCGATAGCTAACTTTAGGCCGGAAGTATCCCATTCTATTGCAGTATCCAAAATATCCATATCTAGAACTTGTTTCATGCTAGTTATTCCTGAAGTTTTTGCTTTCTCCTAAAGCAGCCGCAAGTCCCTGGAGACTATGAATGTTATGTGCTGAACGGAATTCATCAACATGCGGCAACATGGCAGCAGCCCCAAGGGATTTCGCCTCGAACTTATCATACCTTAGTAAGGGGTTAAGCCAGATAAGTTTACGACACGAACGATGTAGACGTTCCATCTCTACCTCTAGCCCTTTGGCGATATCTCGGTCAAGGCCATCTGAAATCAAAAGTACGATTGCGCCTTGCCCTAGAACACGTCGGGACCAAATATAATTAAATTCCTTAAGACAGCTTCCTATGCGTGTACCCCCATCCCAGTCTTGTACTAGTTTACCAATTTTCGTAAGCGCAAGATCCACATCACGATGGCGTAGGTGTCGGGTAATGTTTGTCAATTGTGTCCCGAACAGAAACGTGTGAACACGGTCTCGATCGCTAGTCATCGCATGAACAAAGTGCAACAGCATTCTAGAATACTGGCTCATAGAACCGGATATATCGCAAATAATTGTTAGGGGAGGAGGGCGCTGTCGAGGCGTACATCGCTTTAATGTTATGTTATTACCGCCTGTTCGCAATGACGACCTTAATGTTGCACGAATATTAATCCGTGATCCGTAGGGGCTTATTTTTGAACGTCGCGTCGCCCCGTGAGCAATTGGTAGTGTCATATGTTCAATGATAGATTTTGCTTCTGCTATCTCCTCCGCTGACATGGACTCGAAGTCCTTTGCGGACAATACTTCAGTTGGAGAATATGTGAGGGCTGCATCTATTTCTATTCCTTGACGTTTTGGCTCTTCTTGAATGTTAGGTGTTGGAAAAAACGCGTCGGAAATTCGCTTATTAAGATTGTTTCCTTGTGGCTGGCGGACGAATTGAGAAGTTGGTAATAAGGTAGATAACATTTTCTTTAAGAGGCGCGGATTTTTCCAGAAAATGTGGAAAGCTTGATCAAACAGTTCCTGGTGTTCACGTCGATTGATCATTGTTGCATGTAATGTCCAATAAAAATCATCGCGTCTTGTGATGCCGATAGTTTTTACAGCACGCATTGCGGTAATAACCTGACCGGTGCCAACGGGAATTCCCGCTGAACGTAATGCACGACCAAAGTGCATTATATTTTGGGCTAATTGGCCGTTAGCCAAGTCAATAGAATTCATGAATCAGGTGAAACCATTTCTTGGTTTATCTGCTCAAGCAATGAAGCAGCCTGTGTGCCGCTTGTCTTAGCAATGTCATCTTGATATTTGAGGAGAATCCCTAAAGTATTGTTGACCGTTTGGGGGTCTAAAGAGACCTTGTCCAACTGCATTAGAGCACTAGACCAATCAATAGTTTCCGCAATTCCGGGAGCCTTAAACAGGTCAGTTTTTCGGAGCGCTTGAACGAAGGCAACAACTTGATGACTTAGGTGCTCATTGATATCGGGAATCCGGGCAATCAGTATCTCCTGTTCCCTCACTGAATCTGGGTAATCAACCCAATAGTAGAAACAGCGCCGCTTTAAAGCATCATGGATTTCGCGTGTTCTATTTGAAGTGATAATTGTTATAGGCGGCTCCTTAGCTGCGATGGTTCCAATTTCTGGAACAGTAACTTGATAGTCGGATAGAACTTCAAGAAGAAAGGCCTCAAATGGCTCGTCTGCCCTATCAATTTCATCTATCAGCAATACGGGGGGTGCGTCAGCAGCTTGGTCAAGAGCTTGCAATAGAGGCCGCCTTATCAGAAAACGCTCCGAGAACACGTCTTTTGTCAGATAGTCTTTATCTGTTACTCCTTGTACCTCGGCTGCTCGTATCTCAATCATTTGGGCAGCGTAGTTCCACTCGTAAACAGCGCTGGCCACGTCCAAACCTTCATAACACTGTAAACGAACTAAGTTCCGACCCAGTGTTTTGGCTAGGACACTTGCAATTTCTGTTTTGCCTACCCCAGCCTCACCCTCTAAAAACAAAGGGCGTTGTAGACTTAGACTAAGATAAAGTGTGGTGGCAAGGCTTCTATCAGACACGTAGTTTCCTTCACGCAAAAGGTCAAACGTTGCATCTGTAGATTTGGGGAGTTGGCGCGCCATGTACATCAGAGTGGAAAAGAAACCAAAGGGCAAAACGTGCTTAATTCATGGAAAACCAGTTGGTGCGCAAAAAGTGACGTTGGCAGCTGCGTCTCCTTATCGCCTATTGCGTGAGTGCCGAATTTACGGCGCGCATTGCCATGACAGATACTAAATGAGCTCGATATTCTGAGCTTGCATGAATATCCGAGTTAAGGTCGTCAGCCGACAATGTAATGCCGGCTATCGCGTCAGCCGAAAAATCATTGGACAATGCTTCTTCCATTTTTGCCACACGAAAAACTGAGGGCCCCGCTCCAGTGACAGCAACACGAACACCAGCTTCAGTGTCGGCTACCATCACTCCCACGATCGCATATCGGGAAGCTGGGTTTGAAAACTTTTCATAAGCAGATCTTCGGGGTATGGGAAAATCAATGGACGTGATTATCTCATGTTCTTCTAGCACAGTTGCGAATTGGCCAGTAAAGAATTCATCTGCATTAATGGTTCGTGATATAGTATTGACGCTAGCGTTAAGTGCTAAAACTGCTGCGGGGTAGTCAGCAGCTGGGTCGTTGTTGGCAACTGATCCGCCAATTGTACCGCGGTGACGAACGTGAGGGTCACCTATTCCCTTAGCAAGGCGCGAAAGTCCGGGAATGGTCTCCATAAGTTCCTTCGATGTCGATACGTCAGAGTGTGTTGTCATAGCCCCAACAGATACTTTTTCCCCTGCGACGCTCAGAACATTCAGGCTGTCAATTGCAGAGAGGTCAACCACATCAGAAGGATTAGCGAGGCGCAGTTTGAGTGTTGGGATTAAAGTCATCCCACCCGCCAGAACAGTTGCCTCTGGGTTTATTTTCAAGATATTAGCAGCGTCGTCGAGATTGTCTGGACGATGGTATGCAAAATCATACATGGCTATTTTCTCCTGCTATCCCGACTATGTTTTCGCGTTTTGTATAGTTTGCCACACGGTTTGAGGTGTAGCGGGCATTTCTACATGCGTGACGCCCAACGATGAGAGTGCGTTGACTATTCCATTGATGACTGCTGGCGGTGCAGCAATGGCACCTGCCTCGCCGCAACCTTTAACTCCAAGTGGATTGTGTGGGCATGGTGTAACGGTCTGTCCAATTTCGAAACTGGGCACATCGGTCGCACGCGGCATGCAATAATCCATAAAAGAACCAGATAACAGCTGCCCAGACTCATCATATACAGCATTCTCAAGTAGAGCCTGGCCTACCCCATGCGCAATACCACCGTGAACTTGTCCGTGAACTATCATTGGGTTGATGATATTACCAAAATCATCGACGGCTACCCATCGTTCTATAGAGACCTCGCCGGTATCAGCATCCACTTCGACCTCACAAACGTGGACACCGAATGGATACGTGAAATTTGGTGGATCGTAAAAAGCACTTTCATCCAGTCCAGGCTCTACCTCATCTAAGGGGTAGTTGTGAGGCACGTAAGCAGCAAACGCTATTTCAGCTATGCTCTTAGAACGATCCGTTCCTGTTACAGTAAAATTTCCGTCAGTGAACTCTATATCCGACTCCGACGCCTCAAGCAGGTGGGCGGCAATTTTTCGGCCTTTCTCAATGATCTTATCAGCCGCTTTGACTATTGCTGACCCACCAACTGCAAGTGAGCGAGAACCATATGTACCGTAGCCAAACGGTATTCGTCCTGAGTCACCGTGCACCACATCAATATCTTCTATTGGTACTCCGAGCCTCTCAGAAGCAACTTGGGCAAAGGTAGTCTCATGACCTTGCCCATGACTATGTGACCCTGTAAATACTGTCACATTACCAGTAGCGTTGAATCGGATTTCCGCAGCCTCAAACTGGCCTATGCCAGCCCCCAAACTTCCGATAACTTGTGATGGCGCGAGGCCGCATGCCTCAATGTAACTTGAAATGCCGACCCCTCTATATTTGCCTTCTGTTTCGGAGTTCGCGCGCCGCGTTTCAAAATTTTTGTAGTCTAGTGTTGAAAGAGCTTTATCCAACGCCGGCCCATAGTTGCCGCTGTCGTATTCCAGCGCCACTTGCGTTTGATAAGGGAATGCATCAGAGGGAATAAAGTTTCGCCTCCTAATCTCTGCAGGATCAAGTCCCATGATTCGTGCAGATTCGTCAACAATCCTCTCAATCAGGTAAGTTGCTTCGGGCCTGCCTGCACCACGTACGGCATCAACCGGTGTTGTGTTTGTGAACACAGCAGTAACTTCACAGTATATGGCTTCAGTTGTGTAGAGCCCTTGCATGAGTGTACCGTGAAGATATGTCGGTATCAGAGATGCGAAGTTGGATAGATAGGCCCCCATATTAGCTGTGGTATCGACACGCATTCCGAGAAACTTTCCATCGTCATCCATGGCCATTTCAACATGGGTTAGATGGTCTCGTCCATGAGCATCAGATAAAAACGATTCTGAGCGATCCGCGGTCCATTTAATGGGACGATCAATTTGTTTTGCAGCCCAAAGTACCGCGCATTCCTCTGTATAAACAAAAATTTTCGATCCAAAACCACCACCAACGTCCGGAGAAACCACCCTTAGCTTATGCTCTGGTACAAGCCCTACAAATGCAGATAGAATAACTCGTGCCAGATGCGGATTCTGGCTTGTTACATAAAGGGTGCAACTGTCATCGCCAGAATCTCGTTCAGCTAAGGCGACACGTGGTTCAATGGCGTTTGGAACAAGGCGGTTGTTATACAGATCAAGCTTTGCAATGTGTTTAGCGCGGTTGAAGGCAGACTTGGTAGCTTCCTCATCACCCAAACCCCAAACAAAACAAGTGTTATTCGGGACGCTTTCATGCAGTTGAGCGGTATCGCTATTCGATGCTTGATCTAATTTTACGTTGGCTGATAGCACCTCATATTCAACAGAGACTAACTCTGCAGCATCACGAGCCTGTTCCAGAGTTTCAGCAACGACTAAGGCAACTTGGTCACCCACATACCGAACTTTCTCTGTTGCAAGCACCTCATGAGGAGGAGCATTCCACAATTCACCATTAGTTTGTGTAATTGTCCAGCCGCACGGAACTGCGCCAACTCCGTCTTCGGCAAGGTCCTTGCCTGTATAAACACCCAAGACCCCCGGCGCCGAAAGCGCTGCGGAAGTATCAATATTTCCTATACTAGCGTGTGCGTGAGGTGATCGAACAAAACGGGCGTAAACCTGCCCTGGTCGACTAATATCGTCCGTAAAGTGGCCCTTTCCCGTTAAGAACCTTTGATCCTCTTTACGCCGTACCGAGGCGCCAATGCCATCGTCCGCCATGTTTATCTCCTCCTAATCTTGCCGTTTGTGGCCCATACTAGCTCTGCATTGCTTTCGAGCCTGCTAGTATCGCCTGCACGATATTATGATAACCGGTGCACCGACAGAAATTACCTTCCAGCTCGTGGCGCACAGTTTCCTCATCGAGGTTAGGAATTCGATTAACCATATCGATTGCTGCCATGACCATGCCTGGTGTGCAGAAACCGCATTGAAGCCCATGGTGCTCCTTAAAAGCTGCCTGCATCGGGTGTAGCTCACCTTCGTTAGCAATGCTTTCTATGGTTTCGACTTCGGAGTCATCAGCTTGAAGAGCTAACATAGTACACGATTTTACTGCCTTGCCATTTACGTGCACCACACAGGCACCACATTGACTAGTGTCACATCCAACATGTGTACCTGTTAATCGTTGTCCTTCCCTAAGAAGTTGAACCAGAAGGGTGCGTCCCTCAACGTCGGCTACAACTTTCTTGCCATTGATCGTCAGTGAAACCGTGGGCATAACCATTCTCCCCGTTCCGAATTCATACAGTCCATATAAAAAACTGCTATTTAATAACAACTGTCCGCGACAATTGACCAGTTTCACGCGCACTGCCCGTAAGGTCAAGGTTCAATTATGTGAGTTTCGTGTAAAGTCAGTATTAGTAGTTAGTATAAATGAGGAGAAGAGCAGTAATTAGTGCAATTATTCCAGATACCCAAGCCCAGGTGCTAATTCCTCGACCGTAGGTTCGGTAATCGTCTTGTGAGTTAACCGTATCCCCAATTGGGTCAGTATCTTCGACAGAGGGAGTATTAGCAGAGCTAGCTTCTTTGGTGATCTTGTCGGAAAAATTAGCAAAAAACTGATCTGTCAGTGATTTCGCCGTCGAGTCGATCAGCCGTTGACCAATCTGGGCCAGTTTACCGCCGACTTGGGCGGATGCATCATAACTGAGTATGGTGTCCTCCCCTTCCTCTGTAAGTGTTATATCAGCACGTCCACTGCCGAAGCCGACGGCGCCGCCTTGGCCATTACCCGTAATTGTGTAGCCGTGCGGTGGGTTTATATTTGATAGTGTTACCGTTCCTCGAAATGTCGCTTTAACAGGTCCAATTTTGGCAACTATTGTGGCATTCAAGACAGTATCTGAGACTTTCTGAATAGATTGACATCCTGGAATAGAGTCCTTCAGTATGTCTGAATCGTTTAGTGCTTCCCAGACTTTGCTTCTGGGGGCAGAAATTCTGTGTACACCACTAATTTCCATTAAAAAACCACTCCAACCCTGCCATGTGCTCCGACACTATCTTTGACGTGACTCAGTAGCAAGCTAGGTGTGCTTATTGTTTCTGCAGAGCATTATAATGGCTGTCGTAGTTTGCACCTTTAGTGTCTAATTTAATGCTTCAAGCGGTGGCACAATAAATATAGAAAATGTTGGTGAAAGATGCGGGGAGCGCTTTAAAGGGCTTGATATCGTCAGGTGTAAAGAAAGAAATGCACTAAATATGCAAGCAACAAGGTGATTATGCAGAGCACAGTAAAGCTGATTGACCATGTTCGAGCAAAAACGCCATGTTGCTTCAGATGATGGACTAATGGGTTGAGGCGATGATCGGCAACTATTCGAAAGATAAACATGAGATGGCGGGTTGTGCGATCAAAGACGAGTAATGCATTTGACCCAAAAGACTTTATGCCACGTCTATATATCCAATCTACATCAAGGTTTACTGAACGCAATTCAGGTGGGTATGTGCCGCTGCGGATAAGCCATGCAAAAGCTAGTGCCGAAAATAATAGGAGCTGCAGTTGGGAAACAACATGGGACCATTCGTATGGTCTATAATCTACGGGGTAAGGTAACAAACTATATAGCAGGTATGGATAGCAGCCATTAACTATGCAGATAACAGCTGCAAAAGTCATCGCAAGTAACATATTCCAAGAGGGGTCTTTGGCATCCAAGCCAGCGTCATGGGCGAAAAAAGCAAAATATGGAATTTTTATTCCAGCGTGGTGAAATACCCCGGCAGATGCGAAGAGGAGCAAAAACCATATCGCTACGTAGCCCTCGTCTAGTGCGGCGGTCAATATCATGGACTTACTGACGAAACCACTAAATAGAGGAAAAGCGGAAATGGAAGCTGCTCCAATTATGCAAAGACTTGTTGTCATTGGCATCTTTCGGTAAAGACCGCCTAGGTCAGAGCCATTTATCCGACCAGTGGTATGGAGAACAGCGCCCATTGACATAAATAGCAGCCCTTTAAAAACCACATCGTTAAAGGCGTGGCTGATAGCGCCATTCATGGCCATAGCCGTGCCAAGGCCAATACCAACGACCATAAACCCAAGCTGATTAATCATACTGTACGCAAGAACACGTCGCAGGTCATTTTCTATGACAGCATAGAAGATGGGGAACATGGTCATGGCTGCACCGATGTAAATTAATACCTCAGTGCCGACAAAGGCCCGTGCCAATACGTAGATAGCAACTTTAGTAGTGAAAGCGCTTAGGAAAACGGTGCCAGTAGGGCTTGCTTGTGGATATGAATCAGGTAGCCAGCTGTGTAATATTGGAAAACCGCATTTGATTCCAAATGCTAAAAGAATAAGCCACTTAGCGGTGCCGGTTAGGTCAATATCTATGAATCCAATGGATCCTGTTTTGTGTATATGGAGGATAGCTCCCGCCAGCAAAATAAGGCCCGATATCACGTGTACAAATAAATAGCGGAGAGCTGCTTGATTGGCTTTGCGGGTTCCTTGCACCCAAATAAGGTACGCGGAACTAATTGCCAGAAGCTCCCAGAATATAAATAGGCTTAATAGATCGGCAGAAAATACGGCTCCAAGTGCGCTTCCAACGTAAATAAAGGCACTGACGTGCTGCCTGGTGTCAGTAATTTTCAATGCATATATAGCAGAGAATAGAGCTGCAATATGAAAAAGAATTCCGAACAAAAAACTTAACTCGTCGATGTAAATAAGTTCGACGCTGTACGATAAAAGTTCCGTGTTCAGGCGAGCGGAATTCTCCATGGTGATCAAATTGATAAGACCGACTGTAGGCGTGGCAATTAGAATCAGGGGTGCTGGAAGATATTTTGAGAAGAGTAAAAAGGCGGCACCCACATAAAACACTAATGCCGGCGGTAGATTCCAGGGTGAGCCAATGATGTAAGAAGCAAAATCAATTATCATAGTAGTTCTCACCGCGCATTAATATGCGGCGCATCAGCTTAGCCAGAATTACAAGTAGCCAACAGGCAATGAAACCGTATAGCCCGTAGAATCCGACAATTTCCTCGATTGGGTCGACTACATGTCTATAAAATATTAGATCGCTTAAAAAGAGGCCCGCACAGGCGAGATGGAGAATAGCCAGAATTCTACGAATGGTTCTGGGCTGATAAAAGATGCCTGGTTTAGAGGAGTCCATTACCGCTATGGGATCTGCGATATTAAACGAAAGAGCGAATTAGGAAATAGAAACAAGAACAAACAGGCGGAAGCCGTAATGCCTATGGCAAAAGAACAAATACCAGGACCTTCAGTGTTTTTGGAATCGGCTGAATGAGAAGAAGTTTGAAGGGGCAGGTACGCTGAAATAGCCACAGGAAGTAAATAGCCTGCACTTAAGAGCGATCCGACCAGCAAAAACAAAAGTAATCCCATCTCACTTGAGTCAATTGTTCCCTTGGCTAGATACCATTTACTCCACATTCCAGCCAATGGCGGGAGCCCGACTACACTAAGGCTCCCGATGGCGAATGCCGCCATTGTAATTGGCATTCGGTGAGCGAGCCCTCTCATTTCGCTAACTTTTGTTAATTGGGTCGCGGTGTAGATGCTTCCAGCGCAAAAGAAAAGGGTAATTTTGCCAAAGGCGTGGGTTATCATATGCATCCCCCCACCTATTAAGCCTGCGCGGCTGACCAATAATGCGCCTAGCGTAATGTATGCCAGCTGACTGATTGTCGAGTATGCGAGTCGACGCTTTAAGTCGTCTTCGCGTAGGGCAATCAGTGCTGCTCCTACGATGGTGAAGGCGGCTATCCAAGACAGAACACGCACTGACCATATAGCGCTGAGTGTCTCAGTGCCAAAAATGTAGATGGCCACTTTAAGAATAACAAAAACGCCTGCTTTCACGACCGCAACGGCATGCAATAATGCGCTGACAGGCGCTGGTGCAACCATGGCGGCTGGCAGCCAGAAATGAAAAGGTATCAGCGCTGCTTTCCCTGACCCAAAGACAAACATTGCTAATATGATACCAACGGTTGGTATTGGCTTTGAATCGAAGATGCCACCGACAGTAAAGGTTACTGTTCCAGTCTCTGCCCATGTCATTACGATGGCTGGAAGCAATAGAGCGATTGATGTTCCGAGCAGGACCCCAAGATACGTACGCCCAGCCCTTAATGCACTTGGAGTACCGGAATGTATAACTAACGGATATGTTGCAAGAGTAAGTATTTCGTAAAACACAAATAGGGTGACTAGATCGGCGGCGGTTGCAAGGCCTATCGTTGCTCCGAGAGAAAGAGAAAAACACACAAAGTAGCGGGTTTGATGAGGTTCACTGTTCGCGCGCACGTAGCCGATAGAGTAGATTGAAGTTATAAGCCACAGGCTGCTAGCGATCAAAGCGAAGGCAAGTCCGAGTGGTTCAAGGGCAAAACCTAGGGTTAAACCCGGTAGAAGCTCAAATAGTTGGGTAACCGGTAGATCGTCAAATTCTACTATAATATATAGGCTGATAATGAGAACGAGTAAAAGGGTTGCTATCGTTAATGTTGCTGTATCCCGTACAGTCGGGTAACGATGGAGAAGGGCAACGAGAAGTGCTCCGACGAAAGGCGTTGTGATCGCAAGGAGTATAATTAAGGTGGCTGTCATGGTTCCACAGAAATTACGTTGGTAGCCGCAAGACGAGCCAGGCTGACAGTCAGTGAAGTCTCAAGGCCGAAATAAACGCAGCTTCCTGCGAGCACGCATGTTGGTATCAACATTGATGAGGTTGGTTCCTTCATAGAGTATGGCTCAATCGCAGGCCGAAGGAATGCAATCTCTGCAACGCGCCATATATAGATAGCGCCCAATAAAGAACTAAAAATGATTACTGATACCATTAACCATCGGGCCTGCTCTATAGCGGCTAGCAAAAAATACCATTTGCTTATGAATCCGACAGTTCCTGGTATACCTACGAGACTGAGACCGCTCAACAAGAATGCCGACATCGTGATCGGCATTCGTTTGCCGATGCCCGATAGAGCATCTAAATTAGCTGTACCCGTCTTAAATATTATGTTTCCAGCAGCCAGGAATAAAGCTGATTTCATTAACGCATGGTTGAAGAGATGGAGCATACTCGCAGTAATACCAGTTTGCGATGCCATTCCAAATCCAAGAACAATATACCCAATTTGTGAGATGCTTGAATAAGCGAGCATTCGTTTGATGTTGGTCTGCAAAATGGCTGCTATGGCTCCGAGGAGCATTGCAATTAGAGCTAGTGGAGTAAGGATCGACTCGAGCGGTAATTCCGATAAAGAGAAAACTTGGCCAAAAAGTCCGAAAGTAAATCGGAGGAATAAGTATGCGGCAACTTTTGTGGCTGTTCCGGAAAGGAAGGCAGATACAACCGACGGTGCATAAGCGTAGGCATTGGCTAGCCATACGTGAAAGGGAAACAGAGCTAGCTTCAGAGATATGCCAACCGTAAGAAAAGCAATTGCAACAAAGACTGTGCGGCTAGGGACTGCTTCAGGAAGGCGGTTGGCAAGGTCTTCCATATTCAGTGTGCCAGTTACCATGTATAAAAGTCCAATGCCAAGAAGGATAAATGTGGCACCAATTGTTCCAAGAATTAAGTAACGGAAAGCGGAGGTTAGTGCGCGGCGTGAAGCACCCATACTTATTAGGGCATATGAGGACAGTGATGAAATTTCTAGAAACACAAAAGCGTTGAATATGTCCCCGGTTATGGCGATACCAAGAAGACCACAGAGACATAGCATAAGTGCCGCGTAGAAAAGGTGGTGTTGCCTGAGGGGTATCTCATGACGAACACTGGCAAGTGAATAAGGCAATACCGTTGCTGAGACACCAGAAACAATCAGAAGAATTAACGCATTGATTGTGTCAACTCGATACTCGATGCCCCATGGGGCAGCCCATCCCCCGAGAGAATATAAAATTGGTGCGTCTGCGTTGAGGACATTGATGAGAAGCCAAACTGCTACAGCAAAGGTGAGCCATGAGGCGATGAGAGCCGTGATCCAAGCTGCAAGTGGCCTGTGCATTACAATGCAAATAGGAGCAGCCAAGAGTGGGATGACCACCTGTATAATTGGAAGATGAGGGACGATCACGTTTATCTGTCAAGCTCCTGAAGCTCATCTTCTTCAATGGTACCGTATACATTTCGTATCTTGAGAATGAGCGCTAACCCAAAAGCGGTCGTTGAAACTCCGACGACGATAGCAGTTAAGATGAGAACATGTGGTAATGGATTGGAGTAAACTTGAGTGCCTTCCGAAATAATTGGAGCTGAGCCACCAATAATCTTACCCATGGAGATATACAGAAGAAACACCGAAGCTTGGAAGATGTTTAGGCCGATGATTTTCTTTACGAGATTATGAGAGGAAATAACTATATAAAAACCTACCATAGCAAGAACTATGGTTATCCAATAGTTGTAGTGCCCAAGTAATTCCATTTATGGATCGCTGCTTTCGAATGCATAAAAGATAGCGGCCATCGCTGCAAAGACCGTGATTCCTACACCAAGTTCCACAAGCATTATGCCAATATGTTGTCCAACAACAGGGTCGCTGGCGAGCGTTGAATAGTCGAGGTAATTGCCACCAGCGAACAGACAAGCTATTCCGACGCCGGAATATAGGAGCAATCCACCAGATAAAAGCCACCTTAATAGGGCGCTCGACAGTAGCCGTTTAGCATTTTTAAAGCCGAATACTAGACTGTAAATAATAAATCCCGCAGCAAATATGACCCCGGCTTGAAAACCTCCTCCTGGACCAAAGTCCCCATGAAATTGAACATACAGTGCAAATAGCATCACAAACGGAATCAACAGTTTAGCAAGGGTGCGGATCACCACGTCAGACGGCATTTTCATCTCTTCTACGTTTGCTGCCCAACAGCAAAAGGACACCCACGCCAGCAGAAAAAATCACTGTGACCTCTCCTAGTGTGTCGTAACCTCGATAACTTGCAAGAATGGCCGTAACAACATTCGGTACCCCCGTTTTGTTTTGTGCTTCTGATAGATACAGCGGTGAGACGTGCTGGTGGATTGGGGCAATCGCATCACCAAAGAGTGGCATATCGGAAGTTCCATATATCAATAACGCACCGGTGGATATTACGATCATAAGTGGAATTAGGGGAAAAGCTGGATTTCGTTTTTCTGTTTCTCCAGTTCTCGATATCGTTGCGAGTAGTAGCACCGTAGTAATACCACCACCCACAGCAGCTTCGGTGAATGCAACGTCGACAGCATCCAGAGTAACAAAGAGGCCAGCCATTAGAAGGCTGAACACACCTGAAAGCATTATTAATGATGCCAGGCCCAGTTGTCTTGTGATGGCGATTGCGCTAATCGCTAGGAAGGTAAGGAGCGCAATATTTATTATACTTTCGATGACGAACCTTTCTTACTTTCAGGTTGAGGCTTAACGCCAAACTTTAGAGCTGTACGAGCAAGTAGATGACTAGCCGTGGGATTAGTGAAAAATAGAAACGCTAATATCAGACATAATTTGATTGTAGCTCCACCCCACCCAGACTGTGTCATCAATCCTACCAAAATCAATCCAGCGCCTAATGTATCAGTTATCCCTCCCGCGTGTAATCGGGTATAGACGTCAGGCATGCGCAAAATTCCAATGCCGCCCACGAGCACAAGCCCTGAACCTAACACCAACATTACCCATGTAATGACATCTACCATTTTAGCAACTTGGTGGGGTGCGCGGTTCCCCATTGTTGGATGCCACGCTTTGTCCGGCTCGAACATATCTAAGCGCTGCTAGCGTAGCTATATAATTGATGAGTGCGTACAAAAGAGCGATGTCTAGAAAGTCTGGTCGATCAGTCAAAAACCCAATTACAGCAATCAGTAATGTCATTTTTGTTGCGATGGCGTTTGTCGCGAGAATTCGATCGAACAGTGTTGGTCCTAGAATAGCCCTTGCAAGTACTAGTCCCATTGTCACCAGTAAAGCGGCTGCTGTTAAAGTATACATTAGAGTGTAGGTTTATGAATATGTTTAAACACGGGGCCGCTCTACTCGAGGGGAATCTTTCGATGCATTTCACCGGACATCAAGTCAGTGCCGGCAGCTTTGGTTAGGGTATGAACAAGTATATTTTCCTCATCGATCTTTATTGCCAGGGTCCCTGGAGTCAAAGTTATGGAATTAGCATAAGTTGTACGACCTAGACCAGAAGATTTGCTTACAGGTATTTTTATAAAACTAGGCTCTATTGGTAGCTTTGGATGAACAATCCTTAGTGCAACATCCAATCCGCATTTGGCGATCTGAACCGACAGCCAAAGCCAATACTTTGGTAGAGACCAGACGAGTTTGGCTAACTGGGTTTTGCCGTGAAAGAGACGCATTTGCGCCGATATTGCTACACTCAGTAGTGCAGAGAATCCTCCTAGAGTTAACAGAAGAATGCTAAA
Organism: uncultured Alphaproteobacteria bacterium; assembly: GCA_913041535.1. GTDB lineage: Bacteria > Pseudomonadota > Alphaproteobacteria > VGEJ01 > VGEJ01 > CAJWJK01. The sequence continues at coordinate 26,043 of CAJWJK010000012.1, forward strand.
CTGTCCTGATAGCATTAGCCAGAAGGCAAACAATATCAGAATGACACTACAGATTCGTAACAACATTAACTATTCCAAAAACGACAGCGAAGTCATAAACGTCCAACCTTTAGTTGCCGATAATGACAAGGGGGGGTGCGCCATACTATTCTTAATGGTTAAAAACTATACCTTTCTCGGAGGTTTCTACATCAAAATTGTGATGGATGAACGAACATGTTAGATTTCTTAAAGGTGTAGTCGTTGAGCAAACAGATTATGGATGATAACGAATACGGTGCAGAAGAGGTAGATCAAAATACCTTGGAGACTACTGGAACTGTAAAATGGTTCAATCCAGTGAAGGGTTTTGGGTTTGTGACCCCTGTAGACGGTACAGCCGATATATTTCTTCATCTTTCAGCGTTGCACGATGTTGGTGTATCCGAGCTTGACGCTGGTACAACCGTGGTTTGTGAAGTGACCCAAGGACCTAAGGGGTTGCAAGTTGTACGAGTAATCAGTGTGGATACAAGCACAGCTACTGAGAAATCTTCACTTGTTGACCGGGAAACGTCATTGGATTCGCACGCTATCGTGCCTGAGGGTAATTTTTTTGAAGCTACTGTGAAGTGGTTTAACGCGGACAAGGGATATGGCTTTATTAGCAGTGGAGAGGATATGCCCGATGTTTTTATCCATATCAGGACTTTGCGGAGATATGGAATAACTGATCTGCAATCGGGACAGACGGTTCGAGTGCGCACCGGAAAGGGGCCAAAAGGGCCTCAAGTAGCTGAGATTGATGTGGCAAGCTAAAGTTGGCTGTTTAACAGAGTAGTTTTTTGGTGCTTAGGTATGATTTTGATTGGTAAGTAGTGCTAATAACGCTAATGACCATCAATGTCCGTGGCCTGTTGATCGGGCTAACAGTGTTGTTGTTTTTTATTGCCTTATGTGCGCGTTGTGCCCTTGCGCTTTCTGAGGTTGTGGTGGTTACGCAGAGTGGTCAGCACGTTTTTTTTGTGGAGATTGCGGACACGCCAGAACAAAGGTCTAAAGGTCTTATGTACCGTCATTCTTTAGGGTCAGATCGAGGAATGCTATTTGATTTTGGGCGAGCGGCCATGGCATCTATGTGGATGAAGAATACATACATATCGCTTGATATAATTTTCATCGACCCTAATGGAAGAATTGTCAATATTGAGGCTGACACTGTGCCCCAATCTCTTCACACCATATCATCCCTCGAACCTGTACGTGCAGTGCTTGAGCTTAACGCTGGTATTACGGCGCGCATAACTGCGCGTCCTGGGGATAAGGTTATCCATCCAATATTTGCGTCAGATTAGGCAATGACGACGGTTAACACGAATATTAATTTTGTGCCGGATGGATATAAACCGATTGTTCATAGTGCGCCATACGGTGCGTTGATAGGACCTGTATATGAGAGGGTCGACGAAGAAGACTCGGTTCGTGCATTTAGAGTAAAGAAGCAACATACGAATTCATTGGGTTATTTGCACGGCGGAATGTTAATGTCATTTGCTGATATCGTTCTTGCCCAGGCAGTTATTAGAACGGGCAGGGGATTAACGGCGACCGTTCGGATGGTGACTGAGTTTATGGCCCCAGGACGCCTTGGAGACTGGGTAGAAGGCCGTGCATCTGTTAGTAAGAGTACAGGTACCTTACTTTTTGCCGAGGGCCAATTTCAAGTGGGGGCGAGTTTAATCATGATAGCTTCAGGTGTTTTTGTGGTGCCCTCAGACAGGAACATCAAATCTGAGTGATAATAATGGTATTTCTGTTGTGGATAGCCATGCCTTGCCGTTCGCCCTCGCTTCGTGTATCTCAGGGTGCTAGCCGGGGCGTAGCGCAGTCTGGTAGCGCACCTGCTTTGGGAGCAGGGGGTCGGTGGTTCGAATCCACTCGCCCCGACCAGGAAATTGTGCGGTGTGGGGATGACGGCACGCATATACAGACCAGCTAAAACTGCTACTCAGTCCGGTCGTGGAAATACTCGCCATTGGATCCTTGAGTTTGATAGTCAATTTCCGCAGCGTACTGACAGTTTAACGGGTTGGATCGGCTCTGATGGGACACAACAGCAGGTGCGCATGAAATTTCCCAGCTCTGAAGCCGCTGTAGCTTTTGCAGAACGTTCTGGGATAGGGTACACGCTAGTAAAACCTTCTCAAACCAGGGTGCGTAAAAGGACTTACGCTGATAACTTCCGTCATGACAAGATCAACTAATTCTGGCGCCCTTAGCTCAGTGGATAGAGCAACAGCCTTCTAAGCTGTGGGTCCCAGGTTCGAATCCTGGAGGGCGCGCCATATTGAAACCGGCTATGGTGAAGTGGTGCTGGATACTACTTTATGTCAGGCAATGCCTCTTGCTGGGGTGTTGTTGGCTATTACATAGTCCACACCTTGAAGGATGTCGCTTATTGGCGGACGGCCCCAAGGCGCGCTAGTTAGCGCAGCATAAAATATTTTTCCCGAAGGTTTGATAAGAAAGAGAGCAGGCTCAGCAAATACAGCTGGTTCAGATTCCTTTATTGAAGTTGAAACATAGAGTCCCCAATCTCGCATAGAGGAGAGGGACTGGCCATAACCTATTTGTAGGGATTGAATATTCCATGTTGCTTGTGCATCCTCAGCTCGTATTTTGTCATCGCCGCTAACAGAGATTGCAGAAATTCCTCGAGTGTCAAATTCTTTGATATTTCTATCGAAGCCTTGTAAGTAAGTTGCGCAAATAGGGCAGTGTAATCCCCGATAGAAAATAATGAGTACAAAGTTCACGGGGTTTTGTTTTGACAGTTGCCAAACGTCATTGTCGATTGTCTTTACGATCAGCTGTGGTGCTTGGGTTCCCGGCAAAAGTGACATTGATCATGTCCTTTCAGTAGCTATTACAAATCATAATATTTTATTGAAAGAAACTAGTTGTAGCATGCAAGTGTATCATTTGGAGAGTTGTGTAGCTGCTATACGAAGCTGGTAATGGTTTTGAGCGCTGTCTACATTTAAATAGGGGCTGGAGTATGGCTAAATACGGCTTGGTCTTAGGATTATTTTGCGCCTGTACACCGGGGTGTTGAGGTCAGACAAATGAAAACATTTCAAAACATTCTTACATGGCTGGTATTTATAATTGCACTAGTTACGATTTACGTAATCTGTTTTGATCTTATTATACAATAGCGGTCGTTCATAACAGCTTATCGATAACTCTTCAAAGTGAGTTTTCAGGTTGGTGTTGGGCTCCTAAAATTTGGTATTCAATAATCTATATATCATAAAATAAATCAAATAAACAATATATTACCAAGTGTATATAATATTTCACATTAAGTTATTGCCAGTGTCGTATCTATCATCGTTATCTAAACCTTGTGGTGGTTTAATTCGGAGTATCTTGTAACACTCCCCTGTCAATCGCTACCGCCTTAATAAGTGCATAAACCTCTGTTCCTGGGCGAAGCTCAAGGGTTTTTGCAGAACGGGTGGTGACACGGGCCCATAACGGTGAGCCGACATCGACTAAAACATCGACTTGGGGACCATCAGAGTCTGTAACTTCTATTACAGAGCCTTTTAAGACGTTTAATGTACTAATTCGTTCTGGTTTGGTCTGAGCTAAAATTACGTCACGCGCCCGAATTCTAACTCTTAAGCCTTGACCAATAGGAAGGTTAATCCGTGCTACATCTAATTTTCCTGCAGGAACTGAGAGACGGGTCAAATGAAACTGTTCATCATGCATGGAAACTTGTGCTTCCATTACAACGCCGATATCAAATGGTCCCAGAATTGAACCCAACTCATGCTTATTCATTACTGTATCTACGGTGCCTTGGGCTAACAATCGGCCATTGGATATCGCGACGACTTGATCAGCAATTCGAACAATTTCTTCAACGCTGTGACTGACATACAAAATAGGAATTGAAAATGTATCGCGTAGTTGTTCGATAAAGCTAAGTATCTCGATACGCCTAGCTTGGTCAAGGTTGCTAAGTGGTTCGTCCATAAGTAACAGCTGGGGACTAGATAGAAGGGCGCGGCCGATGGAAACTCTTTGTTTTTCTCCCCCCGATAAAGTGGTGGGAGGCCGGTCTAACAACTTGTTGAGGCCAAGAATATCTACCACCTTGTCAAATTGGGACTTTGTGTTACGTGGAGAGCCGTAACGTTTTCCGTAGGTAAGATTGCGTCTAACACTTAGGTGTGGAAATAGTCTGTCATCCTGAAATACATATCCGATTCGGCGGCGTTCAGGGCGAACGTCCACAGAGTTTTGGGAGTCAAACAACACATGATTACCAATAGTGATATTTCCGTGATCTGGCTGAACTAGGCCAGCAATGGCATTAGCTATTGTAGTTTTGCCTGATCCCGATGGGCCAAATACAGCTACTACTCCGCCAACACACTGGACATTGATGTCAAGGTCGAACGTTTGTATTCGTTTTTGCATAGTTATGCTGATCATGTGTTTTCCGGTTTATGTTGTGTGAAACGACGGGTCAATATGTCTGATGCAAAAAGAGCAATGAGTGCTATAGCGACCGATATGATAAGAAGACGCAGCGCGTTAGTATCGCCACCAGGCATTTGGACGGCAGTGTATAAAGCTAAGGGAATTGTTCGAGTCTCTCCGCTAATATTTGAGACAAAGGTGATGGTGGCACCAAACTCACCGATAGACCTGGCAAAACCAAGAAGGGCTCCCGTCACAATACCAGGTGCTATAAGAGGAAGGGTTATGGAAAAAAATACTCGAGCTGGAGAAGAGCCCAAAGTTCTTGCAGCCGTTTCAAGGCCACGATCTACTGTTTCGAGGGATAGACGAATTGACCTTACAACGAGAGGGAAAGCCATAACTGCTGACGCTATGGCAGCGCCTTCCCACGTGAATACAACTGTCAAATTGAAGTCTTCGTAGAGCAGCTTGCCGATAAGACCATTTCGTCCAAGGAGAACTAGCAATAGGTAACCTACTGCAACTGGTGGTATTACCAATGGAACATGTACAATCGCATCAAGAAGTCCTCGACCCGGAAAACGGAGGCGACTTAGGATCCAGGCCGTCAGAATTGCAATGGGCATAGAGACAAGGGTGCTCCAGAATCCAACACGGAGGGAAAGCCTTACTGCTTCAATTTCAATATCGGTTAACACGCTTTAACTCAAGGAGTAGTGAAACCATGACGTCTGAAGACTTTCGCAGTGTTTCGGGAAGTAAGATAGTTTAGCAAGTGATAAGTTGACGGTTTAGTCCGTCCTGTAACGATGGCTATTGGGTAAATAATTGCCGAATGGCTTGTTGTTGGTAGGGTTTTCACAATCGCTACTTCGTCAGTGTGTAGAGCGTCACTTTTGTATACCACTCCAAGAGGAGTTTCTCCCCGCGATACCAACATAAGAGCCGAACGTACATTAGAAGCGGTTGCGAGGCGATCTTTCACAATGGTCCAGAGTTTTAGGCCCAAAAGGGCCTCGCGAGCGTAAATACCCGCTGGGACGGAGTCAGGGTCCCCGATAGCAAGCCTCCCTTCTGAACCTAAGTCCTGTATCAGTGCACTAAACGACAGTTGGGAGCGCCTTAAGAGGGTGTGGATAGTAGAATCAGCAGGGGCAATTATAACTAGGGAGTTTTTTGCTAAATTACGTCGCGACTTTGAGTCAACAAGACCATTTTTTGACAGATAATCCATCCAAAGGGAATTGGCAGATATAAAAATGTCAGCTGGTACGCCATACTCTATTTGTCGTGCTAGTGCAGCACTTGAAGCATAAGAAACAGTTACTTCATGTTCATTGTATTCATTGAATTGGCCAATAACTTCTTCGAGAGCATTTATAGTGCTGGATGCAGCTAGAATGGTTAGGTTTTCTGCCTTAGAGGGCAAAGCGGGAAGAGGGCTGCACAAAAGCATCACTACTGCTATGAAGAATATTTTTGGCAGAGCTTTCTTAAAAGTCATGTATGAATGACCACGTCACATTGCAGTATACACGTCGTATATCCTTGTCCCATTACTAAGGATAAAGAACTTTAGGATCTATCTGAGGAGTGTTCAGTACGGTTTCCTGTCCATCTATTATCGATGTAAAGAAGCAACTCCGACGCCCAGTGTGACATGCTACTCCTTTTTGGTCGACAAGTAGAAGAATCGTGTCACCGTCGCAGTCAATTCGTAAATCAATAATAGTTTGGGTTTGCCCAGAAATATTTCCTTTACGCCATAACTCTTGCCTTGAACGAGACCAGTACACGGCCATTCGAGTATTCAGCGTTTCAACAACGGCTGCACGATTCATCCACGCCACCATAAGAACTTCTCCTTTGTCGTGCTGCTGGGCAATGACAGGCACTAAACCTTGGTCATCAAAGTGTATAGCCGCGATCACGTCATCATAATCTTGATCCATATTGCTCCCTATACCTATCCTTTAGACTTTGCCATCAGAGAAAAGCAGTTTTCCAAATCGTTGATTAGGTCAGACGGATCTTCCAAGCCAATATGAAATCTCAAGGAAGGTTTGGTGTCATCCCACGTAGTAGCCGTTCTTCCTTTTGAAGGATTCGTTGGAACTATGAGGCTTTCATAGCCACCCCAAGAATATCCCATGCCAAATATTTTGAGTGAGTTTAGGAATAAATGTAAAGACTTCTTGCTGCATGGCTCAAGTACCACTCCAAAAAGGCTTGATGCGCCCTTAAAATCTCTGCGCCAGATTGTGTGTCCCGGGTCATCCTCAAGTGGAGGATACAGAACCCTTGACACCTCTGGGCGGTTGGTGAGCCAACGTGCGATTTCAAGGCCTGATTCGTGGTGTTTAGCAAGTCTCACCGATAGAGTGCGTAAACCGCGTAGTGCCAGGTAGCAGTCATCAGGGTTTGCGTAACCCCCGAGATTGCGGAAGGACCTATGCACCATGTCCCATACATTCCGAGTTGTTGTTATACTGCCCAACATGGCGTCTGCATGCCCTACAATATATTTAGTTGCGGATAAAACGGATACATCTACACCGTTGGCCAATGGCTTGAAGTAGTAGGGTGTTGCCCAGGTGTTATCCATAATTGTTATGGCATCAGATTCTTTTACAACGGAAGTAATTGCAGGAATATCTTGGACTTCGAAAGTCTGTGAGCCAGGTGACTCCAAAAACACCACCCTTGTATTTGACTGCATTAGTGAAGAAATTTTTGTTCCTATTAGTGGGTCATAATAAGTTGTCTCTACTCCTAAATCCGCTAACGTCTCATCACAGAACCGCCTTGTTGGGCCATAGGTGCTATCAACCATCAACAGGTGATCCCCGCTCTTGAGAAAAGAGAATAGCGCGGTCGTGATTGCAGCCAATCCCGAAGAAAGTAGAGTGCAGGCATATCCGTCCTCTAGATCAATAATAGCATCTTCAAGTGCCCAAATTGTTGGTGTGCCATTCCGACCATAGGTGAAACGTCTGTCATGACCTGGTAGTGAAGCTTTCTCTAGATCTGCCACGGTTGGAAACAGAACTGTCGAGGCCCGATAGACGGGTGGATTGACTATACCATAGTCTTCACCGCGTCCGTGAGTGATGATCCGCGTGATTTCCTTCATGACGAAAATACCTATTCACGTAGAAAACATAAGGTTTAAGATCATTGCCATCATGTCATTACAAAGGATCAGACACCAGTCAAAGGCTTGGCTATGCATTTGAAAGTCTTGAGACAGAGTTAATCGCTGTGTTACGGTCGTTGGGAACAAGAGGCGGTCATAAATGGCCAGCCGTTTATTTTATCAAGGAGTGTCAGGGGGAGTATCATGCAACGCTTTAGCATTATCATATTAGCCGCCATTGTAGGTTTAATGGCACACGTAGCGGTTGCGGGAACGCTTGATGACGTGCGGGGTAAGGGTTTTATTCAATGTGGTGTGAGTCAAGGTGTGCCAGGTTTCTCTAACCCTGATGAGCAGGGAAATTGGTCTGGCATAGATGTTGATGTTTGTCGTGCGGTTGCAGCCGCTATCTGGGGTGATGCATCCAAGGTGAAATATACACCGCTGACTGCCAAAGAACGATTTACGGCATTGCAGTCAAGTGAGATCGACGTTCTGTCACGAAACACCACGTGGACGTTGGTTAGGGATACCGCTCTTGGTTTAGATTTTGCGGGTGTTAATTACTATGACGGACAAGGTTTCATGGTTAGGAAAGACCTGGGCGTTTCATCGGCATCAGAGCTTGGTGGTGCGAGTGTTTGCGTAAATATTGGCACTACTACTGAGTTAAATATGGCCGATTTCTTTCGATCAAATAGTATGGATTATGAGCCAGTAGTTTTTGAAAAGACGGACGAGGTTGTTGCAGCTTACGATTCTGGTCGTTGCGACGTGTATACGACGGACCGCTCTGCCCTTGCAGCTAATAGAGTCAAACTCGCCGATCCGGACGCTCATATCATCCTTCCAGAGACAATATCAAAGGAGCCGCTAGGCCCAGTGGTGCGCCATGGTGATAACCAATGGGGAGATATTGTGCGTTGGAGCCTCTACGCGATGCTTGAGGCTGAAGAATATGGTGTCAATTCTGGAAATGTTGACGATCTGAAAACCAATTCAAACAATCCAGTAATTAAACGTCTGCTAGGCGTGGAAGGTGATACAGGTGAAAGCCTTGGCCTTTCAAATGATTGGGCCTACAGCATTATTAAGCAGGTGGGTAACTATGCTGAGAGTTATAATCGCAATGTCGGTCCTGATACTCCGGTCGGTCTAAGCCGTGGGGTAAATGCCCTATGGAAGGATGGAGGCATTCAGTATCCGATGCCAGTGCGGTAGACAACTGAGTTCACGTAACCGCTTAGAAGGTGTTGCCGGCGCTTTGTGCAACATCTTCGCTTGGTATATCGAGGCGGACGAAAATGGGTAGAGAGGGTAAGAACCCCCAAACTACCCTGTCCGCTGTGTGGAATAACCCCGCCATACGGGCGTTAGTTGTTCAGGCTCTTGTCCTGATTGGGGTAGTCCTTCTAGGCATTTATCTAGTCGATAACACTCTTGCTAACATGAAGGCACGGGGGATCGCATCAGGTTTTGAGTTTCTGGGCCGCACCGCTGGATTCTCCATTGCTACCCACCTTATAGATTATGAGGAGGCAAATACCTACGGGCGCGCGTTTCTGGTTGGGTTGCTTAATACACTTCTAGTGTCTGTTGTTGGAATAGTGTTTGCTACCGTTCTGGGTTTCACTATTGGCGTTGCAAGGCTATCGAACAATTGGCTGATTTCTCGACTTGCTACTTTATACATTGAAATCATCCGTAATGTCCCGCTGTTATTGCAGCTCTTCTTCTGGTACTTCGCTGTTCTTCGAAATTTGCCTGGTCCGAAAGCAAGCATTGATTTCTATGGTGTGGTGTTCCTGAATAAACGTGGTCTTTTTACGCCAAATCCAGTATTTGGGCCAGAAATTGTTTGGAGTGGCATATCACTATTAGTGGCAATAGGTTTTATTGTATGCCTTGCCTATTGGTCACGGCGTCGCCGTGATAGGAGAGGTCATTCGTTACCTGTAACGACTATCTCGATTGTGATTTTAACTGGAGTTCCAGTTATGTCACTTTGGTTTACGGATTTTCCAATCATATGGGAGCTGCCTGTACTAAAAGGTTTTAATTTTCGTGGAGGAACCACAATAATTCCTGAACTAGTAGCCCTAACCCTAGCACTTTCACTTTACACAGCTTCATTTATTGCTGAGGTTGTTCGTGCCGGAATCTTATCCGTTAATCGCGGACAATCGGAAGCCGCTTACGCTCTAGGTCTTCATCGTACCCTAACACTTAGACTGGTAGTCATCCCACAGGCGCTCCGCGTGATCATTCCACCCTTAACCAATCAATACCTTAATTTAACCAAAAACTCATCACTAGCTGCTGCAATAGCCTATCCGGACTTGGTCTTGGTATTTGCTGGTACGACGCTTATGCAAACTGGTCAAGCTGTTGAAATTATAGCTATCACAATGTCGGTATATCTGACATTAAGTCTAGCTATTGCAGCGGGTATGAATCTTTACAATCGACATATTGCTCTTGTAGAGAGATAGATATTGAGAATGAGTCAATACAATTTGATCGATAATCCCAACTCAAGTAATCGTCCTCCCGTTATCAATGTGGGAATTATTGGTTGGTTGCGGCACAATCTTTTTTCAAGCTGGACAAATACGGTGCTGACGGTTGTTGCGGCTGGAATCATATATAGTTTATTCCCTCCCTTATTCCAGTGGGCCATTCTCGATGCCGATTGGTCTGGCGTAAGTAGAGAGTCATGCACAGGAAAGGGTGCATGTTGGGTGTTTATCAAGACGTGGTTTTGGCATCTTATTTTTGGGCTCTATCCCGTCGACGAGAGATGGAGAGTAGTTCTGGCATTCGGCATACTAATAGTGGCCTCGATTCCACTCTTTATACCCTGGTTTAAGTATAAAGCGTTAGTTGGGGTATTTTTACTCATCGGTTTTCCAGTATTAGCCTATTTCCTGTTTGTTGGCGATATTCTGGGAATGCCATTAGTTGAAACACCACTATGGGGTGGACTATTTCTAACGTTAGTAATCGCTGGTTGCGGAATTGTTCTATCATTACCACTAGGGATTTTGCTTGCACTAGCACGTCGTTCTTCCATGCCTGTTTTGCGAGGGTTATCAGTAGCATTTATTGAGTTATGGAGGGGCGTGCCGCTAATCACTGTATTATTTATGGCCTCAGTGATGTTTCCTCTTTTTCTCCCTGAAGGTGTTAATTTCGATAAACTTCTTCGAGCGTTAATTGCAGTGACGCTTTTTTCGGCAGCATACATGGCGGAAGTTGTTCGTGGGGGGCTTCAGGCAATACCTCGTGGGCAGTACGAAGCGGCACAATCCGTCGGTCTAAGTTATTGGAGAATGATGACATTTGTGATTCTACCTCAAGCCCTCAAACACGTTATTCCTGGAATCGTAAACTCTTTCATAGCGCTATTTAAGGACACAACATTGGTTGCGATAATTGGGTTGTTTGATTTTTTGGGCATGTTGCAGGTAGCACGGTCAGATCCGGACTGGCTGGGTTTTGCACCAGAAGGGTATGTATTTGGTGGGTTAGTATTTTGGATATTCTGCTTCGGGATGTCTCGCTATAGTCAGTACTTGGAGAAAGAATTCCGAACGGAGAGCCAATAATGTCATTAGAGAACGACAGATATTCCATATCTCCACCTGATTTAGAGCAGCGATGGATGATTGAAATGTATGATGTTCACAAGTGGTTCGTCGATTTTCATGTTTTAAAACATATTAATCTTAAGGTTGATCGTGGGGAACGTATTGTTATTTGTGGGCCGTCGGGTTCGGGTAAATCAACTCTAATTCGTTGTATTAATAGGCTTGAAGAGCATCAGCGTGGCCGCATAGTGGTTGATGGGACTGAGCTGACAAATGATCTAAAGAATGTCGATGCGATCCGACGGGAGGTTGGTATCGTTTTTCAGCAGTTTAATCTATTTCCCCACCTTACTGCTGTAGAGAATTTAATGTTAGCGCCTATTTGGGTATTAAAGATGCCTAAGGCCGAGGCACGGGATCTTGCGATGAAATATTTAGAACGCGTGAGAATACCAGAGCAGGCAGATAAATACCCTGGACAACTTTCGGGCGGTCAACAACAGAGGGTTGCGATTGCTCGCTCACTTTGTATGAGTCCAAAAATAATGCTTTTTGATGAGCCAACTTCCGCGCTTGATCCTGAAATGATAAAGGAGGTTTTAGATGTGATGGTTGGGCTTGCTGATGAGGGTATGACCATGCTTTGCGTAACTCATGAAATGGGATTTGCTCGCACGGTAGCAGATAGGATGATGTTTATGGATGGAGGGGAGATTATTGAGATTGCAGAGCCAAAGACCTTTTTCTCAAGTCCCAAAAACGAACGTACCCAGTTATTTTTAAGTCAAGTGTTAGAGCACTAGGACAGAAACATATTGGCATTTGCTTATTTTTTATCTGTGTTGGTGGATAGTTGGACAGTGCGTTGGGCATATGGTGTAAAGCCCATCTTTTGGTAGAGGGGAAGTGCTCGGGGATGATCGAGCGTGTTTGTGTTTACCCAAAAACGGGAAGGTTGGTATTCCCATGCACGGCGGACAGTCCAATTTAAGAAATAACTTCCAAGGCCACGACCAATAAATTCTGGTATAAGGCCAAAATAGCACAACTCAATCTCAGGTTTGAATCTACGGTCAAGTTCAGCGTAGCCTGCTGGTGATCCACTTACATAGAGTACGTATATTTCGACAAGTTCGTGCTCAATAATTCGTTTCAGTTTAGAATCACTTAATTCATTTCGGTCGCTCCAATGATAAGATTTTCCAACAGTGCAGTACAAAAATCGGTAGTATGCGATCGAAGGGTGTTGAACTTGCATCAGTGCGAGTTTTATACCAGTTGGCGCGAGAAGTGGTGGTAACTGTGGCTTTTCTTGCATCTGTAGGTACGTGATTACAGCCTCTAAAGGCGTTTTCGTGCTCTTTATCTTTTTTGGCACAGTGTTAACGCTCAAGGTTTTTATCTGGCAGACTTCCCCATTCAGACCAGCTTCCGTCATAGAGTGAGGTGTTATCGATACCAAGACTATAGAGTCCGAGCGTTAGCACGGCCGCAGTGATTCCAGAACCACAACTTGTCACAACGGGCTTATTAAGATCAACACCTGCAGCCAAAAATATGGATCGTATTTTTTCTACAGGCAGGAGTGTTCCATCGCGGGCAAGCAGCCTTTCGTGGGGAAGGTTAATACTGTTCGGTATATGTCCGGACCTCACTCCAGGTCTCACCTCTGGCTCAGTTCCTTCAAAACGACCTTTACTTCGGGCGTCAACAATATGCTCCGAGTTGTCTTCAATAGCCGCACGCACCTCTTCTATTGTGCGGACCATCCGAGTATTCTGATTACCAGCTTGGTAATCCTGTGTTGCGGGTGAACGGAACCCACTCTCTACTGGGCGCTTCTCACGTTGCCATTTTGGGAATCCACCATCAAGTACTGATACCTTAGTGTGAGCAAAGATACGGAACATCCACCAAACACGGGCCGCGCTATATAGACCAGTGTTGTCATACGAGATTATGTGGTCAGAATTAGAGACCCCCAAAGCGCCAACACATCGCTCAAAGTGTTGCTTGTTTGGAAGCATGTGTGGCAGAGAAACCTCGTGGTCAGAAATATCATCGATGTCAAGATACTGGGCGGTTGGAATGTGTGCTTTTAAAAAGTCCCCCTTGTTGTCACGTTTGGTAATAGGAAGAGACCAAGAGGCATCGATAATACGGATTCCTGGGTCGAATAAATGATCGTGTAGCCATGAAGTGCTAATAACGGCAGGAATTTGTGGCTTGTTCACTCTGCACACCTAATAGCTGGAGAGACACTCTACGATTTTGGCGGCCTTTTTTTTTGATTTTGGTAATCAACACCTCACTTATTTCGTCAGTTGAGCGTACATGCGTTCCTCCACATGGTTGAAGGTCGAGGTTCTTGATTCTAACTAATCGTATATGGCCGGCTCCTCGAGGTGGTTTAACAGCCATTGTCTTGATTAATTCTGGCTTGGCCGCCAGCTCGGCCTCATCGATAAACTCACTGGTAATAGGATGTCCAGATTCAATGAGTGCATTTAATTTATCCGTAATATGTGATTTATCCAGAATTGAGTCTGGTATGTCAAAGTCTAGACGTCCTTTCCCATCGCTAACCTGTCCACCAGTTACAGGAAAAGGGAGTACAGCCGATAGAAGATGGAGACAACTATGCACTCGCATCAATCGATGACGTCTTGGCCAATTAATTTCAGCGATTACTTTGCTACCCACTGGCAGTTGTGGGGCATCTTGAGACGGAATATGGAGCACTCTATTGTGTTCACCGGATTTTCTTGTGTCGATAATTTCAATAGAGCAAGGTGGATCACCCGCCTTGCTCAACATTCCAGTATCACCGGGTTGGCCGCCCCCCATCGGGTAAAATACTGTCTGATTAAGCTCGATTCCATCGGTGGTATGGTTAATAACTGTGGCATCGCAACTTTTTGTATATGCATCGTGTTGATAAATAAGGTCAGTCATGTTCATCTGTTCTCAACCAATTTGGGTAAGGCAGTCTTTTGTTTGATAGGAACTCGGGGTTAAATATTTTGCTTTGGTATCGGGTTCCTAGATCACAGAGAATTGTGACGATGGTGTGGCCTGGGCCTAACGTTTGGGCAAGTCTTATTGCTGATGCGATATTGATACCACTAGATCCTCCTAGGCATAGGCCTTCATCGCGTAATAGGTCAAAAATAATTGGCAAGGCTTCTTGATCAGGTATTTCAAAGGCTTGATCAATTTCTACAGAGTCAAGATTTTTTGTCACTCTAGATTGTCCTATTCCTTCCATAATTGAATCGCCATTAGATTCCAATTGTCCACTAGTATAATAGCTATACAGGGATGCTCCCATCGGGTCAGCTAAAGCAATAACAATATTCTTTCTTTGCTCTTTCAGATACATGCTAACACCACCGATCGTACCGCCGGTGCCAACAGAGCAGGTAAAACCATCAATTTCACCTTGGGTTTGTCGCCAAATTTCGGGTCCGGTTCCCTCCAGATGTGCGCGGCGGTTAGCAATATTGTCAAACTGATTAGCCCAAATAGCGCCATTCGGTTCTGTTTCATTGAGCTTCTCTGCTAGGCGGCCCGAGTATCTAATGTAATTATTTTGATCATCATAAGGTGCTGCGGGCACAGTAATCACTTCCGCACCGCACAGCTGCAGCATCTCAATTTTTTCTTGGCTTTGGGTTTCTGGTATAACTATAACAGTTCGGTAGCCTAGCGCATTGCCGACTAACGTTAGGCCAATACCAGTATTACCAGCGGTGCCTTCGACAATCGTACCACCGGGTCGAAGAAGGCCTTTTTCCTCTGCATCCCTCACAATATAAAGCGCTGCACGATCTTTGACGGAACCACCCGGATTCATAAATTCCGCCTTGCCGTAGATCTCGCATTTAGTTTCTTCGGATATCCTAGGTAGTCTGATAAGCGGTGTATTACCGATGGTATCGCAAAGGCCGTTTCTAATTTCTAACATGTTTACAATTAATCCTGAAAAAAATCTGGCACCACAAATCATACAGCAGTAAGTATATAGTCTAAATATTACTTGTATCACCCTTGTTAACTATTCAATCATAGTTAATGTAAAAGTGTGCAGTCCACTTTACCGTCACGATGCCAGTATTTGGGTAACTGAGTATTTTCTTTGGAACAATATGGCGAGGGATTCGTGTGCTGGACGTCAAAGAGAAATGAGTGCGCGGGGAGTTTTTAGATTTTCTCCAATCGGGATAGGTATCGACCTTTGCTCAGTGAGCAAAAGAAATGCTTTAATGCTGGGTGGTTAATTGGGGCACTACTGGTATCGGAGGTTAAATGTTGCTCCGATACATAGGTCGAATGAGATTGTCCATCGGGGAGGATGTGGTACCAGGGTTTATCTTTTGGTGGTTTTGATTTTGCTACCTCATCATACCATTGATCGCTTCCACAGAAGTTCCCATCAACGTCGAAGATGACGCCCCTATATTGGTACTTCAAGTGATAAACTAGGTCACCGATCGCAAATTTGACTTCAACGTGGGTCAACGTTTAATGCCTATCAACTGTAATGTACAAAGCATAACATAATGATGTGTATGGAGCCTTTTTTGCAATAAATGGATACAGCTATTTCTGCATAATTCAGTTGGGAGAATTTTCATGGCCAACTATGATTTTTCGGACAAAGTTTTGGTGCTTACTGGGTCGAGTGGGGGCATAGGTCGTGCTACGGCCAAATACTTCTACGACTGTGGTGCAAAGTTAGTGCTTTCGTATAGGAATGATGAAAAGATAAAAGAGTTTGTTCGGGAGTTTGATCCAAATAGCAGTCGGAGTTTACTTTCACAAGTAGACCTTACTTCATCGTCTGAATGTAATCGTTTTGCATCAGCATGCAAAGAGCGATTTGGACACGCAGACTTCCTTGTTAATAACGCGGCTGTACTTCGAATGGCCCCCGTATCAACGATGAGTGATGAGATCTGGCGCGAGGTTGTAGCTGCCAACCTTGATAGCGTTTTCTTTATGTGCAGAGCGTTTCTCCCTATCCTTAAGGATGGCGGGGCAATAGTTAATATTGCATCAACCGCTGCACATCGTGGTGCTATTGACCATTCAGCCTATGCTGCTACGAAAGCTGGTGTGCTAACATTTAGTCGCAGTTTGGCACGAGAAGAGGCCCCTCGGATTCGCTGTAATGGACTGTCTCCAGGAATGGTAAACACAGAGATGCTTGGTGAGCTTCCTGAGGACGTACTGAAAATGTTGCGGGATGAATCTCCGTACCAGCGACTAGCCCATCCAGAAGAAATAGCAAGTGCGATTGCCTTTTTATGCTCGGATGATTCCACGTTCATAACAGGGGAAACTCTTCACGTAAACGGAGCTTGCTACATTCCCTCATGAGGTATGTTTCAGGATGGGAAGATTTGAAAATGACAGATTAGGATGTAGTGCCTTGGGAGGTTGACTCTTGCTCATCAAAACCAAAATATGCGCGTTCGAGTTCAGTGTCGGTGAGGTCAGCGCTTTTACCATGTAATTCGATTTGACCCCGCCTTAATACATATATTCGGTCTGCATTTTCAAGTGCGCGGTGAGTACTTTGTTCAACCACTAGAAGCGTTATGCCTTGATCACGGAGAGCATGAAGAATGCTATAAACCGTATCCACAATAATAGGAGCTAAACCCAGAGAAGGCTCATCAAGCAGTATTATCTGTGGTCGTGTCATTAAAGCTCTGGCAATTACGAGCTGTTGCTGTTCGCCACCGGAAAGTTTGCCGCCAGGCGTTTTCAGTCTTCCCGAGAGAAACGGAAAATGTTGAAGCATTTCCTCAAAGTCACTTTCGATTTGATCTCTGTCTTTGCGCACGGCCGTGCCTAGGCGAATATTCTCTTCCACTGTTAGTTGAGTAAAGACGTGTCGACCTTCAGGAACGAGTGAGATTCCCATGCGGGCAATATTCTCAGGAGAGCGACCAACAACTGAATTGTCACCAAGCCGAATGGAACCTTCTGTTGGAGCTTGTGTTCCAGCAATTGTGGACAAGGTTGTTGATTTTCCAGCCCCGTTGGGGCCAACGACGCATACGATTTCACCTTCTTTAACATCTAGAGACACGCCGCGAACGGCAGGGGTGCGACCGTAATGGACATGAAGGTTTTCAACTTCGAGCACTTTTCACTCCGTTTTAGATCCTAAATAGGCGCGAATAACATCTGGGTTGTTTTGGATTTCGGAAGGGCTTCCTTGGGCGATAGTTTTACCGCTATCAATGACGTGAATACGCTCACAGACTCCCATAATAACACGCATGTTATGTTCAATCAGGAGAACACCACAGCCAAAATTGCTTGGTATTTTTGAGATTATCGACATCAAGTCATCACATTCGGCATCGCTAAGACCGGCCGCTGGCTCATCCAAAAGGACAAATCTCGGTGCCATCGCAAGGGCGCGCCCAATACCGACACGGCGTTCTTCCCCGTAAGGTAAAGTATCCGCTTGATCAAAGGCCTTATGTTCAAAGTCCATCCATTTTAAGATTTCGATAGAGCGTTTTGATGCTTCGCGACGCCCCAGCCCCGTGCCAATGGCGGCTATTTCAAGGTTTTCTACCACCGGCAAATCTCTAAACAGGCGTACGGCTTGAAAAGTACGTGATAAACCGTTTCGCCCAAGTTTATGTGGCGTCCATCCTGTAACATCTCTCCCGCCTAGCAACACCCGTCCAGTTGTTGGTTTTTGGAAACCTGTTAAAACATTAACTAGTGTTGTTTTGCCTGCGCCATTTGGGCCGATAAGGCCAAAAACTTCACGATTGTTAATGGATAAGGTAACATCATCAATAGCTCTAAGGCCTTCAAAGTCCACAGAAACGTCAAAAACTTCAAGCTTATCACTGCTAGCGTTTTCGGTGATTACGATAGGTGCACTGGCAGTCACTATAACGCTCCTATTTTCTTTCATCTTTCGGTAGAGGAGGGGCAAGTGCAAATCCTCCCGCTAAAATGCGTTTGCCGTGACCAAATGGCCAAGGCACTTCATGGCCACCCATTATTCCCCATGGTCGGTATATAAGAATAACAATCATTAGGACTGCTAGACCGAGTTCCTGAAACCCGCCAGGAAGAGAGAATTCAAAATTACCAAACTGAATGCCAGCCTCTACCTGTCTTAATAATTCCACAATTGTTGATACGACTATAACGCCAACAACTGCACCGGTTAAGCTTCGCTGTCCACCGACTATTAGCATTGCTAGGGATAGAAAAGTTATTCCTAACCAGAATCCATTAACAATTAAAGATCCAAGAAAGTGAGCTTGTAGAACACCTGCTATACCCATAAAAAACGCGCTTAACACAAATGCAATTAAACGTTGGACGGGAATATTGATACCGGCCGCACGGGCTGCTACCTCGTCTTCACGCGATGATCGTAAAGCTAGGCCATATTTAGTCTGCTGGTAAAGGTATGCTGTGAATATAGCGAAGACCGTCCACCCGAGGGCAACCCACATGTTGACGTATAATGGAATGCCAACCAACGTGCTGGCACCAAACGTCCATGAGTCCCAATTCGAGTAAATCGTATAAAAGATTGCAAGTACGGCAAAAGTGGCAATTGAAGCAGCTATTCCAGAAAGACGCATGATTGGAATGCCAACGATAAAGGCAACAATAGCTGGCAATAAACCGGCCGCAATGGCGGACGGGAAAAGAGGGAACTGGTTATCAGCTAGGATGGCTGGTAAGTCCAGAGCAAAGCTTTTTTTGAACGGCGACATTGTCAACCAAGCAACTGCATATCCTCCAATTAACATGAACGCGATGTGTCCAAACGCGAGCACACCAGAGTTTCCGATAAATATGTATAGTCCAATTACTAGCACCGTACGAATTAGTCCGTCTGTAATGGTACGGGCGACCACACTGTCGCCACTGGCCCACACAATCAGGACAATTGTTAAAACAATGAATGAAAGGATGAGTGGGGTCCACAAAAAACGTATTATCGCGGTGATGTGACGAGAGTCCATTGTGTGTAGCCCCTCAGACTCGCTCTTGGAGAGCTTTGACGGATACGAGGCCGCCGGGGCGAACCAAAAGAATCAATAGAACAAGGGCAAAAACCCAAGCATCATCATTCATGCGCATTTCCATCGGGAGAATGGCTTGGAAGACAATGCTTGAAACTCCCACAACAAATCCGCCAAGTACGGCTCCTACTAAACTTCCCATTCCACCAACGACTGTGGCAACGAAAGCAAAGAGAACCAGTGGAACGCCCATCTTAAAAGAAAGCGTTCCTGTTTGTGAAACAAACAATAGTGAAACCACCGCTGCCAAAAGACCACTAATGGCAAAAGCTGCCGCGATAACGCGATTGCCACGCACACCGAGGAGTTGTGCCATGCGAAAATCCTCAGATGCAGCACGCATCTGTACCCCAATGGTCGTTTTCTTCAGAAATAGAACAAGCAATACTAATAGCGCTAGTGTAACGCATACAGTGATGATGTGAAGTTCAGGAACTCGGATCGGACCAAGATATATTGGCTTTACCAAGTCAGGCCATAGTGGAACACCCTTAGGCCTTCCTGAGTAAACCATCAGAACCAGGTTTTGAAAAAAGAAGCTTAAAGCAAATGAAGTAATTAATAGAATTGAAGGGTCAGCCGTTCGCAAGGGTCGAAAAGCTATACGTTCAGAGGCTAATGCCACTACGATCAGAATAGCAATAACACTTATTACCAGGATAGGCGCGGGCCAAACTCCGATAAACATCATTGCCGCATCGGCTGCTGATGGCACTATAAGTGCGTAAGCGCCAAGCATGATGAAATCTCCATGCGCGAAATTAATCAATCGCATGATCCCAAAGATCAGACCAATACCAAGGGCAGTGAGTGCTAGTAGACTTCCCAAACTAATAGCATCGACGGCGATCTGAACAATTAACTGCAGCACCTATATATCTCCTGGTATCCTAAAGGATGTAACGGTGTTTAATGCACAGAACTGTGTAACCATTTTTTCACTTATGTTAAACCGCTCGGGTATGATTGCAATCTTATGCCTTTTCATTATCTCTAGTAGAGACGCCAAGTTGTTGTTACGTCAAGCCATCGGATGGCTCTTCAGCGAAAATCCACCATAACACAATACATGACGTCTATTCGTTTATAATCAAAGTGCAGCAATGATCGCATTTCCGAGGTCTGAGGTTAGAGAGGTGCCCCCCATGTCTGGCGTTAGTGAATTGCCTTCCTCAACTACGATTTCTATTGCTCTAACGATAGTTCTCGCAGCATCGGATTCCCCCAGGTGTTCAAGCATCATAGCTCCTGACCAGATTTGTCCAATCGGATTTGCGAGACCTTGGCCGGCAATGTCTGGGGCAGATCCGTGTACCGGTTCAAACATTGAGGGATAATCTCTTTCGGGGTTAATATTGGCTGATGGAGCTATTCCAATGCTTCCAGTGACTGCTGGTCCTAAATCAGACAGTATGTCACCAAATAGATTAGAACCAACTACAACATCGAACCAGTCCGGGTTCTGAACGAAATGAGCTGCAAGGATGTCGATATGAAATTGGTTACAAGTGATATGTGGATAGCATTTGGCTACCTCTTTAAACCGCTCGTCCCAGTAAGGCATAGTATGGATTATTCCATTAGACTTTGTTGCGGAGGTGACATGCTTCTTCGGACGACGCTCGGCTAATCGAAACGCATAGTTAAGAATTCGGTCAACGCCAGTTCGGGTGAAAACGGATTGTTGAACCACCATTTCATTTTGGGTGCCTTCGTATAAACGCCCGCCAATATCTGAATATTCACCTTCAACATTTTCACGAACGACTACAAAGTCAATATCAACCAACTTATTTCTTGATAGAGGAGGTTGATTACCTTTCAGGAGCCGGCATGGGCGTACCACGGCGTATTGGTCAAAACCTCGCCGAATAGGAATTAAGAGGCCCCACAAAGATATATGGTCTGGCACTGAGGGATGGCCAACGGCTCCCAAATATATAGCGTCAGAGTCAGAAAGTTCTTGCAAGGCGTTATCCGGCATCATGACGCCCGTTCGGTGGTAATAATCACACCCCCAATCGTGCCACTTCCAACTAAATGTGATCCCATAGACTTTTCCTATGGCCTCTAAAACACGAATTCCCTCTGACATCACTTCTTTTCCAATTCCGTCTCCAGGAATTGTGGCAATCACATAGTTTTTCATCACATTGTTCCGGTAAAAGTGAAGCGATCTGTGCTACACGGCCAACTTGGCAAGTTTTTGCGCTATCATTCGGATGTCTTTAAGTCGATCCGTTGTTTGCTCCCAGCTCCGCCGAAAAATCAATTTATGATCCGCTCTTAGATTTACATAATGGGCATTAACGTTGATGTACTCAATTAATCCGGCTGGATTTGGGTATGAATTATTACGAAAGCTCAAGGTGAGACCTTTTGGGCCAGCATCGAGTTTTTCAATACTTGCAATTCGACAAAGAAACTTGATAGCAACAATCTCAAGCAGATTATTAACTTCATCTGGAAAGGGGCCAAATCGGTCAGCTAACTCATTCTTCATTTCTTCAATCTCATCAAGAGAGCTTAAGCGGGACAACCTTCGGTACAAACCGAGGCGGACCGATAGGTCTTTAACGTAAGTTTCTGGAATTAACACACCAACGCCAACAGAGATTTGCGGGGACCAGTTGTTTGATATTGCTACTTCTGTATTGGGTTCATTTGAACGTAGAGTTGTTACTGCTTCTTCTAACATCTGCTGATAGAGTTCAAAACCCACCTCACGGATATGTCCCGACTGTTCGCTTCCCAATAGATTCCCAGCGCCTCGGATATCTAAGTCGTGACTAGCTAGGCTGAATCCTGCCCCGAGTTCATCTAGCGACTGCATCACTTGCAAGCGACGTTCTGCTGTTGCGGTTGGTGAAATACGGGGAGACAAAGTGAGATAGGCGTAAGCGCGGCGTTTATCTCGGCCAACACGTCCCCGCAATTGATAGAGTTGCGATAGTCCGAAACGGTCCGCGCGATACACTATCAGTGTATTTGCATCGGGTAGGTCGAGGCCCGATTCAACAATATTTGTAGAAAGTAAAATATCGACTCTATTTTCATAGAATGAGTGCATGACTGAATCTAGTTCTCCTGGCGTCAGTTGGCCATGTGCAATACCAACAGAAAGTTCGGGCACCCATTCTTTGAGGAAACTTTCGGCATCCTTAATGTCTGATATACGGGGGCAGACAAAAAAACTTTGACCTTGGCGTCGATTTTCACGAATTAACGCGTCCCGAATGGACATTGGGTCAAATGGCAAAATAAATGTGTGTATGGATAGCCGATCTACGGGAGGTGTAGCAATTAGACTCAACTCGCGTATACCGCTCATAGCCATTTGCAATGTTCTTGGAATGGGTGTGGCAGTTAGTGTAAGTACATGAACATTATTTCGAAGCGTTTTTAGTCGCTCTTTGTGAATTACACCAAACTTCTGTTCCTCATCCACAATTACCAAGGCTAAATTGGCAAAATTGATCGTTTTTCCCAACAGCGAGTGAGTTCCAATGATAATGTCAATTTCGCCGCTAGCAATTCCTTGCCGGGTCTCTCTTGCTTCACTGCTTCCGACCAATCGAGATAATTGAGCTATACGAATAGGCAGGCCAGAAAACCGATTTCTAAACGTATGCAGGTGTTGACGGCACAACAATGTAGTCGGAGTGATTATAGCGACTTGTTGTCCATTCATAGCGATAGCATATGCGGTCCTTAGGGCCACCTCAGTCTTTCCGAATCCAACGTCACCACAGATTAGGCGATCAAGTGGTTTCCCTGTAGCTAAGTCATCGAATACGTCTGCTATAGCATTTATTTGGTCTTCGGTTTCGTGATATGGGAAGCGGGCGCAAAACTCTTGATAGGGATCTATTGCTAACTTCACGGGCGGTAGTTCGCGTATCGATCTTTCGGCGGCAACTTTAATAAGTTCACCTGCAATTTTCCGTATTCTTTGCTTGGCTTTAGCTTTTCTGGCTTGCCAGGCAGCGCCTCCAAGTTTGTCGAGAGGGGCTGTTGTGTCGGGCGAACCGTAACGCGAGAGCACTTCAATATTTTCAACTGGAACCAGCAATTTATCTCCCCCTTCGTATGTAATACATAAGCAATCGTGGGGAGCTGCGTTAACATCAATCGTTTGTAGGCCAATGTATCGACCAATACCATGGTCGATATGTACCACAAGGTCACCTTGGCTCACGCTCGATAATTCACTGATAAAGTGCTCTGCGCGTCGGGGGCGTCTCGGGGTTCTGTTGATTCTTGGGCCGAGGATATCCTGCTCACCAATTACTGCAAATTTGTTGGTCACAAAGCCTTGCTTTAACGCCAATAAGGCTAGGCCAATTTGAGCGTTGGAAAGATTTAATGCCTCATGCCAATTATTGACTGCAACGGTATTATGGATGCCGTTTTTGGTAAGCATGCGTTGAAGTCGATTCCGACTTGACTCGGTATGGCTAGCTACAATGACTTTCTTAGTATCCGTATGGAGTATGCCTATGTGTTTCTTGAGTGCGTGAAAGCAGTCTGTTGATGTATTAGTAGTCTCAGCGAAGAAATTGTAGCCCGGCTGGCCACCAATATTTATTGTCCGTCCAGAATTGGGTGTCTTGAAGGGGGTTATTGTTGCGACGCTCCGTTGTTCCGAGTCCCATCAACATACCGCATGGCAACATTTCTTGCCAACGGGGCCAGTAGCGTTTTTGCCGCTGGCAGACTCACAAGAACTATCGATTGTATGGAGTGCTGAAACACAGGAAACAGCGCGTTTAATGGCCATGGATGAACCAGCATTT
>CAJWJK010000013.1 GCA_913041535.1 uncultured Alphaproteobacteria bacterium
TGTGGCGTGGCGACAAAAAGAACAGTTCTCCGATGGTGTGGGCTACAGTTGGATAGACTCCCTCAAGGATTTTGTGAACAAGCAGGTGAGCGACCAGGATATGCAGAATGCGGCCTTCCGCTTTCCGATAAACACTCCGTCCGGCAAGGAAGAATACTATTACCGCAGTATTTTCAGCGAGCATTTCCCTTCGGATGCGGCCGCACAATGCGTTCCTTCCATTCCTTCGATAGCCTGCAGTACGGCTGAGGCCCTGGCCTGGGATGAGTCCTTCCGGAACCAGAATGATCCTTCGGGGAGAGCGGTAAAAAATGTGCATAATCAGGCTTACCAATAAACACTGAGCCCGCTTTTTTGTCATTTTAACATTATCCCAAAATTTTAGCAGATGATCATTGGAGTTCCCAAAGAGATAAAGAACAATGAAAGCCGGGTGGCCCTTACCGAAGCCGGTGTGTACGAGCTTACCAAGCACGGACACGAAGTGCTGATCGAAAAAGGAGCCGGTAATGGCAGCGGTATTTCCAACCATGAATACGTGGAGGCCGGAGCCACCATACTGGAGGATGTGGAAGAGTTATGGAAGCGTGCCGAAATGATCATCAAGGTAAAGGAACCTATTCAAGAAGAACTCTCCCGTGCCCGTAAGGGTCAGATCATCTTCACCTATTTCCATTTTGCTTCCAGCCAGGAGTTGACAGAGGCTATGGTGAAAAGTGGTGCTATATGTATAGCCTATGAAACCGTGGAGCGCGATGATCGCAGCCTGCCCCTGCTTATTCCCATGAGCGAGGTAGCCGGCAGGATGGCTATACAGGAAGGAGCCCGCTACCTGGAAAAACCGGTAAAGGGACGTGGTGTACTCTTAGGCGGTGTACCGGGAGTGCCTCCAGGTAAGGTACTGATCCTGGGAGCCGGTATTGTGGGCGTGCAGGCCGCTAAAATGGCCTCCGGCCTGGGTGCTCAGGTTACCGTACTGGATGTGAATATGGACCGCCTGCGTTATGTGAACGATATTTTACCGGACCATGTGGTCACCAATTATTCCAGTGAGTATACCATCCGCAAGCTTATACGTGATCATGACCTGATCATCGGTGCGGTGCTGATCCACGGGGCCAAGGCACCCAAGCTGATCACCAGGGATATGCTGAAAGAAATGCGCCCGGGTACGGTGATCGTGGATGTGGCGGTAGATCAGGGTGGTTGTGTGGAAACCTCCAAGCCCACCACCCATGAAGAGCCTACGTTTATAATTGAGGATGTGCTACACTACGGGGTGGCCAATATGCCGGGAGCGGTACCCTTTACCTCTACCCTGGCCCTGACCAACGTTACGATACCTTACATCTTAAAGGTAGCGAATAAGGGATGGAAACAAGCCAGCCGCGAAAACCGTGACCTGCTAAAGGGGCTCAACATAGTGGAGGGCAAGATCGTATATGAAGGGGTGGCTGATGCCTTTGGTATGGAGTTCACTCCCGCAGAGCACTTCCTGGACTAATCCTTTTGGATAAGCGGCCGCTCATCCTAACCTTAAAGCTCAATCCTGAAGCAGAGCTGTTCTTTAATAAGCTGCGGGAGGAATATTTTCCTCCGGAGCGGAATTACCTGAAGGCGCACCTCACCCTCTTTCATGCTTTGCCAGGCGAACAACTATCTGAAATCCAAAGTGGATTAAAGGAAATTGCCGGTAAAACCATCCCCTTTCAGCTAAAGCCTGAAAGCTGGAAAGCAATCGGCAAAGGGGTGGCCTTTATTTTGGATTGCCCGGAGTTGATAAGCCTGCATCAACAGCTTCAAAGCCTCTATGTTATCTGATGCGGGCAATACGCATGGCTGGGCTAATTTTGGAGAAGTGTGGTGGGAACTCTCTTCTATAAAATTATCTGGTTTCGTCGCATTTAGTCTGAACTTCGTTATGGCATTAATGGTTTTGTCGTTATGTTGTTTGAGTCGCTGTATATTATCAAATAAAATGACCATCATCTTTATATTTGCACTAGGCATGAAGGCTCATGTATGCCCTGTGTATGATATTCGATGCATGTCTCTGGATATCATTGCTCGCGAAAGACTACATCATCTGGAAGTGGAAATCAAAAGTAATTCCTATTTACAACGACTTACGTTATCATAAGTGATCATTCGTGATCAGGAAGATATCGGATATGATGAAAAAAGAGCTGTCTCTTAATCAGCGGGTCCTAGGTTCGAGTCCTAGTGCGCCCACCATATAATCACGGGCTTAGCTGATTACTAACGATAGGCACTATTGGGGAAACGACGGACGACTTGGTTAAACATCGGTGTTAGCCACTTGCAAAGGCCCTCGTTTTCTCAGCCGATAGGAAAATTGGTGGAAACAAAAAGAACTTTTGGCAAGAGTGGGACGGGCGGGGGCTTTCTATCTATCACGTTGGCATTTCTGATGTTGCCGGCGATTGATGCAATCGCAAAAGGCCTTTCTGACAACATTTCTGCAGCTGAAATTGCCTGGTTTAGACATATTCTTCAGACCATATTCCTTCTTCCCTTTGTTATCCACTATGGTTTTTCCGTAGATGGGCCAATATGGATACATGTTTCGCGTGGAGTTTTGATGGCGGGTGTTTGGGTGGCCTTTGTAATGGCTCTTGTTGTAATGCCGTTAGCTAACGTTGCTGCCATCTTTTTTATCAGTCCCCTTATACTTACACTGTTGGGAGCATTCTTTTTAGGAGAATCAATTGGCTGGCGCCGTATTAGTGCAATAATAGCGGGTCTTTGCGGTGCTCTTTTGATAATTCAGCCAAGCTATACTGACTTTGGTGCGACATCATTATTGCCTGCCTGTGCAGCATTCGGCTTTGCTTTTTATATGTTGTTGACTAGAAAGCTTGCAGATGGAGGTAAGGTGTCCAATGCAATCTCAATGCAGTTTTACGCTGGCTTGTTCGGCGGAATATTTTTGACAGGGGCGTTAATAATTGGTCTGTTCGTTGACGTGCGGTTTCTAACTATTGTGCTACCAGATAGGTTTGATTGGTCGTTACTGATTTGTCTTGCAATCATAGCGACAGTTGGACACATGTTAATAGCTTTTGCCGCAAGTCGAATTGGAACAGCGCAAATTGCACCATTCCTCTATCTAGAAATTGTTGGCGCAACCGTTCTTGGCTTAATCTTTTTTGATGATTTCCCAGACCTGCTAGCTTGGATTGGGATTTTCATTGTAATTGCCTCTGGCCTCTACGTTTATTATCGGGAGACTAGATTAGTTTGAATGTGGAGACTTTGTCTGATCTGGGGTTTTTGAAACTAGCAGTGCTGACGATATGTGAATCATTTCACTGTCCAATATCTCTAGCGCGATAGCGATGTAAAGCGAGCCAAACAGTAGCCATTGAAGTGAAGGCTATGAAGGGCAGTGCGCCAAGGTTTAGTATTGTCCAACCGAATAGATGCAAAAGTGTTCCGGCACCAAGAGACGCTAGAGCGACGGTGCCAAAGACGAAGAAGTCATTGAGAGCCTGAACCTTGCTCTTTTCAGATTCGGTGTGACACTCAGTTAGAAGTGTGGTGCCACCGATAAACAGGAAATTCCAACCTAACCCAAGGCTGAACAGCCCAATCCAGTAGTTAATAAAGTCGGTTCCTAAGACACTAAAGGTGGTGGCAATGCAGAGAAATATAGATCCTGCCAACATTACGTTAAGGACTCCAAAACGGCGAATCAGGTGGCCCGTAAAAAATGAGGGGCCGAACATTCCAACAATGTGCCATTGAATAACGATAGTTGCATTGCTGAAGGTATGGCCATGGCTAACCATTGCAAGAGGTGTTGCTGTCATCACCAGACTCATAACGCCATATCCAATCATGGCGGCAGTCATAGCGACTAAGAAGGCCGGTTGCCGGGCAATATTAATTAGCGAACGACCACTATGAGATCGATCGTTCGGGCTGAGTCCTGAAATATCTAATGGGATTAGAATCAGGATGGCCAGGGCTGCAAGGATGACGATAGATAGGTAGGTACCAAGAAAGGTCAACGGGTCCAATAAGTCTTTTGTCCAGCCAGCACTCGCGGGACCAAGAAATGCTGCCATCAGACCTCCGGCCATTACTAAGGAAATTGCTCGGGACTTAAAGTCCTCGTTTGTGCTATCAGCGGCAGCAAATCGATAATATTGGCCAAAAGCGTTGTAGATACCAAGGAAAGCTGTACCTAAACAAAACAGCCAGAAATCAGCAATCCAGATGGCGCTTGAAGCAATCATACCGCCCATGATTCCAAAGGCTGCACCAGTCATGAAGCCAAAACGGCGTCCAATGCGACGCATCCAAAGAGAGGCTGGAATTGTACCAATTAGCGTGCCGATCATGGCCGTTGAAACGGGCAATGTAGCTAAAGTTTTTTGAGTCGCTAGCGTGTACCCAACGAGGCTGCTTGCAGTGATTAAGATTGCACCATTGGTCATAACAAGACCCTGACAGATCGAAAGCACGGCAATATTTTTTATAAGTTTTTTCATGTCTGGGACTAAACGGGCAAGCACCTCCGACTAAGGGCATACTGGTGATAACCACGATATTGGCGCGTTAAACTGATGGAGGCGATGAGGATAAGGTTGGACGGAAACTGGAGTTTTGGTACCACTTCAGGAAGGGTGCTATTGCGGAGGTTAACCGCAGGTACTACAGAAGCCACTAAGTTCTACAGTTGATTTTCTAGGCACAAAACCGTTGGTGTTAGCTAGGTTTTCAAGGTGTTTGTCAAAAGCATTATCGAAAATCTCTGAAACATCTCCACATGATTCACAGATAGTAAAGGCTACCCTAGCGTGGCTTTTGTCATCAGGGCATTGACAGGCTATGAAAGCGTTCTTGCTCTCTATTCGGTGTACCATTCCATACTCGAGTAATTTGTCGAGCGCCCTATATACCTGAAGAGGTGCACGAAATCCGGATTCTCTAAGTTGATCGAGAATTGTGTAGGCACTAAGGGCTCCGTGGAAATTTAACAGAGTTTCCATCACAAGAAATTCATTATTTGTAAGTTTTGGGTGTTTACCAGAGCGGTGGGTCATAGTTCTTATCCTTCTTATTCTCTACATATCAGGAATGTGGTGCCTTTTTAAGAACTAATATGTTTGCCAGAGGTGACAAGCTAACAAGAAAACACGCGAGCGCTGCTACTACAATAGTCGGCCCTGAGGGTGTGTCCCATGTGAGAGAACCAAATAATCCACCAATAACCGACGCAGATCCAATCAGTCCGGAAATAACGACCATTTGTTCTGGGCTGCTGGAGAATCGACGCGCTGCCGCTGCAGGTATGATTAGCATTGCCGTGATGAGGAGCACTCCAATAATCTCTATCGATATAGCGATAACACACGCAATTAGAAAGACAAAAATGATATTGGCACGGTCAGGGTTCATACCTTCAGCTTTTGCTATTTCCCGGTCAACTGTTGCCGCGAATAACGGTCGCCAGATAATAGCAAGTGCAATAAGAGCTGTGAGGCCTCCGATATAGATGATTAGTATATCAGTTACCGATGTTGCCAAGATATCACCGAATAGCACCCCCATGATGTCCACCCGCACCCAGCTGATAAATCCAAGAACTACCAACCCTAGTGCTAAGGTAGAGTGGGAAAGTAGGCTTAGTACGGAATCGGCGGGCAGTATTGTGCGCTTCTGGATTAATAGAAGAGATAGTGCGACAAAGGCGGAAACCAAGAATACTACCAAGGTGGTACTGCTGTTGATCAACAAAGAAAGTGCAACTCCAAGAAGTGCCGCATGTGATATTGTATCACCAAAGAATGCTAGTCTGCGCCAGACGATAAAACAGCCGAGAGGACCTGCTACAATTGCAATTCCAACACCAGCTACGAGAGCGCGCATAAAGAAGTCGTCTAGCAATCCGGCCAATGGTTTTTCTACTTTGTTTCTTTAATCAGGGCTATTAGGGGGACTTACAGAGTCTGAATGGTGTTGGTCTGACTTATGATAATAATCTGTCACACTGCCATCAGGTAGATGCCTATGGTCATGTCGGTGTTTATATAATGCATGGGTTTGGTCCTCGCTAGTATGGAAGAGCTCGCGGTAGGCAGCTGTTGAGGCGACATGATCTGGGGTGCCAGAGCAGCAAACATGCCCGTTCAAACATATAACTTGGTCAGTTGCCGCCATGACAACATGAAGGTCGTGGGAGATTAGTATTACACCGCAGTGAAGCTCGTCTCGAATGCGCTTAATGAGTTCGTATATGGCAATCTCACCAGTAAAATCTATGCCCTGAATAGGTTCATCAAGGACTAACAGATCTGGTTTGCGTACAATCGATCGAGCTAACATAACGCGTTGAAATTCACCACCCGATAGCGTGCGCATTTCCTCTCTTCTCAAATGACTAGTAACAGTTTCAGATAGTGCCCAGTCAATGTCTGTGCTTGAAACCCGACCAGTGAGCTTCATAAAACGATCGACAGTAAGAGGAAGACTCCAGTCGAAGGACACTGTCTGTGGCACATATCCTACACGCAGATGACTGTATCGGCTTGCTATTCCTTCATCGGGCGGAAGTATACCAAGTATCATTTTAGCTGTCGTTGATTTGCCTGAGCCATTGGGTCCTATGAGGGACACGATCTCTCCAGACTCCACAGTCATGTCAACGCCGCGAACAAGCCAACGGCCGCCGCGATTGATCCCTGCTGCATCTAGGGAGGCAAGGGGACTTTTAGGGATAAACATCAATCGGTCCGCACACTGAATTGTTGAACACCGAATCTAACTATATTATATATGGATGTAACCATATAACATAACATATCATACCATGAGGTTTACGACGAATGTCAATTCTGAAAGCATGTTTGTTTTTGATTTTTGGGCTCGTGATCACCATAGGGCCTGCGGCCGCCAAGATAAAGGTAGTAACCTCAATCAAGCCAGTACACTCTCTTGTGTCTGCAGTCATGGAGGGGGTCTATAAACCAGATCTTATTGTCACGGGAGCATCTTCACCTCACAATTTTTCTCTTAAACCTTCCCAAGCACATGTCTTGGAACAGGCAAATTTAGTTTTCTGGATCGGGCGAGATCTAGAGGCTTTCCTTGTGAAACCAATTGTGAATATTGCGTCGAATGCACGGTCTGTAGAGTTGATAAAGACAGAAGGATTGAACAGGTTGGCACTCGAGGGTGGCCATATCCATGCACAACACGATCATGACGAACACAACGATCATGACGAACACAGCATATTCGATGCTCACATTTGGTTAGATCCCGAAAATGCGAAGGTTTTGGTCAAGAGAATTGTGATCGAGTTGAGCGCTGTTGACCCTGACAATGCTACCACTTACGAAAACAATGGTAATGATTTGGTAACCAATCTCAGTCGGTTGACCGAGGAGTTAGAAATTGCAATGTCAGGTCTGGGAGGTAGAAAATTTATTACCTTCCACAGTGCTTATCGGTATTTCACTGAGCGCTTTGGAATATCAGCTGCAGAGTCCATTGTTGTATTACCGGAAGTGCTTCCGGGTGCTGACAGGATCAGAAAGATTCGAGATAAGGCGCGGCGTTCCCATATATCGTGTGTGCTTACCGAACCACAGTATGAATCTAACCTCGCGGCCTTGGTTACCGAAGGAACTGAAATCCAAATTGGGATGATCGATCCACTTGGTGCTATGCTGGAGGATGGACCTCAACTTTACTTTTCATTGCTCCGCTCTCTAGCAGAGTCTATTCGTAACTGTTTACTGCCAACGAGTTAGTTCTTGATGCTCAAAAAGTCAGCTGCTTCTATACAATTAGTGCCTCTATAGGAACAGAAATATGTCCAATAATACAAGATCCCTATCTGGATGTTCCGAGGCTACAGAACATACAATTGAGCTATGACGGCAAACCCAAACGCCCCATATACACGGGGAAAGCATGTTGCCTATCGTACCTCTGCGCGAGTTACACTGCACTGTCTTTCGGGATGTGTTGTTGGTGAACTCGCCGGACTCATAATAGGTGTATCATGTGGTTTTAGTGCAATTGTCACCGTAACTTTGGCCGTGGTACTCGCCTACCTTTGTGGTTTTGGGTTAGCACTGTGGTCCCTGGCATCTTCCTCCGGCCTTAATGTAATCGGTGCGTTCAGAGTTATCTGGCTGGGTGAGGTAATCTCTATAGGGGTTATGGAAATTACCATGAACACTGTCGATTGGTATGTCGGAGGAGTGAATGTTGGGTCAGTGTTTGACTCAATGTTCTGGTTGGGACTCGCTATAGCTATTCCCGCCGGGTATTTCTCTGCTTGGCCTGTAAACCACTTTCTCTTGAAGTCACAACTAAAACGCTGTCATTAGGGGTTATTCAGTTGATGTTAGAAATGGTGTTTTGGAGGGGGTGTCTTCGCCATGATAATGTATTGGAGTAGTTTGTTAAGCTAGTCCTGCTTTTCGGTGGGTAGGTTCAGCTCAGGACTTTGGTAGTGTGAGAAGGTTGCTAGAAAACGACTCCACATATAATCACCAGCTCTTATAGGGCTGTAATTTGAAGTTCCGTCTGCATTGCAACAGTTCGGCAAACAATCGATCACCGTATCGTATGCAGCATGAAAAAAGAATGGCGAGGCATATCGATCCTTGCCGCTAACATTAATGACTCGATGTCGCGTTGACCTAAATTGATCATTACTCCAACGCTGTAACTCGTCACCCAGATTCACAACAAATGTTTTCTCGAGTGGTGGAGCAGTCACCCACCCTTCATCTGGGGTATAAACCTGAAGGCCGGGATTCATATCTTGTAGCAGTATGGTTAATAATCCATAGTCTGTGTGAGCTCCTGTTCCTATAACTTGTTTGTTAACTTGACCTGCCTGTGACGGGTAGTGCAGCATCCGTAGCATCGCAAGAGGACCATCGAGCTTGTCGGAAAAAAATCCACTTGGCAGTTTTAACGCTACGGCAATGGCTTGCATAAGCCTCGTTGCAAGAATTGTCATAGAGTTATAATAGCGCATCGTAATACTCTTAAATTGAGAAAGATTTTCAGGCCACTGATTTGGGCCGTGAAATGGCAGATTCGCAACAACCCGCGGATCGTCGAGGTTGTGTTCGGCCATCACATCAAATCCTTCCTTCAGGTCTAAACTTGAGGCTGGGTCATTATTCTCACCATATAGTGGGAAATAACCGCGATGAGCTGTTGAGGTGCGCACATCAAATTTCATTTTTTCCTCTAGAGGAAGCGAAAATAACTGCTTTACTTGAGATAAATAGTCTGTCTGTAACGAGTGATCAATTTCGTGGTTATAGATATAAAAGAACCCAAGATCCTGACAGGCACTCAGAATCTTTTCTGCTACAGGTTTTGGGTCATCGCTCTGTAACAGAGGCCTCATATCGACTACTGGAATTCGATTAGGAACAATAACTGAACCATGTAGATCATTCTCAACATTGATATTTTTCTTGCCAGTAATTGGGTGGTTCTCGAGAAAGTCTTGATGCATTTCTATGCCTGTTCTTTGATGGTTTAGCTTACTCCAACGATAATAGTATTTATGTCATAATCATCTCATCGCAGAAACATTAATGTGGTTCTGATGAAATGGCAGTTGGGGACCGCATCCGAGCCTATCCATTTCGGTACGTGTAACTGTACGCATTTATCGCTGGAACTCCTCCGAGATGCGCGTAGAGTATTTTTGACCCGGGTTCAAAGAAGCGTTTTTCAACAAGATTAATCAGTCCTTGCATCGACTTTCCTTCGTAAACTGGGTCCGTCATCATTCCTTCCATGCGTGCGCAAAGGCGAATAGCGTCATTGGTTTCGTTGGATGGAACGCCATAACATGGGTATGCGTAGTCCTCATTAAGTACGACATCATCGGCAGTTATAGCTTGTTCCAAATTGACTAGGTTGGCTGTATTCTGGGCTATATCAAGTATCTGTGCTCGTGTTTTTTTCGGCGTGCCGGAGGCATCGATTCCAATTACCCGTTGAGCTCGATCATCCACAGCAAACCCCACAATCATACCGGCTTGAGTGGAGCCCGTGACGCTACATACTATGATATAATCGAATTTGAGTTGCATTTCCGTTTCCTGTGCGCGTACTTCCTCTGCAAAACCGACATAACCGAGTCCACCAAGCTTGTGTACCGATGCACCAGCGGGAATAGGATATGGCTTGCCACCTTTAGATTTGATCTCCTCTAGGGCTTTCGTCCAGCTTTCGCGGATTCCAATATCGAATCCCTGATCAACTAGCTCAATATCTGCACCCATTACTCGGCTCATCAGTATGTTGCCAACACGGTCGTACACTGCATCTTCAAATGGCACCCACCCCTCTTGGACAAGGTGACACTTGAATCCGAGTTTTGCAGCAACGGCTGCAACCTGGCGAGTATGATTAGATTGGATTCCTCCGATAGTGACCAATGTGTCTGCATTTGAGGAAATCGCATCGGGAATAATGTACTCAAGCTTTCGCAGTTTGTTGCCACCAAATGCAAGCCCGGAGTTGCAATCTTCTCTTTTTGCAAAGATCTCAACGTTGTTTCCTAGATGCTCAGAAAGGCGGCTCAACTTCTCTATAGGGGTTGGACCAAACGTGAGTGGATAGCGATCAAATTGTTCAAGCATTCCCTTGCCTTCTATTTCTAGCTAAAAGAAATCGAAAGATATTAATGTGGACCATTAAGTTTCGATTCAGATTAAAGTCATTTTACATTCGACTACTATGATAACCGATACATTCCTGTGGGGATCAATCAATAAATTGAGTTGGATAATTTGATTCTGTGAATTTAGGAATTTTCAAGTGGGGTATATGCCAAATATTGTTGATGTAGGTTACACTTATTGTGACCGATTTGGTGTATGCAATCAGTGTGAGCGTTCTAGAAGAACGGGTAAGGTCCTAGTTGTCGCAATCTAAATCACTAGAAGACCCTTTCGGGTTTGAGTTATTTAAGAATGCTTTAAGTGCAATAGCGGATGAAATGGCGGTAACTATCATCCGTACAACGTACTCTAGTGTCCTCAAAAACAATATGGACTTTTCGACTGCGCTTGGTGACGGCAATGGGCGTCTTATAGCCCAGGGCCTTACACTTCCTTTACACCTAGGTTCAATGCCTGATGCGTTCCTATCTGTGCTTCGCCACTTTGATGGCGATATCGAACCAGGTGATATCTTTGTGCTTAATGATCCGTTTGATGGTGGTACTCATCTTCCCGACATATTTCTTTTAAAGCCAATTTTCATCGGAGCTAAACGTATCGCATTTGCAGCTGCTTGCTGCCACCATACTGATGTCGGTGGTAGGGTTGCGGGTTCAAACGCATCAGACTCAACGGAGATTTATCAAGAAGGTCTGCGTATTCCACCGTTAAAGCTCTACCAACGTGGTGTTCCCAACCACACACTGTTTTCATTAATTGAAACAAATGTTCGTGTGCCATCACTCGTTATGGGTGACTTGAGAGCTCAAATCTCTGCCTGTGAGGTTGCAGAGCAACAATTTCTGACGCTAGTAGGGCGGCATGGGGTGGCATTATCAGGTGATTACATTGAACGAGTATTAAACAATGCTGAGCAATTGACTCGCGCCGCGTTACAGGAACTGCCCGATGGTGTTTTTAGTTTCGAAGATTGGATAGATGATGACGGCGTTGATTATGGAAAGCCAATTCGTTTGTTTGTAACACTTACGAAAAAGGGAGATCATCTAAAGGCTGACTGGTCTGGAAGCAGCCCACAGGTGAAAGGAGCAATAAACAATACTCTCTCTTTTACTAAGGCTGCCACATTTTGCTGTATTCGGTCAGTGTTGCCGCCCAATATTCCCAATAATGATGGTGTATTCCGAGCGATTGAAGTGACTGCCCCAGAAGGGTCGATAGCAAATATGGTTCTTCCTGGGGCCTGTGCTGCACGAGGCCTTACTGGGTTTCGCATGGTGGATTGCTGCTTTGGTGCACTCGCACAGATGGTGCCGGATCAAGTTTTTGCGGCTTCTGACGGTGGTAACACCGGAATATCGATTGGCGGTTATCATGATGATCGCACACCTTTCATTTATGTTGATTTTGCGTGTGGCACTTGGGGTGGTCGCCCTAAAGCAGATGGAATGTCAGGAGTTTCCAATGTGGCTGCTAATATGGCATCGACCTCTGTTGAGATAACGGAGGCAGAGCATCCTATAGAGATATTAGCGTATGAATTAGTCCCTGATCGGGCTGGAGCAGGACGCTATAGAGGAGGAGTGCCGTATTGCCGGGAATATCGTTTGCTTGCTGATGAGGCAGTGCTTCAAGTTAGATCTGACCGCCGTATATTTCGTCCTTATGGTTTGCAGGGGGGGGCTTGTGGAGCACCGTCATCAAATATTCTTAATCCTGGCCCCGATGAAACAATGATGCCGGCTAAGTTTACTGTTACTTTAGGGAAAGGAGATCGCTTACGACATGAGCTGGCAGGGCCTGGGGGCTGGGGAGATCCTCTGTTGAGGGATACTGCCTCAGTGCTACAAGACTTAAGAGATGAGCTAATTAGCATTGACACTGCCACTAAGGTTTATGGCGTCGTAATTGATGTTAAAAACTGGCTCGTTTTGGAAGAGGAAACCGTTCAATTACGTCGCGAATTGGGAAAAGAGAGAGGCTGGACTACCACGCCGGCTGTTATCCAAGATTCCCCTAATAACATTAGCAACAGCGGGCGTATTGGATGACCGATTATCGAGTTGGTATTGATATTGGGGGTACATTTACGGATATTGTTGTCCTTGGAGAGGGCGGCCAGTTGTATACTAAAAAGGTGTCATCGACTGTTGGAGATTATGCAGGAGCAATTGCTACTGGACTTGAGGTGCTCTTCAACGAAACAGCCCTTGAATCAGATGATATTCGCGAAGTTTTGCACGGGACTACGGTAGCGTCTAATGCCATTTTGGAAAAAAAGGGTGTCAGAACCGGATTAATAACGACCAAGGGTTTTCGCGACATACTCGAGATCAGGGATCTCAGAGTTCCGCAGCTCTACCATATTGGCTGGAATAAGCCGAC
Source organism: uncultured Alphaproteobacteria bacterium (assembly GCA_913041535.1). Classification (GTDB taxonomy): domain Bacteria; phylum Pseudomonadota; class Alphaproteobacteria; order VGEJ01; family VGEJ01; genus CAJWJK01. The sequence continues at coordinate 13,086 of CAJWJK010000013.1, forward strand.
CGTACTGGTGCCTCGCTATTTACGTGTGGTGGTGGATGAGCGAGTCAGTATTACCGGTGACGTTAGTACTCCTCTTAGTATAGAGGATGCTGAGAATGCGGTGGAGAGACTAGTGTCGGAGGGCGTTGAGGCAATAGCTGTGTGTTTGCTTAACTCTTTTTCTAATCCGATCCATGAGAGGCAGATTCTTGAAATTATACAACACAGAGCGCCACATCTGTTGTGCAGTATCAGCTCAGAGGTTCATCCTGAGATCAAAGAATATGAGCGCACTTCAACTACGGTCGTAAATGCGTACATCAAACCCATAGTTTCACGGTACTTGCAATCAATGCGGGAAATTCTTGAAGACAGAAATGTCAAGGGTTCATTGCTGCTTATGCAATCGAGTGGGGGACTTACTACGGTTGATGAGGCAATAGAGAAACCAGTTAATATTATTGAGTCTGGCCCTGCCGCTGGAGTGATCGGCGCTCAAATGCTTGCGCGTCATCACGGACTTGGAAATATCATTACACTTGATATGGGCGGCACGACGGCTAAAGCCTCTATTATAGAGAAGGGAATAGTGAATCGCTCTAAGGAATTTCAGGTAGGTGGAGGTGTGCTCTCGGGTTCACGCTTATTGACGGGAGCTGGTTACCTTTTAAGTGTTCCCGCTGTGGACCTTGCGGAAGTTGGTGCAGGTGGTGGCTCCATCATCACTATAGATGCCGCGGGATCTTTGTGTGTTGGTCCTGAGAGTGCTGGTGCTGATCCAGGGCCACTTTGTTATGGTATAGGTGGATCACGAGCAACGGTGACAGACTCTAACATTATCCTTGGTTACTTGAATCCTGAACGTTTGGTGGGCGGTGAGCTGAAGCTGAATCGGCAGGCAGCGCTTACAGAGTTTGAGCGTAGTATTGCTGCACCCCTTGGAATGTCGGTCGAGGTAGCAGCGTATGGAGCCCATCGGATTGCTGCCGCAAATATGATCCGTGCAATTCGATCTGTTTCGAGTGAACGCGGAAGAGATCCAAGAGACTATTCTTTATGCGCTTTTGGAGGTAACGGGCCAGTTTTCGCAGCAACCATGGCGGTAGATCTTGGCATAGCCGAGATCATTATACCCCCTGCTCCGGGGTTATTTTCAGCGTTTGGTTTGCTTTACGCGGACGTTGAACACCACTATTCCGCTACCATTAAATGTCGCCTCGACCAAGTTGATGCTAGCAATGTTGAGCTTGCTTACTCTAAGTTGGAAGATAAAGCTCGTTCACAGCTGCAAAGCGATGGGTTCAGTCTAGATTTGTGTAAGATTGAGCGGTCAGCAGAATTACATTACCAAGGACAAACGCATGAACTGAGTGTGGATATACCCAGTGGTTCTATTGATAGTAATGCGCTAACTCAAATCGCTGATCAGTTTCACTTTGAGCATGAACGCACCTACGGGCATCGAGCGGATATCGGAGAGCCTGTGGAACTAGTCAATGTTCATGTGGTAGGTATTGGCCTAGCTGATCGGCCGCGAACACCCAAGGGAAAATTTGAGACTGATCGAAAGGTTCATATTTCTCAGGGTGAGAGAGAGGTTTTCTATGGACCAAGCCTAGGCTGGTTGAAATCTCCAATCCTAACACGCGGAGATTTATACAAGTCGATCCAAGGGCCTTGTATAATAGAGGAGTACGATTCTACGTGTGTTGTACCGCCAGGTTCTTCTGTTTCGTTAGATGTGGCGGGGAATATTCGCCTTAACATTTGATCTCAATAGAGATGGTTAAGTAAATTGTTTGAAAGTTTAGCTTCCTGCCGTGATAGAATAGGTAACTTCAATTGTTTGTACATTCGTATTTGAGAACTTCTTTCAGGTAATTGGCCAGCGTACGGTGTGCCTCTTGAGATTATCCACACTAACATGCGCGTTATTTTTGGTGACTGGGTGCGCTATCGTAGATGTGTCCCCACGATACCAGGACATAAGTTATGAGCATTTTGGCCAATTTGACCTCGATGTTGCTGAAATAGATATCGTTAACGAATACAGGCCACCGCTGAGGTCACCGAATGTGGAACATCTCTTTCCCATGTCTCCAGGGCGCGCAGCGGTTCGTTGGGCAAAAGATCGGTTGAGGCCAGTAGGAAATGTTCGTAAAGCAAGTTTTATTGTCCGTCATGCCTCTGTCATTGAAACTCAGTTATCTTTGGAAGAGGGTGTGCGTGGAGCTATAACGACGGAGCAGGCTCATCGATATGAAGCTCGCTTAAGTATCATTATAGAGATTCGGTCAGAAACCCGAGGTAAAGAAGCGTACGTCGAGGCGGAGGCCATTAGGGTGCGTACCTTACCCGAAAATTCAACTATAAATGAACGTCTGGGTATGTTCCATGCGATGACCCAAGAACTTATGGCTGATGCTAATGTTCAACTTGAAAGAAATATAAGGCAGTACCTAACGAAATTTGTTAGGTGATGGTACTTGGTGCGGAAAAGCTAGCTTTTCTGTATGGCTGCATACATGTCCTAACAGGTCATTGTTTAGTTAAAAGAACGGTAGACGGTTATCGGTCTAGCTCTAAAATAATAAAGAACCATAGTTCTTTAATATTTGCAAATGACTGAAGAGTTTTCTTCAAACTTTAGTTGTGTTAATGAGTAAAGTTGCCTATGTTCTTAATCACGGCCGTTAAACGACGAGAAGTCTCTTAATGGAATATCGGTTTATACGTGCAAGACAGCCAGTCCAAAAAGAAATGAGGCGTCGCGCTATTCTTCAAGCCGCTTCTGCCTTGGCATATGAGGGACGGGTTGAAGACATAACTCTTGGCTTGATTGCATCGCGGGCCCAACTAGCAAAATCAAATCTTTACCGATATTTTGAGAATAGGGAGCACATACTTCTCATCGTGATGCTGGAGGATTGGGAAAAATGGGTCACTAAGTTGGAACATACAGTCTGGGATGAAGGCACTACGGGAGGAAAGGAAAGTTTTGTCGCGTCAATATTGGCTGATAGTTTTAGAAAGGAAGCGAGATTGTGCGACCTTGTTTGTCTCTTATACACTGTATTGTTGCCAAACCTCTCTAAGAATGTTCGCCTACGATTTGAAAATGAGTTTGCTGTTTATGAGCAACGAACCTCGAGGGCTTTGAGACAAGGCTTACCGACTTACAGTCAAACAGAGCGCGCCATCATTCTTCGATTTATGGTGGTGGCGATGGCAGGACTGTGGCCCATGCGTGAACGCAACGAGAACCAGTTTGTTACGGAACTGGCCCACAATCTACAGACGCATATTCGGGGACTAGCACCTTAATCAGGAACTGCTTAAGTGAGCTTTGCGTAACTATCCAGAATCGGCAGCACCTGGTCTCGTGAATCGGATGGAACACCGAGAAGGGCACGAGACACGCCAGCTGATCGTAGTTTTTCAAGACTCGCTTGGTCGGCATCTGGACGAAAAACGTGCACAGACAACTCTTGGGGATCTCGGTTTCCAGCCTCTGCGGCTGCACGCAAGCGTGCCATGTCTGATTCGGCATTGAAATTTCCGCCGCGTGGAAACCAACCGTCACAATACTCCACCACGCGCTGTAACGTGTAGTCACTCTCCCCGCCTAGGAGAATTGGAGGATGGGGCTTTTGAGTAGGTTTCGGGTGGCACCACGAAAGATCAAAATCAACAAACTCGCCATGAAACTCTGATTCATCGTGAGTCCATAGTTCCTTCATAGCTAATACACGTTCGCGCATCAGTTTGAATCTTGTTTTGTATTGGGTGCCGTGATTATTCATTTCCTCCTGGTTCCAGCCAGCACCGATAGCAAAAATGAATCGGCCGTTCGACATGCGGTCAATGCTTGCCACAGATTTGGCAGTAACAATCGGGTCACGTTGTGTAACGAGGCATATGCCCGTACCAATTTTGAGGCGACTAGTGGCTGCGGCGGCGAAAGAGAGAGCCACGAATGGGTCGTGGGTGTGAGAATATTCACGCGGCAGCTCATCACCACCAGGCCATGGCGAAAGGCGACTGGTTGGGATATGGGTATGTTCGCAGAGGAACAGTGATTCCAGACCTCGCTCCTCAAGCGCCACGGCGAGCTCATCGACTCGTATGCTGTACTCTGTGCTGAAAAAGAAAACCCCAATGTCCATGACTTACTCCTAAGCTATAGTGATTCTCTACGAGGGCTATAGAACTGCATGGCTGTTGTCTACCATTATCGGGTACATCCAGCTTGAGCTATTCAAAAGTTTAATCGTATTCCGGCTGTGGGGCCGTTGAAGCGATAGGAAAAGAAGGAAGGGTTCTATTGAAACTTGATTTAAAAAATCTGTAAGTACCGAGACACAAATGTAGGTTCGACCCGATGAGGTTTCAGTGCGGCAAAGACCTGCTATTCTAACATTAGTTCGATGAAATGATTACTATCATAAGGGGAGTGATGATAATGGAAAACGAAGTGCATTGGATGCTTGAAGCCACAATCAAAGATGGTGAAGAGGAAAATTTTAGAGTGGTGATGCCAGAGATGGTGGAAGCAGCGCTAGCGGAACCGGGCACCACGAATTACGAGTGGTTTCTCGATGATGACGGAAAAACTCTTCATGTCTATGAGCGCTATGTTGATTCAGCGGCAGTGATAGACCATGTAGATTCTTTTCATGCAAATTTTGCCGATCGTTTTTTGGCAATCATTGAGCCAACAAGTTTTGTTTGCTATGGCAATCCAAACGATGCGGCGCGAACAGTTCTGGATGGATTTGGTGCGGTGTATATGAACCAAATTGGAGGTTTTGCACGTTAGGGATTACGAGCGAGATCTATCTGAATTAAATGCTTCTGTCAGCAAAATTTTCGCTCATTAAACGTTTGGTGTTGTTTGAAACCCTTAGTAAGGGGACGAAACAGATATGCAAAAATTGTTAATTTATCAATCAATGTGGGCTATGGAACGCCGTCGTCCAGACGGCGAAGAATGGTCACTTGAGAAGAAGCTTGAGATGATACATGGCGCTGGATTTGATGGGGTTGGTTTCCACGACTACGAGACTGCTGGGGTCGTTGCGGACTTTCTTGACTCACACGATATGACTGGGGCTGCTTTCTGTTTTCCACGTAACGGTGATGATTTACGGGCAGTTGTCGATGAAGTTTCGATGTTGGGCCCAGTAGTTGATCATATTAACCTTCAGCCCGATATTAAGCCTTATACGCTTGATGAAGCCGTACATGTAGTTGAGGAGTGGAGAGATGTTGCGGATGGTAGTAATATTCCAATTCACGTTGAGACACATAGAGATCGAATGACGACAGATCTCTTTTTCACTCTCCACCTTCTTGATCGTATTCCAGACCTGAGACTTACAGGCGACCTTTCCCACTATCTTGTGGGGCGTGAGTTTGCCTGGCCTATATCTGACGATAATCATGCGCTAATGCATCGGATTATTGATAACTGTTGGGGTTTTCACGGCAGAGTCGCGAGTCGCGAGCAGATACAGGTTCAGATCAGTTTTCCCCAACATAAGGATTGGGTTGATCTGTTTATGAAGTGGTGGGAATACGGCTTTCGGAGTTGGCGGCGGCGTGCACCAAAAGACGCTACTTTAACTTTTCTTTGTGAGTTAGGACCAAGAGAATACGCTATGACAGGCTCTGATGGATATGAACTATCAGACCGTTGGCAGGAAACACTAGCGATGAAAGAAATGGTGCGCACCCTCTGGGATAATATTGAGGCAGAAGGCAAGCATTAGCCACACCAATAGCGCTTACGCATAAGAGGCATAAATTACCAACTCGACGCCTCGCGCGAACTGAGAGGCTAAATAAACAGTCCCAATGGTCACCGGACAAACCGGTTTACCAAGTAGTATCGCAGCCACCGAGTCTCGCTGGTATTGCGCGACTCAGTGATTTTTAGTTGCCTAGTCGACTAGTTTGAGTTCCTCTGCAGAACTCTTTCCGTCGCGTCCCTGCTGCAGCTGGTACTCAACCCTTTGGCCTTCGGCAAGGCTGGCTAAGCCAGCTCGTTCAACTGCAGATATGTGAACAAAAGCATCTTTAGCTCCGTCGTCGGGACTAATGAAGCCATACCCTTTGGTGGGGTTGAACCATTTTACGGTTCCAATCGTCATGTTGTCGTTTCCTTGTCGCACGTTAACGGCCACCTTCACCCGCGTGAAGGTGGGATCTAAGCCCGACGGCAAAGAAAAATCTCCTGCCCGACAGGACTTAATCCTCTACTATAGGCATGGTCAGGCCATTTCTACCACCGACTTTATGCCATAAATTTTTTTTATTTATTTTTGGCTATTTGTTGGTGTGGCCTAAAATTGCGATCACGCAACCGATTTTTCTCCATTAACAAGCAATTAGTGGCAGATTGATCGGTATGAACCTGCTTATTTCACGGCTGAAATAATGTCGCTGGGGTAGCCACGATTAATGAAAAAAGATTAATTTACGAAGAAATCAGATGGGCATTTCATGAGTTACAGCGTTTGCATTGATATTGGCGGGACCTTTACCGACTGCTTAGTTGCTGAGCATGAGAAAGGACTAAGCATATTCAAATCAGCTTCAACACCTGGAGAGTTTGAAACTGGTTTTATGAATGTGCTGCAACTAGCGGCTCAGCACTATCAGAAAAGCCTGAGAGAGTTTCTCGCCGAGTGTGACCGCATTGTCCATGGTACAACGGTATCTACAAATGCACTCGTTGAAGCGAAAGGTGCTACCGTCGGATTTATCTGCAACAAGGGGCATCCAGACATACTTCTCTACAGGGAAGCTCCTCGTAAGCGCTGTTTTGACCTTCAGCTGGATTATCCAGAGCCGTTGGTGCCAAGGGTGCGTACGCACGAAATTGATGGGCGTATAGATTTTCAAGGAAATGTGGTTACACCGTTTTCAGAGTCTGACGTACATGATGCGATACAGCGTTTCCGAAGTATGGAAGTCCAGGCCATTGCAGTATGCCTACTCTGGTCAAATGTAAATGGAGAGCATGAGCGAAGGGCCCGTGATATCATTCGAGATGTTTGGGGAGAGGTGCCCATCACTCTGAGTCATGAACTTAATCCTATCCCACGGGAATATCGCCGTGCTGCTTCAGCTGTTATTGATGCCTCTCTATACCCAATTGTAAGCTCATATATTAGCTCGTTGCTTAATGCTCTTGAAGCCGAAGGTTTTTCAGCAGAACGCTTCCTGATTGCTAATTGTGAAGGTGGAATGATGCCACCTGATGCGATAATTCAAAAGCCCATATATAGCGTCATGTCAGGGCCAACACTTGCACCAATTGCGGCGCAGAACCTTACTCCAGATCCCGACGTGTTGGTAGTGGATATGGGTGGTACAACCTTTGATGTTTCCGCCGTTCGGGATGGTCAAGTGATCATTACGCCGGAGGCGATGATCGGTGATGACATGCTCGGCATTCCTAAAGTTGATGTGCGATCCATAGGTGCTGGCGGCGGATCTATTGCGTGGGTGGATGCAGGTGGTTTAATTCAAGTAGGGCCGCAAAGCGCGGGTGCCCACCCTGGCCCGGCATGCTATGGCCTTGGTGGCATCAGACCCACGGTTACTGATGCTAACGTAGTACTCGGCTTAATTGATCCGGATTATTTTCTTGGCGGCCGATTTCAACTCGATAAGGATGCGGCCCATCGTGCAATAGAGCCCATAGCGACAACGCTTGGTATTGATATCATGAAAGCTGCTTACACCATTTACACAATATGCAATCACAACATGATTACTGCTATAGAGGACATTACAGTTATAGAGGGAATTAATCCACGGGATAGCTACCTTGTAGCTGGAGGCGGTGGCACTGGATGCCACATAGCTGCCATAGCGACGGAATTGGGGATAAAACGTTTCATGGTGCCCAAAGTGGCGGCTGGTCTTAGCGCGTATGGGGGTCTGATTTCCGATATTCGATGGGAAGAATCAGCAACCTTGCATACCAAGGGCGACAATTTCTCTCTTGACCGAGTGAATGATGTTTTAAGAACTTTGCGTAGTCGTGGAGTGAGATTTTTGGAACGTTCGCAAGTTAGTTCAGAGCGACAACGTATTGATTACGTATTCTCTGGTCGTTACGAATTCCAGTCATGGGAAATTGACGTGCCATTTTCGCCTAAGAATGGTGTTCTTCAGGAAGAAAATATTCCGCAGCTAATTTATGACTTTCACCAGATGCATGAGCGAATCTATACCATCAAAGATGAGAATAATCCTGTTGAGTTCGTCGTCTGGAAAGTACGCGCAATTGGAGATATAGGCAGCCAAACAGATATGGATTCAAACTCCAGTCGTGACCAAACTGGAGCGCTTAAACCTAAGTCAAATCGGCCAGTTTATGTGCACGAAATTGGTGAGTTGGTAGACGTGCCAATATACGCTGGCGACACATTAGGTAATGGAGAAACTATCGTAGGCCCTGCAATAGTTGAAGAAGAAACCACTACGATTTTTTTAATGCCTGATATGGTTGCAAAGACCGATTCATGCGGTAACTATGAAGTAACATTTTAAAGTCTGATGATTTGGGGAAATCTTAATTCTTCTGCGTAGATAATTCTATATTGATTTTCCTTTTTTGAACGGAGGACCCAAGATTTGTCTGTACCCCTGCCCCGAGAACCAATAGGAATCAAAATGACTCATGTTCCATCTCCGTCAGTTATTGTCGAGATGTTTCATGACGTATGCTGCCCGTTTTCAAATACAATGTTCACCACAATTCACGGCCCAGTAATTGGCGAATTAAAAAAAGAGAAAGTCATTGAGAAGATTGAATTTGTATTCCATTGCGTTCCACAACCATGGCATTCTCAGAGCTGCTGTATGAACGAGGCAGTAATGGCTGCTGTTATCCTCGATGAAACACGGGCAGTTTCATACATTAAAGGTATCTTTGCTCATCAGGAGAGTTTTTTTGACGATAGCACGGGAGATTTGAGTAGAAATAACCTTTACGAGAAGCTATCTGATATTGCTGTACGTAGTGGGTACGATCGTACAAAGTTTAGATCATTGTTGAGTTTGGAGGGAGTTGCAGGAAACGAGGGGCTTGGGGATGTTACACAACACCTTAAATGGGCAGTTAAATATCATCGAGTTCGAGCTGTTCACGTAACCCCGACTGTTTTTATTAATGGCATGGAAGCACCTGATGTTTCATCCGGGTGGAGTCCTAAAGAGTGGCTGGCAAGGTTGGAACCCATGCTTATGCCGGTATGATATAGAAACTAATCCGCTGACTTTAAAACTGCCACTTGTGAACCCAGGCTGTTAACTTGACAGAACAGTTACAGATGATTCATGGCTTCCAGCGTTAGGATTGACGTAAACGAGTAGTTTTGCTTCTCGTTTCACTATAAAACATACAGTGTGCAAGTTTTTTCATGGGGCTCTTTTTCGTTTGTGAGGCCAACTGCGCAGGAGCCCAGCAGTATTCTATAGAAAGTTTGCTGGCTAAAAGATAGATTTATTGTTTCACGGGGTATTGGATGTCTCAACGGACGCTTGGGATTGATGTTGGCGGCACATTTACCGATCTCCTCATGATCGATACCGCGAACAATCAATTTCGGACAGCAAAAGTTCCAACAACTCCAACAGATCAGGCCATTGGTTTTATGGATGCCATAGCAGATCTCGATTTGTCTTTAGATGGCGTCGGGGCCTTGGTTCACGGTACGACGGTGGCGACGAATGCCATCCTCGAGCGAAAAGGTGCAAAGTGTGGGTTAATCACCACTCAGGGGTTTCGTGATACAATTGAGTTAGGACGTCGCACTCGCCCAACTCCTTGGGGTCTTTGGGGTAACTTTGAGGCAATCATTCCCCGAGAATTACGCACTGAGGTGCCAGAGCGTATCGATGCTAATGGGAATATTCTTGTTCCACTGGATGAACATGCAGTCCGCGCTGAGATTAATGGGTTGCTGGAAAACGGAGCTGAGGCCCTTGTAATTCACTTTGTACACTCGTATGTGAATTCGACACATGAGGATCGCTGCGCGGAAATAGCAAAGGAGCTGTGGCCAAACCAGCATATTACTCTTGGGTCGCAGATATTACGAGAAGTACGAGAATTTGAACGAGGAAGTACAGCAGCAGTAAACGGCTATATTCAACCAGTCATTTCACAATATATGGCCAGTCTACGCGAGCGGCTGTTTGCTGCGGGATTTCCGCGTGATCTTCTTGTTATGCAAGGCAATGGTGGCATGATGTCATCGGAGCTAGCGGGTAGCTATGCTGTCCACACAGTGATGTCAGGCCCTGCTGCGGGAGTTATTGCTGCAGCTAAATGTGCAGCCGAAGCTGGCTTCTCCAACGTTATAAGCTGTGATATGGGCGGCACTAGTTTTGATATCGCAGTCATCAAAGATGGAGTCCCCTCCATAACGACCGAGAAAGATATAACGTATTCGGTACCGGTTAGAATACCTATGGTTGATATACACACCATAGGGTCGGGTGGTGGCAGTATTGCCAAACTGAACGAAGGTGGAATATTGCAGGTTGGCCCAGAAAGTGCTGGCGCTACACCTGGTCCTATATGCTACGGCCGCGGTGGTACCGAGCCCACTGTTACAGATGCTAACCTTCTCCTTGGTCGATTAGATCCGACAGTATTGGCAGGAGTTACTGTATCTGGGGATATTGAACAGGTTTCACGCATTATTGAGAATAAAATTGGAAAACCTCTGGGTCTTGATGCCATAGAATCCGCTGCCGCAATAGTCTCTATAGCTAACAATGAGATGGCAAATGCGGCACGTATGATATCTATTGAGAAAGGTCATGATCCGCGTGAATTTGTCATTTTTTCATTTGGCGGTGCCGGCCCACTTCACGCGTCTGCTATTGCTCGCGAGCTTGGTGTTCCGCATGTTCTCGTACCACGTTTTCCTGGTATTACCTCGGCCATGGGTTGCGTCCTTGCAGATATCCGTCACGACTTTGTTCAAACTTTGCATAAACCGCTTAGTTCAATTTTTGGCCAGGAGGCTGATAAAGTTCTGCAGGAGCAAGCCGAGGCGGGACGAAGCCTGATTGCTAATGAGGGAGTCGAAGTCACGTCCATTGAAGTTACACATGAAGCTGACCTTCTGTTTCAGGGCCAGAGCCACGTTATGCGAATACCACTGGAGAGTCCTGGGTTTATGCATGAGAAGGTACTTAACGACTTTCTGGTTCATTATCGCACTAGGTTCGGGATCGACTTGCCCGATATGGTTGCGGTTTTGGCCACACTCCGCACTACCGTAATCGGGCGACGGCCACTTGTGGACGGGGGCTTTTCCGTCTCGAGTCGCAGTTTAGATGTTAACAAGGCACTTAAAGGGTCACGACAGGTCTATTTTGATGGTGTGTGGCTCGAAACAAAGATCTATCAGCGCGAACAACTCCCCTTCAAGGCAAAGATCCCAGGACCTGCGATTATCGAGCAGCATGATACAACGATTTTGATCGAACCAGACTCGATTGCTGAAATTGATCGTTTTGGCAATTTAATTATCCCAGTACCTGTCGACAAAACTGACATTTCAAGAGAATGTCGGGATAAAATTCTTGACCCTGTTACCTTAGCGGTCATTCACAACGGACTTCAGCAGGTATCAAGCGAAATGGACCTTGTTCATCAGAAAACCTCGTTCTCGCCCATCATCTCAGAGGCTTTTGATCGATCCAACGGTATTTATGATAAAGATACGGGAGAGATCATTGCCCAAGGAGAACTTGGATTACCAATATTTCTTGGAGTAATGCAATCAACCACGCAATCCGTAATCGAACATCGTCAAGACATCGAAGAGGGCGACGTGATTATCGTGAATGACCCATATTTTGGCGGAACTCATCTGATGGACGTTAAAATGGTTAAGCCATTCTACTATAATAACAGTCTTTGGGCTTATCTATCAAATACAGGGCATTGGCCAGACACTGGGGGAAGCGTGCCTGGTGGGTTCAATAGTGAGGCAACAGAGATACAGCAGGAAGGACTTCGCCTGCCGCCGATAAAACTTTACAGCCGTGGCAAGCTGAATCAGGACATCGTAGATATCGTGCTTCATAACATTCGTGTCCCAGAAGAGCGTGTCGGTGACATTCGTGCACAAGTCGGTGCACTAAGCGTTGGCGAGGAACGTCTCACCTCTCTGTTAGACAAATACGGTGAGGATACTGTGTCTGCTGCGATATCCGAACTTAACGAACGTTCTGAGCAGCTCATGCGTACGCACATAGAATCCATTCCCGATGGCACGTACACATTTCATTGCTTTCTTGATAGCGATGGGGTCGACCCGGGGCTATTGCGGGTAGAAATAGAAATGCGAATTCAGGGTTCCGATATATATTTTGATCTCTCCAATAGCAGCCCTGCTTGCAGAGGGCCTTTAAATTCTGTTTGGGCAACAACGCAAGCATCCGTCTACTGCGGCATTAAGCATATTTTTCCTGAGGTGCCTATAAACTCTGGATGCTTCAAACCTCTTCACTTGGATAAGCCAAAGGGTACATTTTTGCATGCTGAATATCCGAGGCCAGTCGCAGGTTGTGCTGCAGAGACGGCACAGCGAATAATGGAAGCAGTTTTTGGCGCCATGGGCCAGGCCATGCCTGATCGAGTATTTTCAGCACCTGCGGGCACCAGTGGTAACTTCAGCCTTGGCGGAATTGATCCAACTGGTGACCGCCCGTATGTAATGTACATTTTCAGTGGCGGTGGATATGGAGGTTACGAAGGTTCTGATGGCCTTACAAACGGCACGTCTACTGTGGGTATATCAAAGACCCAACCTGCCGAGATTATGGAGCAACACTATCCAATATTGTTTGAAGAGTATGCCCTCCATGAGGGATCAGCTGGTTATGGTCGCTTTCGTGGCGGATTTGGAGTCCAATACCGTGTTCGATTGCTGCGCGGTGAGGCAAAAGCATCATTTATGATGGACCATGGGCGCACTGGACCGCACGGTCTTAAAGGTGGTTCAGAGGGTGCTAAAAACTTAATTGAGATTTGCCAAGCGGGTAAAGTGGTGATACCTGCACACGACTCCAAGGGGCAAGGCTTTGAGCTACGAGCTGGTGATACAGTGCAAGTACGGACACCTGGGGGCGGGGGCTATGGTAATCCGAGTGAGCGCGATCCAGAACTAATTGAGCGAGACCATAGGCGGGGTTATTTTGGGGCCCACTCCAGCAAGCTATAGCCGTTATGGGAGTCAGGGTGTAAAATGAGACAATGTTGTCATCATCAATGCTGAAAATATAGGGTTTGAGTTTTAAAGTGTATGTACGGTGGAAATTTTTTCTCCACGGAAGAATTGACAGCGCTGCAATGTTTTCTCCATCAGATACGGCTGGCCGTGTCCACAGGATAACGTTGCTCCTGTTAAGGAATGAGCCGTCTTGTGATGTGAGTGAGATCGCCAGTGTTGGTTAATCGTTAATAGTATCTTGTCACAGCTATAGTATGTTTTAGTTAAGGAGTTATCCGAATGAGCGATTCTGTTGTCACTATCAGCCCAAACGATTTGGATTCATGTTGGAAACCTTATACTGCCAATAAGCAGTTCAAATCACAGCCGCGGATTTTTGTAGCCGCTGAAGGCATTCATTATCTGACTGACGATAATCGAAAAATCATAGATGGCAGTGCTGGGATGTGGTGTGTCAATGCAGGGCATTGTAACAAAAAGATAGTTGCGGCAGTTCAAGAACAAGTGGCTCGCATGGATTATTCCACTGCTTTCCAAACTGGTCATCCTGGAGAATTCGAGGTAGCTGCAAAACTTGCTTTGATGGCGCCTGGAGATCTCGATCATGCAATTTTTGCGAATTCTGGGTCCGAGGCAGTTGATACTGCACTAAAGATTGCACTTGCCTACCATCGTCTTCGCGGTGAAGGAAATCGTACGCGGCTTATCGGTCGTGAAAGAGGCTATCACGGTGTAGGATTTGGGGGGACATCGGTTGGTGGCATCGTGAATAACCGAAAGTTCTTCGGCCCCCTCTTAAATGGGGTAGATCATTTACCTCACACTCACAATCCCGAGAAAAATGCATTTAGTCGTGGGCAACCAAAACATGGTGCTGATCGGGCGGATGCACTGGAAGACTTGATAGCATTACATGATGCTTCGACTATAGCTGCAGTGATTGTTGAGCCTATGGCTGGATCAACAGGTGTTTTAGTCCCCCCAATAGGGTATCTAGAGCGTTTACGCGAGATTTGCACTAAACATGGTATTTTACTTATTTTTGATGAGGTAATTACGGGATTTGGTAGAGTCGGTGCTGCATTCGCTTCAGAGCGTTTAGGTATTGTTCCAGATATGATGACTATGGCGAAGGGTCTCACAAATGCCACTGTCCCGATGAGTGGAGTCATGGTGCGCAGTGGAATCTATGAGACATTTATCGAATCTGCACCGGAAAATGCGATTGATCTGTTTCACGGCTATACATATTCAGGCCATCCGCTAGCAACTGCGGCGGCCAAGGCCACTCTTGAGGTGTATCTCGAAGAGGGGCTGTTTGAACGTGCCAGAGAGATGGAGCCTTATTGGGAGGACGCCGTGCATAGCTTGCGTGATGCTCGACACGTCATAGATATTCGCAATTGGGGTTTGGTAGGAGCCATAGAACTCGAACAGATAAAAGATAAACCCACCGCCCGTGCGTTCGACGTGTTCTTGCGTTGTTTTGACAAGGGACTGACCTTCCGCACAACCGGTGACACGGTCGCTTGGTCACCACCCCTTATTATAGAGAAGAGTCATATCGATGATATGGTGAGTATTCTTCGAGAGGTTTTGGATGAAACTGAATAGGCGGCATTTTGTCGGCAATTAAAGTTCAGATGATGAGGAAAGAATGCGTGTTGGGGTAGTATTTCCTCAGACCGAGATTGGCTCTGATCCCATTCAAGTAAGGGACTTTGCTCAAGCTGTGGAGGGACTTGGCTATGACCATTTGCTTTCCTACGATCACATTCTTGGGGCTAACTCTAAGAGCAGGCCTGGTTGGTCTGGATTTTATGATCACGCAGACCTCTTCCATGAGCCATTCGTTCTATATGGCTACCTTGCAGGATTGACGGAACGGATAGAGCTAGTAACTGGCATAATAATTTTGCCGCAACGTCAAACCGCTTTAGTGGCTAAGCAGGCGGCAGCAGTTGATGTGTTAAGTGGGGGACGTCTGAGGTTAGGCGTGGGAATTGGTTGGAATGACGTTGAATATGAGGCATTGGGGGAAAATTTCGGGAATCGTGGTCGACGATCGGAGGAACAGGTTAAAGTTCTACGTAGCCTGTGGACAAATGAACTGGTTACCTTTGAGGGGGATTGGCACAAGATAACGGATGCTGGACTTAATCCGATGCCGGTGCAGCGTCCCATACCGATATGGTTTGGCGGAGAGGCTGATGCCGTTTTGCGACGCGTTGGTCAAATAGGGGATGGCTGGTTTCCCATCGCCTCACCAGCGAATGGTGCTCGCGTACAGATTGATGCTTTACATGCCTACGCACGAGAGGCAGGTCGCGCTCCTAGTGAGATAGGGATTGAAGGATTTGTTCGGATGCGAGACGGCAGTCTGAAGGACTGGATAAAAGATGCTGCGTTATGGAAGGATCTCGGAGCAACACATGTATCAATTGAGACCATGAAAGCAAATCTTGTTGGTGCACAAGCACATATTGATGCCATACGGCGCTTCAAAGAAGCGCTCGCAACGGACTGACGAAATGCAGTATGCCTGTGTCGTTGATCAGGATGGAAACCTTAGCACTGCAAAAGTTCGTTGATGCGTGCCGTATTGGATATTTTGCAACTTCAGACGAAAACTCTCAGCCCCATGTTGTGCCAGTATGTTTCTTAGTTCAAGGCGAGAATGCTTATATTACAATAGATGACAAGCCTAAACGGGGTGGCAAGCCTCTGAAGCGAATAAGTAATATTTTACACAATCCTCGTGTTGCATTGGTTGTTGATCATTATGAGGAGGAGTGGTCAAAACTGGGTTGGGTGATGTTTAAGGGGCATGCTGAGATTCTAAACATAGGGTCAGAGCACGACTGTGCTCAAGAACTTCTCCAAATTCGCTATCCACAGATGCAGTTAATGGATCTGCAAAAGCATCCAGTTATTGCTATGCGCATAGATAAGGTCTCTAGTTGGGGCGCTGTAAAATAAATTTTCTGACTACGGGAAACTGGAATGGCAAGCGGCTTGGATATGGTGTTATGTTTACCATTAGGAAAGTACTTGCGAGAGACGGCTTTTCATCAAGGAGCCAATAAGAACAGGTGGTTTAACAAGTGTAACTTTGATGGTGCAGGCTAAACCTATTATTGCAATACTTGGTGGCACTGGTGCGTTAGGTAACGGGCTAGCGCGACGGTGGGCACGAGCTGGCTATCCTATTATATTGGGCTCACGCTCAGAGAAACGAGCAATCGATTCTGCTGAGGAATTAAATGTTGAGTTTGATTCCTCTGTGAGGGGCTTCGACAACATTAGCGCTGTATCTGGTGCTGATCTTATTGTGCTGGCGGTTCCATATTTCCAGAGGAAGGAATTATTGCAGTCCATTAAGGCTGGAGCGCAAGGTAAGGTCGTTATTGATGCTACAGTGCCACTCTCGCCTCCTGTAACAAGTGTTAGATTTCCAGATTCGGAATGTGGCGGCAGGGAGGCTCAAGATTATCTAGGTGAAGACGTAAAGGTTGTTTCCGCGTTGCAGAATGTGGCTGCCAATCACTTGGCTGACCTTGATCATAAACTAGATTGCGATGTTCTCGTTTGTGGTAACGATCGGGAAGCTTGCGAGATCGTGATTGAACTGGTTGGAGCGCTGGGTACTCGAGGTTGGCATGCAGGTGGAATAGATAATGCAACGGCCGCCGAAGCTCTTACGTCGCTACTTATCTTTATCAATCGACGGTACAAGATTGATGGTGCTGGCATCCGTATTACCACTGGTACGGATGACTAATAGTGATCGAGGTTGATATTTGAGTATTACAGAACTGGAGTTGTTGGCTCCTCCAGGAATACCTTTGATTTCAAGAGATGCCGATCTCGCAGACCTGATTCTCAAGGCAATCGAAGGTATGGGAAGGCAACTATCCAGTGGGGATATTGTTGTTGTTGCACAGAAAATTGTTTCAAAGGCTGAGGGACGTTATGTGAACCTTTGTGATGTAGATCCTTCACCTCGTGCAAAGCGATTGGCGGCTCGCACACATAAGGATGCCCGTTTTGTTGAGTTGGTATTATCCGAGTCCAATGAAATTCTTCGGGAACGCCCTGGGTTATTGGTGGTGGTTCACCGCCTTGGTATAGTTCTTGCTAACGCAGGAATTGATTACTCCAATGTTTCGGATGATGGAGACACGAGTCGGGTATTGCTTCTTCCCGTAGACCCGGATTCTTCAAGCCAGCGTTTGCGGAATGACTTTCGTCGGTTATCGGGCGTTGATGTTGGCGTAATAATAAACGACAGCCTTGGGCGAGCATGGCGTAATGGAACAGTAGGAGTGGCCCTTGGAGCCGCTGGAATAAACCCACTTGCGGATTTGCGCAGTCGCGTTGACCTCTTCGGCCGCCCTTTAAATGTTACACAAGTTGCTGTGGCAGACGAATTGGCTGCTGCAGCATCACTTTTACAAGGTCAGGCGGATGAAGGTCGGCCCGCGGTTATAATAAAAGGCTGGGCTACAGACGAGATGGAACAGGGCGCAGCCAGTCTTGTACGCCCAGAGACAGAGGATATGTTTCGGTGACAAAGTTATTAAGGGAAGGTCCCTGTGTTTATCTTTCGGGAGGTGTTGGTGGTGCTAAACTCGCTTTAGGGTTGTCTTCGGTGCTTGATCCATCCAGTTTGATGATCGTTGCAAATACTGGGGACGACTTCGAACATCTTGGCCTTACAATTTGTCCGGACATAGACACGTTGGCTTATACGCTTGGTGGTGTTGCTAATACTGATCAGGGGTGGGGTCGGGAGGATGAGACTGATAGTTTTATGTCCGCCTTAGCCGATCTTGGAGGTGAGACGTGGTTCTTCCTCGGTGATAGAGATCTTGCAACACATATTGAACGTAGTGTGCGGCTCGCTTCAGGCGAGACCCTTACATCTATAACTGCAGGGCTGTGTTCGCGCCTTGGAGTGCGATGCCAAATCTTGCCTATGTCTGATGACCCTGTCCGAACTTTGGTCAATACTTCCAGCGGTTTGCTCGAATTTCAGCACTATTTTGTGCGTGATCGCTGTGAACCTAGAGTTCTCGGTTTTCGTTTTATGGGAGCAGAGCAGGCCGAGCCTAATGCGCACGTGCTGAGGGCGCTATCCGACTCAACTTTGCGTTGTGTAATTATTGGGCCGTCCAATCCTTATATAAGCATCGACCCTATTTTGGCATTGCCGGGCTTAATGGAGGCTTTAAAAGACATTAAGGCTCCGATTATAGCTGTATCGCCAATCATATCTGGCCGTGCGATAAAAGGGCCAACTGCTAAAATGATGCGGGAACTTGGACTCAGTGTATCAGTCCAGCAGATTGTTAAGCACTATGAGGGTTTGATTGATGGCATTGTTGTTGATACGTCTGATGTGTCAGCGTTGGACATTATCGATAAGGATTCTATTGAGGTGCGCTCTATGCGTACATTGATGAGCAATCTGGAGGATCGTGCAGAGCTTGCTCGGAGTGTGCTAAAGTTTGCTGATTATCTGAGCTACAAATGCACTGGTGCGTTAAGTGTTCAGGAATGAGTGATAGCACTAGTGGAAGGCAAGAAGAATTACGTTAGTAGCAAAGTCTAGTGGTTCATTGCTTAATTATTAGGACAGTATTGATGTGGGCGATTGTACCGGTCAAAACCTTTGTTTATGCCAAGCAGCGTTTACGACGTGTACTTGATAGTGACGAGCGGGCGGCATTGTCTCGTGTGATGTTAGAGGATGTTCTTTCGGTTCTATCCTGTAGTAATCGATTCGTTGGCGTTGCTGTTGTCACAGGTGACATAGGAGCTGTTAAGTTATCCCGAAAACTTGGTGCTCGAGTAATCTCCGATCCCAATGATTGTGGGCAGAGTTCGGCGGTCTCCAACGCAGTAGCAACGTTGATTAAAGAGGATATAGAAACTGTAGCTGTAATTCCGGGTGATGTTCCTTTAGTTACATCAGCCGAAATAGATTTGTTGCATGAGTCTCACAATGAAGCCCCATCCCTTACCGTTGCTCCAGCACACAACTGTGATGGCACCAATGCGCTGCTATGTTCGCCACCAACCGTCATTCAGTTCAAATTTGGCGAAAATAGTTTGAGTAAACATATTTCATTGGCCAAAGCGGTTGGAATCGTGCCCAATATAGTTCGGTGTGAGGGTCTGGGGTTGGATATAGATACTCCATCTGATCTTATGGCACTTATCGCCGCACCAACCAGAAGCCGTGCCCAGTCATACCTTCATGACAAGGGGATTGCTTTGCGCGTTCGTTCTTATTCGAAAACCATCACGTCCATGAAGTTAGCGGAATCAAGCTGATGCAAAAAATTGAGATGCAATCGTCTTTAGGCCTTGCTGATGTTCAATCTGCGGTAGAAGCATCCTTAATTGTTGAGCGATATAATCTCGATACGTTGATGAAACAGGCGGCTCAGATTCGTGATCAAGGACACGGCACCAACGTCTCTTATTCACGTAAAGTATTTATACCGCTTACTCAACTGTGCCGAGATGTGTGTCACTACTGCACGTTCGCTAGCCCACCTAAGCGTGGAGAAAGTGCTTACTTATCACCTGATAAGATTCTGGATATTGCGAAAAAGGGTGCAGAGTCTGGGTGTCACGAGGCTTTATTTACTCTGGGGGATAAGCCGGAGCTCCGTTATCGCCTTGCACGCGAAGAGTTAACGGCGCTCGGCCACGACACGACTCTCTCCTACCTTGAAGAAATGGCGCGTCTGGTGATTGATGAAACTGGGCTTTTGCCCCACCTCAATCCTGGCGTTATGACTGCATGTGAAATTGCCAATCTAAGAAAAGTTTCTGTTTCGCAAGGGATAATGCTTGAAAGTGTTTCCGAGCGCCTTTGTCACAAGGGACAGGCCCACCACGGGTCGCCTGATAAGGTGCCAAATATTCGCCTCGAGGCAATTCGCCTCGCTGGTGAAATGAGTGTTCCTTTTACATCTGGTATTCTTATTGGCATTGGAGAGACGCGAGTTGAGCGGATAGAGGGGTTGCTTGCGCTTCGAACTCTTCACGAGCGCTATGGTCACATCCAAGAAATTATCGTTCAGAACTTTCGGGCCAAGGCAGGCACTCGTATGGCTAATGCTCCCGAACCATCGTTAGAGGATCTTCTATGGACTATATCAGTCGCTAGGCTCATTTTTGGGAGTGAAATGAATATTCAGGCGCCGCCCAATCTAAGTTCGGGTTATTTGCCTCAACTGGTTGCGGCCGGCATCAATGATTGGGGAGGTGTGTCACCGGTTACCCCAGATCATGTAAACCCTGAGGCACCATGGCCTAATCTTGATGATTTGGACGCCGAGACAGCAGTCTGTGGCAAAACCCTGACGCCTCGTCTTGCGATTTATCCTAGATATGTAGATGAGTTAGATCGGTGGGTTGACCCTCTGTTGCGACGCCCAGTTCTGCGCCATGCTGATTCTGAAGGGTTTGCACGGGACCATAGGTGGTCCCCTGGTATAGAGCTTGATATCCCTCCAATAGGTGGGGGGCGCCGTCGTGGTATAGAGAGCCCAGTTTTGCGGTCAATTTGCAGTAAGGCGAGGGCAGGTGAAACGCTGTCTGAAACAGAAATTGTAAGACTATTTGCAGCCCGTGGAGCCGATTATCAGTACGTTTGTCAGTCTGCCAACATTCTTCGCCAGGAGGTCTGCGGTGATCAAGTGACTTACGTCGTTAATCGAAACATAAACTATACCAATGTCTGTTTTTTTGGTTGCCGATTTTGTGCGTTCTCAAAGGGTAAGCTCAGTGAACAGTTGCGTGGACGCCCTTATGATCTAGAGCTTGGAGAGATTGGGCGGCGTGCACGAGAGGCGTGGGAGCGCGGTGCGACAGAGGTTTGTATGCAGGGAGGCATTCACCCAGATTATACAGGCCACACGTACTTAAAAATCTGCGAGACAGTTAAAGAGGCGGCGCCAGATATTCATGTTCATGCCTTTTCGCCGCTGGAGGTATGGCAAGGTGCCAGTACGCTTGGCATATCAGTTACTCAATTCCTCGCCAAACTGCGTGACGCAGGATTAAAATCCCTGCCTGGTACTGCAGCTGAGATCTTGGACGATGAAGTTCGAAACATCATCTGTCCCGATAAGATTAATTCAGAGCAATGGCTAGAAGTTATGGCTGCGGCGCATAGCGTCAGTCTTTTGAGTACCGCCACTATCATGTTCGGTCATGTTGATAGTTCAAACCACTGGGCGCGACATTTATTACGGATACGGGCTCTACAATCAGAGACTGGTGGATTTACAGAGTTCGTACCGTTGCCGTTTGTCCATATGGAAGCGCCGTTATACCTGAAAGGGGAGGCGCGCAGAGGGCCAACGTTTCGTGAATCGGTTTTAATGCACGCTGTTGCTAGACTGGTTTTGCACCCTGTTATAGCTAATATCCAGACATCTTGGGTAAAAATGGGACCAAAAGGTGCTAAAGAGTGTCTAAGGGCGGGGGCAAATGACTTAGGTGGGACATTGATGAATGAAACAATCACTCGTGCAGCTGGTGCGTTGCATGGCCAAGAATTAGCGCCTCATCAAATGGAGTCTCTGATTCGTGCTATTGGCAGAGAGCCGAAACAGAGATCAACGCTTTATGGTCCTGTATCCAATGATCGGGTAAATAGTTCATTTGCTGCGTCGGATCTTTCTCCGATCGTTAATCATCCAGCAGTACGGCGCTCACGGCGTCGAAAGGCAGATTTGCCTCGGAATGAAGACCTAAGGTCTCGTGTTGTAGGCGATGGACTTTAATCTAAGCGATCGCGTAGTTGCCCTTAAGCATAAGCTTGAGGTTTTTATGGACGATTATGTCTATCCAGCTGAGGCTGTTTATTTTGAAGCGTTAGAGGTTGAGGGCCGATGGGTAGTTCCGAAAATAATGGCAGATCTGAAGTCCCGAGCACGTCGTGTGGGGCTTTGGAACCTGTTTCTCCCTGATACAGAATTAGGTGCAGGGTTGTCTACGCTAGAATATGCACCGTTGTGTGAAATTATGGGTCGTTCGCTGATAGCACCAACGGTTTTCAACTGCAATGCCCCAGATACAGGCAATATGGAGATGTTGTGGAACTATGGAACTTTAGCTCAGCAAGAGATGTGGCTGAAGCCGCTGCTCAACGGCGATATCAGATCAGCATTTGCAATGACTGAGCCTAGCGTTGCATCATCCGATGCGACCAACATAGAAGCCCGTATACAGAGTATCGGAGGTTTATATAGCGTTAATGGGAGGAAATGGTGGGTCACTAATGCGGCACACCCTGATTGTAAAATTCTGATTGTAATGGGTAAAACGGATCCATCTGGACCACGTCATAAACAGCAGTCTATGATTCTAGTTCCCATGGATGCGCCGGGTGTTCAAATAGTTCGAAAACTTACGGCTTTCGGTTATGACGATGCTCCTTCTGGTCACTGTGAGATCAATTTTAATGACGTTAAAGTGCCTGCCGAGAATATCATTCTCGGTGAGGGGAGAGGGTTTGAGGTAGCTCAAGGTCGCTTGGGCCCAGGACGGATTCATCACTGCATGCGTTTGATTGGATTAGCTGAACGGTCCTTGGAGGCAATGTGTCGGCGTGGAAACAACCGTGTCGCGTTCGGAAAGGAGTTGGTGAAGCATGGTACTGTGCGTTCTGATATCGCATATAGCCGTGCAGAGATAGACCAAGCCCGGTTGCTAGTCTTAAAAGCGGCGGACCAGATAGATAAGTTGGGTGCAAAGGCAGCACGTGCCGAAATTTCTGCCATAAAGTTTGTAGTTCCAAATATGGTGCAGAGAGTAGTGGATAGGGCTATGCAGGTACATGGCGCTGGGGGCTTTACGGCTGATTTCGGACTTGCTGAGGCATGGGTTAGTGCGCGTACATTAAGGATGGCGGATGGCCCTGACGCCGTGCATATTGAAACTGTTGCCAAGATCGAACTAAGCAGGGATCTCGATAGGGTTTCTGTCAGCTCCTAATTGCTTCAACTTCACGCCATCCAGCCTCTGCTACTGGTCGTGCCAAAGCTGCATGTGCTGCGGCATCTGCACTGGCTGCTGTTCCATCGCGAATCCTACCCTTGATACCCTGAAGTATTGCCGCGAGACGGAACATATTAAATGCTATGTGAAAGTCTAAATAATCCAAGCCGGATCGGTTGGTACGGGTGCAATAATTTTCTACGTACTCATGTTCGCTTGGGATACCAAGGGCTTTAAGATTGAGACCTGATAACCCTCTAAATATGTTCGGCGGAAGTCGCCATAGCATGCAGTGGTATGCAAAATCAGAGACAGGGTTCCCAACAGTTGAAACTTCCCAATCAAGTACCGCTACGATTCGCGTCTCTGTTAAGTCAAAGATTAGGTTGTCTATTCGAAAATCGCCGTGAACTAAAGAACTTGTCCCTTCAGGGGGCAAGTTAGAGGGAAGCCAGCTTATAAGGTCTTCCATAGCTGCAATATTCTCTGTTTCCGACGATCTGTATTGGTCGGTCCAACGGTGAATCTGTCTTGATAAGTACCCGCATGGCTTTCCAAAGTCATTCAGATGCAGGGTAGAGAGGTCGACGGTGTGAACTTGGGAGATAACCTTATTCATTTCATCAAAAATTGCATAGCGTTCCATTGGAGACATGTCTGGAAGAGAAAGATCCCAGAATATTCGTCCGTCTACATATTCCATGATATAGAAGGGCGTTCCTATTACGTTAGAGTCTTCGCACAAGAGCAGCACTTTCGGAACCGGCACCTCACTTGCCTCTAGTGCAGAAAGCACCCGATATTCGCGTTCAATTGCATGTGCGGAGGGTAGTAATTTTCCGGGTGGCTTTCGCCGTAGGACATAGGTTCTGTGCGGGGTATAAATCTGATAAGTGGGACATGACTGTCCACCACTAAATTGTTGGATTTGGGTTGGGCCACGGTAGAGAGGAAGGTTGTATTCAAGGTATGTTTCAAGGCGCGATTTGTTAAAGCGATACTTCTCTCTCACAGGCGTCGTCTCTTCTCTATTTATGATCGGGAACCTCATCCTCTAGTGATTCTTTATATGATCTGTATGCGATCACGCATTATCGAGACGGCCAGACTGATATATTTTTCCCGAATGAGTGGTTTCAAAAATATGTGCATTAGTTATCGATACTAGAAATTTTTGCTACGGTTTTTGCAAGCACCTCCAGACCGAGGAGGATGTCAGAATCGTCGCTATTTTCTGAGGTATCGTGACTGCGGCCGTCTATACTCGGTATAAACATCATTGCTGTTGGAACGTGGTCCGTTAGGTGTTGTGCGTCGTGGCCAGCGCCACTTGGCATATGCATAGACGTTGCACCTAGTTCCTTGGCGCACTTTTCGATAATCTTTCCTAATTCTGCATTCATGTGCGCAGGCTCAAGAGCCATAATACGCTTTGTTTGAACTAAAACAGGTCCTGAGGCGTCTATTTCGTAAGCGCATTTATGTATTATTCTTTCCATGTGGTCTAATGCGCTAGTTTGTGAGTCCCTAAATTCTATAAGCAGCTTAGCCTCAGATGGAACGACGTTGCCAGCTCCGGGCTGTACAGACATGTGGCCGAGGTTCCAAACAGAATCGGTTGTGCGGATAACTTCAAAACCATCAACAATTCTGTTTGCACAACGAATTAACGCCATGCCTGCGTCCTTCCTCATAGCCATTGGCGTCGTGCCCGCGTGGTCCGCTTGTCCGTTAAAAAGTACCTCAATTCGACGGATTCCGACGATGCTTGTTACGATACCTATACGCTTGGAGTTTGCTTCAAGCCGTGGCCCTTGTTCAATGTGAGCTTCGAGATAGGCTATATGTCTGTCGGCATCCACGTGAACGGTAGGTCGCCCTGCGTAACCAGCGATTGATAGAGCAGAAGATAAAGAGGTGCCATCAAGGTTATGAGCTGCGGCTATATCTTCTGGGCTTATCATTCGAACAAACGACCTGCTACCAAGTGTTCCTATAAATGTGCTCTCTTCGTCTGCAAATGAGATAACATCGATGCCGATATCCTTGATCAAGCCTGATTCTGTTAGTGCCTGTGCGATCTCAATTCCATACAGGACGCCCATCGCTCCATCGAGTCGTCCACCGAGCGGCACGGTGTCAGTATGGGACCCTAAAAGTATTGCCTGAGAGCAGTTGGGCGATTGGCCATAAACATTACCGACACCGTCGATTGCACACTTAAGTCCAGCATCGTTCATGAGCTGGGACAGCCAGTTCCGTGCATCAACGTCTTCGCGTGAAAAAGATAGCCTAGTAACGCCAGTGCCTTGCTTTCCGAACTGGGCAAGAGTGTTGATATTAGAGAGCAGGCGCGCACCTTGAATTGGTATCATGTTCATTATCATAATCCGAAATTTATGGACGGCACAGATATGACATTATCTATGGGTCGATTATCATACAACATATCGAAAATAAGCGTTTGATATTTCAGTCATTGGATGAAAATCATGTATGCAATAAGGAGTGCGCCAATATATTTCTTTTGTGGGAGCCTTGTTTCTGCTCGTTTTAATTTTACAAGAAGGGTTTGGTTGTTTCGCTTAGATTGACAGGAGAACAATGCATATTGGCGTGATGGCTATCGTGCAGAATTGAAAATATTTTGCTGAGTCACAAGTTGAGGGGGTAATAAGGATGACTATAGGTATAGGCGCGTACGGGCCACGCGCGGGCCGAGCAATTTATGACGCTCTAGCTGCAGCGGAGCGTGTAGGTGTGGGAGCAATTAGAGGTTTCGTGTCGTTTGCAGCGATCGATAAGCAAGGAAATATACTGCAATCCGAGACGCAACGGGGGGGGTCAACAACACTTTTTACTGAGGGTGAAAGGACAGGAGTCGAACCTCCCTCAGTGATTTCAGAGGCAAAGTTTGCAGGCCTTATATCCAGTGGCCCTGATCGTCCTGATCCCTTATCTCAGTTTATGCTGGCGGATAAGGAAGGGGGGCTGATAACCGGTCATCGTATTCCCAATGCGGTTAGTGCTAGCGGACACCCCATGAATGAAGAGGCTTTAAATCTTATGATAAAGGGGTACACGGCTCGCGAAGCCATCGATACAGTTATAGCAAGTAACCCTGAGGCGGATTGTGGCTTGATTGCGGTAGATTGCCGGGGCGCAGCATTTGCTCGTAATACAGAGCGAGTAGAGCGTCGGCCGGATTTGGGTATGGCTCAACGGCATGACGAGTCAACTGGTGCGCAAGTACTTGTTCTTCATAATGCCATTCGACCGTATCCAGCACTGGCCGACCTTGTTGCCAATGTTGCGCTTGACACCATGATGGGAGAAAAGGCTCCAAAAGGTTGGATTACAATTGATGCGGGGACCCCTGTTGAAATGGGCACCGAGAATGCTGTTCACTGTGACAAGGAAGCTGTTGCTACTCGGATAATTACCACGGATCCAGCGATAGGGGTGCGTGGCGACGTGGGCGCTGCGATTTACCTTAATAGTGTAGTGTATGTAGCGGGAAAAAATGCTGGACGCACCACCTTTGAACCGATTACGACCATGATGGATGGGTGTATTACTGAATTAAGTGGTAAGACGCGTTTACGGATGAGTTACTGCTAGGGCGCCGTGTCGTTAGTCATCAATGAGACGACTTGTTTGCCAATGTTACTAAGAACTCGGTCGGGAATGCCGAGTTCATCAAGATGTGTGAGGGTGTTGAGTAAGTAGTCGGCGCAAGTGCCAATCGAGCCTTCTGCTGTCGCTATAGTCTTAGCAATTTGAGAATTCGATAGCCGTCCCGTATAGCGCTTACAATCACGATTCATTGCAAATGTTAAAGCAGTCTCTTGGTGGCCGTTGGTGCGGACTTGAATCCACGTCGGAATGTAAGCACCAGTAATCATTTCTCGTGCCCACACAATTGTTGTCTCCTCTTCGACAGCTGCGGCAGGGATGCGGTATAGAATCCCTTTACATGATCCGCCGCGTTCAAGCCCGAGCAAAAGGCCGGGACGGTCAGGGCTTCCACGGCCCAGGTTAGTCCAGAGGCAAAAGCGTCTATGATATCCGTGGACATAACCGATGCAGCGTTCAGAAAAGTTGAAAGCGGGATTCCACATGAGTGATCCGTAAGAAAAGAGCCACAAGTCTTCGGATGCATTGATGCTAGCCAATGCCGCTTTGCGGGAAGCATTTAGTTCTGATTCGCTCAAAATATCTATATCAACACCACTTTCAATTATTTGTTGGCGAATCTGTCCACTTAGAAGGTTTTCTCTAGTAAGCTTCATAAATTAGGTAGCTCTTTTGAGTACTCGTCCCTGTCGCACGCCGGTTGTCCGACCTTCCTGCCATGCGACAAGCCCATTGACTATCACCCGTTCGATCCCATCAGCCTGTTGAAGGGGATCTTCGTATGTTGATCGGTCTGTTATCCTCTCTGCGTCAAAAATGACGAGATCAGCAAACGCACCTGCTTTTAGTTGGCCTCGGTCCTTAAGGCCAAAGCGGTTCGCAGACAACTGCGTCATTTTTCTTACGGCTTCCTCTAAACTGAAAAGTCCCAATTCCCGAGCATAATGTCCAAGGATGCGAGGGAAAGTTCCCCACAGACGTGGATGAGGTTTAGTATCGTGCGGGAGTCCATCAGAGCCTATCATGGAATGAGGGTGACGCAGCACCCGCCTTACGTCTTCTTCATCCATCATAAAGTAAACTGCTCCCGCAGGTTGTAGGCGTTGGCACATCTGTTGCTCACTCATCTCCATTTCAGCTGCGATTTCGTGAAGATATCGACCGGCCGCTGAGGGTATGGCTGTGGACCAAGTAATTAAAACTTTACTGCCTTCCTCTAAAAACTCCGGCAATAGAGCCGTTGAACCAGCAGCATAGGGATATACGTCAAGTCCCACATCCTGCGACAAACGAACAGTGTCAATTCGTGCCAATGTCTCGTGTGTGCGGCCAAAGTTCTTAACACCCGCGCACTTATGGTGTGAAATAATCACCGGTAGTTTAGCGCGCCGACCTATCTCAAATGTTTCTTCTAGGGATTCTGATACTTGGTCGTGTTCGTTACGCATGTGGGTGACGTATAATCCGTCACTGATTGCGGCAATTTCTGCCAATGCAATTACTTCTTCTGTCGGTGCTGCTGAGTTCGTGGGATAGAATAGTCCCGTTGAAAAACCGAGTGCCCCTGCTTTCATGCTATCACCTAGTAATTTGCGCATGGTGTGTATTTCGGTGTCAGTGGCTGGTCTGTTAACATCGCACATTGTTCCTACCCGTAGCGTAGAGTGTCCGACGAGTAAGGCAGCATTAACAGCTGGGGGCCTCTTCTCTAGCTCTTCTATGTAGTCATCCATGGTTATAAATCGATACCAACTCTGATCTCCGAGAAGATTCATCGGGGGCGGGGGAGGTCGATTTAGGTGAATTGGTGAAAGACTAATACCACAGTTTCCCACAATTACAGTCGTGACACCCTGACTAATTTTCATTGCCATTTGAGGGTCTGATATTAGGGCTCTATCGTCGTGGGTATGCACGTCGATGAATCCAGGGGAAACTATTCTTCCCGTTGCATCTATCTCCTGTTCGGATACGGTGTTTCCCATGTCGCCGACGGACGTGATTCTGTCACCGCTTATCGCGATATCTGCTTTTGTTCGTGTACTTCCAGTACCATCGATGACGGTGCCGTTCCGAATAATTAGATCACAGTGTTCTGGGGTGTTTTCAACCATTGTTTTTCCTGTAATACGAAGTTGCGGATCGACAAAACAGTTAACCAGGAGTTTTTACTCGATAACCTCTGGAGCATTCGGATAAAATAGTTGCTCTCCGCTAATTTTATAGTGACTGATTAGCTTTTGGGCTTCTGGGCTCGTGATCCACTTTACGAAAAGCTTTGCAGCTGCCGCTTGCACGTGAGGATGGCGACCAGGATTTACGGCTAGTACTGTGTATTGATTACGCATTTTTGGGTCTCCCGAGGATAGGATAGTTAAAGTACCCTTGTTCTGAAAAGCAAGCCATGTTGCGCGGTCTACTACTGTGTAGGCACCCATGCCGTTAGCGAGGTTTAGCGCGGCCCCCATTCCAGAGCCCGTTTCACGGTACCACGAGTGGGCTGCATCAACATTTATATGAGCTTCTCTCCATAACTTTCGTTCGGCCATGTGAGTACCGCTGTAGTCGCCTCGAGATACAAATAATGCCTGTGCAGTTGCGATTCGGCGGAGTGCTTTGGTAGCGTCTTTTATGTTTGAGAGGCTGGCTGGATCGTTTTGCGGCCCAACGATGATATAATCGTTATACATGACTTTGTGCCGAGACAAGGCGTGGCCCTCAGCCACTAATTTCTCTTCTGAATTCTTATGGTGTACAAGCAAAACATCGGCATCGCCATTCTTGGCAAGGCGGATAGCTTGCCCAGAACCTATTGCAATGACATGAACTCTAATGCCCGTTCGTGATTGAAAGGCAGGCAATAAAAATTGCAACAAGCCAGAGTTTTCCGTGGATGTGGTCGAGGCAAGTACAATCTGACTATCTTCTATCGCAAAAGCACTGGTGGCGATATCGAAGGCTAGCCAACAGAGAACCAAGGGAATTAACCTGAGAGTTACCACAATAGCTCCCCTGCAAGAAAACCTTGGGCTTCTGGGCTATCTGGAGACTCGAAGAACATGGCGGCGCTTGTATCCTCTATGACTTTTCCCTTATGTAGAAAAATTACTTCATGGGCAATTCTTCGAGCTTGGGCAAGGTCATGACTGGTCATAATAATTTTTGTTCCGGAACGATCGATTGCGCGGACAATATCTTCTACAGCGCGTGTAGAAGCGGGATCAAGGCTTGCAGTTGGCTCGTCGAGAAATAAAACTTCTGGTTTGAGGACCCAAGCACGTGCAAGCGCTAACCTTTGCTGTTCTCCGATTGATAAGTGGTGGGCGGGTGTCCGTGCTACCTCTGATAATCCAGTGCGAGCGAGCGCTTCGTCAGCCAGGTGGTTGAGTTTGCGTTTGCTTGTTCCATTAAGTCTAAGCGCATAGCGAATGTTGGCATGGGCACTTCTTCTAAGCATCACTGGCCTTTGAAAAACCATAGCCTGCCGTACGCCACCATTGACGATGGCGCTTCCGTGCCAGCATACGCTTCCCTCTCGGGGTGTAATTAATCCATGACAGATGCGAAGAAGTACGCTTTTTCCAGCACCATTTGGTCCAAGTATCACGGTTCGTGGTCCAGTTTCAATCTCGAGTGAAACTTGGCACAGTATATTGCGGCCATTCGCTGCATATGTGACATCGCTTAATGTAAGCGGTAGAGAGTTGGTAACATTTTGTCCCGTTCTCATTTTGGATCTCGACGCACTGAATCGCGGATAATAAATACTGACGCGTTAACAGCGATAGACATCATTACTAGAATCATGCCTAGCCCAAGTGCTAGCGTGAGGTTACCTTTACTGGTCTCTAAAGAAATTGTAGTTGTCATTACGCGGGTTAGATGTTCGATATTTCCTCCAACAATCATAACCGCACCCACCTCCGCCGTGGCTCTACCTAGGCCAGCGAGTACTGCGGTGGTGAGTGTGAATCTTGCTTCCCAAAGAAGAGTTGTTAGAGCTCTTGTCGGCCCTGCTCCAAGGGATATAAGTTGTTCTCGGTATTCCTTCCATAAGTCTTCAATAGCTTGATGCGTGAGCGCAGTTATAATTGGCGTTATTAGGATTACTTGCGCAATGATCATTGCGGTAGGGGTGTACAGAAGTCCAAATACGCCCATAGGTCCGGAACGTGAGAGTAGAAGATAAACGAATAGACCTACTACAACAGGTGGTAACCCCATTAGTGCGCTCGTAATCATTATAATGGTTCGTCGGCCGAAAAAATTGAAGACCGCCAAGGATGCACCTAGGGGCAGGCCAAGCAGGGAGGCTAATGTAACTGAACTGCAATTAACATTGAGTGAAAGTAGGACAATTTCTACAAGGTCCGAATCGAGGGTTACCACCAAATGGATAGCTGCTGCTACCGCTGCTGATATTTCACCCATACCCGGTTTCCGTTAAAAAAGACAGCTGCCGATTGTCACGCGTTTGTTAGGAGTTTTAGGCCATTGGGGCTTTGGTGATGTCATAATGGATTATTTCATATCTGATTATGTGCAAATCAATATTCGAATGAAACTTGAGGTTATACCGGTTGTAGCACACTGCTGTTGCGGGAAGCATGGCCGAACTGTTGATTGAGTGCTAGCGTGTTGGGAGAGCAAACGGTTCATCATTGGCAAAGCGTCTAAGGATATTTCCAGTAAGGCGCGCTACGTTGTTATTATAGTTGTGTGAAGGAAGGCTTCCGCACCAGGCGATGGAACTAAATGAGAACACCGCACCTCCATTGGGGGTTTCGTAGAACACAAGGTCAGCTCGTATTAGCGGATTAGCCGTTGCAATTTGAATTGGAGTAGCAAGAACCTGCTCTTCATTAACTAGCAAATAATTGTCAGTTAGGTCTTCAGACTTTGCCACAGTGAGAGCATGTGGTGGTGTGCCGAGGCTGCGGTCTGCAATGTCCACTTCAAGGCCTGCAGCTCCTCCACCCTGAAGACCAAAATTTCCAATTAATTCGTCAGTGGAAATTCCGTCAAAGGCCCATGAAATTCGAGGGTCCTCAGATTCGGGAGTTCGGCGATAATAACTACAGGTATCAAAGCCCTGTGCTATGAAGCCGGTTCCCGCTATGGATTGCGGAGCTTTTCCATGATGGCGCCATAGGCAGGAATAATCACCGTCAAAGCTGTGGTAGGATTCACCTGGCTGAGAACGCCAGTTGCGAGTTCCGTCCTCTCCACGTCGTACTTCAATCACACCAGGAAGAGAATTATGATAGGCGGTGTGCCAATAAAAACCATTGCCTCCCATATACATTAGTCGTCCGCCTTGTTGGGTAAAGGAGTAGAGAGCATTCCACATGTTTTTGGTTGTATACTCTGGGTGAGTCCCAGTAATGACTACGTTATAGTCACTCAATGCCTGGAGACCATCTTCATGGATGTCCTCATCCGTTATAACATCAAAGCTAAGACCCTCATGTTCAAGCCAGCCGGTGAGATGTGTATCTGCGTTGTAGGCCCACAAACCTGAGCCGGCCGATGTGGCGTGCTGAACACCAGGCCGCATATTGATCATCGGACGCAATCTTGAGGAGTAGCAAACGCCGCTTCCGTCTGAGTGAACATCGTAAAGTGAGGCGCCAAACTGTGGGTGCCCACTAAGGTATTCCTCCCAAGGGTGTATCTCGACTAGTCTGCCCATAAGAAGTTCCATGAACTGGGCATTGGGCGCTGCTTGATAGTTGGCGTAAGCCATATAAGAAGCAGTTTGAGCGAGGTAACAAATTTTTTCTTTTGCCTGTCCTTTAGCGGAACGGACAAAGAACGGTATATAATCCTCGCCATCGTCACTACTTAAGTATGCGGCATAGCAGCCACTTTTCATATGCCGTGGAATCGTTAGAGAAAAATCAACTTCCCACTCACAATCATAAAAATCATCGTCGTGAAAGTGGATTGCCCCGTACTGATCTGGTGCTATGGTCCAATCGAGAATCTCTCCTGTCCAATTGCAGCCTGTCATTGCCCTTGCAGGCAGGTTAAACACGTCACCATGTAGGCCGTTTGCACTAATATCTGAAATTTTTGTATCAGTTATATCCAAGGAGAAATCCCATGCAGCGACAAGCGTTGAACGATGTTGTTGGGGACTGCGATCGTGGAGAAAGTAATGCATTTCTGCTTGCGTCAGCGAGCAATTAGCAAGCCGCGGGCTGTCAATCTTTCCATTGAAGTGTTTCGTTGTCGTTTTGCGCTTTTTAACTGTGCGGGCAATAGTTGCAGCTATTGTCAGGGGCATTCCAGCTGCGATGTGCCGTTTGAATCGTATAGTTTTAGATGTTTCGGCAGAAACTTCGGAGCCGTAGTTCTTCATAGGGCATTGATAAACCATTGCTTTCCGAGATTTTGCATCGTAGCTGCAACCAACTAGATACCACTCGCGCTCTAGCAGTGAGGTGGACGTACCGATTGAATCCTTTTTATGGCCATTGCCCAAAACTAGGGACAGACCTCCTGATTCATCTATACAGAGTTGGAACCCTTTGGCGTTATGTTCATCCCAGTGTGCAACAATAACTTGCTCACCTTTCATTGGCGTTGTAGGCCAGATCGCCGTAACAAAAGAGAAACTATTAAGCTGATCGAGAAGTTTGCAATGCGGAACTACACCGTAAGATCCTGCATATGAAAACTGTTTTCGCCCTTTATATGTGCCATTAGCGGCGGTGCTGACAGTAGTTTCCTTGTATCCTGGACCTTTCGGATTAGGGTCACCATTGATAATGCGCCTGATTTCTGCGTTGTATGAAGTTGCGCGCTCACAACTCACCATAAAGTCTATGGTTTCGCCCACAGCTACACTTATTTTGTCTGAATATCCGAGAATCTGTCCTACCGCTTTTGCCATATAGATTTCCTGACTTTCGTAATGACTACGGGGTGTTGCAACTCAGGTGGTTAGTTGGCTGCTAAAGTAATGGTTACATCTCATAAATAAATATAGCCAATTCTAAATGGGATGTGACATTCATGTCTGTCTTTATGTATTGCCTTATTAATTATCAAGTTATTCTAATAAGTAATTTCTTTCATGGCTTGGAACTATGGCAACAAGATTATTTCGCGTTTTGGGTAGCGCTTTTAAAGATTTAACTCATGTCCAGTATGTTTTTTCCACCGAAGTCGGAAAACTTCGCGTTCGGCATCCTCGATCGAGTTAAAAACCTTTCCCTTAACAAGCTTTATTGGCTTGTCGCGCATGCCAGTTAGTGTTGCGAGTTGCCACTCTTTAAAGGGTTTGGTGCAAACAAGCACGTACTTTCCCTTAAGGGGTTCTCCACGAAATACCATGAGCACGCGTTGAAGTTCAGGGCTGTGATGTCCGATAGGATTAGCCATGAATTCCTCTGCTACGTGCTTTAAGTTATGGTTTACCGTGTACATGTTGTTTCCTGATGTTAAGGTCTTACGACACTCTACTACGATAGCCAAACGATACGCACAGGTCTACGGCAATACTTTGTTATGATGATCTAAGCGATTTTGGAATAGTTTTTTTGATCCTTGTGCATGCTAGTTCAGGTACACTATTTAATTGTAGGACGATGAGTATGGGAGTTAAGTCCTTGGGCGGAAATATGGGGTGCAGTATAGAATGCGTTTGATTGTGGCTTTGACTGGAGCAACGGGGGTTGTCCTCGGTGTGCGCCTATTGCAGGCGCTCAAGGATATTGGCGATATGGAGACTCATCTTATTGTGAGTAAGTGGGGGCAACAAACTCTTGAACACGAGACCACAGTTACATTGACTGGTTTGAGAGAGTTAGCATCTCACACGTATTCTCCTGGAGACATGACTGCAGCGTTGTCGTCTGGTTCATTTGGCATAGATGGAATGGTGATTGTTCCATGCTCCATGAGGACTCTTGCAGCTGTGACGTATGGATATGGAGATAATCTTATACATCGAGCTGCTGATGTGACTCTTAAAGAACAGCGGCCCTTAGTAGTTGTACCTCGAGAAACGCCCTTAAGCGCTACTCATTTGGAGAATATGCTAAGGTTGGCACGGGCGGGCGTGACTATCTTGCCGCCTATGCCAGCATTTTATAACCACCCGGCGACGGTTGAAGAAATAGTCGACCATGTGGTAGGACGAATTCTTGATCAGCTCGGTATAACGACAAGTCTATCCGTACGCTGGTCAGGTGAGATGAAGCGTTCCTAAGGTGAGTTGTGTGCCCATAACTTGATATCTGTTCAGAGTGAATAGCCGTTATTTGACAGAGTTTATATACACGCTTATTTCCACCAGAGAGCACTGCCAATAGAGAGGGACTTAGGTATGGAACTTGGTATGACGATTCCTGTTCGGGGGAGTTTTGCTAATGCCGAAGGTATAGCTGCGCATGCGCGGCGTGGAGAGGAACTTGGGTTTACAATGATGGCAATTCCCGACCATATTGTTGTTCCTAAAGAATGGCATACTTTTATCAAACAGGAAATCCCAAAAAAAATTAAACTTATTATAGGGGGAAAAAATAGGACAGAATCTTCATATCTAGGCTTACAGGCTTGTTCAGATGAGTGTGAAAATGTACTTATTCATGATGCTGCAAGGCCTTTTGCTTCCAAAAAATTATTTAAT
>CAJWJK010000014.1 GCA_913041535.1 uncultured Alphaproteobacteria bacterium
CCAGCCGCTCGTGAAAGAACTTCGCGATCCTCTCGGATCCATGGGAAATGACAGTGCTTTGGCAGTGATGTCAGAAAAAACCCGCATGCCATACGACTACTTCAAGCAACTCTTCGCTCAAGTAACTAATCCCGCTATAGACTCTATCCGAGAAGAGGTGGTCATGGCCTTAGGATGTTACATCGGGCCTGAGGGAAACTTACTGGAGCCAACTGAGGAAAATGCTCACCGACTTCGGGTTTCACACCCCATCATTACCAACAATGAACTAATGGCCCTCAAACATCTCGATATGCGAGACTGGCGATCGTGCACGATCGATATTTCATTTCAGAAGGGCTCGGGAAAAGAGGGTCTTCTGGCGGCACTCGATCGCATTTGCAGCGAGGCTACGGCTGCTATCCGAAGCGGTATTGAGATTGTGATTTTAAGTGACCGTAACATCGATGCTGATAATGTACCCATCAGTGCTCTTGTGGCTGTTGGTGCTGTACATCACCATTTGGTGCGATCGTACCTTCGCACCAGAGTTGGCATTGTGGTTGAAACGGGCGAGGCACGGGAGGTCCACCACCATTGTCTTCTGATAGGTTATGGTGCAGATGCCATTAACCCATACCTGGCGTTTGAGTCTTTATGGGATGCTCGTCGAAAAGGGTATCTGGAAGGCGTTGATCATATCAGCGATGACGCCGACGTTGTTGCGGCCTATCAGAAAGGTGTCGGTAAAGGCATGCTCAAGGTGATGGCAAAAATGGGCATTTCGACTCTTCAATCATATAAAGGTGCGCAAATTTTTGAGGCTGTAGGCCTTGCTAAAGATGTTGTTGAGCGCTGTTTCTCTGGAACAGCGAGTCGTGTGCAGGGCGTCGGGTTTGATGTGCTTGCTGACGAAATGGAGAAACGTCACGCCTTGGGCTTTCCTCCTCGTGATACCGTGGCAATTCCCGTGTTGCAAAACCCCGGTGATTATCATTGGCGTCGACATGGTGATGTTCATATGTGGGATCCAGCGTCGATTTCATATCTACAAGTTGCGGCTAGGGGTAACGACGAGGAATCCTATAAAAAATTCGCCAATCAAGCCAATGAAGAAAGCACGCGGCATTCCACTCTTCGGGGTCTCTTGCGTTTTAACGCTGAGGCAAACGGTGGGCCAATTGCGCTTGCTGAGGTGGAGCCTGAAAGTGAAATCCTAAAACGTTTTGCGACAGGAGCTATGAGTTTCGGCTCTATCTCTAAGGAAGCTCATGAATCGCTAGCGGTTGCAATGAACCGTATTGGCGGGAAATCCAATACCGGTGAGGGTGGGGAAGACCCCGAGCGCTTCTTCAGAATGGCAAATGGCGACTCGAAACGCTCTGCGATTAAACAAGTGGCCAGCGGTCGTTTTGGTGTGACAATTAACTACCTTACCAATGCGGATGAACTTCAGATAAAAATCGTTCAGGGCGCAAAACCCGGTGAGGGGGGGGAATTACCAGGCCGCAAGGTTGATGAATATATAGCATCGATACGTCACTCGACACCGGGGGTTGGTCTCATTAGCCCTCCACCGCATCATGATATCTATTCCATCGAGGACATGGCTCAACTCATTCATGATCTAAAAAATAGTAACCCTGAAGCCCGTATCAGCGTAAAGCTTGGGTCCGCCATTGGTGTTGGGACGGTTGCTGCGGGAGTGGTAAAAGCGCGGGCAGAGCACCTTGTAATTGCAGGTGATTCAGGTGGAACGGGGGCTTCTCCTTTGACTTCAATCAAACATGCCGGACTTCCATGGGAGCTTGGCATCGCTGAAACTCATCAAACTCTCGTGATGAACAATCTACGCTCGCGGGTCACACTACAAACTGATGGGCAGTTGAAAACGGGGCGTGACGTTGCGGTCGCTATACTTCTCGGCGCAGAGGAATTCAGTTTCGGTACAGCCCCATTGGTTGCTCTCGGCTGTATCATGATGCGTAAATGCCATTTAAACACATGCCCAGTCGGAATTGCGACTCAGGACTCGTACCTTCGGTCAAAGTTTAATGGCCTACCCGAGCATGTCATAAATTACTTTTTTATGATGGCGAACGAACTGAGGACAATCATGGCGGAACTGGGTTTTTCAACAGTCAACTCTATGATTGGTCGGACTGATGCGCTTCATGTCGATACAGCGGTGAATCACTGGAAAGCTAAAAATATTGACCTTTCAAACTTATTAACTAAAGCTATTGAGCCAGACAATTGCCTTGGTGTTTTTCGGATACATGATCAAGACCATGGTCTTGAT
The DNA here is from genome assembly GCA_913041535.1 of uncultured Alphaproteobacteria bacterium. GTDB lineage: Bacteria > Pseudomonadota > Alphaproteobacteria > VGEJ01 > VGEJ01 > CAJWJK01. The sequence goes on from CAJWJK010000014.1 coordinate 2,282, forward strand.
CATGCGCTCGATAATCAACTCATTCGCATGGCCGAACCTGCTCTCGCGCGCGGTGATAAGGTGCGTGAAGAACTCACTATTCGCAACGTCAATCGTGTGGTTGGCGGAATGCTATCCAATTGGATAATTCGACGCGTCGGCCCGGAAATGCTTTCGGATGGAACCATTCATTTCAAGTTTAATGGCAGCGCGGGGCAGAGTTTTGGGGCTTGGCTTGCTAAAGGCGTGACATTGGAGTTAGAGGGTGACGCTAACGATTATGTGGGTAAAGGTATGTCTGGTGGAAAACTCATCATATTTCCGCCAAAGGCGAGCACTTTTGTGCCGGAAGAACAGATAATCGTTGGCAACGTTGCGCTCTATGGCGCTACATCTGGCGAATGCTACTTTCAGGGAATTGCGGCTGAACGTTTTTGCGTACGAAACAGCGGAGCATCGGCTGTTGTTGAGGGAGTAGGGGACCACGGTTGCGAATACATGACCGGTGGGCGGGTGGTGATACTTGGAAATACCGGCAGAAATTTTGCGGCGGGGATGAGTGGTGGTATTGCTTACGTTTTTGACGAAAAACATACATTCAGTGAACGTTGTAACCAAGATATGGTCGCTTTAGAGAAACCGATTGAAGCTGATGATGTTGGCGAGCTTAAACATCTCATTGAGAGTCATCATACATATACGGGTTCAGAAGTCGCGGCGCGTATTCTTAACGACTGGAAAGGGGCACTAACGAAGTTTGTCAAGGTCATGCCGCTTGACTACAAGCGTGTTCTTCATGAACGGAATGAAGCACGAAGCAGGATAACTGCAGGTGGGTAAGCCAACAGGATTCAGAGAATACAGTCGAAAAGTTGCGCCGTATCGGGACGCAGCGGAACGTATTAGGGATTTTAATGAAATTTACACGGATCACGATTTCGACCAACTAAAGACGCAAGCGTCACGCTGCATGGATTGCGGTGTTCCATTTTGTCAATCTCCTGATCTGAATCCGATAACGGCAAGAAGCGGATGTCCTATACATAACCTTATTCCAGAGTGGAATGACCTCGTTTATAGCGATCAATGGCGCGATGCACTTGATCGACTGCATGAAACAAATAATTTTCCGGAATTTACAGGGCGTGTCTGTCCGGCGCCTTGCGAAGGTTCTTGTGTTCTAGGAATTACCGATCCTGCCGTGACCATCAAGAATATTGAAATGGCGATTATCGACAATGGCTTTGCCAAAGGGTGGGTGAAACCAATGGTTCCGCCATCGCGCACCGGAAAGACAGTTGCTATTATTGGATCAGGGCCTACTGGTCTTGCTGCTGCTGCACAGCTCAATAAAATCGGGCATCAAGTGACGGTATATGAACGTGCAGACCGTATAGGCGGCTTGTTGATGTACGGTATTCCCAATATGAAACTCAGTAAAAAGGACGTAGTTGAACGAAGAATTGATATTTTACGTCAAGAAGGTATTGAGTTCATCGTTAACGCTGACGTGGGAAATGGTGAAGGAGGGACGCTTTCAGTGTCTGAGCTTTTAGCGGGGGTTGACGCATTGCTCCTCGCAACTGGAGCCACCGTGCCGCGTGACCTACCAATACCGGGCCGTAAGCTGGATGGCGTGCACTTTGCGATGGATTTTCTTACCAAGAATACCAAAAGCCTGCTGGATTCGGAGTTTAGGGACGGCAATTATATCAACGCCAAGGACAAAGATGTAATTGTAATTGGAGGTGGGGATACAGGAACAGATTGCCTGGGCACCTCACTAAGACAGACCTGCAAAAGTCTAACTAACTTTGAACTATTTCCGACACCCCCCATTGAGCGCGCACCAAATAATCCTTGGCCGATCTGGCCAACTACTTTTCAAGTGGATTACGGTCATGAGGAAGCTTCAGCACGATTCAACAAGGACCCTCGAATTTACTCTATCTCAACTACCGAATTCGTAGGGGACGACTACGGCACTCTCAGTGGTCTTAGAACTGTCAGTGTAATATCTGATGACGGGCAGTTCAGTCAGATCGAGGGTTCAGAACAAGTTTGGGATGCTCAGCTCGTCTTCCTTTCCATGGGGTTTTTAGGGCCTGAGAGCTATGTTTCTGAACCGCTTGGGGTGGAGCTGGATGAACGCTCAAACTACAAAGCGACAAAGGGTGTATACCAAACGTCAGCGCCAAAGGTGTTTGCTGCAGGGGATTGCCGTAGCGGCCAATCGTTGATAGTTCGTGCTATTAACGAAGGTCGGGAGGCAGCCCGGGAAATTGACAGGTTTCTCAGCAGCATGTCAGTCCCAGTATAGGGGGACTGTATTCTCATAGCGCGGACTATGGAAAGGCAGGGCTATGGATTTAGAGCTAAATGGCAAGAAGGTAGTGGTGTTCCAAGAAACACCAGTATCAAGCCTCACTATCGGAGTAAATGTTGTCATCCTGAGGGGCGGCGGGTAAGTGAAAGACAAGCTGTATCAGCAAGGCGTAAAAGAGAAGATAGTTATAGATGTCGATGATGATTTAGTGATTCGGACCTTAAAACCCTCTGATATCAATGACGCCTACCTTCAATGGATGAATGACATGGAGGTTGTGCGGTATACGGAGCAGAGGTTTGTCAAACATCAGCATTCAGATGTTGAGAAATTTGTTAGGGATAAGCTTGGATCCGACATGGATTTTTTGTTTGGTATTTTTTTTAAAAATAGACATATCGGAAATATTAAGCTTGGACCTATAAAATGGGAAAGCTTGAGCGCTGAGGTTTCATACTTGATAGGCAATAAAGAGTTGTGGGGCAAGGGTATAGCAACAAAAGTGGTAAAGTCCGTAGTGGCGTTTGGCTTTTCTGAACTAGGATTGAAAAAAATCAGTGCCGGTTACTATGAAATAAACATTGGTTCAGCAAAAGTCCTGGAGAAATGTGGTTTTTCGGTTGAAGGTATGGGCAGCCGCGTGATCGAGGTAGAGGGCGTTCGATACAGTTCGGTTGTGGTTAGCTTAACTAATAGCAAGTTTTGATTCGTGCTTTTCTGTTGTTAATAGTCGTGTACATAACACTTAACCATAAATAGAGAAAAGTCAGTTTTGTATGACGGACAGTGATCTTTGTCTTACGTGCAAGAATAAATATTAATAGGTTAGTGAGTGCGTAAAGTGGCACTTGTCCGATAAAAGGAAATTCGATGCTCGGTCATATAGAGATAGAGAGAGCTGCACGACTTATCTGGAATTGCTGGCAAACTGGGGAGACAATAGAGCGGTTACCCGATTCTTTGAGCCCCAGTACGCGAGCAGAAGCATATGAAATTCAGGCACATTATGGGACGTTTAGTGGGAGTCCCATATTTGGGTGGAAGATTGCTGCTACCAGCACTGCTGGGCAGAACCATATTGGTGTGTCTGGGCCAATAGTTGGGAGACTTTTACGGAATCGAGTCTTTCAACCAGATTCTTCTCTACGTTTCGGGTCAAATCGGATGGCCGTTGCTGAGCCAGAATTTGCCTTTCGAATAGGGACAACGTTATATCCTAGGTCCACTGAGTATAAACTTGAAGAAGTAAGTGCAGCTGTTGCCTCACTTCATGGCGCAGTTGAAATTCCTAACTCCCGCTTTCTTAATTATGCTTGTGTCGGAGAGAATAATTTGATTGCTGATAATGCATGTGCTCATGAGGTGGTAGTGGGCCCCTCAATGTGTAATTCATGGAGGTCTTTGGACCTTGCACACCATGAAGTCAGCATTTCGGTTTTAAATGGTGAAACTAATAAGGGGATAGGGGCCAACGTACTTGGAGACCCGTGGGCAGCTTTGACATGGATTGCAAATGAACTTAGCGAAAATAATACAAGTTTGTCAGCAGGAGATACTGTGATAACTGGAACATGCGCAGACCCAATTAGTATCAGTTCAGGTGATACTGTTATTGTTGATTATGGCACGCTTGGTCTTATTCAGGTCAGCTTTTCCGAAGATGGGTAGTGCGGGTCAAGGCCGGGCACACAAGTTTATTAAGGACTAGTATGGTTTTAACAGAAACAGAGATATGCGAATTCGGGTGGAAAGCTCCCGATTTCAATTTAGTTGGAACAGATGGTGAGAGGCATGGGCTACGAGACATTCGAGGGGTCAACGGCACTCTCGTAATGTTCATTTGTAATCACTGCCCCTATGTTAAAGGTGTTATAGACCTGATTGTTCAGGATGCTCGAGAGTTGCAGAAACTTGGCATCGGAGTGATCGCTATTATGCCTAATGATATTAAAGAGTATCCTCAGGATGGCCTTGGTCCTATGACTGCGTTGGCTCTTGAAAAGGGATTTAGTTTCCCATTTGTTCTTGACGATCTTCAATTGGTAGCTCGAAGCTATAATGCTGTCTGTACACCAGACTTTTTTGGCTTTAACGCTAATTTAGAACTTCAATATCGAGGGCGAATTGCTGAAGTTCGCGATGCTAAGGTGGTGCCTGGAGGAAAGCGTGATTTGTTTGAGGCAATGACGACCATTGCTTCAACCGGCCAGGGCCCGAGTCACCAAGTGGGGGGTATGGGCTGCTCAATCAAGTGGAGAGACGGTCACTAATCCATTGAATTATTGCAGTATTACCGATTGATATTGTAGTAACTTTAGATCGCCTATGTAATACTTCTTATTAATTGCGTCGTAACAGCAATAACTAGGGGAATGGAAATGGATGATTCAATGGAGAGAGCGTGCAAGGATGTTTATAAAGGTGTCGCTCGCGCTAAAGTGACTCGTAGACGGTTAATGCAAACCGCGGCAGCATCGACCGCTGCTTTTGCTGCAACATGGAAGCCCGAAGAGGTTCGAGCCGATGTTAATGGAACTGTTAATGTATATGCGGCGTCCGGCTTGCGATGGGACGGCTCAATGCGTGCAGCTTACCCTATTTTCAAAGAGTACTTTCCAAATATAACTGTTAATTTTACCTCGGAACCTATAGGAGATACTTACCAAAAGATCTCTGTGATGATGAATTCGAAAGTTGACTCTTTCAATGTCATCTACACCGACTTTGGTCAATGGCCGCAGATGCATTCAATCGGTGCCCTAACTCCACTACAGCAGTATGCTGATCAGGACACGGAATGGTTTGATGATTATCTCAGTGATGTTCCGGAGTCGATAACCAAGCTTTATCGATTCCCTCAGGTTCCCAGTGGCGACCTTTATGGGTTGTGTCCCGACGGCAATGCAATGTTGGCTGCCTACCGTAAGGATGCATTTGATAAGGCGGGCATTGAATTCCCCATGACTTGGGAGGGTTGGATCGAGGCTGCAAAAGAACTTAATGATCCAGATCGTGAAGTCTATGCCTACTGTGCTGCTATGGCCCGTGGTTTCTGGTTTGGTTTTGAATTTTGGGGGGCACACGCGTCATTCGGTGGCGAATGGTTTGATCGGATGGAGGATGGTTATTGGAATCCCACCTTTAACACGGAAGCTGGTTATCAGGCACTTTTGGCCCTAAATGAATTGAATAAGTACGCACACCCAATTACAGCAAATGGTGGTGAAGATGAAGTGAACACTGCTTTTGCAAATGGAAGTGCATTGTTTGGCCCGTTAACTTGGGGTACAGCGAATTTGAACAATCCCGACTTCAGTCATTTCCCTGATGAGTTTCACTGGGACGTTCCGCCCCGTGGATCAAATGCTGAGGGCAGTCATCGGCCGTTAATGGGAGGCTTAGGCCAGTTTGTACCACCGTGGTCTCCTGATCATCAAGCAGCTTGGGAATGGATCAAGTGGATCAACTCAGGCGATAAGACCGATCCGCGTATTGGTGAGGTCATGGTTAAAGCAGGAAGCCAGCCGTCACGTATTTCGCTATTGTCAAAGTATGGAGCCGAGCGAAATTTCTTTAACGGTTTGTCCAAGGCGTTTCCTACGGCAATTCCATTCGTCATGCTTATTCCAGAGGCTAATAGTTTAGTCCAGATGATCGGTGAAGAAGGTGCCGACTATATTAATGGCGACATCGACATCGAAGATGCTTTGAAGGCCATGGATAAACGCGCGCGTCGTATCATGGAAGATTCAGGTTATTATGGTTAGAATGTAAATTGGTGGCGTCAGGGTCTGAGCAAACTGTAATTTATCTTAATTGCAGCCAGGTCAGACTCTGATGTTACTAGTGTTTTTTGATCATGGCGTTAGCTAACGAGGCTGGAATTGGCCGATATTTTCCGAGAAGTCGATGAAGATGTTCGTAAAGAACGATATGTTAAGTTGTGGCGAACCTATGGCCGGTACGCAATTGGCTTTGCTGTCGCCGTGGCTTTGATCGTGGTCGGAATGTCCGGTTGGGATCAATACAGGCAGTCAGCTAATGAAGCGGAGAGTGAGCGGTTTGCAAATGCCGTTTCGATGTTTAATTCCCGTAATTATACCGGTGCAATAGAGGAATTCTCACAACTCGGGAGTGAAGCAAATAGCGGCTACCGAGAGCTCTCTCTTTTTCGGGAGGCAGCATCTCGTACAGCCGCTGGTAACCGCGACGAGGCAATAGCTATATACGATGGGATAGCGGCTAATTCTAGTAATAGAAAAGAATTTAGGGATCTTTCCAGGTTGCTGGCCATCATGAATATTCTTGAGTCACCAGATTTGATTGTGGGGTCCAGCGATATGTCTGCACGTCTTGATAGTTTGGATGAGGTAGGTAGTCCCTGGTACTATTCTGCGAGGGAGTTGGCTGCTCTCATTAAGCTATATGACAATGATAGGAATGGGGCTCTGGAGGAGTTTGCTGCGATTAGAGATGATATCCATGCTCCCCCGGCTCTTCGAGCGCGATCGACTGAGTTGTACGAATCTATAAAAGATAGAACACATTAACGATATTTGATTTGGCTAGGTGGTGACGGGTAGCGATGTTGGTTAACTCGTGGGCTAAACATAGTAGTGGATGGTTAATTTTTACCGTTTTGTTTGTTAGTGCTTGCGAATCCTCTTGGCTTGGCGGTCGAGAAGATCCTCCGCTACCTGGGGAAAGAATATCAATTTTATCCCTGGAGCAACGACTAGATCCCGATCCAGGTTTAAGTGGTATGGTTGTTCGCTTGCCAAAACCGTACGTCAACAGAGCTTGGCCACAGCAAGGTGGTTATCCAAGTCATGCGATGCATCATCTTGCGTTGGGTGATTCGCTGGTTCAGTTGTGGCGCACTGATGTGGGAGAAGGGTCAGGGAGGACTCAACGGCTAATAAATCCTCCTGTCGTAGCTGACGGAAAGCTCTTCGTCTATGACTCTGAGTCAAATGTCGCTGCTTTTGATGTTCTTAACGGAGAAAGACTCTGGAGAGTTAACTTAACTCCCGAACATGAGGAGGTTGGCACCTTGGGTGGGGGGCTTGCCTACGATGAGGGACGTTTGTTTGCGACAACTGGTTACGGCGAGGTGGTAGCTATTGACCCTAGTAGTGGAAGTATTCTATGGCACCACAAGGCTACAGGACCCGTTCGTGCCGGGCCTACGGCAGCAGGGGGTAGGATATTTGTTGTAAGCCTTGATAATCAACTTCATGTGTTGGCTGCAGAGGATGGGCGGCTCATTTGGTCGCACGTTGGTATAGAGGAGCCTGCAGCTTTATTGGGTGCTGCGAGCCCAGCCGTTGAAGGTGATCTAGCTATAGTACCGTATTCCTCTGGTGAAGTTTTTGCGCTCCGTGTTGAAAATGGTCGCGTAGCTTGGGCAGACAGCCTCAGTACAGCAAGTGCTGCAACAAGTACGCTAGCATCGTTAAGCGATATTAATGGTGCCCCCGTTATCGACCGCGATCGAGTGCTTGTAATCAGTCACAGTGGGCGCATGATTTCATTGGACTTTCGCACTGGGCAACAGGTGTGGGATCAAACTATAGGAGGTCTAGAGACCCCCTGGGTCGCAGGAAACTTCATATATGTAGTGACGACAGAGGGTGCACTTTTATGTTTGTCACGTAAGGATGGTCGCATAAGGTGGGTTAAGGAGTTGCCGCGGTTCACTAATACGGGTTCACGGAGCGAAACCATTACTTGGGAAGGGCCCGTTTTAGCAGGGGACAGACTGGTACTAGCGTCATCACACGGCTTTGCTATTTCTGTATCACCCTACACTGGAGAGTTATTGGGCGTACTTGAGCTCGGTGCACCGGTTGTAGCTGCCCCGATAATTGCTAATAAGGTTCTATATTTACTTACGGATAACGCGGAGCTGATAGCATTGCGGTGATAATGCTAATTACGCTATTGGGTTAAAGCCCTTGAGTGAAAGGCTTTTCTTGTTGTGCCTTATTCGCCAATTATCAACTTATAGTGATGCCGTACGATCTCTTCCGCATCAATGAGTGCTTTTTCTATAGCCCCTGGGTCTTCCACTCCTACTGTGCGAGAAAGCAATGCCATTAAGCCTTCAGGCATCCTGGTGTAGTCAGTTGATTCTGATTGGCAAAGGCGTAACAACGCGTGTGCATCACGTAATAGTCTCCCAGTTATTATAAGTTCCTCTGTTGTGCTGTGTGACAGAAGTTCAGCTTCGCAAAGTCTTTGCAGCATTTCATCTGTATTGGTGTGCAGAATTGTTGGGTAATTATAAGCGTATTTCAAAACGAGGTATTCAGATAAAAACTCCAGGTCGATGAGTCCTCCTCGCGCGAATTTGATGTTCCACGGATCGCTGTCGGGATGGTCATTGGCAACTCGTTTACGCATATCTTGAACATCGATGAGGAGTTGGGAGGTGTTACGGGGAAGACTGAGCACTTCAAAAAGCACGGTATCAATCCTTTTTGTCAGCCTTGCGGGGCCCGCGACCACGCGTGCTCGCGTTAGGGCTAGATGTTCCCAAGTCCATGCGGATTCGCGCTGATAGTGCTCAAACCCATCAACTATAGCAGCAATTGGTCCTGCGTCTCCGGAGGGACGTAGACGCATATCGATTTGGTATAAGTCACCGTCAGTTGTGAGAACGGTCATAGCATTAATGAACCGTTGACTTAGCCGCGCAAAATATTGGCTGGTCGGTAATGGAAAGTCTCCATCAGATGAATCAGCATTAGATTTATTCTCGTACAAAAAGATTAAGTCAAGATCCGACTCTGGTGTCATCTCTCGGGCACCGAGCTTTCCCATAGCGACGATGGCCATCGCACCACCTGGCACTACACCGTGACGTTTTGCGAATTCTTTCTGAACTTTAGGAAGTAGAGCCTTGAGAACGGCTTCAGCAATGTTGGACAAGGATGGTCCTGATTCTTTTGCGGTGCTTCGTCTGAGCAGTATGTTAACACCCACTTGGAAACGGCGCTCTCGAGCCCATCTTCTTGTGATATCTAAAACGTCCTGATAATCGCGCGAAAGGGATAGCCTCTGATCAAGCTCATCTATCAAATTTGGCAAGGGTGGTAATGAATCGGTATTATCTAGAACACTATCTAGTAATGATGGATCATGTCCCAAGTATTCGGCTAGGTGTGGTGCACTGCCTGTGATTTCAGCAACGAGGTCCAAAAGTTCTGGATTGGTTCGAAATAGTGCTAAAAGGGGTCCTCCAAATGGTAAGCGCGAGAGAAAGTCATCGAAACGAAGTAACGCTCTATCAGGATCAAGGGTTTTTGCCATTGCTTCCAGAATGGTGGGGATTAGCGCTGTAAGTAACTCCCTGGCTCGGGCCCCAGAAAACGCACGATATCTGCCGTGGTGCCATCTTCGAATACTTGATGCAATAGTTTCGGGTGATTTAAAACCTAACAATTCTAGCGTTTTCAATGTATCCGGGTCATCCTCCGTGCCAGTAAAAACGAGGTTTCCGGGCCCTCCAAGTGAAGGTGCATGTTCAAATAGAGCAGCATAATGTCGCTGGACACGTCGAAGGTGATTGAGAGTCACCTCCGTTAAGGATGACTCATTGTCGAAACCAGCGAACACCGCTAGATGGCAAAGCCTTGAGGGGTCACTCGGAAGTGTGTGTGTTTGTTCATCCGAGATCATTTGAAGGCGGTGCTCTATTTGGCGCAGAAAACGGTATGCGGTATTTAAATCTCTAGCGGCAACATCAGTAATGCGGCCCGCAGTTGCAAGGGCTTCAATCGCATCTTGTGTTGATGGAGATCTTAGGCTTGGCTCTCGGCCACCGGCGATCAATTGTTGAGTTTGTGCAAAAAACTCAATCTCTCTAATACCGCCACGACCAAGTTTGATGTTGTGGCCTGACACTGCAACTTCTTTATGACCTCGATGCGCTGCAATTTGCCTTTTGATTGAATGGATGTCCTCTATAGCAGCAAAATCTAAATGCTTGCGCCAAATGAATGGGCGTAAACGAGAAAGGAATGCCGCTCCAAGTACACTATCACCTGCCACAACGCGTGCTTTGATCAAAGCAGCCCTTTCCCAATTTTGTCCGACGTTCTCATAGTAGGATTCGGCTGCTGTTACCGATATTGCAAGAGGTGTTGCACCTGCATCGGGACGAAGGCGCAAGTCTGTTCTAAATACATAACCATCGCCAGTTCGTTCGGATAAATTACGGAGAAGTGCCCTAGTAAGGCCAATGTAACAATCGGCTATTGAACGGTGGCCAATATATGGAGCTACATCGGGGTCGTAGAGTACAATTAGGTCTATATCACTAGAATAGTTAAGTTCATTAGCGCCAAGTTTGCCCATAGCTATGACGACATAGCCTGAACCATGCTGTGGATTTTCACTATCTGGAAGATCAAGTTCACCCGCGTTGGCGTGTTGTCGCAATAGGTTGCTGACAACCGTAGATAGTGAAGAGTCGGCAAAGCTAGACAAAGCTCCGGTAACCTGTTCTAAGCTCCAATAACCAGAGACGTCTGCCGCAGCTGTGAGAAGTGCAAGGCGTCGTCGGGCAATACGAAGATCACCCATTAGCTGGTACGATGGTGCATCAGCTAATTCACTGACTTCGGCGAGAAGCTCTGATAGTAATTTTTCAGGGGGTATAGTGCAGATGCGTGCCGTGAAATACGGTTCGTTTAAGATACATCGATCTAAAAACGGGCTGTTTCCAAACAGTGATTCCAAAAGTTCCCGTTGGGGTGATTCCGTAACGATTGTTGCAAATTTGTGGGCGTTTTCTAGTTCACTTGTTTGGAGCGCGACCGATAGTTCCTCGATACCGCGGCGGGACCGCTCAAGGTCAAAGGGTCGTGGCAGGACTCTATCTGTGTTGCAAATTGAAAATAGGGACATTCCGTAATGCCGTGCTTTCAGGCACACTGCGGGAACAGTACGATCTGGTCAAGACAAAGCTTGGGACGCTAGTCATTGGTATGCCATCGACTCTAAGACTACTCACTTACCTAATTGCTGCTACTGTTGCGGGCCTGTCAATCGTTTTCGCCGCTGCCGCGTGGCGCCTTTCAGCGGGGCCAGTCTCTTTACTTCCGTTAACACCTTACCTCGAAAAGGCTATCAGCGAGTCGGCTGGCGGTTTAGGGGTAAGGTTTAATGATACTGTTCTCGGATGGGATCGGGAGAGGCAATCCCTTGAGGTTCAAGCTGTTGGAGTTGATTTGATTGGGGTTAGTGGTGATGTGTTACGTCTCCCAAGAATCTCTATTAGCTTGAGCAGCAAAGCGCTTATTAGAGGAATTATTGCCCCAAAGTCGGTGGATCTAGAGGCTCCGGAGTTAGTCTTTATTAGGAAATCTGATGGAACTTTTGATACTTCATTAGGAATAGAGAGTGGCGGGTGGGTTCGCTTAATGATCGACGAATTACTGCGGCCTCCAGACCTAAGTAAATCTTCAGGCTACCTGCAAAGAATAACCTTGGTTAGAGCAGACTTAACCCTTATTGACGACTCTACGACTATAAAATGGTTCTCTCCAGCCGCGGATGTTGCTGTGTTGCGAGATGTTAGTGGGCTGCTAGTTGATTTTTCAGGTTTAGTTTTTTTGGACCAAGTGTCGGCTAGTGTTAACGTTACAGCCCGCTACGATGCAGAGTCGGGTCTGACTAAGGTTTCGACTAGCTTTGAAGGAGTGCAACCCAACCAGCTTGCCACTCCACTTGGCGTTAGTTTTCTTCATGCAATTCAAGCCGAAGTATCGGGAGGTGCCAACATCACACTGTTACTAGGCGATGGGGTTATTTCACATCTAGATTATTATCTTGCTGCCGATAGTGGTTTTATTGATTTGCCACAGTACTTTAAACCACCTATTCGCTTTGATGACCTTATGTTGCGAGGGTCAATGAATGGTCGCGATACCTTGGTGATAGAGGAGCTTATTGCACAGCTGGGACCGACAGCGTTCGAGTTTGCGGGTGATATTACTTATGGTGGCGTTGGCCTTGGCATTAAGGGTAAAGGTAGCGTAAAGCACTTGTTAATTGACGCAATACCTGGTTATTGGCCATATAGGGTTAACCCTGGTGCGCGCGCTTGGTTTGCCACAAATGTATCTCAGGGCCACGTAGAAAGTGGTAGTTTTGACGTTGATATTCCCCCAGAAGTTTTTCAAGGGGAACCATTTCCTGATGATATTATAGATGCGAAATTTACATTTCGGGGGGCAGCAGCAAGGTATTTGGGCGAGTTTCCATTGGCTACGAATATTTCTGGGGCGGGGCGTTTAACTGGTGGGATGCTAGATGCTTCCGTCGAAAGTGCTGTTATCGATGAAATTAAGCTAAATGATGGACTGATCTTGTTAAAGGGTCTGAATACTCGCAATCCAGTTGCCAAGATCTCACTTGTAGGTCGTGGCGGCATGATGCAAGCCCTTGAACTACTTGATCACGCGCCGTTACACCTAGCTGAGAGAATGGATATCGCTCCGCAAATGATTGAGGGGGATATTGCTGCTCGGGCGCAGTTTGAATTTCCCATTCGTACTACACTGCATCCATCCGAGGTCGTATACCGTGCTGCTGCGAATGTTCGAGGCGCCAAAATTCCTCAAATTTATAAAAGTTATGGTATCACAGGGGGGGATCTTCTAATCCGTGCCGTCAATGGTCGTATCGAAAGTACTGGTCCTGTAGAAATTAACCGTGTGCCCATGGAATTGCTATGGCGCAGGGATACCATTGACGCTGATAGGACTGAGGTTTTGTTGAGCGGAAGTTTGAGCGAGGCGGATCGGGCCGCGTTGGGTGTTTCATTTCCAACCTTTCTGTCTGGACGGGTGGTGGTGGATTTGAGGGGAGCGACGGACGGAACCGAGACGTCAACCGAGGTCGAAGTTGATCTCGCAGGCGCTAGATTGGCATTTGACGCGATTAAGTGGGTAAAGCCTGTTGGGGTTCCAGGAAAGGCACACTTCGTAGTAGTTGACGGAGAAGATGGCGGTATTGCCTTGCGTAATTTAGCGGTAGATGCGGAAGGCCTTTTGGCACGTGGTGATATAGCTTTTACTTCCGATGGTTCTATTAAGTCAGCCAGTTTCAATCAACTGCATTATGGGCAAAGCGATATGACTGCGCTGGCATGGTTTAACGATGATGGTCAGTTAGCAATGAAACTTCGGGGTCAAACAATGGACTTTCGACCATACACAGACGACCTTTTTGATTTCGCTACACCGTCACAGTTGCCTTCCATGATTTTGGATGCTCAATTTTCAACTCTTCTCTTAGGTGATGATTTACAGCTTAAGAATGTGGATATTCAGGGTAGGCGCGACGACGTGAGTTGGCAGTATATCACTGCTGGTGGTGAATTTTCTCCTGGCGAAGAGGTCAAGTTATCCTTAATGGGCGGAATCAAGCATCGACAGTTGGATATTTCCGCCGCAAACGCTGGAAAATTTCTTCGTACCATTGGGTATTTCGATAATGCGGTAGGAGGTAAGCTCCGTTTACGAGCTGATATCCACGACGATATTCCTGGTTCACCTGTCCATGGTAAAATTCGTGTAGATCGCTTTCATCTTGTGGAAGTTCCGGCTTTGGCTCAGGTGCTATCGCTGGCGTCTCTTCAAGGAATTGTTGATACTCTTGGAGGCGAGGGAATTTCGTTTGTTAGGTTTGAGGCTCCTTTCATGCTGACAGACAACATTCTTTCCATTGGTGAGGCTCGAGCGGTAGGGCCGGCTTTAGGAATTACTGTTGGGGGTACGGTTGATCGTGGCGATGGACATATTGACTTAAGCGGCACGGTGATACCTGCATACACAATAAATTCGTTGTTAGGAAATATCCCTATACTTGGTACTATTTTGGTAGGAAGGGCGGGTGAAGGAGTATTCGCTCTAAGCTATAGAATTCGTGGTGCAACAGGAAGACCGCAGATAACGGTAAATCCTCTGACAGCTCTGGCGCCCGGGTTTCTACGAAACTTTGTTGTGGGCCTTGAACGAGGAGACTGGGTATCTGATGCGTCTGCGGGTGATACTAGTGTTTCGCCCAGCCTAAGAAAGTTAAACTAACTGCCCAACGAATTTCATTCGCTGGGACAGATCAGTATGTGCTTCTTGCGGCCGGCTGAGATCTTTATCGTTCCATGCACCGAAACATCATCAAGGGTTACCATGTATGTTTCGCTCGAGATAATCGAGTCGTTTATTCTGCACCCGCGACCCTTTATCAATCTTTTTGCTTCTCCACCACTTTTGCTCAAGTTCATCCGTCGAACGAGATCAAAAAGCGGAATGCCCGCGCCCAATTCATTCCTAGGCATATCTATAGCTGGTATGTTTGAGATGCCGTCTTTCTCTTCAAAAAGCTGGCGAGCGGTATTGGCTGCTCTTTTAGCTTCGTCGTCGCCATGGCAAAGCCGCGTTGCCTCAGTTGCTAGTATCTTTTTTGCTTCGTTAAGTTCTTCACCTTCAACAGATTCCAGACGGACGATTTCATCAACGCTGATATCTGTGAAAAGACGCAAAAATCGACCTACATCTGCATCGGCGGTGTTTCTCCAATATTGCCAATAGTCATACGCGTTGAGTTGGTCGCTGTTTAGCCAGACGGCTCCTCGAGCGGTCTTGCCCATTTTGGAGCCACTTGCAGTTGTAATTAGAGGAACCGTCAGGCCAAAGAGGTTGCGCCTATCCAGACGACGGCCTAATTCGATACCATTTACTATATTTCCCCACTGGTCGGACCCTCCCATTTGAAGATTGCAATTATATTTGCGGGAAAGCTGAACGAAGTCGTATGCCTGAAGGACCATATAGTTGAATTCTAGAAAACTCAGTGCTTGCTCACGGTCAAGTCTCTGTTTAACACTATCCATTGATAGCATTCGGTTAACTGAGAAGTGCTGTCCGTAATCCCGCAAAAAATCAATGTAATTAAGTTCTTCAAGCCACTCGGCGTTATTAAGCATTATCGCGTCGCTAGGCCCTGATCCAAAAGTGAGGAACTGTTCGAAGATTCCTCTAATACTTTTCATATTATTAGCGATTGTGTCATCTGTCAGAATGGTACGAGATTCTTCCTTGCCAGAAGGATCGCCAACCTTGGTAGTGCCCCCACCCATTAGAACTATAGGTCGATGTCCCGCCTTTTGCAGGCGCCGCAATAACATGATTCCAACCAAGCTGCCCACGTGTAGGCTGGGTGCAGTGCAGTCAAAACCGATGTATGCTGTTACGCAATGTTGGGCCAGCATGGCATCAACTGCTTGTAGATCTGTGCACTGATGCAAGAGCTTTCGTTCTTGTATCTCTTGGATAAATTGCGAGCGTGGAAATTCCATAATGCAATTTAGAACGGTATAGCCGATGATGGAAGAGGGCTTGCAAACTCCAATTATTGCTATCGGGTTAATGAGCGGGACGTCTCTCGATGGTATAGATGTGGCGCTTGTCAGAACAGACGGTGTGAGAGTTTCACCGTTTGGACCGTGGTTGACACGGCGATATCAAGAAAGTTTGCGAACCCAAATCGCACGGGCGTTGGGTAGTTGTGGAACGCCTGAACTGTCGCGCGCGCTTACGCTAGCCCACAACGATGCAGTTGATGCACTGTTATTGGATGCTGGACTTGACAAATCCAGTATTCGGGTCATCGGATTTCACGGTCACACACTCATGCATCGACCTAAAGATAAACTTACTGTCCAATCAGGAGATGGAGACTACCTGGCTGAACTAACTGGAATAGACGTAGTAAGCAATTTTCGAACCAGAGATGTCGCTGAGGGCGGCCAAGGCGCACCGTTAGTGCCGCTATACCATGCAGCACTATCGAAATCGCTTTCCGCACCTATTGTGGTCTTGAATCTCGGTGGCATAGCTAATTTGACGTGGATTGGTGCCGACGGGGATCTATTAGCGTTCGACTCTGGTCCGGGAAATACACTAATTGATCGCTGGTCTGTGCGTCACCTTAACGAATGTATGGATAGAAATGGCTCTCTTGCTTCGCAAGGCACCGTTAATAAAGAAAGACTTTCAAGAGCTATGAGCGAATCTTATATATTAACTCATCCTCCTAAGTCTCTAGATATTAATGATTTATCATTAAATTTCGTAGATGACTTATCGCCGGAAGATGGTGCCGCTACCCTTACGGCGTTCACGGCCGCCACTGTTGCAAAGGCTATGTCCTTTCTGCCCTCTAACCCAACAACACTGCTTGTATCGGGCGGGGGGAGACATAATCCAATATTGATGCGGATGCTAGCGGTCGAATTGGGTTTCGATGTCACACCCGTAGAGTCGGTGGGCTGGCGTGGCGACGCTGTGGAGGCAGAAGCATTTGCATTCCTCGCTGTGCGGACACTTTTAGGATTACCGCTAAGTCTACCCAAGACCACAGGTGTCGCTTCTCCATGTCGGGGTGGCCAAATTCACTTTGCTCAATCTTCACTTTGAGGTGGCGTATCCATTGGCATGTCGCCGGGTGCGTAATCAACATTAGCCGATAGGTGTTCACTCACTGATTTTGTCAACTCTTCAAGTTTATCCTCAAAAAAATGATTGGCTCCACGGATTAACCTGTACTTGATATCCAAACCTCTTTGGGCAATCAATTTCTCTACCAGCTTTTCAACTTCCTCATGTGAAACGTGTTCGTCTTTGTCTCCGTGTATAAGAAGTCCTGCAGAGGGACACGGTGCAAGAAAGGTAAAGTCATAAAGTCCAGCTGGCGGCGCCACTGCGATAAAGCCATTGATCTCTGGTCTTCGCATTAACAATTGCATAGAAATCCAGGCACCAAAAGAAAAACCTGCCACCCAGCAGTCTGACGCATCAGATAGTTGGCTCTGAAGCCAGTCGAGAGCAGCCGCTGCATCAGCCAGTTCCCCATGGCCACTGTCATACTGGCCTTGGCTACGTCCGACACCCCTATAGTTGAACCGCATGACCGAAAAGCCATGTTGAACAAAACAGTGGTACACCGCGTACGTAATCTTATTATTCATGTTGCCGCCATGTTGTGGGTGTGGGTGCAATACGACAGCAATTGGTGCGGTGGGGCTTTTACCTTGTTGGAAACGACCTTCTAGTCGTCCCTCTGGTCCATTAAAGTTTACTTCTGGCATAGGATTCCTTCATTATGGAGCGTGGATTGATCTAACGGCAAAGACTGGAATATGCTAGTGTAATCACCTGCATTCTTTAGTGGTCATCGGCAATGTGAGCTTGAACGATATTTTGTAAACTCCTATATCCCTTTCTGACACATAGTTATGGATAAATAAACTTCCGTAAACTAGAGGCTAACACGAAAATGATCGTGCAGGGGAGCTTTAGAGATGCTAGCCCGTATACGTGAAGACATTGAATCGGCAATGCAGCGTGATCCATCGGTGAGATCCAGAATTGAGGTCGTACTTTGCTACCCAGGTTTTCATGCCATATTGCTCCATCGCGTGTCTCATGCAGCGTGGGGTCACGGGTGGTTTGTTTTGGGGCGAATGGTTTCTCATTTCGCTCGAGTTTGCACGGGAATAGAGATTCATCCTGGTGCTGTTATTGGTAGAAGACTCTTTATAGATCATGGGATGGGAGTGGTTATCGGCGAGACTTCGAATATTGGCGATGATGTAACTTTGTATCATAATGTTACTCTCGGTGGAATCGCTCCTGCTGTCGATTCACATACACAAGCAAACCAGAAACGCCATCCCACATTGAGCGACAATGTTATTGTCGGCTCCGGTGCTCAAATCCTTGGCCCCATCGTAATCGGTGTAGGTGCTCGGATTGGAGCTAATTCGGTGGTGCTGGCAAATGTAGACGCAAACACAACCGTTGTAGGAATACCTGCTAAACCAATTTCGTCCAGAGATTCGGAGGGTGGTACGAGTTTCGATGCGTATGGAACAGGGAGTCGTGATGTTCAGGACCCTCAATTAAGTGCTATTGACGATTTGCTCATACAGGTTGAAGAGCTATCTGGCCGTGTTCGAACATTGGAGGCAAGACTTCAAGAACGGACTTCGGCGGGTGACGAGACTGACTCAACATCAGAACTACAGTCAGGTCATTCAAGAGATTAATTGTCAGTTTGGGGCGCAAAAAGTGGTGGTTTATTTAGACTATAATGCGTCAGCACCAATTCGGCCGGAGGTGGCAGACTCTATTAACCTAGCCATAAACCGATGTGGGAATCCTTCATCGATTCATGAAGCAGGAAGAATAGCTAGGCAAGAAGTTGAAAAGGCTCGTGCAGCGGTGGCAAGCTTGGTAAGTGGAAATTCGAGAAGCGTCACATTCACAAGCGGTGCAACAGAGGCTAACAATCAAATTCTGGTAGGTACTGCTGAGAAAAATCAATCTATCGACGTTATTATTACAAGTTCAATTGAACACCCATCGCTGCTGATTCCGGCCACCACAGCATCGATCCCCTGCAGGTTGGTGCCGGTTGGTAATGAGGGCACTATAGATCTTAACGTTTTGGCTGATTTGTTAGCGCAGCATGAAGGTCGGGCACTTGTTTCTATTATGTGGGCCAATAATGAGACCGGAGTGATACAGCCAATAGAAGAGGCGGCAGAATTGGCACACCGATTCGGTGCATTGTTTCATTCTGATGCCGCCCAAGCGGTTGGAAAAATTCCAGTTGATATGGCACGGACAGGCGTTGATGCTCTTTCAATATCGGCTCACAAGTTGGGGGGTGCTACGGGCGTAGGAGCGGTTGTGGTACGCCCTGGTATCGATTTGAAGCCATTGATTCGTGGTGGCGGGCAAGAAAATCGTTTGCGAGCTGGCACAGAAAACGTTCCGGGCATTGTTGGATTTGGAACGGCAGCTGCCTTGGCGAAGTCAGACATTGTAGAAAGTAGCAGCATTTCTTCATTACGTAACAGAATGGAAGCGGCTATATCGAGTATCGGGGGGGGGGATATAACAGTTCATGGAAAACGATCTCCTCGATTGCCCAACACGAGCTGTATTTCGACACGATTAATCCGGTCCGAGACGCAAGTTATTGCACTTGATCTCGCTGGTTGTGCGGTGAGTTCTGGTGCCGCATGTTCTTCGGGTAAGGTTGAGAGATCTCACGTTCTGACCTCAATGGGACTTCCCGAATCAAAAGTCAAAACTGCTATTCGTATTAGTCTCGGATGGGGTACAACACAAGAGGACGTTGATCAATTAGTTGGTGCCTGGAGTAAAATGTATCGTCGTGTTGTCCATTCCTCTGCAGCGTAAGTCAATGTGGACCAGTTGGACGGTTACTGGGGACTTTGTCATAAAGTGTAGGATATTATAGGGTTTCTGAGACTCGATTTTCAGCAGTTTAAGAAACGTATTTCAAGTATCGCACAATGCCATATATGACATTTATTCATAAGAACGGAACACAGAGCCGAGTGAATGCGCCAATCGGGCTTTCTGTCATGGAGATTGCGCATCTTCATGAAATCGAAATAGAAGGAGCATGTGATGGTTCTCTTGCGTGTTCGACATGTCACGTAATTCTTGATGCCCAGACATATAGCGCGCTGGACCCACCTTCTGAAGATGAAGAGGACATGCTGGATCTTGCGTTAGGCCTTACATCGACCTCGAGGCTTGGTTGCCAGATAATAATGACTGAGGAGCTCGATGGTTTAGTAGTAAAATTGCCAGCATCCACAAGAAATCTGTTTTCGGGATAGTGCGGTGAATAGATAATTTGGGTCAATACAATTCCCATAAATGTGCTTAGTTCTCAAAGGGAAGTATGGGTTTAATATGACAAATGAATCACTTGGTTTTCGAAGAGCGACGCCGTATGCCATTTTGGTATTAACGATGGGATTCTGGGCACTTAACAATATTGTGCAGAAAATAGCGGTGGGTGCGATGCCTCCGACGGCTCTAGCGTTTTGGTCATGGGGGCTTGGTTTAGCGATATTGACGCCGTTTGCACTACCAAAACTAAGGGCGCGCTGGGATTTAGTCGCAAAGCACTGGTTAAAAATGGTGTGTATAGGTGTATTAGGAATTAACTTCTTCTACCATCTTTTCTTAAACTCTCTTACCTACACCACTGCTCTAAACGCGACACTGGTGTTGTCGTCCATGCCGATCGCGATCATTTTACTGTCTTGGATGATTTTTCGAGATCCAATGTCTTGGAGAGTAGCTTTCGGTACCTGTGTAGGCCTTGTTGGCGTTGTGGCCGTTATTGTACAGGGTGATTTGGCAGTGCTTTTGAGTCTGGGCGTTAATTGGGGTGATATTTTGGCCCTTGCAGCCGTAGTTTCCTGGGGGCTCTATACTGTATTTTTGCGCAAGGTACCGGAAGGCCTAGATCCTCTTGCATATCTTTGGGTGTTTGCTATTGGGGGTACTCTGATCAATGGAATCATCTATGTTTCTGAGGTTTTCTCGCCAATAGCGTTTGAGTTGACGTGGGAAGGGGCAGGTGCGATAGGTTATGCTGCGGTCTTTCCTCTGGTGCTAGCATTTGTACTCTATAATGCGGGAGTGCGGGCTCTTGGCGCTTCTGCAGCCGGACAATTTTTCTACTTGTTACCTATATTTGCTGCATTTTTAGCTGTTTTTGTTTTGGGGGAGAAGTTTGAGCTATACCATTTATTGGGTCTCCTTATTATTTTGGTAGGTCTGTTTTTAGCCACTGCGCCTTCGGATGTATTTAAGCGTATATTTAAATCTTGATCATCTCGATATTTGCACTGTTCATCGCTCAGTGGGTTGACACTGTCATGAAGGCTGAGCTCAAGCTTGAGTTGAATTTCGGGTTTGGTTTGTCACGACGTAATTTTTTTTCGTCGCGCCATAGATGTTGATTTTTACGTGGTAGTATCCGTAGGGTTTTTTAAAGGCCCAAAAAATATAGGGTTATAGGTCGAGTGTTTTGATTAACCTGTTGGGGTCACTGGCTGTAGAGCTTGAGTTGTTCCTGCGCCTCATCTTCTTTGGCGGCATTTTATCGCTGATGATTCTGTGGGAGTGGCGCGTGCCACTCCGAAAAAGCATTATATCTCGGCGTGTGCGGTGGCTAAACAACTTTGGCCTTATGGTATTGAATGCAGCTCTTCTTCGCTTAACTATGCCTGCTGTATTAGTTGGTATGGCGGCGTTAGCTGCAAGCGAGGGCTGGGGTCTTCTTAACATGGTTACATTGCCATGGTTCATTTCGTGTTTTCTTGCCCTAATTCTTTTCGATCTATCAATATATGTTCAGCATGTACTGTTTCATATAGTTCCATGTTTATGGCGCATACATCGAGTACATCACACGGATGTTCATTTTGATGTGACAACTGGGTTGCGGTTTCACCCTTTTGAAATGATTCTGTCCAATGCTATCAAATTAATCATTATTTTGATAATTGGTGCTCCGGTAGTTGCGGTAATATCGTTTGAAGTTCTTCTTAATGGAACTTCGATGTTCAATCATGGGAACGTTAACATATCAAACCCGTTTGATAGGGCACTAAGGTGGCTGGTGGTTACTCCAAATATGCACAGAATCCATCATTCAGTATCGTCACACGAGTACGGTTGTAACTTTGGGTTTAACCTTCCGTGGTGGGATAAGTTGTTCGGAACCTATGTAGTCAAACCAGCCCTCGGTCATCTTGATATGGAGATTGGCACTCAGCAGTTTCGGACCCGCAGAGATCTATGGCTTGATAAACTGCTGATACAGCCATTTTTGTCTGAACGGGATAATAGTAATCAAGGCAGGCGCTCGAGTGGTCGTTTTTAGATTCGCAAAAAGTACACGTCTGGTGTTAAGAATAATTTTGGCGACCATTATTGTTGGGGCATCTGCCTGGCTTTTAATTCAGTTTACGACTCTTGATGTGCGTAGGATTGATGATTGGATATCCAGTTTCGGCAGCTGCGCCCCTGTTGCTTACATCTTGGCATACATTGTAGGCGCCATATTATTTTTCCCCGGTAGTCTGTTAGGGTTAGCAGGAGGAGCATTGTTTGGTCCTATATGGGGTACACTGTTAAACCTATGTGGGGCTACGCTGGGTGCTACTGCATCCTTCGCCTTGTCTAGATACTTTTTTAGAGATTGGATTCAACGTCGGCGGAGCCGAGTTTTGGTAAGGATCCTTAACGGAGTCAATTCAGAGGGGTGGAGGTTTGTTGCATTAGTGAGGTTGGTCCCCATAGTACCGTTTAACCTTGCAAACTACGCCCTCGGTGTGACACGTATTCGTCTTGTTGAATATATTTTTACTTCGTTTGTCTGTATGGCCCCCGGGGCGGTTGCGTACTCTTGGGTGGGACATGCTGGACGTCAGGCGATGTTAGGTGATGAGGCAGCAATTCAATATGGCATGATAGCGATAGGAATATTTGCGGCCATAATATTTGTTCCACGTTTGATTAAACGGCTATGTTTCCCTCACGTTCTGTGATGCATGCGAATAGTGGTTTGAGAGGCGATACTGGCCGGTTTTGAAACTAGCATAGTTTTATTTCGAGTGTACCTATGCATCAAAGGCTGGATGGACCCCTTGGGTTTAAGGGTTATATTTGGGAGCGTGATTGCTGAGACACCAGTCGATAGAAGATAAGACAGTTAGTAATGATTCCACTTCACGATGATAACCCTACTACGACTCGTCCATTGGTAACCTGGCTTCTTATTGGGTCATGTGTTGCGCTATTTCTGTGGCAGATCACCCTTTCTGTGCGGGACAACCATGAACTGATTTATGGGCTTGGTCTAATACCCGCAGTATTGTTTGGCGAAGTGGAATTGGACCAAGACATAAGGTTGCTTCCGACAATGGCCACACTGATCACCTCCATGTTTTTGCACGGTGGATTTCTGCATGTTGGTGGAAACATGCTGTACTTATGGATTTTTGGTAATAACGTCGAAGACTCGATGGGTCACGGGCGCTTTATCGTATTCTACCTATTATGTGGCGTGGCAGCAGGTCTCACGCAAGCGGTAAGTGACTCGTCGTCAGTGTTGCCAATGATAGGGGCATCCGGGGCTATTGGCGGAGTTTTAGGAGCGTACCTGATACTTCACCCTAAGGCCCGTGTTTTAGTCGTGTTGCCCATATTTATAATCATTTACTTTTTGCGTATTAGGGCATTTTTTGTTCTAGGGTTTTGGTTCGTTCTGCAGTTGGTCAATTCTATTATTTTTAACGAATCAAGCGGGGGTGGTGTGGCCTACTGGGCACATATAGGAGGCTTTCTTGCAGGTGCCGGACTGGTTTTATTATTTAGGAAAAAGGGAGTTCTGTTGTTTGATCAAAATCGACCGGCAAGTTTTTCAGAAGATCAAGTTCCCCGATTACCTTGGATTGAGAGGCGATATAGTCTTCTCGGTAAACGTGTGCAAAAGAGTTATATCAAAAGATTCTTTAATTAATAATGATGGCATTGGACTTGCAGTTTTTTTGGCTGACAAACTGCTGAGCTGCCAAGCATCGTAACTACGGATACTTATAGTAGGAGGGATTATGAAGGAACCCAAAACAATCGCTATCTTAGGACTTGGTGAAGCTGGTACAGCATTAGCCTCTGGACTGCGCGACGGCTTAGTTTGGAGTGAAGGAAAGGGCGATTTGCTGGCTGTTGATATTGCGTTTGACGATGGTGCTCGAGGGCATGCCATTCGCGACCGTGCTACGACCTTGAATGTGCCAGTTTACAAAGATTATGGTCAATTCTTAGCTGGTGCTGACATCGTGATTTCGGTGGTTACTGGTGTTGAGGCGCTGAGTGCCATTACTGAAGCGAAACCGCACCTTAAGGATGGTGCTGTTTTTCTCGATCTAAACACGGTTACTCGTGAAATGGCCATTACCAATGCGTCTGTTGTTGAGGACTCTGGTATTAACTACATAGATGTGGCTGTAATGGGCATGTTTTATAACTTTGGCTATAAAGCGCCGCTACTATTGGCAGGGCCGAATGCTTCTATGGTAGGTGACTGGATGTCGGCAGCTGGTTTCGATATTACGGTGTTAAGTGAACATATAGGTGACGCATCCGCCGTTAAGATGCTTCGCAGTATTCTAATGAAAGGCCTAGAGGCGCTCAGTGTGGAATGCCTTGTTGCTGCTGAACGCCATGGATTGCGCTCGGCTGTACTAAATTGCCTTGCTGATTTGGATAATATTTCATTCGCGGACTTTGTATGCAAGCTAGTCACTACCCATACCGTACATGCACAAAGACGATTAGAAGAGATGACACTTGTCCGAGAGACCTTGATTGATAGTGGTGTCCAGCCATTGATGACAGATGCAATATGTCGTTCTCATGCCCGGACAATTGACTCGAAGGCAATTGTGGAAAATGGGGTGGTGCCAGAGTTAAGCGAAGCGCTCTCTAGGCTAATGGGGACGGTGCAGGCGTCGGCGGCTCAAACTTAGATTGTGTTGAGAGCACGAGAATGTTTCATTTCATGAATATTAGTTTTCCTATTCTGCCTATTGGTATAAGCGTTCTTTTTATGCTTCTGTCATGGAACGCTGAAATTTAACGAATTAATGGTTTGCTGCTAGATCGCAGGTTGCCGAATTGTCACTGTCTTATCTTGTCATCTTTACCTGTATACAGGCCTACTCCACAAAGACTTGAAGATCACCAAAGGGTTTGCTATAGGAACAGAGGTAGTTGGTACCGGGATGTTTAGTCCAATGTGTCTGTACGAGTGATCCCGTTAGCACTAACTCACCCTCTAAAATGGAAATGCCTGCTGCAGCGAGCGTGTTTACCAGGTGTGAGAGAGCTTTATAGGGGTGTCCCATAACATCGACTCCCCTACCACTTCCATGTTCGATACCATTTACGGTTGTCGTTGCTGAGACTTCTTTGAGATCAACCGTTTCTGGTGAGAATGGTTTCCCAAGCACACAGCCAGCATTGAAGAAATCATCGGCGATTAGTGATTCAACAGGCCACGAGGGGTAGTCATCATAGCGGTCATCGACTATTTCAAGGGCTGCCATGATCTCTCCTACATAACGTGCAATACTATCACAATCGTAGGGTGCGTTATTAATAGGTGGTGAACTTTTTAGGCGAACGGCTAATTCAGTTTCAATGCCAATACGCCGATACTCATTAGAGGATAGATTAACGTTTTGCGAGTAAACTAGTTTACTCAATACACCGCCACCAAGCGGTTGGTCGAAACCAACATGAGCTTGTTGAACTGCTGTCGTGCAACCAATCTTATAACCAGCATTTTCTCCCAGACCATTATCCGAAAACCAATTATGTAGAGTCTTCATAGCTTGATAGGCTTCATTCTGATCCGATGGGGTTAATTCATCGGGTGGTCGTTTAACAATTCGTTTATTTTGTCGGGCGGACCCAAGGTGTTTTGCTATAGATGACTGTTTTGATATATCCATAGGTTTCTTCCTCAGTGTTCGTTCTAACGTATTTGTCCAGGGATCAGTTCTAGCAGGCAATAAGCCAACTATATAGTTTCTTTAAAATAATTATTTCCTAAGTATACGGAAGGCCTTTCTAGAGAGGGATGTGGCAGCACGCGCGTTTTGTGGCGGTGCAGATTTTTTGCTGATACTGCATGGCCATATAGGGACTGCATGTACATAATTTGTAGGCTAAAAATCTTGTAGTTTACTAAGATGCATTTACGCGGGTTGTTATTAAATTTAAGTATTTAATTAACTCATTAGATGAGATAAGCAATATAATACATTGGAAATATGTAATAAGTGGTTTGATGTGTGTTCGGATAGTCTAGTACGTATTGGTGTTGATATCGGCGGAACCTTTACAGACGTTGCTCTGGAAATTGGTGAAAAACAACACACGGTGAAAGTGTTAACAACCGTCGAGGCCCCAGAACGGGGTGTAATCAGTGCGATAAATCAAGTTTTGCATGAGACGTCAGTTTCGTCTGCAAGCGTCGGAATTGTTATTCACGGAACCACTCTTGCAACGAACGCTATTATTGAACGAAAAGGTGCACGGACGGCTCTTTTAACGACGGAAGGCTTTCGAGATATCGTTGAAATAAGGCACGAGAGTAGGTTTGATCAATACGATTTAGATATAGAGCTACCAAAACCTTTAGTCCCTCGATATTTAAGGCTTCCCATTATGGAAAGAGTAAATGCCCAAGGTGGAGTTCTGGTGCCCCTATGTGAATCTGATGTCGAGAATGCAATTAAGCTTATGCGCGCATCTGAAGTCGAGAGCGTGGCTGTGGGGTATCTTCATAGTTTTATGAATTCAACTCACGAGGAACGAACGGCAGAAATTCTTAAGGAAAAAATGCCTGATGTAGGCATATCACTATCGTGTGAGGTGTCGCCTGAGATGCGCGAATATGAGCGCCTTTCAACTGCATGTGCAAATGCATATGTTCAGCCGTTAATGTCTGAGTATTTGGGTAAGCTAGCTAATGGGCTCAAAACTCACGGTATCGAAGCACCACTTTTCCTCATGTCATCTGGAGGAGGAATTACCACAGTGGAGACGGCTAGACGCTTTCCGGTTAGATTGGTGGAGTCTGGTCCGGCAGGTGGTGCAATATTCGCGTGCGGGATAGCGAATGTGTACGACCTGGACGAAGTGCTTTCTTTTGATATGGGTGGTACCACGGCGAAGGTGTGTCTTATTGACAAAGGGAACGCTCAGGTAGGAAGGGCACTTGAGGTTGCTCGAGTATACCGCTTCAAGAAGGGAAGTGGTTTGCCACTCCGTATTCCGGTTATTGAGATGGTAGAGATTGGTGCTGGAGGTGGTTCGATAGCACGCCAGGACTCAATGGGGCGGATCACGGTGGGCCCAGACAGCTCGGGTGCTAAGCCTGGGCCCGTTTGTTATGGACTAGGTGGGTCGGAGCCAACTGTAACCGATGCTAATCTCATTCTTGGAAGACTTGATACGGGAGACTTTACATTGAGTGGCCTAAGTCTTGACTTGCCGTCAACTATGAGCGTTTTGCATCAGTTTGGTGAAAAAATTGGATTGTCAGCAGAACATGCAGCACTAGGCATTAGTGAGGTTGTGGAAGAAAATATGTCAAATGCTGCACGTGTCCATGCGGTAGAGAGTGGCAAGAGTATTGAGACGCGGACGCTTGTGGCGTTTGGTGGTGCAGCGCCACTACATGCTGCGAGAATTGCAGACAAACTGGGTATTCAACG
Organism: uncultured Alphaproteobacteria bacterium; assembly: GCA_913041535.1. Lineage (GTDB taxonomy): Bacteria > Pseudomonadota > Alphaproteobacteria > VGEJ01 > VGEJ01 > CAJWJK01. Next base: position 29,788 of record CAJWJK010000014.1, read on the forward strand.
CGTAATAGTTCCCAATGGTGCTGGAGTGGGATCTGCTCTTGGCTTTTTGCGAGCTCCATTCTCTTTCGAAGTTGCTCGGTCGCATCATCAGGAATTAGTGAACTTTGATCCAAAGGCTACTAACACAGTACTTGATGCTATGCGTAAGGAGGCCGAATCAGTTGTGAAAAGCGCTGCTGAAGGGGCACCGCTGATTGAAGAGAGGGCTGCATTTATGCGGTATAGCGGACAAGGACATGAGATCCGTGTTCCGTTGACGTCCAGAAACTATTTGAAGGGGGATGAACTTGTTTTGCAGTCGGAATTCGAGGAACGCTATAAAGAACTCTATCGTCGCATTATACCGGGTGCTCCTGTTGAGGTGATGAGTTGGGTATTGACCATTAGCACTGAAGTGGCATCTTTTGGGTCTTCAGTTATTGCTAAAGAATATTTGCTGGCTGAATCTGTAGGCATGAGAGATGTAGTAGACCCTGTTAGTGGCAGTTTTGAGAAAATCCCGATTTATCAACGGCATCAACTTCACGATGGGAGTAAGGTTAAGGGCCCAGCAATTATTGTAGAAAGTGAAACTTCAACGATGGTAGGCGCGAACTTTGATGCCCGTATCGATAATCTGGGGAACATAGATATGAATCGTAAACCAAGCGAATCATAGGTGGTTTCTTTGTTGCAAAATCCAAACTCGCCGTTAGATCATATAAAACACCAAATCATGTGGAGTCGGCTTATTGCTGTAGTAGAGGAGCAGGCGCAGACGCTCGTGCGCACCGCATTTAGCACAGCTGTACGTGAAGCAGGAGATCTATCTGCAGGGGTTTTTGATAGTCGGGGACGCATGTTAGCACAAGCAGTTACTGGAACTCCGGGACACGTTAATTCAATGGCAAACGCCGTAAAACATTTTCTTCAGCGCTATCCATTAAACGAAATGGCGGAGGGAGATCACTACATTAGCAATGACCCATGGTTGACCAGTGGGCATTTGCACGACTTTACCCTTGTAAGCCCTGCTTTTTTCAGCGGAAGAGCAGTTGGATTGTTTGCCTCTACAGTTCACGTGGTTGACATTGGGGGTCTTGGATTAGGGCCAGATGGGAGGCAAGTATTTGAAGAAGGACTGGCCATACCTATTATGCCGCTAGCTAGGCATTCGGAATTCAATGATGATCTTCTCAAGATAGTATCGGAGAATGTCCGAATGCCAGACCAAGTTGTAGGAGATCTATATGCGTTGGCATCATGCAATGATGAGGGTGCACGACGATTAGATGCAATGATGGTCGAATTTCAAATCGAAAACTTGGAGAATCTTGGGGAATACATATTGGTATCATCTAAGAATGCAAAAATGCAGGCAATTCGTGAATTGCCCAGTGGTAAATACTGTAATGAACTGACCATGGATGGCTATGATTCGCCTGTGGTGTTGTGTGCTGAGCTGACGATTGATGACAATCATATACACGTCGATTATTCGGGAAGCTCCTCCGCAAGTCGTTACGGAATAAATGTTGTAATGAACTATTGTGAAGCCTATACAGCTTATGGCGTCAATTGTGTCATTGCTCCTCATGTTCCCAACAACGCGGGGTCTCTTGCTGCAATTACAGTGAGTGCGCCAGAGGGATCAATTCTCAACGTTAAACGTCCTTGGCCAGTTGCCGCACGTCATACCATAGGACATATGCTTCCAGATGTTATTTTTGGTTGTTTACAACAGGTGATACCTGAACGGGTACCAGCGGAGGGCGCTGCATCTCTATGGAATCCTCAAATCAACGGGGGAGGGTCAGTAGTGGATCATGTGTATTCGCAGGATGGAAGCGACTGCTCAAGCCTACAGGAATTTTCGAGCGTGATTTTTCACTGTGGTGGGGCCGGGGCAAGACCAAATAAGGACGGTCTTGACGTGACCGCATTTCCTAGTGGTGTTAGGACAATCCCAATAGAGGCAACAGAGACCATCGCCCCGATAGTGTTTTGGCGGCGAGAATTTCGTGAGAACTCCTGCGGATCAGGGCAATACCGAGGCGGGCTTGGTCAAGTAATAGAGATAGGTGGTGCCAACGGTTCGCCTTTCACGATTCTTTGTAATTTTGAACGAATTAATAATCCTGCCCGCGGTAGACAAGGTGGCTTAAATGGTGCGCCTGGGGCGGTGTCGTTAGCTTCTGGAGAGCCTATACGGCCGAAAGGCCGACAATCCGTTCCTTCAGGAGATCGTATTTGTTTAGCACTTCCTGGTGGTGGAGGGTTTGGAGAGCCCTTTGAGCGGGATCCTAACTTGGTAGCACTTGACATTCGTGATGGTATTATTTCGGCAGATCTTGCTAAGAAGGACTATGGCGTAATTATTGAGGATAATATCGTTGATTTATTAGCTACAAACCGTGCGCGCAAGCAACATGATTAAGCATTGATGGCGTTTCGGTTTGAATTGTCTGGAATGCACAAACAGATATTATTGATAACGGTAGTGACGTTTTTTTTATACGCACATGGGCATTCGGAAGAGTCTTTATCAGAGGTTTTTCTTATGGATCAATTCATATTGGATGCAGGACTAATCTGCAACGTTCGCCCAAGTGCCGAATGTATAGATATTGGATGGGAATATGTTGATACCGATGCAGATGGTAAATTAACTTTATCGGAAGTCATCGTGTCTAAAAAAGCACTGTCGGATTGGACTGTTTGGGAAAAGGCATCTCTCAGTACGCGGCAACGTGATGCTTTTGCAATCAGTTTATGGTTTATAGATGGGGTGGGCATAGAAAATATATTTCAATCCTATGATTCAGATGGAAACGGTTTTCTAAGGCTTGAAGAATTTATTGTTGATATTGACCTTGACCACCGTCCACTTATCGCTGTTTTATCAGATCCTACAGCAGTTGATACAGAGTCAGTGTCCCGCCGCTTTGGAAATTTTGAGCCCCTTATCGGAGAGCTGCTAATGGGCGAACAATTTCGTCAATAGTAACGCTAAATTGGCCGTGAACTTAGGAGCGTTTAGGGAACGCCATTTGCACGGAGACTTTTGGCGACATAGAAGCAATTACATATATTAGATCAATTGTTCATTCTTTAGCATGGATAGCGATTCTCTGAATGCACTGGCAGTGTCCGTTAGTTCTCTTTCTGTATGTGCTGCCGATATAATAGCTCCTGGCCACCCATTAAAGTCGACACCATTAATAATCATTGCCAAGCGTAGTTTCTGTATAACATCCCCATTTTGCTTTATTAATTGATCGTATCGGTACTCATTTGCTTTGAAGTTTTCGGGGTCTATTGAATAATTATCGGGGTTGGTAAAAAGATGCAATGCCGAATATTCGCCATATGCGGCCCACGGAATTGACTCCTCTTTGAGTACGGAATTCAATAGCGTGCGCAGGCGATTTCCATAATCGTTTGCGATATCGCATGGGTTGGTGTGACGAACAATATTAAGTGTTGAGATGCCTGCGGCTGCTGAAACCGGGTTTGCGTTAAAGGTGCCTTGATGTTGAATCTTTTCCCTATCTGTGCGACGGGCTGCATCAAAATCAAGGGCTGCAAGAATATCCTCTCGGCCTACAACTGCACCTCCAGGAAGGCCGCCGGCCAAGATCTTAGCAAGGGTTGTTAAGTCGGGAATAATGTCGTGGCGGCCCTGAAATCCGGTTGGCGAGACGCGAAAACCAGTTACCACTTCGTCAAAAATTAACAAAATATCATTTTTAGTCGTAATATCTCGCAATTCGGAAACAAATTGGGTTGTCACAGGGACTTTTCCAAACAATCCCCCGGTGGGCTCTAGTATAATGGCTGCAATATCAGGATCGCGCTCTAGGGTCTCTTTTGTTGCCTCCACGTCTCCTGGTGGGAGCAGAACAATCTTTTCAGCGAGTCCAGGCAGAACGCCGGGAGTTGCTTTGCCGTCAAAATGAGAACTAAATCCGGAAGTCATGTGGTCATGCCAGCCATGAAAATTTGTTCTGTAACGTATAAGTTTGTCCTTTCCTGTAAAGGCTCGAGCAAGCCTTAGCGCCATATGGGTTGCTTCAGTACCTGAGGAGGTGAATCTAACTCTAGCTGCGCTGGGCACTAGTTCTTGAACAATTTGAGCCCATCGGACTTCTCGAGGATGGTTAGCTCCAAAATGGGTGCCTTCGTCATAAGCTTCGTGAACGGCCTTTGAAACCTCGGGTGGGTTATGGCCCAGCATTAATGCGCCGTGACCGCCGAAGTAGTCTATGTATTCGTTGCCATCAATGTCCCATTTTCTTGCACCCATAGCCTTTTCTATATAGATCCCGTAGGGCTTTAGGTATCGGCTATCATGTGTAATACCACTAGGAAATGATTTCCGTGCATCCGCTATCAACTCGGCAGACCTTTTAGTCCTCTCCTTATAAGCAGCTATTATGCGTGAGTTTGATAAACCAATGGACATGGTGTTGTCTCCAAAACGATTCGCAGAACAAATGATAGATTACCAAAAAAAAACGCGCTTCATTATATTAATTAACTCTGTCGCCATGGTAATCCTTTGAATTTCCAGCCACCCAAATTGGCGCGGTGTTGGGAGTCATCAAGGTCACCTTCAAATCCTTCAAGCACGTTATAGCATTGGGGGTAACCGTGTTCCGTCATCAGGCTTGCCGCCGCCATGGAGCGTGAACCGCTACGACAGATAAACAGTAACTCATTATCTGGCAAAGCCCCATACGTAATAAGCTGGCTCGCAAAATTTGCTGTCAACTGTGGGTCAGGTTGCAGCGGCCACTCTGCCATGATCAATTCTTTTCCTAGGGGTTTAACGTCAGGTATTCCAACAAAATTCCATTCTGCTTTTGTCCTAACGTCGATTAACAAGGTCTTAAGGTTTTTCTGCAGCATATCCCATGCTGTGTTTGGGCTAACATCATCTTTATATTTCATGTGATGAATCCATTTATTAGCGCTAATGAGGTTGCTACCTATCCAAAGCATTTAACCACAGTGTGGTATAAACTACTTGCCAGTAAAGACAGGGTCTCGCTTTTCCATGAACGCGCGTCTTCCCTCAATATAATCTTCACTTTCAAAGCAAGCTCGTACGAGGGCTTCATTAGCAGATATATCGCGTTCATCAGAATCCTTGAGTGACTCGCTCACAGCATGCTTCATCGCCGCTATAGTCAAAGGCGCGTTCCTGGCTATGCGTTCGGCATAGTCATTAACTGTTCTCTGAAGACTGGAGGAGGGGACGACACAGTTCGCAAGGCCAATGGCATATGCCCGCTGTGCATTTAGATTGGTTGCTGAAAAAGCTATCTCTTTTGCCATGGCTGGGCCAACCACCTCCATAAGGCGCCTTATACCTTCTAGAGAGTATCCGAGACCTAACCGTGCAGCAGGAAGGCCAAACATTGATGTGTCAGAGCAAATCCTTAGATCACACGATAGTGCTAGGGCCAACCCTCCTCCAATACAGTATCCATTAATCATGGCGATAGTGGGTATCTTTGAAGAGTGCAGGCTATTAAACACACGCGCTGTGATTTCTTCGTACTTCTCAATATCATTCACTAGGGATCTATTTTCCTCAAATTCAGAGATATCCGCACCAGATACGAAAGATTTTCCTCCTGCACCGCTTAGCACCAAAACCCGAATCTTGGACTCTTGTAGGTAGTTATCGATCACAAGCTGTGCTTTTTGCCACATTGCTAGCGAAACTGCATTGTGACGTTCGGGGTTGTTGAAGATCAGATTGCCAATTAATCCTTCGGTTTTTGCCAGTATTTTTTGATTAGGTGTCATCCGCGACCCCACTTTCACATCTTCATATAATATCGCGAGATCGTAGCGCGTCTATATCTGTTTGTGAGTAACCGAATTCAGCGAGGATTTCTCGGGAGTGTTGTCCACAGTCTGGTGCTGATGCAGTAATCGAACTAGGTGTGCGAGTCAGAGTAACCGGGCTGCCGACTAGCTTAATTGAACCTAGTTCTGTGGATTCAACTTTACGCGCGATATCAAGATGTTTAACTTGTGGGTCTGCAAACATTTCATCTATATTGTATATTGGTCCACATGGCACGCCTTCCTCATTTAACTTGTTTATCCAATATTCGCTATCATGTGATGATAGGTGTTGATTGAGTTCCGCATTGAGGGTTTTGCGATTAAGAGATCGGGATTGTGCATCTCTATACAATGAATTTTCCGGTAATCCGACAGCTCCAACCGCTTTACACAGCCGCTTCCAAATAGTCTCGCCGGAGGCACCAATCGTTATATAGCCATCTCTCGTTTTGTACACACCCATTGGAATACGGGTAGGGTGGTCATTCCCAGCTTGTTTTGGGATTTCACCATCAATTAAATAACGTGCTGCCTGGAAATCCAGCATAAAAATCTGCGCTTCTAAAAGTGAGGTGTGTAACCATTGCCCTTTTCCAGATACTTCTCTTTCGAGTAAGGCTATTAAGATACCGTTGGCACAAAGGAGTCCCGCTGCAAGGTCGGAGATAGGGACACCCACGCGAAGAGGCCCTTGCTCGGGAAGGCCAGTTATGGACATTAGACCACCCATACCCTGGGCAATCTGATCGAATCCGGGGCGATTCTTGTATGGGCCGTCTTGACCAAAGCCTGAGATACTAGCGTATACGATACGGTCATTAAGACTTTGTATAGAATTGTAGTCGATACAAAGTCTATTTTTCACCTCAGGTCGGTAGTTTTCAATAATAACGTCAGCGTGAGAAGCCATTTTCAAAAAAACACTTAATCCGTCTTTCTGCTTAAGGTCGAGAGCAATACTTCTTTTGTTCCGATGAAGATTCTGAAAGTCTGCATCATGGCGGCTCCCTCCTGTGGTGTCACCTTCAATGCCTGTTGGACGTTGTTCAATTTTTATTACATTGGCACCCCAATCGGCCAACTGACGTGCTGCAGTTGGCCCGGCACGGGCTCTCGTGAGATCCAGGACAACGAAGCGGGATAAGGGATGTAATTTTGATCCATTATTCATAGTAGACATCCTACACCATTACATCTCCGCCATTCATGTTCATTGAGGCGCCAACGTAATAGCTTCCTTCGTCTGAAGCTAATAGCAATGCGCTAGGTGCAATCTCCTCAACGCGAGCAAATCGACCAATTGGCTGTCGGTCAAAATAGTCGTCAAACCACTCGCTAGGCAATGAGCGGTTCATGGGAGTGTCAACGCTCGCAGGTGCCAACGCATTTACAGTTATTCCTTCTCTTGCTACCTCGTAAGCAAGAGAGCGCGTGAAACCTAGCACTCCAGCCTTCGAAGCGGAATAATGGGTTAAGCCTGGGGCCCCTCTATGTGCTACTTGGGATGCCACGTTGATTATCCTTCCCCATTTATTATTGCGCATCGCCGGGAGCGCTTCCCGTGAGCATAAGAACATGCTTCGGAGGTTGACACGCATAACTTCATCCCATTGGGCGAGAGTCATTTCATTAAACGGAACCACCGAGCCAATACCTGCGTTATTAACAAGGATATCAATATCTCCAAGTTTCTCTCTGATAGTTGTAAACGCGCTATACACTCCTCGTTCATCCCCAACGTCTGCGGCAACTCCTAGCGTTAGGGTTCCATAGACCCCAATTTTTTCTGCTGCTGTCTGACAAGCGACGTCATCAAGGTCGATAATTGAGACGGAGGCTCCTTCTTTGGCAAATAATTTTGCAATAGCAAAACCTATACCCTGGGCTGCCCCAGTGACTAAAGCTTTCTTATTATCTAGTTTGCCAGACATGAATTTCCTCATCAGTTGCGATATCAGTTGATAGAATTGCTAGTTTACAATGGTCCGCCGTTCAGCCGTATTGTTTGTGCCTGAAATAATATTCGGCCAATTATATAGACTACTAGGGTACAGTTGGATGAAAGGTAAGTTAACGAAAATTAGATGGAGAGACGTTGGGGGATGAACGCTTGCGTAAGTGAGCTGATAACCTATGTTCTACCCGTTTTGAAATATATAGAATCACGTATGTGATCAGGAGATATATTACTCCCGCTGCTATATACAATTTGTATGGTTCGAAACTACGGGCGACGATTATCCGCGCGACGCCTGTTAGGTCGAGCAAGGTTATGATCGACACTAAGGAAGTTGCCTGTAGGAGAAAAATTACCTCGTTAGTATACGCCGGTAAGGCAAGACGAAATGCTTTCGGCAGGACGATGCGGCGGTATAACAGAACGCTCGACATTCCGTGTGCTCTGGCAGCTTCCACCTCACCACGTGGTATGCTTTGGATAGATCCCCGCAGTATTTCTGCAGTATATGCGGCCGTGTTCAGTGTTAATGTTAGTACCGCGCAGAAATATGCTTCACGAAAGAACAACCAAAGGCCGACCCTATCAAGGAATTCTTGGAATTGACCAGAGCCGTAGTACACCAAGAATAGCTGGACTAGAAGCGGCGTTCCTCGAAAATAAAATATGTAACTATAAACCGGAATGCGAATATAGGACTTATCGGACAATCTCATGATGGCTAAGGGAACGGCGAGAGCCAGGCCAATCAATATGCTAAGGCCCGTGATTTCCAAAGTCAGCAGAGCTCCGCCCAAAAGGCGGGGCAGGCTTTCCCAAATTATAGTTAGGTCCATCAAGGTTCTCTCTATACGTTACGGATGCCTCGGTTTGCCCAGACTTCCGCCTTCCGTTGAATGGTGATTGAGATAATCGTTATTCCCAGATACATGACCGAAGCTGCCAAAAAAAACGTGAAGGGTTGTCGGGTTGCACCGGCAGCGATAGATGCATTCCTCATTAATTCGTCTAACTGAATTACAGAAATAAGCGCTGTTGCCTTTATAAGAACCATCCAGACATTACCTAGTCCTGGAAGTGCAAAACGCCACATTTGCGGCAATATAATCCGACGGAATGCTGTAGAGGAATTCATTCCAATAGCGTGAGCTGACTCAATTTGACCTCGGGGTACTGCTAGGTAAGCACCGCGAAATACTTCTGTTGCAAAGGCACCATATATAAAGCCAATTGTCAGAAAACCAGCTACGAAAGGGTTGAGGTCAACAATAAAACTGTAACCAAGATTAGACGAAAGATCCTGGATTAGTGTTGGTGCTCCATAATAAACTAAAAGAATAAGTAAAAGTTCTGGCACTCCGCGGATCAGCGAGGTGTATGTGTTTGCTATGCTCTTAATAATACTTGGTTGGGATAGCTTGGCCCAAGCTCCAAGCAAACCTAATCCTATAGCGATGAGCATGGCACACAACCCGACCGCAACGGTCAGTTCCAAGCCTTGCCACAGCATCCAACCGTAACCTTGTAAATCCATCATTAAGGAATCAATATAATCTGTGAAGATGATGGTGTGGCCACGTTTTTATGTGGCCACACCCATATGATGCGTTTAGTCGCCGTAGACGTCGAAGTCAAAGTACTTTGCATTAATCTCCGCGTATGTACCATTGCTTCTGATGGCATCAATTGCTGCATTCAGGGATTCCGTCAGTTGTGCATCACCTTTGCGGGTTGCAATTCCCACTCCTTCCCCGAACCACCTGGGATCTGTAAAGTCTGGGCCAACAAATTCGGCATTGTTTCCATCATCCGTATTGATGAAACCATCTAATAAGGCGACCGAGTCAGCCAAAAGTAGGTCGACGCGACCCGCCAAAAAGTCAAGGTTGGCCTCTTCTTGGGATGCATAGGCTTTGATGCTAACCACATCACCATAGTTGTCGCGCAAAAAGTTTTCGTGAATGGTAGCTCTTTGAACTCCGACAGTTTTTCCGTTCAGGCTGTCCTTATTGATCTCTATACCTGAGCCCTTTACACGAACAAATTTAGCCGGGGTATTATAGTATTTTTTTGTGAAATCTACCTTTTGTTTTCGCTCTTTGGTAATCGACATTGACGCAACAATTGCATCGTATTTCTGTGCCAGCAATCCAGGAATGATTCCGTCCCAATCTTGAACGACCCACTCGCATTCCAAGTTGGCAGCATTACATAGCGCGTTTCCAATATCTACATCAAATCCTTGTAAGTCTCCGTTTTCGTCTATCCAGTTGAAAGGGGGATATGCCCCCTCTGTCCCCAACGTCACCCGCGTTTGTGCGGATACAATAGTTGCTGTTGAAGCTAGGATTAGACACATTACCGTACAAAGTAATTTTCTCAATTGGTAACCTCCTGTAAGTACGTATTTATATTTGGGTATGCCTAGATAGTCCTCCTATAGTTTCCCGATAGGAAACGCTTTAAGCGTTCCGACTGGGGGTTGTCAAGAACGTTGTCTGGTGAACCTTGCTCTTCAATGCGGCCTTGATCGAGAAAGACGGTTTGTGATGATACATCGCGAGCAAAGTTTAGCTCGTGTGTAACAATGAGCATTGTACACCCTTCAGAAGCTAGATTTTGGATAACCTTCAAAACTTCCCCTACGAGTTCGGGGTCGAGTGCAGAAGTGGGCTCGTCAAAAAGGATAAGGTCCGGCTCCATTGCCAGGGCTCTCGCAATAGCGGCTCTCTGTTCTTGTCCTCCTGACAAGTGTGAGGGGTAATAGTCCAGCTTGTCACTGAGTCCTACTTTTTCGAGCAGTTCTTGGGCACGTTCTATGGCTTCTCGACGTTGCAATCCAAGAACGTGTATGGGTGCTTCAATAACGTTCTGTAGAACGGTTAGATGGGACCACAGATTGAATTGCTGAAAAACCATACCAAGGCGCGCACGTATTCGACTGACTTGCCGCCTGTTGGTCGGTACGGCTTGCCCGTCACGGTTAGTTGACATCTCTATAAGTTCGCCGCGAACATACACTTTTCCGCTGTCAGGTGTCTCAAGAAGGTTTATGCATCGGAGAAGTGTACTTTTCCCTGAACCACTGGCGCCGAGCAGTGTGATAACATCGTTTTCATATGCCGTAAGTGAAATACCTCTTAGTACCTCTAGTGACCCGAAACGTTTACAAATGTTTTCTACTAGTAGTGAAATCGGCGTCCCCTCATTAATGGTCATAGGTATTTGCCCAAATAAGTCGGAAAAAGCCTCCATCGGTGTGAATATGCCAACGATGTGCTTGCAGAGAAGTGAATCCGCAGAATATGCAACTTTACTGTGCTCCAATGGCAGCAGCCGTTATAGATGCATCAACACCTGGGGCGAATTGTTCAAAATTCTGCGAAAAACGGGAGACTAAAGATGTTGCAGCTTCGTCGTATGCCACTGGATTCGTCCATGTCTTACGAGCATCAAGAATTTCGTTTGGTACACCTGGACACGATTGAGGAACCATCAAGCCAAATGTTGGATGTCGATGCATAGGGGTGTTTGCTAATTGTCCATTAAGCGCTGCGCTTACAATTGCTCTGGTATAACCAATTTCCATCCTATTTCCTGTTCCGTAGGGGCCGCCGCTCCATCCGGTATTTACGAGCCAACAGTTAGTATGATTTGCAGACATCTTCTGACCAAGTAAGTTTGCATATACGGAAGGGTGTCGAGGCATGAATGGCGCGCCAAAGCAAGTGGAAAACGTTGCTGCTGGTTCCTTTAGCCCCTTCTCTGTACCAGCAACCCTAGCGGTGTACCCAGAAAGAAAGTGGTACATAGCCTGCTCGGGACTTAAGTGTGAAATTGGTGGCAAAACTCCGAAAGCATCTGCAGTTAGCATGATTATGTTGTTGGGATGATTGGCAATGCCGGTCGGACTTGCATTGGGAATGAAGTCGATTGGATAACTGGCACGCGTATTCTCAGTATGCTGAGCATCATCAAGATCTAACAAACCTGTGTCGGGATCCATGACAACGTTTTCGAGAATTGTTCCGAATCTTGATGTGGTCGAGTATATCTCAGGCTCGGCCTCAGGGGAGAGACGAATGACTTTTGCATAACAGCCACCCTCAAAATTAAACACTCCATTGCCAGACCAACCATGTTCGTCATCGCCAATTAGCGTTCTCGAGCTGTCAGCAGATAGAGTTGTCTTGCCCGTTCCCGAGAGACCAAAAAAGATTGCTGTGTCTCCGTTGGGCCCAACATTTGCCGAGCAGTGCATGGGCAAAACACCTTGATCAGGAAGAAGGTAATTGAGTATTGAGAAAATCGATTTTTTAATTTCACCGGCATATATAGTTCCGCCGACAAGCACTATAGATCTCTCAAAGTTCACGACTACGAAACATTCGGAATTAGTACCGTCTTTTTCGGGGTCTGCATGTAGCTCGGGAGCATGAAGAATAGTGAATTGGGGATTGAATGCTTTCCGTTCATGGGGAGCGGGTTCAAGAAACATGTTGTGCGCAAACAAACTATGCCATGGGCTTTCACTTACTACACGTATGTTCATTCGATAGTTGGTGTCAGTTCCGGCACATAGATCCTGAACGTATAAATCTCTTTGTTTGAAATGGTTCAATACTTTTGCGTGAAGCTTTTCAAAACCTACTGAGCCAATCCCAACGTTTACGTCACCCCACCAAATCTTATCTTCTGTTCCGCTATCCCGAACGATGAACTTATCTTTGGGTGAACGCCCCGTATACACGCCAGTCATAACCACCAGCGCTCCGCCAGAAGCTAGTGAGCCCTGCCCGCGTCGGATTGTGTGTTCATACAAAGTCGCTGGCGGTAAGTTCCAATAACAAATGCCGCTGGTTTGGATTTCATGTTGACTCAGGCCATGACGGCTAACTATTGGTCCTGTATCGGTCATATTAATCTCCGAGTCACGCCGCCTATCATTTGACGGGTGTGAAAAAGAACTGCAAACAAAATTGGCAACCTTTAGTTTGGCATGTTGGTAGTTTATCCGCCAAGTCCTTGGAGGACATATGAATAATTTGTTATTGAGTTGATAGAAAAGCAATACAGAAGTTTGTTATGGGAAGTTCTCTTTGTGTTCAAGCTGTACTCATTCTTTGGCGGCCATTAAGAGGAAGTTAGTTTGGCCGACTCGCGATTGCATGTGTGTTAAAAAAAGAGGCATGTTTTCCGTTGAAATCCTGTCTATCGCTTTCTAGGGATTCACTTGCCAATCTAACAAGAAGTGGTATGGGAGTGGCCAATAATTGAAATTATGCCGTCTCGACAGTATTTGGCTCCCCGGGCCGGACTCGAACCAGCGACATGGTGGTTAACAGCCACCCGCTCTACCAACTGAGCTACCGGGGATCAAATAACCCTGAAATCTAGCCGTGTGGTAAACTACAAGTCAAAGCAAGTCCAGCTCTTAACCAGTTCAGAACGATTAAGTGTTACTGACAAACTATTGTTTTGAAGTAAATTTCTTTGGAATTAATGCCATCGACAGAGCTGATACAACCAGGGTTAAGGCAGAAACTTCCTGAATGCCAATTTGTTCATGCAAAATCATGCCACTTGCACAAACGCCAATAATGGGGATGGTGAGTATGCTGATTGCTGAAACGCTGACCGGCACTTCATTTACTATGCGAAACCACGCCCAGTAAGAAAAGTTAAACGCAAGCACTATGTTATAGATGACGGCTAGCGTCGGCCACAGCTTGAGAGCAGGAAGTGTTGTTCCCTCAAAGAGTATGGTTAGAATAGCTATCGGAATAGCAGCAAATAATAACTGCCAAGCGGTCATGACCGTTATGGGAATGGTGAGTTTGGCAAATTTGATAATAACCGTTCCAGTGGCCCAAGAGACGGCGGCACCTAAAACTAGTAGTGCTCCAGTAGGAGCTGCCTGTAGTATCAAAATATCACTTCCCATTAGTATTGCGAGGCCGATAAGACCAAGGGTCAGAGCACAATATCTTCGTATGGTGATCTTCTCACGAAGGAATACTGCGCTTAATAATATGCCCCAAAGTGGCATAGTGTAGGCAAGGATTACGGATCGCCCAGCTGCCATCAGATCAAGTCCATATATTACCACAACATTCCAACCAAGTATGTTGAATACGGATCCCAAAATTAACCATTTCCACTCGCGTCGAGGAACCCAGAGCGAGAGTCCTGCACATTTAGCGATAATTGATAGGCCAATTGCAGCAGAGCCAATGCAAAACGTTCGGAAAGTTAATGGTTCAAACGAAGTGAGAGCAACTTTCATTATGGGCCAGTTCAACCCCCAAATAAGAGAGAGAGCTACAAGAAGAAGGAAGCTTGTGCGTGTGAGAGTCTCTCGCTGAATTTGCATTCTCTGAACTAGTGTATGGTGTGTTTGCTGGTGCAAGAGAGAAAACATTATGTGTGTCTATACAGGGTGCCCACAGCAATCGTCGTTCTAAGCAACAAACAATGAATCAGTTTTTGCGGCCATGATGAAATCATTTTCGTGTAGACCATTAATTTTATGAGTGTAAAACACGACATTTACGTAGCCCCAGCCAACGCAAATGTCTGGGTGATGGCCTTCCTTCTCCGCCAAATCGCCAACACTATTCGTAAATGCCAGGGCGGATATGAAATCATTAAATGAGTAGCGACGTTCTATGCGTGATCCATCACTGATTAGTTCCCAGTCAGGTACTTGAGTTAAATAGTCACTAGCTTCCACACTGGTTAGTGGGGGCATTCCCCCGCGACAGGGTACACATACTTTATTTGAAAGAGAGGTCATTCGTTTGTCTCCTTAGTGTAACTGTGGTTTAAGGCTTGGCGTTGGATATCCTCGCTGTGGGTTAACTCAACTCCTTCTTAATTCGGGATATAGCTTCTCGGATGTTGTCAATTGAATTTGCGTATGAAAATCGTATGTAGCCCTCGCCTTGAGATCCAAAGTTAGATCCAGCGATAGTTGCAACTCCAGCCCTATCTAAGAATCTGTTTTGTAAGTCAACGGCACTGACTCCTGTCTTTTGAATGTTGGGGAAAGCGTAAAACGCCCCTAACGGTTTAATGCAGTGAAAACCAGGAATTTCATTCAGCGCTTTTGTTAGAAACAGCCTTCTCTCGTTAAATGCCGACATCATCTTATTAACATGATTTTGGGAGCCACGGAGTGCTGCTATTGCTGCCCATTGTGTAGCGGCATTTACACAAGAGTGATCATTGATTGCAAGTTTCTCTGCGTGGGAAAAGAGTTTTTGAGGCCAAACAGAGTAGCCGATTCTCCACCCAGTCATTGCATAGGTTTTTGACCATCCATCAAGAAGTATCAGGCGCTCACGGATTGATTCGAAATCAAGTAGGGAGATATGATCTTGATCATCGTAAAGCATACGTGAATAAATTTCGTCACTCAAAATAGCCACGTCAGGAAACGCGCCAAGCCCGGCAACAAGGCGCTCAATTTCCTCACGGGGGATGACTCCCCCAGTTGGATTAGCTGGACTGTTGATGATGATAAGCCTGGTCATCGGAGTGATTTTGTCCAGCACTTCGTCTGCGCGAAAAGAGAATCCTCTTTCTTCGTATAGCTGGATTGGAACGGGCGTAGCTCCAGAAAAGCCAATCATTGATTCATATATAGGAAACCCAGGGTCAGGGTACATAATCTCTGCGCCTGGTTCGCCAAACATAGTTATCGCAAAAAATATGGTTACCTTTCCGCCTGGTACGATCAGTATTTTGTCAGGATCAATTGAAACATTTCTATATTCATAAATGTGTTCTGAGACAGCTTCACGGAGCGGAAGAATTCCATTGGCTGGTGTATATCCATGGTGTCCATCCTTTAAAGCCTTACATGCAGCGTCGACAATATGTGGCGGGGTGGGGAAGTCAGGTTGACCGATTCCAAGATTGATAACCGTCTTGCCGGTTCGAGCAAGTTTTTCGGCACGGCTCAGAACTTCGAATGCGCCTTCCGCTTTTAGATAGGGCATTTGCTGTATTAGTTTCATAATGTACAGCCACCAATTCTACTCTCCATTGAGGAAACGGAGACGACTAAATGGACAGCAAACATAATAGCATTTCCAATTGTGCTCTGTGTGGCCGTAAATATGTGTAGTTGTCAACTCAGACAGAGAAGTTTCTATATACCATGTAATAATAATCTTTAGCGGGTATATGGTATTGCAACGTGTTTGGAGGCTTGACGCAAACCCGTAGTAACTCCATAACGGATGTACTGGCGGGTGTAGCTCAGTTGGTTAGAGCACCAGATTGTGGATCTGGGGGCCGTGGGTTCAAATCCCATCACTCGCCCCACTCTTCACATATTAGTTCCTTTAATGAGCAAAACTTCTTCGACAAATAAAACAATTACTTTTGGATGCAGACTTAATATTTACGAATCTCAAGTCATGCAGAATCTTGCCGATGAAGCAGGGCTGAAAGATACCATTATTGTGAATACATGTGCAGTTACGGCTGAAGCTGAACGAAAAGCAGTGCAAACAATCCGCAAGATGCAGCGACAAAACCCAGAAGCGGGGATAATCGTCACTGGATGCGCCGCACAAATTAACCCAGACAAGTTTCTAAATATAAAAGGCGTGTCTAAGGTTCTGGGCAATCAAGATAAAATGAAGTTAGACAGCTTTGTTCAAGATCAACAAAGAATTGTCAGCGACATTATGCAAGTAAAAGAAACTGCAACCCACATGGTCAGCAGTTTCGATGACAAAACGCGCGCGTTTATTGAAATTCAAAATGGATGCAATCATCGCTGTACTTTTTGCACCATTCCCTTTGGTCGGGGTAACAGTCGCAGTGTGCCCATCGGTGCAATTGTGACACAAATTCGACATCTTGTGGCCCAAGGCATTCACGAAGTTGTTTTTACAGGCGTCGACATTACTTCTTATGGCGAAGATTTACCCCATGAAGCTCCCCTGGCCCGCCTCATCCGTCGTGTTCTGGTGAATGTGCCAGAGTTAAAAAGACTGCGCCTTTCATCCATTGACCCCGTTGAATTTGATGATGAATTATTCGACCTTTTCCATACTGAAACAAGGCTGTTGCCACATATTCATATCAGCTTACAAGCGG
>CAJWJK010000015.1 GCA_913041535.1 uncultured Alphaproteobacteria bacterium
CTACAAAGAGTTGGCCTGGGATATATACACATTGGCCAACCCGCCACCACGTTATCGGGCGGAGAAGCACAAAGAGTTAAGCTCGCAAAAGAGCTCTCCCGTCGTGCAACTGGTCAGACACTTTATATACTTGACGAACCTACCACAGGTTTACATTTTGAGGATATTCGCAAACTACTGGAGGTACTTCACACACTCGTTGACGCGGGCAATACCGTAATAGTAATTGAGCATAACCTAGAAATCATCAAAACAGCGGACTGGATTATTGATCTTGGTCCAGACGGTGGGGATGCTGGCGGCGAAATCATTGTGCGTGGTGCACCAGAAGAAGTTGCACTTGAGCCACGAAGTATTACCGGACACTACCTTAAGGACTATCTTGACAAATCAAAAACACGTCGCAGGTAATATTATGACAACCCACCCCATACATATAGTCGGCGGCGGCCTAGCTGGCACAGAGGCCGCTTGGCAATCAGCACTAAAGGGTGTTCCAGCTGTAATTCATGAAATGCGTCCCCACAAAAATACGGAAGCGCATGTCACTGGAGGTTTAGCCGAACTGGTTTGCTCAAATTCTTTCCGGTCTGATGACCTTGGCACAAGCGCAATTGGCCTATTACACGAAGAGTTACGTTTCTGTGATTCAATTATCATGAAGGCAGCAGATGCCCATAGAGTCCCCGCTGGTTCAGCGCTAGCTGTTGATCGCATCGAATTCTCGTCCAGCGTATCAAAGATGATTCAGGCAGAACCTTTAATCACCATCGTAAGGGAAGAGATTACCGATCTTATGCTATCAGATTGGGAACATACAATTATAGCAACTGGACCATTAACCTCAGCCCCACTTGCTGAATCAATTCTCAGTCTGACCGGAAAAAAGTCACTCGCATTTTTCGATGCAATCGCACCAGTAATTTATAAAGATAGTATTGATTTTTCCAAAGCTTGGTACCAATCCCGTTATGATCATGGCGGTAGTGCTGATTATATAAACTGTCCGCTTGACAAAAATGAATACACTTCTTTCATCACAGCCATATTAAAAGGCCAACAGACACCATTTAAGGATTGGGAACGAGACACTCCATACTTTGAAGGCTGCCTCCCCATTGAGGTTATGGCAAGCAGGGGATTTAAAACTCTTTCGTATGGCCCTATGAAACCGGTAGGGCTAAAAAATCCACATTCCGCTGATTTACCTTACGCGATAGTCCAACTGCGACAAGATAATACGCATGGAACCTTATACAACATGGTCGGATTTCAGACAAAACTTCAACATAGTGAACAAACACGAATATTTCGCAGTATTCCCGGACTAGAAGGTGCTCGTTTTGCGCGTCTCGGCGGTATACATCGCAACACGTTTCTCAACAGCCCTGAATTACTTGATTCTAAATTAAGATTAAAGACGATGCCAAAACTACGTTTCGCCGGCCAAATAACTGGCGTGGAAGGGTATGTAGAAAGTGCGGCAATTGGCCTTCTTGCCGGTCGTTTCTCTGCTGCCGAGAAACTTAGCCATACAATTGAGCTGCCACCGCCAAGCACCGCTATCGGTGCACTTTTAAACTACATCACGGGTGAACATGTAACAAACACAGGCAACCCCTTTCAACCGATGAACATAAATTTTGGCTTATTACCACCGCTTAAATCTTCTACCAAACGCATTGTCCGCCGAAGGAATCAAACGAATAGGGCACTGGCAGACCTTAAGTCATGGAATATTCGATAAGGGGGTCTCAAATCATGGCCACAGCACGCTTAGCGTTGGGGCAAACGTCACTTGATAAATATGTCTAACAGAGCCTCTTAAGGAACATAATAAGATAAATTAAACCACGAATTGCCGAGCTAAACACTATTCATTTTGGTGACGTAGTAACCTGTGTTCGTTTGCATCAAATGTCAAAGAGCCCTCTCCATTAAACTTCCTAGTACAACCAAAGTTTAGATACATGCCATTGCTAGGAGAGTAATGTGCCCTATAATCGTCTGACGCAATGATCTCATAAGCATAATTGGAGGCTGGCATAATGAATCCTCTTGAGTCTTTAACTGGCACTATTGTTTCGGGAGTTGTACTCACCGTTATCATGGTGCTTCTTATTCACGCAATTGGCTCTTAGCGGAGGGAGGCGTAACGATGGAATTTGTCACGCATGACTGGTGGGCCTTTGCGTTCCGCTACTTTCACGTGCTGAGTGGAGTGATGTGGATTGGGCTCCTTTGGTATTTTAACTTCGTTCAAATCCCTTCCATGCCCAAAATCCCCGATGATCAAAAACCTGCTATCGGTAAAGTTATTGCACCGACGGCGCTGTTTTGGTTTCGGTGGGCAGCCGTTAGCACTTTTGTAACCGGTATTATTTTAGCCCAGATGAATGGCTATCTCGGCGAAGCAATTATCATTGGCCTTGGTGATGGCGCTGCCAAACACTCGGCAATTGGCTTCGGCATGTGGTTGGGCACCATAATGGCGGCCAATGTCTGGTTTATAATCTGGCCAAATCAAAAGAAGGCTCTTGGTATCGTTGAAGCCTCAGCAGATGAGAAAGCCAAGTCGGCACGAATGGCCATGCTCGCTTCACGAACCAACACAATGCTTTCAATTCCCATGCTTTATGCCATGGTGTCCGCACAGAACATATGGTGAAGCACCAGAACGCTTATTCGTGAGGGGGGCAAGCCCCCCCCTCACGAGCTCTACTAACAAAGCAATACTACAATTATTGTATTGAATGCACCTTTGACGCATGACGTTAAACAAAAGTCTTTGAACCCAGTCTCGGTGGACTCCAATAACTACACAGGGACACTTATACCCTAAGAAGTGATTGGCATTAAGCCCGCCGCAACGCGACGGTTCTCTGATACTAAGAGATTATAGGTGCGGCAAGCCGCGCCAGTGTTCATGGACTCCAATACAAGCCCCCGACTTTTCAACCCATCCATAAGGCTTTGACTAACCATCGATCCTTCAGTTCCGCAGCCAAGAAGAAAGATCTCTGCACGTGGAGATGAACTGAGAACTTTGTCGAAGCAATCCAGTGTTAGATCAGAAACTCCATTAACTGACCAAGCCGAGACGTCGTGAGGGAGCAATAGTATTGATTCAGTCCAAAGATGACCTGCGACACTGAATCCCTCAATCCCATATGTCTCGATGTAAACTCTTCCGTCACTACCAACTTGTAACAGTTCCATTAATGCCTCACTCGGCACTCACCTCGGACGAGTCAATCGATGAACTGCTTCGAACCCGCAGGTAAAGAAGTACAGGGCACGCAACAAACAGCGAAGAATATGTGCCCACAATAACGCCCCATATCATTGCCACCGTAAAGCTCTCTATGACCTCCCCGCCAACAAATCGTAGTGCTAATAGTGCAAGTAAAGTAGTCGCAGAGGTAACCACTGTACGGGAGAGGGTTTCATTCAAACTTCGATCAATTAGAAGTTTAAGCTCAAGCGTCTTGAATTTGCGCAAATTCTCGCGGATACGGTCATATATGACGACAGTGTCATTCATCGAATACCCAATGATTGTTAGAATGGCAGCGACGGTTGCAAGATTAAAGTCAAGGCCAGTCACCGCAAACAAACCAACCGTCAAAAGAACATCGTGAACCAAAGCTACCACTGCACCAACACTGAATTGCCATTCAAAACGAAACCAAATGTAGATCAACATTGCTCCCAATGCTAAAACCAGCGCCAATACGCCTGCTTCTATCAACTCCCCGCTTACCTTAGGGCCCACAACCTCTACTCGCCGATAAGTAATGTCGCCACCAAGCTCATTCGCAAGCGCTCGTTTTACAATATCAACGGCTCCTTGCTGTGAGTCATCGCCCCCTGGTTGTCGTTCCACTCGAATAAGGACATCACTTGGAGATCCAAATTCTTGTAATGCAACCTCCCCCAATCCCTTATCAGATAACGCTGCGCGCATGGCTGTGAGGTCTGCATCGCCATTGGTTCGGATTTCAATCAATATCCCTCCACGGAAATCGATGCCATAGTTCAGCCCAACAACCAAGAAAAGAAATATCGAAATTAGTACCGAGACAATGGATGCTAATCCGAAGACCTTCCGCCAACGCATGAAGGTGATATTACTGCTACTGGGAACTAGACGTAGACGCATCAGTCAACCTACAACGATAAGTGAGTTGGCCGACGCCGACGCAACCAAATCACGACGAGCAATCGGCTGAGCATTAAGGCCGTAAACATTGACGTGGCAATGCCAATGCCCAAGGTCACCGCAAATCCTTTAACAGGACCAGAGCCAAGCACCCAAAGTATAAGCGCCGCAATGAAAGTCGTCACATTGGCATCGATTATTGTCGTAAGCGCACGTTTGTAGCCGGTTTCAACGGCTGAAAAGACAGTTTTCCCCGATTTGACCTCCTCCTTGATGCGTTCAAATACCAGAACATTCGCGTCAACTGCCATACCGATGGTGAGAACAATTCCAGCAATACCCGGTAGAGTTAAAGTAGCCTGGAGCAGCGACAACGCACCGCCAATAATTAGGAGGTTTGAAAGAAGAGCAACGTTAGCAACCAATCCAAAGAGGCCGTATGACGCAAACATAAATACTAATACCAGCACCAAACCTATCACAGCTGCCACTTTTCCTTGGGCCACTGAATCAGCTCCAAGATCAGGCCCCACTGTACGCTCCTCCAAGATAGTCAAGGGAGCTGGGAGTGCACCTGCTCGCAGAACAATGGCTAAATCCGTTGCTTCTTGCCACGTGAAGGAGCCGCTGATTTGGCCTGAACCTCCAAGAATAGGTTCCCGAATGACTGGAGCACTTACTACCTTTTCATCTAGAACAATAGCAAAACGTCGACCTACATTATCCTTTGTTGCATCAGCGAAGCGTTTAGCTCCAACTCCATCAAATCGAAATGTTACAACGGGGCGCCCAGTTTGTTGATCGGTGGATGGCTGTGCGTTAACCAGACTATCACCCCCCACCAACACTCGTTTTTTAACCAAATAAGTAGTGGCCGCACCTGAAGCATCGAATTCCATATCTGATGGCAGAATCTCCGAACCCTGGGGCATGCGTGCGCGCTCTGCCTCTATAGGACTCATGCTTTCATCCAATAGTCGAAATACAAGCTTAGCTGTTTTACCTAACAAACGCTTTATTCGATCCGGGTTATGTTCACCGGGTAGCTGCACAAGAATCCTGTCAACTCCTTGTCGCTGAATCGTTGGCTCAGTAGTCCCAACCTCATCAACACGACGACGAACAATCTCTATAGACTGTTCCACCGCGGAGCGTTGTCCATGTTCTATTGCCGAATCGGTTAAACCCATAATAATGGTTTGTCCATCAGCAACACTGATTTCAAACTCTCGTCCTCCTCCTGTAGACATTATCTGTGACCCAATGGGAGCATTAATTTTGGCCAACTCATCAAGCGCTAGATCCATCTGGGAAGGGTCACGTATTGTGACCGTTAGAACTGAGCCAATTGAACCCAAACCGCGGTAGCCTATCCTCTTACCACGAAAGCTAGTGCGAACCCTTGCCTCAAGATCTTCAAGGCGTTCCTCTACAATTGCCTTAGTCTCGACCTCCAGCAAAAGATGAGATCCGCCCTGAAGGTCAAGCCCAAGATTTATTTGCCGATTAGGGATCCACCCTGGCATGCCACTCAAGAAATCACGACTCAAAAAATTGGGCATTGCAAACAGAAGCCCAGCAACACACGTTACTACAACTACGGTAACCTTCCACGGTGCAAAATAGAGCATGCCATTTGCCCTGCTGGCTGCCCAAGCGCCGGCCGCTAGGTCTTATCAGACCCCACTGCCTCCGACTTAGCGCCGGTTGATTTATCCTTCTGCCTCTTGTCTTTACGACCGGAGTTAGTACGCGTCGGTTCGCCACGATTGAGAACATCCTGCACTGAAGATGCAGAACACTGTACCCTCACCCCATCAGCAATTTCCACCATTAAGCGGTTATCTTCAAGAACCTTAGTAACGCGCCCAATTATACCACCTTGAGTCAAAATGCTATCGCCACGCCGAATATTGCTAATCATTTCTCTATGTAGCTTAGCCTTCTTTTGTTGCGGGCGAATGAGGAGGAAATAAAATACAACGAATATCAGAACAAGTGGCAACAGCGAGGCAAGACCACCACCGAGGAAACCCTCTCCGCCTGCCGCCTGTGCGTACGCTGGAGCTATCAACATCGCCGTTGTCCTTATACTGTAATCGCGGGTTTGAGCGGACTATAACGATCAGACCTCCGATTGCAAACCAACAGGTGAAGTCAAAAAGTCAAATCGCCCCGCAAGTACCAATACCAATTTCGCCGCCAACTTCCGTGTGCTAACCTATATTGGCGTTAGCTGCACCGCGTCTCGCCTATAATGGATAAGTTATGCCCGACCAAACTTTACAACTGTTCTTAGAACGTATAGCTGAAGCCCTTGAACGTTTGAGCCCAAAACCAACGGATGAAACCCTTCCCGATAATATTAATGCTTTCGTTTGGAGTTCAGAAAATTATTCACTGAAGCAGGTAACTAACGTCTGTAGCGTTGAGCTCGGCCTATTGCGCGGTATCGACCAAGTCCGTGATATCCTTCTTGAAAATACCCGTCGGTTTACCAATGGGTTTCCCGCTAACAACGCGCTTTTGTGGGGCGCACGTGGTATGGGGAAAAGTTCTCTAATAAAGGCTGTACACCATGAATTAAATGAAGGTCGTCCAGGCAGTCTTGTGCTCGTAGAAATACACCGAGAAGATATCTCATCATTGCCAAGATTGCTTCAGCAACTCACGGGCTCAGAACGACGTTGCCTCATATTTTGTGACGACCTTTCATTTGATGATCAGGATAGCAGTTATAAATCCCTAAAAGCAGTCCTGGAAGGAGGCATTGAAGGGAGGCCAGAAAATGTTATCTTCTACGCTACATCTAATCGACGACATCTAATGCCCCGCGATATGATTGACAATGAAAAATCAACGGCAATTAACCCTGGTGAATCTGTTGAGGAAAAGGTCTCATTATCAGACCGTTTCGGATTATGGCTGGGATTTCACACTTGTAGCCAAAAGGAATATTTATCGATGGTTGATGGCTACGTTAAGCACTACCAAATCCAAATTGCTACTGACAAGCTTCACTCTCGCGCACACGAATGGGCTCTCTCTAGAGGATCAAGGTCCGGCCGAGTCGCATGGCAGTTCATACAGGACCTTGCTGGAGATTTAAAGGTTCGGCTATAGCAACATTGCCTTGTATCAAAGCGTTTTCCATTGAGAGATAACGCATTGGGTCTATTGCACGTATGCCCATTCGGACCTCAAAATGAAGCTGTGGTCTCTGAACAGCACCGCTGGTACCCACACGGCTAACTGCTTGACCGCGCTTCACTGCATCACCCCGCGCCACCAAAAGCTCCGAATTGTGAGCGTACGCGGTTACCCAGCTATCTGCATGACGGATCAATAAAAGCTTACCAAATCCCCGTAACTCATTGCCTGCGTATGCCACAACCCCACTGTCCGCCGCGCGCACTATCGTACCAAGCTCTGCGCCAATATTTATACCATCGTTGTGTAGGCCTCCCCCCTTTGGGCCAAACCCGGATAATAGTTCCCCCCTCAATGGCCAAATGAACGACCTTTCCACATCCTCCATTGACTGACTCTTTGCAACACTGGCATTAACATTCGACAACGAATCGGAACCCCCAAGAGACGGGACGTGTATACGTTGTCCCACCCTAATAATGAAAGGACGTCGAATCCCATTAGCGCGAACAAGCGTAAGCATATCAATACCGAAACGCCTTGAGATTGCGTAAATTGTATCCCCTTTAACGACGGTATAGTTCTGCGGAGGTGGCAGGGCCAATGTCTGCCCGATAACAAGTCTGTATGGCGGCTTAAGTCCATTAATCGCGATTAACGCGAACATACTCGTCTTACCCCTCCTTGCGATGGCATAAACCGTGTCGCCACGACGTACTGTTATGGTACGACCAATCGACTTAAATGAATCGGACTGTGGTCCGTCGTTGTTATCAAAAGCGGTAGGCTTGTGAGATGGCGTAAGAGCAGAGTATTGCTGCAAACTCCCAAATTCACCCGAGGGACGCACCTTCGGTAAAGGAGTTTTCATTTTCTCTGATACGACTTTCTTGTATTCAACTGGAGCAGGAACGGAACGATTACAACCAACTAGTGCCCCTAGAAGTATCACTGTGAGAAAAACAAGCGAAAAACTGTATCTCTCAATGGATGACACATCACCCATCTCCTGCAACCCCTAACACCATTGGCACAAATCTTACAGGTAAGATCTTGGCTAGCTCAAAGCCACTATCTGTACGCCGTATCTGCACGAGATCCTGGTTGGAAAGAGTTGATCCAATAGGGAGAATCATAATTCCGCCAACAGCAAGTTGTTTTAGAAGTGCCTGAGGGGGTTCCTCTGCCGCAGCCGTAACTATGATACGTGGAAATGGAGCCTGCTCCGGCCATCCATTACTGCCATCTCCTAATCTGCTTGTCACATTGTGCAAGTTTAACTCTAAGAACTTTTTTTCCGCTTTTCTCAATAATGAAGGATAACGCTCTACCGTGTAGACCCGCCTACAGAGATTCGCTAGCACGGCTGCCTGATAACCAGAACCGGTGCCTATTTCTAGGACCTTCATTCGATCATTGACGTCCAAAGCTGAAGTCATTACCGCAACAATGTAGGGCTGACTAATCGTCTGCCCCTGTTCAATGGGAAGAGCAGTGTTAGCATACGCTTGATCTTCAAAGTGAGGTAAAACAAAGCGATCTCGCGGAACGCGTTCTATGGCTGACAACACTCGAGTATCGGTTATGCCTTCTTGTCGGAGCTCCATGATCAGCTTAATTCTTCGGGATTCAAGCGTCACCCTAATATCTTTCTAAGATGTCCCATGGATCCAGTATGAGTGAGATTGATTTTCAATGGAGTTACAGACACATAACCTGAATTAATAGCAGCTAAATCACTTCGAGGAGCTGGTGGCAGACCTAATTGTCGCCGAAAACCAAGCCAGTAATATGGCGTGCCTCTCGTATCCAGTCGATTCACAATATTCAAATCGCTGGCAACTCGCCGCCCCTGGGTGGTTACCCTGATACCACTTACATCGGTCTTTTTCCGATCAGGAAAATTTATGTTTATTAAAGCGTGCTGTGACCAGCCGGCATTCACCAACTGCCGCAATATAATCGGCGCAAAATGTGCGGCAGTGGACCACTTGACGCCAGTTTTTCCTCGCACGCTTTGACTTAATGCTACTGAAGGTATTCCCAAAATCAACCCCTCCATAGCAGCCGCTACAGTACCTGAGTATGTAACATCATCACCAAGATTTGCGCCACAGTTAACCCCCGAAAGCAGGAGATCTGGTGGGCTGCCTGATATAATTTGGTAAACCGCAAACATCACGCAATCGGTCGGGGTTCCGCGAACAGCAAAACGCCTTTTTGAGATTTTTCGAATCCGCAACGGCTCATGAAGCGTAATGGAATGAGAAGCACCGCTTTGTTCCGCTTCCGGTGCCACTACCCAAACATCGTTGCTCAACGTCTTAGCAATACCCTCTAGCACCTTTAAGCCTCGGGCATTAATACCATCATCGTTGCAAACTAGGATACGCATCCATTCTAACCGGCTCGACACTCAAGCGTTGAAACGCCACCCATATAGGGGCGTAAAACTTCTGGAACCGCTACCGAACCATCCTTACGTTGCATATTCTCAAGAATTGCGACAAGTGTCCGCCCAACTGCTAGACCAGAGGCATTTAAGCTGTGAACAAAGCGCGTATGCGTATCCCCTGAATCCCGAAAACGGGCATTCATTCGTCTTGCTTGAAAATCTCCACAATTAGAACAACTGGATATTTCTCTATACGTTTCTTGCCCTGGCAGCCAAACCTCTATGTCGTACGTCATACGTGCCGAAAAACCAAGATCCCCAGCACTAAGCTTGACTACTCTGTAATGGATACCGAGCTCTCGGAGCACTTCCTCCACTGCACTCCGCATATACTCAAGCTGATCGTTTGATGAATCCGGATGAGTGATACTTACCAATTCAACCTTGGAAAACTGATGCTGCCTAATCATTCCCCGAGTGTCTTTGCCTGCCGCACCAGCCTCCGATCGGAAACAAGGAGTATAAGCGGTAAAGCAAAGAGGCAACTCTTTCGCATCGAGTATCGTCTCCCGAACGATATTGGTCAGTGGCATCTCTGCGGTTGGAATCAACCAATAATCATCGGTTGTATGAAATAGATCGCCCGAAAACTTGGGAAGATTGCCAGTGCCGTATGCGACGTCACCCCGCACTAGAAGTGGCGGTGCAACCTCCACATAGCCAAAACGAGTGGTATGTAAATCGAGCATAAACGCTGCGAGTGCCCGCTCCATCTTCGCCAGCAGCCCCTTGAGCATAACGAACCGAGACCCAGACAACTTGGCTGCCGTATCAAAATCCATCAAACCTAGCGCTTCCCCAATCTCAAAATGCTCACGGGGCGCAAAGTCAAACTTAGGCGCTTCTCCCCAACGTGCCACCTCAACATTAAATGATTCGTCGACTCCCTCTGGCACATCGGCTGCCGGCATATTAGGTAGGCTCGACAAAATAGTATCAAGCGCCGCAGCCAGCTCTCTTTCTCGCTCTTCACCTTCACGAATACGGGCCTTCAATACACTTACATCTGCAATAAGTTCGCTGGCATCCTCCCCCTTAGCCCTCATTAACCCAATTTTTTTGGAAACCTGGTTACGTTGTGATTGATCGGCGTGAAGCTTTACCAGACACTCTCTATGATCTACATCGAGTTTTAAGATCTTATCTGATTCACCGCACAAACCGCGCTTAATGAGGCCCGCATCAAATTCCAAGGGATTTTCACGGATCCATCTAAGATCAAACATGGAGACGCCCAGACTAACGCGCAGCTAAAACTACGCCAAAGGCGAGCACTATATACGCCGAGACGACGGCTACGTCTATATCTACTTACCAGAAAACTGCAGCTAATCTACACTGATTCAGCTTCTTCGCGTTGAGCTCGCTTCTTTTCAACCATCTTAGCCGCGATAATTGATATCTCATATAAGACCAATATCGGGATACCCAAACCAATCTGACTAATTAGATCTGGCGGTGTCAGAAAGGCTGCGACCAAGAATGTTATTACAATGGCATACTTTCGCTTCGCCTTTAGGGTTGTAGACGAAACTAAACCTGCTCGCGCTAGAAGCGTAATTGCAACTGGAAGCTGAAAGCTCAATCCAAATGCAAACATCAATTTGATCACGAGACTCAAATACTCATTGACCTTAGCCTCTAGTTGAATAGCTAACGCCTCCTCACTACCAGCACGTTCAAAACTTAAGAAAAAGCTCCATGCCAGAGGAAAAATAACGTAGTAGACAAGTGCTGCCCCAGCTATAAAAAGAATTGGCGTTGCAATTAAAAAAGGAAGAAATGCAGTTTTCTCTTTTCGATATAGACCAGGAGCTGCAAATGCGTAAATCTGGCCCGCAATAATTGGAAATGCTATCGCCAAAGCTCCAAAAAAAGATAACTTGAGGTAGGTAAAGAATGCCTCATGGAGTGCCGTATAGATCAAACGCCTGTTAGGCTCACCTTCGTATAATGCAGCCAATGGACGCACTAGAAAATCATAGATCTGTTCCGATACGATGTAGCATCCCACGAAGGCTATAGCCATCGCTACCAGTGAATACATAAGTCGACGCCTCAATTCTACAAGGTGTTCGACCAATGGCATCTTACGATCATCTATATCTTTGATAACCACCGATTCTCCTAACTCGCACGTGGAGATTTGTCATCAGAAATCTCGGCAGTCCTATCTGACTCAGCATCATCTGAATGATCTGGAGAAGCGGAGCCATCCTCGGGCTCATCCGTCTCAGCTGTGCCAACTAACGACTTATCTTTAAGATACCCAGGGTTGGGAGGCGGACCAGGGGCAGCCCATGGCGCACTGCCAACGTCTGTAGCCTCCGATGCATCATCTATTTTACTAACAGTTGATTCGTCAGCTACAACCTTCTTTGAATTCTCTTCAGGCCCCTTCTGAACAGCACTTTCATCGCTGGATTCTGCATCTGGTTTTTGCTTGCCCTTCTGTGGATCAGAGACCGCAACATCCGAAGACGCAGAACCTTTCGATACAGAAGAAGTTTTAGCTGTATCGGTTTCCGCCTCTCTTGCCAGTTGATTCATGTTGTACTGGAACTCACGCGAAAGAGTGCGAGCTTTACCCATCCATTGGCCAAACGTCCGCAGGACCCCAGGCAATTCCTTAGGGCCAACAACCACGATCAGCACAACGGCTATTACAAGAAGCTCGCTCCAGCCAATGTCTAACATAGCGATTCACCGCGGCCGCTACGCCGCTCCTTAAGGAGCCAACTAGCTGCTAGCCGCTTCGTCTTTCTTCACGGCCCCCTCATTTGCGGCCGTTGCTTCGGCATCGATGGTTTTGGGTGAAGAGCTGGCAACAGAGCCATCATCTTTCATACCCTTCTTAAAGCCTTTGATTCCCTCGGCCACGTCCGTCATTAGACCTTTAATCTTACCGCGACCAAACAGCAAAACGACTACAACAAGGACCAACGCGATTTGCCAGAAACTCGGCATCATGGCTACACACTCCCTTTTTTCAGAGTAACTCTAAAAAGCACTCCGCACGAATTATCACACAAGGCGGCACCCATGCAATCACAGCTACAGGCTTACCCTCTACATCGACCTTAGTCTAGAACTTCTTCAGCAAAAACAAAAACCTGGCTCAGGTCAAGTACAATCCCTACCTGCTCACCAATTGTGACGGTCTCCTCAACAGCCGTATGAACTACCAAAAGTGACTCTACATTGGCCACCTCAATCTCTACACGATTGTAGGACCCTACTACGCGACATCCACGAATTACTGCAATTGGCTCACTGTTTTCAGGCTCCCGTAAGCATATGGCTTGCGGGCGAATTAATACCTCAACCTTCTGACCATCATACATTCCAGTTGCAGACACAGCTCCGATACCCGTTAGTGCCGATTTATCTTTAATAAATCCCTTCAACATATTGATTTCACTCATTAACCTAGCCACAAATGATGACACTGGATGATTGTATATCACCTTTGGTGTATCGATTTGAACTAGCCTTCCGAGACGCATTACAGCGATGCGATCAGCCATCAGCATGGCCTCCCTCGGATCATGCGTAACCACCACGGTAGGAGTCCCTGCCTCTCTAAGTATAGCGAGTGTTTCCTCACGAACATTATCACGTAAACGACCATCCAAACTTGCAAACGGCTCATCTAACAACATCACATCAGGTTCAGGAGCCAATGCTCGGGCAAGAGCTACACGTTGTTGTTCACCGCCAGAAAGCATGTGCGGGTAGAATTTAGCCATTTCTGACAGGCGAACTTGTTCAAGCGCACCAAATGCCTTGGCATTCTTTTGCTCAGCTGAATGAGACCTAATACCAAAAGCAACGTTTTCAAAGACGTTTAGGTGAGGAAACAAAGCATAATCCTGAAAAACCAAACCAATTTTCCGATCCTCGGGCGGAAGTGAAGTCCGTTCATCTGCAAGCACGCGATTGCCAACACATACACGACCCTTCTGCAAATTTTGTATTCCAGATGCAATGGCCAGTAATGTTGATTTTCCGCAGCCAGAGGGGCCCAACAAACAAATAATTTCTCCCACCCCAACGTCAAGGCTCACATTGTTTAATACCTCTTTACCGTCGTAGGCATGAGTGACAGACTCAAGTTTAAGGTCCTTTTGGGCCACTACGAGTCCCATCTACCAGCATTGGTTAGCGTAATCGCTCTACCGAGGACCACCATAGGCAGCAACCCAACTACCACAATAGCAAGGGCAGCTGGAGCCGCCTGCTCAATCATTTCGTCGCTTGCGTATTGATATACGAATGTCGCAAGAGTCTCTACATGAAATGGCCGCAGAACCAATGTCATTGGCAATTCCTTCATGACATCAACAAAGACTAAAATGCCAGCTGCCAATGCACTTCGTCGTATTAGCGGCATATGTACTCTCCATAGAGTCTGGGTGGAAGTGAGACCCAGACTCCGAGCCGCCTGGTCCATGTTGGGCTTTATTTTTGCCAAACCAGCCTCAACGCCACCATAAGCAACCGCAAGAAACCTTACGGTGTACCCAAAGAGTATCGCGATAACTGTTCCACTGAAAATGAGGCCTGTTGATAGATTCAAATTGTTCCTCATCCAGCCATCAATCGTATTATCAATCCAACCGAGCGGCGAAAGGACACCAACAGCGAGGACAGCGCCTGGCACGGCATAGCCCATGCTTGATAATCGAACTATTGCCTTCAAAACAGCGTTGTCATTAAGTCGAACGCCGTATGCCAATATCATAGAAAGACCTACGGTAAGTGCTGCTGCTACAAGAGATAACAAGAGACTATTACCCGCTAATTTAACAAACATACTTTCAAAGAGTCTCTGGTAGTTTCTCGCCCCATGTCCTACCAAAATTAGCCCGGGAATAACGAAGCCAAATGCCACTGGGACACTACAGATCAATACAGCCACTGCAGAGAAATAACCTTTCAGTTGTTGGCGTTGAAAGGGCATCCATGCGTCCTGCATTTGATAAAAACGCCGACCACGCCGAGCAGCACGTTCAAAGACCAAAACTAACATTACGATAATCAATAACGCGGAAGCGATTTGTGCGGCGCCAGATACACTATTGAGACCAAACCAGACATTAAAAATCCCACGGGTAAAGGTATTAATTGCGAAATAGTCAACTGTGCCAAAATCAGCCAATGTCTCTAGCAGCGCTAGTGCTAACCCTGCAACGATAGCTGGGCGCGCTAATGGCAAAGAAACTCCAAAAAAGCTCCGCCAGCGAGTACCACCCAAAGTCCTACCGGCGTTGACAAGTCGTGCCGATTGTTCCTGAAAAGCAGCACGCGTCAGAAGATATACGTACGGGTAAAGTACTAAGGACATAAGTATTATTGCGCCAGGCATCGAGCGAACTTCTGGAAACCAATAGTCACTTGTTAGTTGCCACCCAAAAACCCATCGAAGCAAATGCTGGATGGGCCCTGCAAAATCAAGAAAGTCTGTATAAACGTAGGCTACAACATACGCTGGCATGGCAAGAGGTATCATCAGCGCCCATTCGAAAATTTCTCTACCTGGAAAATTGAACATAGTTACTAACCAGGCTGAAGAAACTCCGATAAGAACAGTCCCAACACCAACGCCAAACATTAACCATAAAGTATTCTCCACATACGTCGGCAATACTGTTGCTACAAGATGGTTCCAAATTGATTCTGAAGGATTAAATGCTAGCCAAATCACGCTAAAAACCGGCAGCGCTAAAAAGCTTCCGATCAACAACGTCACCAAAATCCAACGGGAGGCCTTTATGTTTATTAAGAGATGATTTGGATGCCGAATCACTTTATTCATAAGGATTAGTGCCGATGGCTATATCAACTAGTTAACAAAAGATCATCATTCGTAATGATAATGATACGCATTCGCAACTATAAAATTAAACCCAGTCTTCTAACACTCAATGTGTGTTACTGTCCCATAGCCAATACCAGATCGCTATAACGGGTCTTCCGAAATTAATTTGCTATGGTTCTGCATCGCCCTCGCCGATATTTTCTGGAGGCATGGGCTGTAATAATCCGGCTGCCTTCAACTCATCTAGCCCCGGTAAACTCTCGATATCTTCAAGACCAAAATATTCTAAGAAACTAATGGTAGTACCATAAGTGACAGGTCTCCCAGGAGTACGACGACGACCGCGAAGCCTTATCCACCCAGCCTGCAAAAGAAGATCAAGGGTACCTCTACTGAGTGAAACCCCTCTGATTTCTTCGATTTCAGCCCGTGTAATTGGCTGGTGATAAGCAATTATGGCAAGCGTCTCCGTAGCCGCTCGAGATAGTCGCCGAGGCATGGTAACTTCTCGTTGCATAAAATGAGCCAAATCCGGTGCGGTGCGAAAACACCAACGACCCGCAACACAAACGAGATTTACCCCACGGTCAGCATACAGCTCTCGAACTCTTTCAAGAAGTAGCTCTATATTGCAATTAACGGGTAACTGGGCGACAAGACTTTTTCGATCAAGCGGATCCGAAGCTGCAAAAAGTAATGCTTCCAGTATACGGACTTCTTTCTCAACTTTAGACATGAAGGCAATCAACCATCATCGCTACCATTTTCTGAATCACGTTTAGCCCGACGGACGTGTATAGGAGAAAAAGGTGCTGACTGCCGCAATAATAATCTACCCGAACGAGTCATCTCAAGGGTAGCCGCTAATGTTGTTGCTAGCGCGGCACGGTGCTCATGATCATTCCGAATACCTGATGGCAAAAACCGCTCCAGAGTCTCCCAGTCCGGAATCCGCCCAACCAAAGAGGTGAGGCGCTCCAATGCCTCATCGACCGAAAATAGCGCCCTTGGCTCTATCGACAACCGCGACCCTTCCTCCCTTGTTCTGTTGTCGGCATACGCTCTAAGCACATCGTAAAGAGACACATCATAAACGTTGCTTCGAATGATGTTGACTCCTTCCGGAGCCCCTCGCGCAAACACATCTCTTCCAAGAAGGTTAAAACCCATAAGCTGTTCTGCCGCATTTCGCATAGCCCCTAAACGGCGAATCTGAAAAGCTAACCGCGCAGCCATTTCTTGACCACTAGGGCCCTCGTCACATTGGCTATTAGGTAGTAGAAGCCGAGATTTCAGATATGCTAGCCAAGCGGCCATCACCAAATAATCAGCAGCTATTTCAAGCCTCAATTGACGAGCGTTTTCAATAAATGCCAAATATTGTTCAGCAAGTTCAAGAATTGAGATCTGCGTCAGATCCACTTGCTGGCGACGGGCTAAAGCCAACAATGCATCAAGCGGACCTTCGTACCCATCAAGGTCAACAACTAGAGGCATAGAGGCCACTAAAGTATCACTATCCTCAGAGGAATTCTTTACCACCAAAATTCCTATCCATGACCAGTAAGGGCCACAACAGTATCATATAGAACGCCAACGGTGGGGCCCACAACCCAAGAAATAATACTCATATCCACACCGATACTGCGACCTATAAACGGAAGTACAAAAATTAGCCCAATAACTATCAACAAGCCATAACGCTCTAATCTCGCTAATACTAGAGAAAACCGAATGGGAAGCAGACCAACGGCTACCCTGCCGCCATCTAGTGGCGGGACTGGAAGCATATTAAATACTGCAAGAACTAAATTTATCAGTATGGCGTTTTGCAAGTTAGCCAGAGCCCATCCCTGTACCCAAGACGGAAATAAAGGAATGATATGTATTAGCATACCAGCGATCGCTGCCAAAAAGATGTTTGCGCCAGGCCCAGCCACTGCCACCCAAACCATAGCACGCTTGGGATTCCGCAGACGCGAGAAATTTACAGGCACAGGCTTGGCCCAACCAAATAGTACTAACCCAGCCCCCAAACCTGACCCAGCCAGAAGAATCAAGCCTGGCACCAACACGGTACCCAACAAATCAATATGTTTAAACGGATTAAAGGTGACGCGACCAAGCCTCAGCGCAGTATCATCACCCAACTTCCACGCAATGTAACCGTGGGAGGCCTCGTGGAGTGTTATTGACAGCAACACCGGCAGTACCCATACCGATGCTATGTGAATGATTTCAAAAACCCCTGCCAACATCCAAATTATATCTTGTTTAGGTGTTCAGAAAGCTGCCTCAGTGTGCGCTCGCGGTCTATATCGTGTGGTAGTGTGATCTTTGCCTTTGCTCTCATCCAGCGAGCATTCGATGATTCATTCATCAAACATGCACTTTCAGCAATTTGGTACATTTCCGACAAGTGACCCGTGCAGTGTAGTACAGCATCACAACCAGCGTTGATTGCTTCGCTAACCCTTGCGCCGAATGGCCCTGACAATGCATCCATAGCTATATCATCTGAGAGCAAGAGACCATTAAACCCAATCTCACTTCGAATCACTTGGTTGATAACGTGTGAGGACACACTCGCTGGGGTGCACGGGTCCAATGAAGAATAAACTGGGTGCCCAACCATACCAACTGGCATATGCGAAAGCGCTTGAAAAGGCAAAAAATCAACGGATTGCATTTCCTCATGAGTCGCTGAAATCTCTGTTCTAACGGCGTGAGTATCAGTAGGAGATCTGCCGTGACCAGGAAGATGTTTTACAATAGGCAGAACACCTCCTTGAAGCAGGCCAAAAGCGTACTCACGACCAAGAATGGTGACTGGCCCTGCTCGATTTGAAAACGCCCTATCCCCAATTACTGCATGCCCCTCAGAGTTGGCTATATCAAGTACCGGGGCACAATTAATATTAATTCCCAGATCCCTTAAATCGTCGGCCACTAAACGTGCATTTAGTTGTACGGCTTCGATGGCTGCGCTTGGGGAAATATCAAAAAGATCCCCAAACCTTGAGGCTGGAGGGGTGGCACGCCATTCTGGATGGCATAGGCGAGTAACACGACCTCCTTCCTGATCGATAAGTATGGGAGCATCGGAACGCCCTACCGAATCTCGAAGATCCATTACTAAACTGCGAACCTGCGATCGACTCTGGCAATTGCGTGTGAATAAGATGAAGCCCAAAGGATCCGTCCGAGTAAAAAACTTAGATTCCTCCCTGCTCAGAACTGGACCGCGGCATCCAAGAATAACAGCCCGCGGCATCTTTACTCTGCTGAAACCACGAAGCAGGCCTGAGATCGCGCCTTTAGCCTCTTACACAATTCATCTGCAGCACTCTGTTCAACAAAGGATCCAATCTGAAGCCGGTAATAAACCCCACGATTTTCGCCAAGGTCGATACTTTCAACTCTATGTACTAACCCACTCAATAAGTCACTGTTTGCGGCCACTGCAAGATTCAATGCGCGCTCGGCCTTAATTTTGCTACGAAGTGATGCGATTTGAACTCTATAGCTCGCCCTCAAACCCTGATTTCCTTCGACAATCGACTCATCAATGGTTT
The DNA here is from genome assembly GCA_913041535.1 of uncultured Alphaproteobacteria bacterium. GTDB lineage: Bacteria > Pseudomonadota > Alphaproteobacteria > VGEJ01 > VGEJ01 > CAJWJK01. Next base: position 19,164 of record CAJWJK010000015.1, read on the forward strand.
CTAACGTCTTATGTTCTGCTGGCTGCTCCCGATTGTCGCTAATCATTTCAGGTGTTTCCTGATCAGAGGAATCTGGCATGTGTTGATCTTGATTACCGCTAGACGACTTAACTGATATATCATCGTCCAATCGTGCAACAGGAGGTTCACTTAGTTGATCCAAACGACTGGATATTCCAACATCAACCGATCCTGCCGGCAGTTCATCTTTTTCATCAATCCGGGTAGATGTAGGATCCGACAATGATATCGGCTCCTCCGGCGGAGGCATCAAGGATTCTACCCCGTCCTCTTCTACTGAACTATCCAGCACTCCATAAACGAGTTTGTCTTGATGAGGGACCTTTAGTCCTCCTGGATCTTCTGGCGCAAGCTTTGTTGGAGATGCATCCGCTTTGATAAATGGAATTAATTGTGCCGTTCCACGTCGAAGCCCAAGATCATATGCATACCAAACGCTTCCGGCATAAACGGCCACTACTATAAAGGCTAAGCAGAAGAACAATACTGAGCGGCCACGTAACCAGAGTCCAGTTTTCAAGGACGAGCTGTTATCGCGAGAACCGACTTCACCATTCCGCACAGCCATGTTAACTACTTGAGCTCCTCCACAGGCTGCACTCCGATGATTGATAATCCGCCAGAAATTACGGTTAACACACCTTTAACAAGCGCTAGACGAGCCAAGCTTAACTCGGGTTCATTGGCAATAATGAATCGCAAAGATGCATGCTTATCACCGCGTGACCAAATACCATGGAAAGCCGATGCCACTTCGTGCAAATAGTAAGTTAAACGGTGAGGTTCTTTTGCCAACGCCGCTGATTCCAATACATTTGGCCAGAAAGAAAGTATTTTCATAAGCTCTATTTCTTCAGGCTCTATCAACCGATCAAGCTCACTGGACGATAACGCGTGTGTATTGATCGTCATATTTGGCATAACCTGAATTGCCCGCCGGAGAAGAGAGCAGCCACGAGCATGCGCGTATTGTACATAAAATACAGGGTTATCTCGCGATTGCTCTGTTACAGCAGCAAAGTCAAAGTCTAAGGGAGCGTCGTTACGCCTGGTTAGCATGATGTAACGAACGACGTCTTTCCCAACTTGATCAATGACCTCTCTAAGCGTCACAAAATCACCAGCCCTTTTTGACATTTTCACTGCCACCCCGCCCTTTAATACGTTAACCAACTGACAGATTCTTACATCGAGGTTTGCTTGGCCGTTACTAATGGCATCGACAGCCGCTACCATGCGCTTAACATACCCACCATGATCGGCCCCCCAAACATCAATCATCTTTGAAAAACCCCGCTCAAACTTGTCACGATGATATGCAATATCAGCAGCGAAATACGTCCAGTCACCATTTGATTTTTTTAAAGGCCTATCGAGGTCGTCTCCAAATTTAGTAGCTCGAAAGAGCGTCTGTGGTCGAGGCTCCCAATCTTCCAATTTAATTCCCTTAGGTGGGTCCAAAACACCTTCGTAAATCAGGCCTCGTAAACGTAGATCACTAAGAGTTTCTTCAGTTTTGCCGTTTTGGTGAACATCTTTCTCGGAGAAAAAAATGTTATGCCTGATTCCTAGATCATTGAGATCATTTTTGATTAACGTCATCATGGCTTTACAACCCGCGGCTGCGAATTGATCTAACCAGTCCACGTCAGGCGCTAATAGCCAGCGATCCCCCTCTGAATTAGCTAGCTGTTGGCCAACGGGAACAAGGTATTCACCAGGGTAAAACCCGTCAGGCAATACACTGACCTCAATGCCCATGGCTTGTTGATACCGCACAAACACCGAACGCGCTAATGCTTCAATCTGTACTCCGGAATCATTGATGTAATACTCCCTCGTAACCCGATACCCCATCTTCTCAAGCATATTTGCAATAACATCACCAACAACCGCACCGCGCCCATGTCCAATGTGCAAAGGGCCGGTTGGATTGGCTGAGACATACTCAACATTTATGGACAATCCTTCGCCTAAAGTTGATTCTCCATAGCTTGAACCAGCCAGCAGTAACGTTGACAGTTGACTTCTCCAATACTCACTAGTGAGGCGCAGGTTAACAAAACCCGGACCAGCAACCTCAGACAATGCAACATCGTCAAGCAGCGCTAGCCGTTCCGACAGAACACGGGCAAGATCAACGGGGTTTGTGTTAGTCTGTTTTGCCAATATCATTGCAGCATTGGTCGTAAGATCTCCATGGCTAGAATTTCGTGGAGCCTCGACACGTATACTGCTGAGGTCAGGTTTCTTTTTACCATTCCCTTCATTTGACAGTATTTCTATCTGTTCAAAAAGATGAGTTCTAATGTGTTGAAATACGTTCAAATACCCGTATCCCTCTCAAATAATCTCTGGGCCTCCTGCAGCGCAAACGCATCTGTCATTCCCGCAATGTAATCTGCTACTAGACGTGCAGTATCAAGCTCATCTCCCATATCAGATAGATCACGCCATTCTGTTGGCAAACAATCGGGACGCTTGAAAAAAAATGTGAACAATTCCTTTACAATGCGGTTAGCTTTAGCATGCGACCTATTGAGTTTGTAATGGCCATACATAAACTCATGAAGAAACTCCTTTATAACTCGGTTGGTCTCTCCCATTTTCGCTGAGAAGGCTACTATCGGGCCTCCCAAGGCACGAATATCTTCAACACTCTGAGGTGCCTCTACTTCCAATCTTCTGGATGTCTCTTCTATGAGATCACAGACCATACGATCAATCACACACCGAACCGTTTCATGAATTAACCTTGCCTTTGACAGCATAGGATATTGCCGCCTGACATCCACAACAATTTCACCAACAAGCGGCACCGCCGCCACATCATCGAGGTCAAAAAGTCCAGCTCGTAGCCCATCATCAATATCGTGATTATTGTAAGCTACATCATCAGCAAGTGCAGCAACCTGCGCCTCTGCACTAGGCCACAGGTGGAGCTCAAGGTCGTTCTCTTCAGCGTACTCACACACCGCAGCCGCCAGGCCTGACGAACTTGATGCAGAATGCCTAAGAAGTGGGCCATTATGCTTAACCAATCCCTCTAAAGTTTCCCATGTCAAGTTCAACCCATCAAACTCAGCGTAACGCTGTTCAAGTTTTGTCACTATACGAAGCGTCTGTGCATTGTGATCAAATCCCCCGTAGGGCAACATTGCCTCGTGAAGAGCATTCTCTCCCGCATGGCCAAAAGGCGTGTGACCAAAATCGTGTGCTAGCGATAGTGCCTCAGTCAAATCTTCATCAAGGCTAAGAGTACGGGCTATGCTGCGCGCTATTTGTGCAACCTCAATGGAATGAGTAAGTCGAGTCCGATAATGATCTCCCTCGTGATATACGAAGACCTGAGTCTTGTGTTTCAGCCTACGGAACGCGGTAGAATGGACGATACGATCTCTATCCCTTTGAAATGGAGTACGATATAAACTCTCTGGCTCGTTATAGAGACGCCCACGACTACGCTCAAAGTGACTGGCGAAAACGGCACGGTGTTGACATGAGTTCATTATCAAAATTAGCTTTTCGTCTTACAAAAGATCAATGTATGTACCATCACACTTAGATCCAGCCTAGTCCGCTGTTATCTTATGTGTCCTTGCTGATTTAATATTGTTGACAGCAGCATAGTATTTCCTGACTAATAGAAAGAGATGCAGCAATGAAGTATTAACTATGTCCCACACTGAAGTTGAAAGCCAAGAAATATCTTTGTCCAATACAGCTATAAGGCGCTTAAACGCGATATTGCCAGACAGCAATGGCAAAGAGCATATGCTTAGAGTCACCGTTAATGGGGGTGGCTGCTCGGGCTTTCAGTACAGTTTTGACCTTGATAACATACAAAAGAATGACGATTTAGTGTTTGAGCGTAACGGAATACGAGTGGTTACCGATTCAGTTTCGTTTGAGTTTCTGGCCGGATCAGAAATTGACTACGTTGATGAACTTATTGGCTCGTATTTTCGTGTAAACAACCCCAACGCAACTGCAGCATGTAGTTGTGGCGCCTCTTTTGCTGTGGGCTAATTTTATGTAGCAAGGCCTAAGTCATAAAGAATATATGTAAGGCCCGTATCGTTTAGTTATGAAAATTGCAACGTTTAACGTCAACTCTGTGCGAGCACGATTACCCAATCTTCTAAATTGGTTGAAGAACCTAACTCCAGACATTGTTCTACTGCAGGAAACAAAAGTTGTTGATGATTTGTTTCCTGCAGAAGCCATTGAGGACCTTGGTTATAATCTGGCTATTCATGGGCAGAAAACTTACAACGGTGTTGCGATACTATCTAAAACTCCGCTCGAGGATGTTAAAAAGAGTCTTCCGGGCGATCAAACCGATGACGAATCTCGCTATATTGAGGCATTTACTAATGGCATCCGCGTCGCCTCCATATACGTACCGCAGGGTACAAATATAGAATCTCCGCGATTTCAGTTTAAATTGAAGTTCTTGGATCGAGTTTATGCCCATACTAAAAACCTGTTAGATTTCGGCGAACCTTTTGTTCTAGGTGGCGATTGGAATGTAGCGCCCGAACCCGATGACGTCTATGATCCACAACACCTGCTCGGTGAATTATGCTTTCACCCAGATGAAAGAGCGCATTTCCGAAAACTATTGTGGCTTGGACTCACCGACGCATTTCGTGCCATAAACCCCCAGGCAGCCCAATTCAGCTACTGGGATTACCGAGGCCGCTACTGGCGTGCGAACCAAGGTCTCCGCATCGATCATCTATTGCTATCCCCTTTGGCAACGGATCGGCTCATAAAGTGCACTATTGACCGTGCGCAGCGCGGATTAGAAAACCCCTCAGACCACGCACCTGTCTGGTGCGAAATCTCTAGAGCACCGACATATCTGCCCGATCAATCATGTGAATAACTTTTGCACAAATTTTCCCTAAAAAAACAGTGTGAGTGACAGAGGTTTAACCGCGCATACAACACAATTAGATACCTAGCGTTTGTAGTGCTTTCTGATTTATTGGAAATCCTAATCGATTAAACTGTCGGAGAACCGTTATCAGACTTATCCAGCCACCAAGTTTGAGGTCGGCTAGAAAATTCAGCTAAGGCCTCTATTGCATCAGCAATTTTTAGTACGCTTTCTTCGTCAAATGGCTTGCCTATTATCTGTAAACCTAGCGGCAGCCCTCCACTTGTAAGACCAACAGGCACGGAAATACCAGGAAGCCCGGCCAGACTTGCAGGCACCGTAAATACATCGTTCTGGTACATCGAAATAGGGTCATTCGACCTCTCACCAAACCTAAAAGCAGCAGTTGGCGCAGTTGGTGTTATTAGTGCATCTACACTAGAAAAAACATTTGTAAAATCTTGTTTTATAAGAGTACGTACCTTCTGTGCTTTTAAATAGTACGCATCATAGTACCCTGCTGACAGTACATATGTACCAATCATTATCCGCCGCCTTACTTCTGCGCCAAATCCTTCAGTTCGAGTTTTTTCATACATGTCCTGCACGCTATCACCCTCTACCCGCAATCCGTAACGAACTCCATCATAACGCGCTAAATTTGAAGACGCTTCAGCAGGGGCAACAATATAATAAGCAGGCAGCGCATAGTGAGTATGCGGGAGCTCCACCGGTACCGTAATAGCCCCTGCCTCTTTCAGCCACTCTATACCCTTTTTCCAGAGCGCATTAATTTCGTTCGATAGTCCCTCCAAACCATATTCAGCAGGAATGCCTATTCTCAGACCTCTAATATCACCGGTAAGTGCTCCAGTATAATCAGGGACTGGCAAATTAACCGACGTTGAGTCCTTCGAGTCGTAGCCGGCCATAACACCTAGCATAATGGCCGCATCCCTCACAGTTCTTGTAATAGGGCCAGCCTGATCAAGTGACGATGCAAATGCAATTATTCCCCAACGTGAGCACCGACCATATGTTGGCTTAAGGCCTACAACACCACAGAATGAGGCCGGTTGTCGGATCGAACCTCCGGTATCCGTTCCCGTAGCCCCCATTGCTACTCGCGCCGATACTGCTCCCGCAGAACCACCGCTTGATCCCCCCGGTACGAACTGATAGTCACCCTCGTTAGACCTCCATGGGTTTTCAACGGGGCCAAAAAAACTAGTTTCATTAGAAGAACCCATTGCAAACTCATCCAAGTTTGCTTTTCCAAGCATGACAGCCCCGGAGCTCCACAGCTTCTTCGTGACCGTCGATTCATATGGCGGAACATACCTTTCAAGCATCTTTGAGCCAGCGGTAGTTACTATATTCTCTGTCGCAAAAAGGTCCTTAACAACGATTGGAATACCGTCAAGAACGCCTGCTTTTGACTTGCGGCGACGCGAGTCGCACATATCAGAAGAGGCAAGAGCCATTTCAGCTGTTTCTGTGATAAAAAGATTTAAAGCTTTAGCACGCTCCATTGCCGAGATATGGGCCTCTACAAGCTCACGCGCGGAAAAATCCCCTGACTCAAGCCCGAGGAGCGCTTCGGAAATGGTAAGGTCAGTTAGCTCTTCAGTCACTCGATAACTTTGGGCACCGAAAAAAATCCTTGCGCCGAGGCCGGTGCATTAACAAGAATCTTGTCTGCGCAGTCACCATCACTAACAACGTCATCCCGCATAGGCAAGTCTACATCAACGACACGTGTCATCGGCAAGACATCATCAGTGTCCAACTCTGTTAGTTGTTCCACCCAATGCAATATCTCGTTCAGCTCAGCCTCCATCGTACTAAGGTCAGTATCAGAGACTCTTATCCGACATAAGGCAGCAACACGCCTGACAGTGGCTATATCAAGCGCCATAAATAGAATTCCACATCATTAAATGAACAACCTCTGTTACCAAACGCCAAATGAAGTAGAATGGTAACGTGTTCGTGTTACTAATACCAAGGACGCTATCATCGCGTTATGCTGTATCGCAACCCTGAGCAACTCAAAGCAATCCTTAAACCAAAAGAAAGGTTGCTGGGTCTCGATGTTGGAGCAAAGACCATAGGCCTTGCCATTTCTGATACCACACGCCTAATTGCATCACCATACTCCACCATACAGCGCACATCCTTCACTAAAGACGCACTGCATTTAAGTAATTTGGTTCAGCAAGAAATCATCGGTGGAATAGTTATCGGACTGCCCATAAACATGAACGGTTCAGAAGGTCGTCGCTGTCAGTCTGTCCGACAGTTTGCCCATAACCTATTTGAGTATACAAAATTACCGATGGTATTTTGGGATGAGCGCCTGTCCACTGTCGCAACGGAACGCACACTCATATCCGCAGATGTTTCGCGTCAAAAGCGCTCCCGAATTATAGATAAACTTGCTGCTACATACATCCTTCAGGGTGCTCTAGATTCGCTTGCTTCTTGAACCAACAAAAAAACAATTGTTTTGACGGCTGGACAGTCGCGCCGAACCAAAGCATAGTCATGTTTTAATGGCTTCGAAGACCACAGATACAGCCCCAAATCAACACTTGTTGACGATCGAAGGTCTTTCCGTGAGCAATATTACGAAGTTGCTCGATCTCGCCGACTCGTACGCTACACACAATCGAGATATTGGCACTAAACAGTCTTTGCTCAGCGGCTGTACCCAGATCAACTTATTCTTTGAAAGTTCTACACGCACACGCACTTCGTTTGAACTTGCGGGCAAACGCCTAGGAGCAGACACAATAAACATGTCTGTCGAGGGCTCTGCCATTAAGAAGGGTGAAACCCTGATCGATACAGCAATGACACTTAACGCTATGCAACCAGATGTCCTTGTAGTGCGGCATCCAGAGAGTGGGGCCGCTGCTCTCCTGGCACAGAAGGTCGATTGTTCAGTCATTAACGCTGGAGATGGAACTCATGCTCACCCCACCCAAGCGCTTCTCGATGCCCTTACAATCCGACGGCGCAAAGGTCAGCTTCAGGGTTTGGTCGTGGCAATTTGCGGTGACATACTGAATAGTCGTGTTGCCCGATCCAACATTCAACTGCTTACAACAATGGGCGCGCAAGTCCGCGTAATTGCCCCACCAACATTACTGCCTGCGTCTGTAGACCGCCTTGGTGTTGAACTTCACCATGATATGCGATTGGGCCTTAACAATTGTGATATTGTTATGATGCTACGACTTCAAACTGAAAGAATGCATGGAACCTTTGTGCCGTCGGTTCGAGAATATTACCACTTTTACGGACTTGACTACGACAAGCTATCCTCTGCCAAGAGCGATGCCTTGATAATGCACCCTGGCCCAATGAATCGCGGAGTAGAGATTGATACTGCGGTAGCAGACGATATTGATCGAAGTCTCATCCGCGAACAGGTTGAAATGGGAGTTGCAGTGCGAATGGCCTGCCTCGACTTACTAACACGAGAATCTAGGACGCAAGATGGCAAACAATAATTCGTACGAACCTCAAACCCTTGGAGAAAAACGAGCATTTGTTAATGTCCGACTAGTCGACCCAGAGTCAGGACTTGACGTTCTTGGATCCTTGCTGATTTTTGACGGAAAAATAATGGACCTTGGACCTCGTTTGTTTGCCGATGGACTGCCTTCCGACATTACAACTATTGATGGCGGCGGACACTGTCTGTGCCCGGGCTTAATTGACATGCGAGCGTTCGTTGGTGAACCGGGAGCCGAACATAAGGAAACACTATCGACCGCTAGTGCTGCAGCTGCCATAGGAGGCATTACAACGTTAATTGCTACTCCAGATACTGATCCAACTATCGATGACGTTGCCCTGGTCGAACTGCTGGAGAGGTCTGCACAAGACACTGCGCGAGTAAACGTTCATCCCATGGCAGCCATCACCAAAGGTCTGCGCGGTGTTGAAATGACAGAGATGGGACTTTTGGCCTCTGCAGGAGCTGTAGCTTTCACTGATGGAAATGTCACTATCTCAGATGCTCTCGTGATGAGGCGGGCACTGGCGTACGCATCTACTTTTGACCTATTAATTGATCATCTCCCGCAAGAAAACAGCCTTAGCGCCGAAGGTTGTACTAACGAGGGCGAAGTGGCTACTCGACTGGGACTCACTGGAATTCCTAGTGTTGCCGAATCTATCGTTCTTGATCGAGACCTGCGGCTTACTGAACTTACAGGATCGCGTTTACATGCAAGCCACCTAACCACGGAAATGTCTATATCGGCGGTGCGCAATGCAAAAGCACGTGATGTCCGAGTGACCTGCTCTGTTACACCACACCACTTTACGCTGAATGAAACCGCTATTGGAGAATACCGAACATTTGCTAAAACATGGCCTCCTCTTCGTTCAGAATCAGATCGATGCGCGCTAATAGACGGTCTCTCTGACGGCACGGTAGATGTCATATCGAGTGGTCACACACCACAGGATCAAGAAAGCAAAAGGCTTCCGTTCGCACAGGCTGCTACTGGAATCTCTGGCCTAGAGACCATGTTACCTCTAGCTCTAGACCTGTACCACAAAGGCAAACTATCTCTTCACACTTTGCTGCAAAAAATGACGAGCACGCCCGCACGCCTACTTAACTTAAAGTCTGGCAGATTGATTTCAGGCGCACCAGCGGATCTAATACTAATTGACATTGATTCTCCTTGGCTGATTGACCCTGATCAATTTCTTAGTAAGTCAAAAAATTCACCATTCGAAAAACACCCTGTTCAGGGTCGTGTATTACAAACGTTAGTCGCCGGCCAACCCGTATATGACCGGACGCTCCAACCAACATAGACAATGCCGGATCCACTTGGGACGTTTGAGTATACCTGGCGCTTATGGTTAGCAGCACCAGCTGCGGGATACCTTCTCGGATCAATTCCTTTTGGGCTTATTTTGTGTCGCATTGCTGGACATGGCGATATCCGAAACATTGGCTCTGGCAACATTGGAGCAACAAATGTTCTTCGTACTGGCAATAAAGCCCTAGCGGTTATCACTCTACTTTTAGACGCTGGAAAGGCTGGTGCTCTAGTCGCCATAGCCGATCATCTTTATGGCCAGGACTTCGCAGTAATATCTGGTTTAGGTGCTATGGTTGGGCATATACACCCACTCTGGCTAAAAAATGTTAAAGGGCGCGGGACGGTTACCACCATAGCAATCTTTGTATCTCTTTTCTGTGGCTTCGCAATGATTAGTGACGGGGGATATAGTTTTCGTACTGCCGCTGGAATCATTCTGATCATTGCGACAACTCCATTCGCTTGGGGTGGCAAGGGAGTAGCCTGTGCTATGGGCTGCCTTATTGCTCTAGCTTGGCCGGTCGGACTTCTATCTTGTGTAAGTTGGCTAGTCGTCGCAGTTCTATTCCGTTTTTCTTCACTTGCAGCCCTTTCTAGCTTTTTATTGAGCGTTGCATACGCTTATGTCCTTGCAGACCAACAAATCACAGAGTTTGCCGTCTTGTTATCAGTTCTGATATGCATTCGACATATAGATAACATTCGCCGTCTATTGAAGGGAAGAGAAGGAAAACTTTCTCTAACCCTCTCCAGAGACTGACGTAACTATAAATTCATCCTAATAAACCACTCCCGTTATGAGATGAACATGTTGGCAGGAACAATAGTGACCTTGTCGACTTAAGGTTGACGAACTCGCGTGCCAATGCGATGTCTCGCAAAGTATCATTGCTCACATGACTCTGTATAGCTCGTTTAATCAGAAAACTAGATCAATGATACTACAACAAATCAGCAAGCTTTCTTGAGCATGGTTTTGCTCTAGATTTGTCGCAATTTACGGGTGTAGATTTAGAGATGGATGTTGTAGTTGTCGAATCCCCAGCTAAAGCTAAGACCATAAACCGATATCTTGGTCAAGGGTTTATAGTTCTCGCTAGCTACGGCCACGTGCGGGACCTTCCATCCAAAGATGGATCCGTTCGTCCGGAAGAAAACTTTGCAATGACTTACGTCCCCGACCCCGGTGCTGCAAAACACCTTACTAAAATTGCTAAAGCACTGAAGGGCGCCAAACACCTATACCTTGCCACGGACCCAGATAGAGAAGGAGAAGCCATATCCTGGCATGTTCTTGAAGCCTTAGTTGAACGTAAGGCAATGAAAGACATCACCGTAAAACGCATCGCATTTAACGAAGTCACCGAGCGTGCGGTCCTTGACGCCCTGAAACATCCTCGCGATCTAGATATGGATTTAGTGTACGCACAACAAGCACGACGGGCTCTCGACTATCTTGTGGGATTTACGCTGTCACCGGTACTTTGGCGCAAACTTCCAGGCGCAAGATCAGCGGGCCGCGTGCAATCTGTAGCGCTGCGTTTAATATGTGAACGTGAACTTGAGATCGAAGCGTTCTCACCACGTGAATATTGGTCAATAGAGGGCCAGTTTTTTACGGCTGATGCAGAACCGTTCAAATCTCGTCTTACCCACCTTGATGGTGAGAAATTAACTAAATTCTCTATAGATAACGAATCACTAGCACGTGAGGCGGTTACTAAAGCAAAAGCAGCACCTGGGTACGCTATTAGTCTAGTAGAAGCCAAACAAAATCAACGCCATCCGCCACCACCATTTCGTACCTCCACACTGCAGCAAGAAGCCGCGAGAAAACTCCGGTTTTCGGCCAGTCATACAATGCGGGTGGCTCAACGTCTCTACGAAGGAGTGAATATAGATGGACAAACGGTGGGTCTAATCAGCTATATGCGTACAGATGGTGTGCAGATGGCACAGGAAGCGGTTAACAACTGCCGAAATATTATAGATCATCTCTACGGCACAGCTTACGTCCCAACCAAGCCCAAGTTTCACTCCACCAAAGCAAAGAATGCTCAAGAAGCGCATGAAGCCATACGACCCACCGACTTCAAAAGATTACCTAAAGAAATTGCATCCTCACTGGAACAGGATCAGGCAAAACTTTATGAGTTGATCTGGAATAGAGCCGTTTCGAGTCAAATGAAGAGCGCTCTCTTGGAACGAACTTCGGTGGATATTTTGGCAACAGACGAATCGGTAATGTTTAGAACAAATGGCACTATTACGATTTTTGATGGTTTTCTGCGCCTATACCGCGAGGGGCGCGACGATCAAAAAGATGAAGAAGATGAAGATTCTCTTCCACGGCTTACCAAGTCACAGAAAGTTCTTGAACAGAAAATTGAACCGACTCAGCATTTTACTGAACCACCTCCACGTTTTTCAGAAGCCACCCTGGTCAAGAAATTGGAGGACCTGGGTATTGGCCGACCGTCAACCTACGCCAGCATAATCAGCGTCCTTCGTGACAGAGAGTATGTTCGAATGGATAGAAACCGCTTCATACCGGAAGATCGTGGCCGTTTAGTTACCGCATTCTTGACTAGCTTCTTTCGCCATTATGTTGAATATGACTTTACCGCTGAACTCGAAAATAAGCTCGATGACATTTCCGCTGGTCGTGCGAAATGGACAAACGTCTTGGGCGAGTTCTGGAATCCCTTTAATAGCACTGTTGGGGAAATCAGCGAGCTAAGAGTTCGTGACGTATTGGATACCTTAAATGATGTTTTAGGTCCCTACATATTCCATCATGATGACCCGAATGCTGACCCACGTGCTTGCCCCACATGTAGTGATGGAAAGCTTAGTGTCAAAACTGGTCGGTTTGGCGCTTTTGTCGGCTGCTCCAACTACCCAACCTGTCGCCATACGAGAGCTCTAACTGCTACGGCAAATACTGGAGATCGAGATGGTGAAGGTGAAAACAATTCACCACGTGAACTCGGGTCAGACCCTGAAACCGGTCTCCTTGTAAGCGCTAGACAAGGACCTTATGGACCATATGTCCAACGTGGAGAGGCAGGAGAAGAAGATAAGCCACACCGCGTCTCATTACCTAAGGGTGTAGAATTTCTACATGTAAACCTTGATACGGCTTTGAAATTGTTGTCATTACCCCGCGTTGTTGGCCGTCATCCAGAAACAGGTAAAAACATCACCGCAGCAATTGGCCGCTATGGTCCGTACATAAGGCACGAAAAAGAATCTCGTTCACTAGAAACAGACGATGACATATTAGAAATTGGCCTTAACCGAGCTGTTTCTCTTCTTGCGGAGCCCAAAACTACACGGCGAAGCGGCGGCGAAGAACTGAGGAATCTTGGCTCACACCCCGAAGATGATAAGCCAATTCGTATTTTAAAAGGGAGATACGGGCCCTATGTGAAACATGGCAAGACAAACGCTCCGATCCCAAAGGACCTTGAAGCTATCGATATAACTCTAGATAAGGCGCTAGAACTTCTTGGAAAGCGCCTCAAACGCACCAAAAGAGCCGGACGAAAGAGAAAAATTGGCTAAACTTAAATCAAGATCCATTTACGTTGAGCCACCGCGACGACACTTGAAAACAAACAATGGAGATAATAATCTCTAAACGTCATTTTTCTAACCTTCCTACAAGAACACAAATACGTCGATTCATTGAAGAGCATCCTGGGCGTGCTAACACCAGCGACATCGGTCGTATGTTCGGTGTTCGCCTAAATCAACGAAAAAACCTCCGTGCACTTATAAAAGCCATGGCTATAAATGGTGAAATACCAGACAGTCCCAGACAATCTTATTTAAAAAACACTTTGCCAAAAGTCGCAGTCATTGAAATCACCAAGGTATTCGACACTGGCGTTATCAATGCCCGCCCCAATAATTGGCGTGGCAAACAACCACCACCACGAATATCCCTTCAAATTAGTCCCGATACAGATATCAATCTGACTCGCGGTGACCGCTTGCTTGCACGCCTGACATGCAAAACCAACAATCAATATAGCGCAAAAGCCATTCGACTACTGACACGCAACCCACGTGAAATAATTTGTGTCTACCGATCTGCCAACAATGAGGACTACTTGATTCCTATCGATCGACGCATGAGAAAAAAATACTTAATAAAACGTGCCAATGAGATTTCCGTAAGTGATGGAGATGTGGTGGTTGCGAAGGCTAATAAGCAAGACGTCAGCCGCACCGCTAGTCCACGCATACTCCGAAAACTCGGGAGGTCCGATAATCCGAGCGTATATAGCCTTATCGCTATGTACGCCCACGGTATCCCCGAATATTTTGAAACTGATGTGCTTAATGAGGCAAATAGAGTCACGCACCTTGAGTTCAATAATCGGTTAGATCTACGAGACCTTGATCTCATTACAATAGATCCCGATAACGCCCGCGATTATGACGATGCAGTCTGGGCACAGCCACATCCAACACAACCAAATAACTGGGAAATCATTGTCGCAATATCTGACGTGGCCCATTACGTCCGTTCAGGGTCTGACCTCGATCAATCTGCCCAAAGTCGTGGAAATTCGGTGTATTTTCCTGACCGGGTAATTCCAATGTTGCCAGACATACTCTCGTCAAATATCTGCTCTCTCCGTTCCGGAAATGACCGTCCCTGTATAGCCTTACGCATACTCATAGATAATGAGGGCCAAAAGAGCTCACATACGTTTATGCGTGCAATAGTTAGAGTGAGACAAAACCTCACGTACAAAGAAGCACAACGCTACTACGAAAGCATGCCTCAAAGACCAGGCAACCCCCTCTCAACATTAGATCACCTTTTTGGTGCCTATCACGCGCTTAATCGAGCTAGTTGCCGCCGCTCACCGCTAAATATAGAGACCTGTGACCGCCAGATTGAGCTCAGCAAAGACGGGCAAATTGTCGCGACCCAAATGTCACCGCAGTCGGATAGTCAGAGGTTAATTGAAGAATTCATGGTCTTAGCGAATACATGCGCTGCTGAAACACTGGATAATTATAAAAGTCCATGTCTGTACCGCGTCCATGACCGGCCAGATGCAGAGAAAGTCAAAACCTTACAATACCTATTAAAAAGAATGAATCTGCAGTTAACAAATGTCACATCGCCCGAACCTCACCATTTCAACAAGGTTCTAGAATTAGCTGCATCACAACCCCATTCAGCTATCGTTGGCGAAGCTATTTTGCGTGCACAATCTCAAGCTTGTTATAGCACTATAAATTCGGGCCACTACGGTCTAACCTTGACTCGTTACACCCATTTTACTTCACCGATAAGAAGGTATGCGGATCTTCTTGTTCACCGCGCGTTAATTGACGTTCTCGGACTTGGCAAAGATGAACAAGTCAATAAACCTGAACGACTGCAACACATCGCTGACAAACTATCTAAAACCGAACGCCGTACGGCGCTAGCTGAAAGAGAAGCAACAGACAAGTTTGTGGCAACATTTATAGCCAACAAGATTGGTGACGTCTTCCATGGATACATTTCTGGTGTAGAACGCTTTGGTCTCTTCATTAACATCCCTGAGCTCAGTTTAGATGGACTAATTCCAATCTCTAGTCTGTCGGATGACTATTATTGCTACGAGCCTAGTCGCCGCGCCCTTGTCAGCCATCGCCATGGAACGATTCTGTGCCTTGGTGATAGCGTTAATGCTCGACTCGTAGAAGCCAACCCCATAGGGGGCTCCCTTAGATTTGAGCTTAGTGCAATAAACAACAGCTCGACGGCAAAGACCAAACAGCGGGGGAAAAGGCCATATCCCGTCTCTTCAACGTCTTACGATAACAGTTGACATTTCAAAACATCTGGGAAGCCACCTACTTGATCAATCAAGAAAGGCGGTATGGCCAAATATTTCCTAGGCATGACCACCCCCCCTTATGCTACCCCAAATCAATAGGCTGGTCAGCGTATTGCGACGGCCAATCAGCAGTCTGCAGCGAGAGAGTCAAGACTTACCAAAGTACCCTCTAAAACAATTCCACCATAGTCGATCAGAAAAGAAGAACCTACACCGTTAGCATAAAGACGATAGCCAATTTCGAGCTCCGGCACTCCACTCATAACATCTGATGCATAATACGCAATACGGACCGGCCACGACACTACATCACGTATCATTGAAACCTCGGCACTAGGATCTCCAGCAATCTCCACGCCCAAAAAGGAAACAACTTGAAAAAGACCATTGGGGCCATTGCCATCATAAACCTCTGAGGAAAAACGTTGAATTCCCATCCGAGCTCTCTCTATCAAAGTCCGTATATGAGCACCAGGAAACACAGTGCTAGGCGCTAATTCTAGATCTTCCAGTCCGTAGGGATGAGAAAACTTTACTCGGCCATCCCCACCCGTTTCTGGAATCCTTGCATGCCCCCTATAGTGCTCAGTCAATTGGCCATCAATCTTCGTCGTGGAATCAAAACGAAATTCTCTACCTGCCTTAGATTCCCATGCAGTAGCGACGTAATCGGAGGTAAAATTCCTTCCCTCGTCATACGCCCAGAGAACAACAAAGCGCTGATTGGAAATGTAGCCATCACAGGCATCAGAGAGTTCGAGAACAAGCCGTCCATTAGCTGTGAGAAGCGTATTGGGAACGGTAGATTCTGAAAGTACAACATCGTAAATAGCGCGATGCGGCTCAAGATTAATGGCAACCACCGACGCCGATGAAGCACAAGTGCCAAGTATAGAACCCACGACAACAATAGCGGTACAGAGTAGCTGTTTCACAACAGAAAACCACAAAAATAAAGATGCGGTATCATTTTACACTAAACTGCACTTGGCGAAAGTTATCAGTCGACCGTAAGGTGTCCTTTCCGAAACGGTTACCACTCCTATAGGAACACAGCATGTCCAAAAAACCCAAGTTAATTGTAACGCGAAAATTGCCGTTCGAGGTTGAAGCACGAGCAATGCGTGATTATGACGTCTCTCTCAATACGAAAGATACTCTGTACGACACAGATTCATTGTTAGCGGCCTGCGATGGTGCATCCGCTATCCTAGCCTGTCCGACAGATAATCTAAGCGCCTCTGTAATTAAATTGTTGCCCCATTCTATCCGCATAATTGCCAATTTTTCGGTCGGTTATGATCACGTAGACATTGCTGCGGCAACGTCGCACGGAATTATGGTGACAAACACGCCTGACGTTCTAACTGACGCGACCGCTGATTTGACAGTGATGTTGCTTCTAGGTGCAGCTCGTCGTGCAAGTGAAGGTGAGGCACTAATTCGTGCAGACAAGTGGGACGGTTGGGGACCTATACACATGTGTGGAACAAACGTAACCGGAAAGAATCTTGGAGTTATTGGAATGGGAAGAATAGGGCGCGCTGTTGCTAAACGCGCTCGTGGATTCAGTATGTGCATACACTACCACGATGAGGCCCCGGTACCCAGCGAAGACGATGCCGGCGCTATTTTCCATCAAAACCTAGATGAACTGTTACAGATTAGTGAATTTCTTACACTTCACTGCCCATCTACCCCCCAGACATATAAGCTAATAAATGCTGACCGCATCGCACGGATGCCTAAAGGTGCGATAATAGTTAACGCTGCCAGAGGAGATATCGTAGATGACGAGGCACTAATAACCGCAGTCAGGACCGGTAAGATTGCAGGAATCGGTCTTGATGTATACTACAACGAACCTCACTTAGATCCTCGCTATCGTTCGCTAGAGAATAGCTTTCTTATGCCTCACCTAGGCAGTGCCACGAACGAGACTCGAGATGCAATGGGCTTTAAGGCTCTCGACAATTTAGATGCATTTTTTATAGGGAACCAGCCCCCCAACGCCGTTGTTGATCCGTTGGCGCTATAGTACCAGGATTCCTGCTATAACCTGACACCTTAGCGAATAAAAACCACGTAATCTCAACCCTTGATCTATATATGCTAATCTCTCTGAATCATGCTTATTTTAGATAAGCTTAAGTTAACATTCTGACAGGCTATTCCGTTTGCAAAGTCACCTTTGACCGGCCAGAAACTTTTTAGCAATTTCTGTTCTTGTCTCTTGGCGACCCAACAAGAGAAAGTTATGCTTAAACCAGCGTATACATCCTAGTTTAAAAGTTAAGTCAGGGTCCGAAATGGCAGGAAAAATTGAAAGTCGTCTTAAAGAGCTTGGTATAGAGTTACCGGCAGGCCCAGCTCCCGTAGCTAACTACGTTCCCTATGTGCAGAGTGGCCAACTTGTGTTTATTGCTGGTCAAATTCCACTAGTGGAAGGGAAACCCGCTTATGTCGGAATTCTAGGAGACACCGTAAACGTTAAAGAAGGTCAAGCAGCTGCCCGACTATGTGCCATTAATGTAATTTCGCAGATTAAGGCAGCATGTGGGGGTAACCTAGATTCTGTTACTCAGTGTATCCGTTTAGGTGGGTATGTCAGCTCCACTCAAGCCTTCTCCGAGCATCCAGCAGTAGTCAACGGCGCATCCGACCTAATGGTAGAAGTGTTTGGAGATGCTGGTCGGCACGCACGCTTTGCCGTTGGTGCAGGCAGTCTACCTCTTGGTGTGCCAGTCGAAATTGACGCGATATTTGAAATTTCTTAAAGGCAATTCAATGACTGGTGTAGTGGAGGCACGACTGAACAAACTAGGGATCGAGCTACCCTCAGCGTCAACGCCAGTGGCAAACTACGTCATGTCATCGGCTAGCGGAAAAATTGTACAATTGTCGGGTCACGCACCCCAGTTGAATAATGGATCTGTCGTTACAGGAAGATTAGGCGACAATATGGATGTATCTGCAGGCGCCGATGCTGCTCGTTTGGTAGGCCTACAACTTCTCGCAAGCCTTCAACAAGCGTGTGGCGGAACTCTTGACCAAGTAAAGCAATGTGTTCGCCTCTATGGTCTTGTTCTCTGCACTTCCCAGTTCACGGCACATGCCTCAGTAATGAATGGTGCATCCGATCTAATGGTAGAAGTATTTGGAGATGCCGGTCGTCATGCTCGTACTACGATTGGAGCTCGAGCACTACCGTTTGGAATAGCAGTTGAGATTGAAGGCACCTTTGAATTGCACTGATTACTACTGTTACATTTCTCCAGAGACACCTATAGGTCTTGAACTTCCCCAGTACTATCGCAGGCAATGCAAAGCATGGAATGGTAACCGTAAAAGCGGTCGCAGACATCCGAGACGTGGCAGCTTCTGCATGGGACGCCTGTGCCGGGAGCTCCAATCCATCTGTAAGCCATGCTTTCCTCGCTGCACTCGAGGAAAGCGGTTCTGTCTCACCGCAGACGGGATGGGCTCCGCAGCATCTACTATTGATAGCGCCCGACGGTTCATTGATAGGTGCCGTACCGATGTACCTAAAAGGTCACTCCTACGGCGAATACATTTTTGATCAAGCCTGGGCAGAGGCTTACGAACGGGCGGGTGGTCAGTACTACCCTAAACTACTTGCAGCCGTGCCATTTACTCCAGTAACAGGCCCTCGTTTGCTTGTCCATCCAGATGCATCAACCGCTGACCTCCAAAGATATCTCGTAGATGGATGTATCACGCTGGCGCACGAACTTGGAGTCTCATCGCTCAATTTCAATTTTCCCGATGTCAACACGTGGAAACTTCTCGGTGAGTCTGGGTTATTACTGAGAAAGGGCGAACAATTTCACTGGCATAATAAGGGATATCACACTTTTGAAGACTTTCTGCTGGTTTTGTCCTCGCGCAAGCGCAAAGCAATCCGTAAAGAGCGGATAGCTGCGCTATGCGATGGAGAAATCAAAATAGAAATTGTCTCCGGCGATAGCATTAGTGACACACACTGGGATGCTTTCTATTCCTTTTATATTGATACTAGTCAGCGCAAATGGGGACACCCATATTTAAATCGGCAGTTTTTTAGGCAAATCGGCAACACCATGAGTGACCACATAGTAATGATTATGGCGGTGCATAACGAAGAATATGTTGCTGGAGCACTGAACCTGTTAGGCAGAGAAGCCCTTTATGGTCGCTACTGGGGTTGCCTAAAAGATTATCCTTTTCTCCATTTTGAAATTTGTTATTACCAAGCTATTGAATATGCAATCACCAACCAAATAACGAAAGTAGAAGCAGGTGCACAGGGGCCCCACAAAATTCAAAGAGGGTATTCTCCAGTATATACGTACTCGGCACACTGGATCAGAGACAACAGCCTGCGTGAAGCCGTATCAAGTTACCTCAAGTCCGAGAGACGAGCGGTTGATGTTGAGATCAACTGGTTAACGGACCACGGGCCATTCCGAAAAGAATAGATGCGACTTCTCCACATAATCTTGCGGGTATTGCAGAGTGTCTAATATCGGCCGCAATGAAAATTGGATTATGATGGCCTATACCATAACTTCCCAGCCCGATAGATCGGAAGAATCTACTCTAAATACTTCAGTGGGGCTTTAACGAAAAAACATTGGCAAAAAAGTTGGACTATACCTAGTTCCACATAGAAATCACTTAGCTAATGCAGACGTTATTCTTGAAACACCTTTACGCACTTTGCGGGTTTTCTTTTTTCCCTGTTTTCCTACGTTATCGTACTTAAAGACCAATTTTCCGCTGCGTAATTTGACGGTCACCCTTCCACCTTTGCGAATACGACCAAATAGAAGTTCCTCAGCCAATGGCTTCTTTATGTGATCTTGAATGGTACGAGCTAACGGGCGAGCACCATAAACAGGGTCATACCCTTTTTCTGCTAACCACGCTCGCACATTATTATCAACCGAAATATTAACGCCTCTCTCTTTCAGCTGGACCTCAAGATAGCCGACAAATTTCTCAACTACGCGTGAAACAATAGCAGCACTCAACCCAGCAAACTGGATATTTGCATCGAGACGATTACGAAATTCAGGGGTGAACAGTCTGTTAACTGCTGCAACATCTTCCCCCTCCTTCATTCCCCGGCCAAAGCCGATGGCGTGCTTGCTCATCTCCTGAGCTCCAGCATTCGTCGTCATAATCAGCACAACGTTACGAAAATCGACTGCCTTTCCGTTGTGATCTGTCAACTTTCCATGGTCCATTACCTGAAGTAATACGCTGAACAGGTCAGGGTGTGCTTTCTCAATCTCATCCAAAAGCAACACAGAATGCGGATTTTGATCAATCGAATCTGTCAACAACCCCCCTTGGTCAAAACCAACATACCCTGGAGGAGCACCCAACAGACGTGAAACTGTATGACGTTCCATATATTCGGACATGTCAAAACGCACTAGCTGAATACCCATAATTTTCGCTAGCTGACGTGCAACCTCCGTTTTCCCCACACCAGTCGGCCCAGAGAATAAATAACAACCAATGGGTTTTTCGGGCTCACGCAGCCCTGCGCGTGCTAATTTTATTGCACTGGTCAGTTCCTCAATTGCCCTATCTTGCCCAAAAACGACTCTTCGCAATTGTACATCTAGCTGGCTGATAGAGCGGGCATCATCTTTGGTTAACGACTTTGGTGGAATTCGAGCAATCTTTGCTACTATCGCTTCAATATCCTTAACTGCAATAGTATTACGACGCCTAGTCGGAGACATTAACATTTGAGATGCCCCAACTTCATCTATTACATCAATCGCTTTATCCGGCAATTTTCTATCGTGAATATAACGAGCTGACAAATTAACGGCTGCGTTTATCGCAGCCTTGGTGTACCGAACCCTGTGGAACTCTTCATAATACGGCTTAAGACCCAACAAGATTTTGACAGCATCTGCAACTGAGGGCTCCACAACATCAATCTTCTGAAAACGCCTTAACAAGGCTCGGTCCTTCTCAAAATGATTGCGAAACTCTCTGTAGGTAGTAGATCCAATACAACGAAGTGTACCGCTGGCTAAGGCTGGCTTAAGAAGGTTAGATGCGTCCATTGCTCCACCGGTGGTCGCCCCAGCCCCAATCACCGTATGAATCTCATCAATAAAAAGAATCGCTCCCGGATATCCATCTAACTCTGATAATACACTCTTAACACGCTCCTCAAAATCACCCCGATATCGAGTTCCTGCCAGTAGACTCCCCATATCAAGGCAAAATATGGTTGCATCCCCCAGCACTTCAGGTACCTCTTCCAACACAATCTGCCGAGCTAGACCTTCCGCAATAGCGGTTTTCCCAACCCCAGGCTCACCTACAAACAAGGGATTATTCTTTGTCCTCCGACATAGAATCTGTATTGTCCGCTCAATTTCGGATTCTCGACCGATTAGCGGATCAATGCCTCCCTCTAACGCCTTGTCGTTAAGATTAATGCAATAGGCAGCAAGCGCTTGCTCATCCTTTGGATCTCGACCTTCATCATCGGTATCATCATCAACCCCGCTTAAAGTGTCGCGTTCATTTGCACCCATGGTTTTTGCAATACCATGCGACATATAGTTAATCGCATCTAGACGTGACATTTCTTGTTCTTGCAGGAAATATATAGACCTGGATTCACGCTCAGAGAACATAGCCACAAGAATGTTTGCCCCAGTAACATTCTCCTGTCCGGACGATTGCACATGTACCAAGGCACGCTGAACTACTCTTTGAAAACCCGCAGTTGGCTTAGCATCAGTTTTTGCGTCAACAATCAGATTTGCAAGTTCTTCGTCAATACAATGTAACAAGCCCTGCCTAAGTGCCAAAATATCAACACTGCATGCACGCATTACTGAAACAGCATCTTTGTCCTCTGTAAGCGATAGAAGTAGGTGTTCAAGGGTTACAAATTCATGCTGACGCTCATTAGCTAACGCTAATGCCCGATGCAACGTCTTCTCCAGGTTTCGTGAAAAACTTGGCACTATGAACCTCCTGTGGACTATTCCTTCTCCATTGTACACTGCAATGGATGCTGATTCTCACGCGCAAAATCTATTACTTGACCAACTTTAGTCTCTGCTACTTCGTACGTGTATACTCCGCAAACCCCAACACCGCGTTGATGAACATGCAACATCACGCTAGTTGCATCTTCTCTGTTCTTATTAAAGAAACGCTCCAGAACATAAATCACAAACTCCATAGGAGTGTAATCGTCATTAAGTAGCAGAACTCTATATAACGAAGGCTTTTTAGTTTTTTCTTTCTGTCGCGTGATAGTTCCAGTTGCAAGCCCTTCTTCATCCCTTTCCCTATTCCGATTACTCATTTACGTTTACTCACTAGCTTTACACAACCAACTGAAGTTACTAGAGACAAAGCACATACAAAGTTCTTGCTGCTAATTATTGCAACGAATCCCGCACCAGATTGCAAGCAGTACAGTGCGCATCGTCGCAAGCCAGTATAACTAGTCTTTAACTAAGAAAACACCACAGCGTGTACAATGAATAATGCCAACGCCAGTGTTTGAAATGATGAACACAGAGTGGGCCCTCGCAAGGTAGGCGGAAGAAATCCGTCTCAATACTGCCCCAAATATCTTACGTTCCAATAAATCAGACTACTTCGATAGACATAGAAACTGGTTTTACATAATATGCTATGCTTATAAGAAACGGGTTAAGACTCGTATGTTAGCGAGGAAGTGCACAAGGGCAGGTTCGATTGAGGATTGCCAGGGTATTCGCTGGGATGATCATCAGGCTTTGCTCCTTCATTGTTGGCGTTACATTGTTTACGACATGTGCATGTTTAGGCACCAACGCCGTCGCAGCTAAATACGCAGCCATTGTTGTTGAAATGGACAGCGGAGAGGTGCTATTCGCAAGGAAAGCGGATGCACCTAGGTACCCAGCATCTCTGGCAAAGATGATGACTCTCTACCTTACTTTTGAAGCACTAGCGAACGGACAACTTAGCCTTAATACTGATCTATCAGTATCTCGACATGCGTCCAGGGCATCACCATCGAAGCTTGGGTTAAAGGATGGCGACAGAATTAAGGTCAGAGATGCCATCATGACACTAATCACTAAATCAGCGAATGATGTGGCCATTGCACTAGCTGAGACTTTGGCCGGCAGTGAAAAGGCGTTTGCCAAACGGATGACACAAAAAGCACGCCACTTGGGAATGAACAAAACAAATTTTCGTAATGCCTCAGGCCTGCCTAATCGTAGACAGAAATCTACTGCACGTGACTTATCGCTATTGGCCAGAGCGTTGATCAGAGATTTTCCCCAGCATTATGGAAGATTCTCAGCTACATCATACTCGTTTAATGGCCGATCCTATCGGAGCCATAACCGTCTCCTTCGTTCTTATGATGGAACTGATGGTATAAAAACTGGCTACATTCACGCTTCGGGGTTCAATATCGCAGCCTCTGTACAACGTTATGGAAAACGCTTAATTGTGGTGGTTTTAGGCGGTAAGACTGCGCGCTCGCGTGATGCCCATACGAGGGTATTGCTTGACCGTGCGTTTGCTAGGCTATTGGCCCCTCGACCCAACAACAAGCCTATATTGCAACGACTTGCAGCAGGCACTGACAGCTCATCTCATACTATTGAAACTAACTATAGACCTGCCACAAAAAACCCCATCGACTGGGGAATACAGGTTGGCGCGTTCAGTACAATCGAAAGAGCCTATGCTCATATTGGCTTCATTGCCCGTACAACTAATCAGATTCTCACAGGATCTCGCGTAGCAATTATTGGCTCTCCCAGAACGCTGTATCGGGCTCGAATTGTTGGGCTTAGTGAGGACCAGGCCCATTCAGCATGTCGAACTTTGAAGGCGCGCGAAATAGACTGCCATGCAGTAGCGCCATTAACAGCAGTCGACCAAGGTGATCAATAACAATTGGATTGTAGGACGACGTGTGTATTACGGTTTAACCAATGTAGACAACCAAAGCCACTAGATACATCTCCGTTATCTGTATGACCTGCACCATCCGTGATCGTTACTCTGGTTGAGTGCAAGTTCGTCCAACACTTTCATAAATAAAGCCTGCAGCAGCCATTGTTGTAGGGTCGTATACGTTGCGCAGATCTATTACGACGGGCTTTCTCATAAGGTTGCGAATACGTATAAGATCCAAAGCACGAAATTGATTCCACTCTGTAAGAATCGCTACCGCATCTGCACCTTCGACAGCTTCATAACTTCCTTCACACCAAGTAACATCGTCCAGAATTTCTTTGGCTGAGGCCATACCTTCAGGGTCATATAAACGTAAAGTTGCTCCAGCTTCAGCCAAAACAGGTATGATATCCAAGCTAGGTGCCTCACGCATGTCATCCGTATTTGGCTTGAATGTAAGCCCTAGCACCGCAATAGTTGCCCCATTAACATCTCCACCGCAGGCATCGATTATCTTTTTAGCCATACGCTTTTTTCTGTCACGGTTCACCTGCACCACCGTCTCACTGATACGGGAAGGAGCGCCCGCAGCCTCAGCTATGTGTGTAAGGGCTAAGGTATCCTTGGGAAAACAACTACCACCAAACCCCGGGCCAGGATGAAGAAACTTACTTCCGATACGACGATCAAGTCCCATCCCGCGAGCAACGTCATGAACATCCGCGCCTACCTTCTCGCACAGATCTGCCATTTCATTAATGAAGGTAATCTTCGTGGCAAGAAAGGTGTTGGCCGCATACTTAGTAAGCTCTGCACTCTCTAGACTCGTAAATATCACAGGAGTCTCTATCAGGAATAGTGGTCTATAAAGATCGCGCATGGTGTTGCGCGCTCTCTCCGAGTTAGTTCCAACCACCACACGATCTGGACGCATGAAATCGTTTATCGCAGATCCCTCTCGAAGAAATTCAGGATTTGACGCAATATCGAAATCAGCCCCTGGATGCCGCGATCGAATTACGTTAGCAATACGTCGGGTGGTGCCTACGGGTACTGTGGACTTCGAAACTACTACTGTATATCCAGAGAGAGATGTTGCTATTTCCTCAGCTGCCGCA
Source organism: uncultured Alphaproteobacteria bacterium (assembly GCA_913041535.1). Taxonomy (GTDB): domain Bacteria; phylum Pseudomonadota; class Alphaproteobacteria; order VGEJ01; family VGEJ01; genus CAJWJK01. Next base: position 44,851 of record CAJWJK010000015.1, read on the forward strand.
AGCACGTACGAGACGTCTGCTTCACCATCGCCACGCCTACTTGGGGTTCCTACTGCTATAAAAACCGCATCCGCATTCGACATTGACCTTTTTAAATCTGTAGAGAACGAAAGTCTGCCTGAAACAAAGTTGTCTCGCACAAGAGCATCCAGACCAGGTTCATAAATAGTCATTTTGCCATGCTTGAGGTGTTCAATTTTCTCTTTATCGTTGTCAACACAGATAACATCGTGGCCAAATTCAGAGAAACAAGCGCCAGATACCAATCCAACGTAGCCACATCCAATCATAACGACACGCATCTATCTTCGCCTCCCACCTGCCAAAACCATTAATCGCATACAATGCTCTAATTACAGGAACACCAGCGGCACCAGACATCCTGGAAACCTTATCTGCTACAATCTTTTCGATAACGAGCGAACAAAGGACGCCAGCTCTGGGCCTACATCTGAACGATTAAGAGCCACAGAGAGGTTAGCTTTTAGATATCCAATTCGATCTCCACAGTCAAAGCGTTCACCTTCAAATAAGCAACCGTGGAATGGTGCTTTCCCCACCAAGTATGCCAATGCGTCAGTAATCTGTATTTCGCCTGAGGCACCGAGTTCATGGCGCTCAAGATGTTTAAAAACTTCCGGTAACAGGATATAGCGCCCGATAATAGCATAACGTGAAGGCGCAAGATTTGGTGATGGCTTCTCAACTAAACCCTTAACTTCAATTAAACGTTTGTCAGCAGCGCCTGGTACTATTGCACCGTAACGCTGTATATCCTCCAACGGAACCTCCATTATCGCTACAACGTTTCCACCAACATTAGCGTAGGACGAAATCATTTGCTGGAGGCACGAAGGAGCGCCCACGATAAAATCATCCGGGAGAATCACTACAAAGGGCTCATTGCCAACTAGGTGTCGCGCACACCACACTGCGTGCCCTAATCCCAAAGGCTCTTGTTGTCTTGTATAACTAACCTCGCCCGATTCAGGAAGCCAACCGTCAGCTACCTCGATCTCAGCAGTCTTTCCGCGAGACCGGAGCGAATGTTGCAATTCTGAAACCACATCAAAATGATCCTCTATCGCATTCTTGCCGGGCCGGATGATCAGGATTCGAGAACCGTAATCCATTCTGTCGAAGATCCTTTCCCTCAGCTAAAGAAGGGAATTTCCGGTTTCAAACTGGCAAGGGTTCCTGATTCGGA
>CAJWJK010000016.1 GCA_913041535.1 uncultured Alphaproteobacteria bacterium
GATAAACTACTACGCCGTCATCCAAGCGATTCGCTGTGATAATCTTCGGTCTTTCTCGCGCCATAGCCTATCACTTACACTCCTAAATAATTCTCTCGAGCTTCTCAAAGGAATGCCCCTTGAGAACGTTTCGTGCCGCGACTACGTCCCCAACAATGATTATTGCCGGAGCCACTATACGGTGTTTCTTGATAAGCTTTCCAAGTTCACACAGAGTCCCTTCAACGATACGCTCGCCAGGAAGAGTAGCTCTCTCTACAATTGCAACTGATGTGTTTGCCCTGCGGCCGCCGTCGATCAGACGGGCAGCAATCGCCTTTGCCTTAGCCGTGCCCATGTAGATCACCAGCGTGCCCGTACCTCTTGCTACATCTGCCCAGTCCACCCCAGCCTCGTCAACAGCCCCGTGACCTGTAACCAGCGTGACTGCATGAACCCCTTTTCGATGGGTTAGTGGAATTCCGGAAACAGCAGCACTTCCAAGCGCAGCAGTTATTCCTGGCACAACCTCCACCGAGATTCCGCGGGCACAGAGATAATCCAACTCTTCTCCACCTCTACCAAAAATCAATGGATCTCCGCCCTTTAACCTTACAACACGCCGTCCCTGGGACGCATGATGCGCCAAAAGTGCATTAATTTCCTTTTGGTCCCGTACGTAACAGCCAGGCATTTTACCGACGTCAATTAGTCGCGCATCACGACGTGCCAAATCAACAATTTCTGGACCCACCAAACGATCATAAACAACCACGTCAGCATCCTGCAGCAGGTGAAAAGCTCGCAGAGTAAGGAGATCGCGGCGTCCGGGACCGGCGCCAACAATAGATACAGAACCACAAACATCGGAGTTACCATCGCGAATCGACTGTTCCATTGCCACCTGAGCCTCTGGCCCATGTCCTGCAAGAATCTTTGAGGCTATAAAACCATCAAAGAAATTTTCCCAAAACCGCCGTCTCGCCACAACAGGAATATTTTGACTGACGGCAGATCTAAATTTTGAGGCAAAGCTTGCAAGTTCCCCTAGCCGATCTGGCAGCATTGCTTCAATGCTACCCCTAAGTCTCCTGGCCAAAACCGGCGCTGATCCACCAGTCGAAATGCCAATTACGACCGGGCTCCTATCAACTATTGACGGTGTGATGAAGGTTGATAGGTGAGGGTTGTCCACCACGTTTATTGGGATACCAGTTTTAGATGCCGCTTCCACAACACAAGTATCAATGGTTTTATTTCCGGTAGCAGCAAAAACCACAACACAACCGACAACATCGCCCGAATCGAAACGTCGCGGCAACCATTTCACTTTTCCACTACGTGCAGTATTTGCAACCTCACTGTCCGCAAATGGTGCAACTATTGTTACCTCCGCTCCCGCGCGATTCAATAACCTCATTTTTGACAAACCGGCAGAACCACCACCAACAACCAGAGCCTTGCGCCCCCGAACGTCCATAAATGTGGGCAAATAATTCATTGCAATGCCGATTCTATTAGTTTGCCGTGCATCCCAAGTACCTAAACGTTGGCTTTTGCGCAAGCAAGAACTAAATAATTTTAGCATAAGTTTTCTTATTTTTCTTCTTTTATTCGAGAATTGGTTATATAATCTTTTATTTTGATATATTAAGAAAAATATTGTCCTATGACCAAACTTGATGCCACCGATAAACAGATCCTCAAGTGCCTTCAGGAAGATGTCTCTCTAGCAGTAACAGATGTTGCTAAAAGGGTTGGATTGTCTACAACCCCGTGCTGGAGGCGAATTCAAAAATTGGAGGAAAACGGCATTATTCAACGACGTGTAGCCCTTCTTAACAGTGATGAACTCAATGTAGGGGTCACCGTCTTTGTTTCAGTTAAAACCACACAGCACAGCGCCCATTGGCTAGAAACTTTTGCCAAAACGGTGAGCAACCTGCCAGAGGTAATGGAATTTTATCGTATGAGTGGTGAAATAGATTATTTATTGCGGGTCGTTGTACCCGATGTCGCAGCATATGATAGTTTCTATAAAAGACTAATCACGCAGACAGGGCTATCGGACGTCAGCTCTTCGTTCGCTATGGAACAGATAAAATACACGACTGCCCTGCCTCTTGACTATTGTGAAGGTTAATTACGTTACTGCGCATTATTGACGCATATCCTATCAACCCGACAATAATCGAAGCATACTATCATTAATCTCAGAAGATATCCCTAAAACCAGCCGTTTATCCTATTTACTAACTATCACGCCGCTGTACTTTTACAATAAAAACATTAACTGCATGTAACCCTTGCTTATATGAAACTGGGTCTTGGGTGCTCGCACAGGTCGTGCGAATATAGCCCTTTAGGGACCTTTCGAGGAGAAAATCAATGACAGCCAAGACGCAGATGTATAATTGGGATACTTTACCCAGCGAAGAAGTTCGACCCGGCGTTACTCGTTCGGGTTTCCGTGGTGAAAAAGTCCTTTTGGTAATGAATCGGCTGGAACCGGGAATGGATCTTCACCCCCACCGACATCCGTTTGAGCAGGTACTGTATATTGTATCCGGTCACGCGCAGGTCCATGTCGATGACGATGTGTTTGATGTGGGCCCTGGCAGCTTGATCAGAATACCGCCAAATGCCTTACACTACGCCGAGCCCGTGGGTGACGAACCCTGTCTTAACCTCGATGTATTTGCACCAATCCGTGAGGATTACCGACACCTTATAGAATACCAAAGTGAGGAATTCACAGATACCCCAGCACCCTAAACCCCTTTCATCCATATTCCTCAGGATCTCCATACCCACACACCTTAATGAAAATGATATTCTGTTATCAATTGGGGATGCAAAAACGAGAATTGGTCAACTTTGAAAGGCACTAAGCAACTTTCGTACCCTTAAACGATTCAATAGGGATATTAGATTTGGATACCTGTTAGGTGAAGATAGTTCATGGTGGGTGCTCATCATCCCCATCCCAAAAATGGTCTCCGATGCTTTATCGGCGCAATGCCAGCTATGTGTCAGACTTGGGACAATCCGTAGTTACCGCACTCGCACCAAGACGTGGGGAACATATTTTGGATCTTGGGTGCGGGGATGGCGCATTGACAGAAATTATCGCAGATACTGGAGCACAAGTTGTAGGCATCGATACATCATCCGAGCAAATTGCCGCCTGCAGAACCCGTGGATTAAATGTTTTTATCTGTGATGGGCATATGCTTCCTTTTGACTCCGAGTTTGATGCCGTTTTTTCCAACGCAGCATTACACTGGATGAATAATGTTGATTTAGTTCTTGGTAGCGTTGAGAACTCACTTAAAAAGGGAGGTCGGTTTGTTGCTGAACTCGGAGGTAAGGGAAACATTAAAACACTAATTGATGCGTTTTTGAACATTCTAGAAGAGCATGGCGTTGAACCAAGCTCGATGGCCAGCTGGTACTTTCCTGATGCTCTCACTTACGGAACGAAACTTAGAAGTCACGGATTCATTGTAGATTACATAGAACTATTTTCTCGTCCCACAAAACTTCCATTTGGAGTCGGAGGCTGGCTGGATACATTCGGGGGACCTTTTTTTCAAGCGTTTCCCCAAGGAAAACAACATTTAGCACGAGCGCAAGCTATTGCATATATAGAGCCCCGCATACGCGACTCAGAGGGGTTTTTCTGGGCCGACTATGTGCGTCTACGTTTTTCAGCGCATTTACCAAAGTGATAGTGATACAATCGTTAGAATCTGTTCCTTGATCAAAGGTTGACATGAACATTCAAGAAACAATCATCACAAAATTGACAAACTCGCTAGCCCTATCACACATTGAGGTTATTAACGAAAGCTTCATGCACAACGTGCCACCCGACTCGGAAACTCACTTTAAGCTAGTTGTCGTTGCGAAAGACTTTGACCAGAAAAATCGTTTGCAACGACAAAAACTTGTCTATCAGATACTAAGCACTGAACTGTCCGGCGCAGTGCATGCTTTAACCATGCACACCTTAACACCACATGAGTGGGAAAAGGATAAGAGTATTTCAACTACCTCGCCAGAATGTCTTGGTGGTAGTGCCACCGATAATTAAATGTGTCACACAACTAATCAAGGCCAAGGAAGGCATCGATGAGAGCAGAACAAATCTTGGCAAACCAAGCCCATATCCTCACGCAGGAGCAACGAGAGTTCTACTTTGAAAACGGATACCTTGTTGTAGATTCTATAGTTCCGAAATCGGTCATTGATCAGGCCCGCGCGGTGACGGATGAGATGGTCCACCGTAGCGGGAACATAAGCAAGTCGGATGCGATTTTCGATGTTGAGCCAGGGCATTCGCCAAACTCTCCCCGCTTACGTCGGCTAACAAGCCCCGTTGAACATCACTCTTTCTATTGGGACTTTGCCAACGGTCTCATTGCGGATGTGGCAGCCGATCTTGTAGGACCTGACGTAAAATTTCACCACTCTAAGCTGAACTTCAAATGGAGTGACGGTGGTGAAGAAGTTAAGTGGCACCAAGACATCCAATACTGGCCACATACAAACTATAGCCCCCTAACAATTGGAACGTATCTTTACGACGTTGGTCCCGAACAAGGACCTTTAGGAGTAATTCCAAAGAGCCACTTAGGCCCGCTCTACAACCAGTACGACGATAACGGCCAATGGGTTGGCTGCCTGTCCTCTTCTGATGCTGCGAACCTCAAGGCTGAAACTACGCAATATCTAACTGGGCGTGCTGGATCAATTACTGTGCATAATTGCCGTGCGGTTCATGGATCAAGTGCTAATTTGTCTGTTCTTGGCCGACCCTTACTACTTAATGTTTATTCTTCAGCCGATGCCTTCACCTATACAGCAAATCCGTTACCCAGCCAATATGAAGGAGTAATAGTGCGTGGCAAACCGGCGCTTTGGGCTGATCATGATCCACGACCATGCCTTGTCCCTCCGGATTGGTCCGAGGGATACACATCGCTTTTCGCACTGCAACAGGAGGAGGAGTGGGATGCAGATCAGCTTGAGACGGTGACACGCCAACATCACCAAATGAGGAAACACGACGATAACGATCAAGCGCGTTGAATACAGCCTGGTTGCGCGACCTTACAAATTGATAGTTCAGAGCCCCTTGGCCTAGCGTCCGTCTATTTATCCCTCAATTACTCTTACCAAATTTCAAACGAATCTCGCGCAACATTACCTCAACTAAAGCCTGCAGATCATATTCAGGCGACCAACCCCAATCGCGGCGCGCTACCGAATCATCTACAGAATTTGGCCAGGAATTAGCAATCTCTTGACGAAAGTCTGGAACAAAATCATACGTGAAATCAGGAACCTTATCGGATACCGCTGCCGCTATTTCACCAGCAGTAAAACTCAAGGCAGAGATATTATAACTAGTTCTTACACTGAGATCAGACGCACCTGCTGCCATTAAGTCAACCGTTGCCTTGATTCCGTCATCCATATACATCATGGGCATCATCGTATCGGAATCAACAAAGCACGTGTAATGGCCCTCTTTAACGGCAGCTATAAAGACCTCCACCGCATAATCCGACGTGCCCCCTCCAGAAAATGCCTTATGGTTGATAAGACCAGGGTATCTTAAACTGCGCACATCCAACCCGTATTTGATGTTGTAATAATTACATAAACTTTCACCTGCTACCTTGCTTACGCCATACATGGTAGTTGGTTCTAACACCGTTTGCTGAGGTGTATCTTCAGTCGGTGCCGCAGGGCCAAATACTGCGATTGAACTTGGCCAGAACACTTGATCAACATTCGTTTCAAGAGCTAAATCCAACACAACCTTGAGACTGCCAATATTCACATTCCAAGCAAGACCAGGGTTCTGTTCCCCTTCCCCCGACAAAATAGTAGCAAGGTGGTATATGACTCCTATATCGTATTTGCGAACTAGCCTTTCCATCGCCTGGTAACTGCAGGCATCTACATATTCGAACGGACCACCGTCCCTGACCGCCTCTGATGGCTGCGTTTCATGCCCGGCAGCAACAATATTCTCAGCACCATGCAACTTCCGCAAAACAGGCACCAAATCCGCTGCCACCTGACCAGCTCCACCAGTTACAAGAATTCTCCGTGGTGGCATAAGATCTACCAGAGAGGCTTGCGCGCAAGCTTAGCTCCGCCATCCACCTCCAACACAACACCAGTCGTGTAAGTGTTCGTCATCAGATAAAGGTAGGCTTCTGCTAGTTCATCTGCTCTACCAACTCGACCTATTGAAACAGCCCTTCCGACACTCCGAAATAGCGCCGTCCTGTCGGCCTTAGGCATACCGTCAAATACGGGAGTTTCAATAATTCCAGGACTTATTGTATTTATCCTAATAGGAGCAAGCTCAAATGCTAAGGTCTTGCACATAGCTTCAATCGCGCCGTTAGCAGTGGCAAAAGGAGATAGCCCCTCTAATGGTTTATGTGCTGCACACCCCGAAGTCAATGTAACCGAACCTCTGCGCTTTAGGCATGGCACACCGTATCGAACAGTGTTGTAACTGCCCCACAATTTACTGTCGATGGCTCCTGAAAAATCTGCCCTATCAGTATCAAGAAAAGGTTTGAAAACACCGTCCGCAGCCGTAAGAATCAAATGGTCCAGCTTTCCAACTCTTGAGAAAAGCTGCTTTGCCCTTCCCTCTTTGGAAATATCAACCCTGTAAGTTTCGACATTCTCACCGATTCGATCTGCAGCGGCTTTTAGTCTCGCAGCATCACGTCCAGCAATAGCAACGCGAGCACCTTGTTGAGCTGCAGCATACGCAGTCGCAAGGCCGATACCACTCGAGCCACCAATGACTAAAATACGCCGATTTGCAAGAGCTGATTTTACAGCCATATTGTGTTTCCTTTATCAAAATAATGAATACAGTACGTGGTGTGAACTTAGATACTAGTGTAATCCATGCTGCAATCGAAACCAAAAGCAATATTTACTATGACTAACAAACCTGAGAGTAACACAAAAGCTATAATCCCGCTTACTGTTACTCTTGTTGTCTAAAGCAGTTAAAAGAGGTGTTCATGCGTGCACCCCTATTACTTGCCGTAGGATTAGCTATATTGATTGGTGTTTGGATATATTCCGGCCAGCTGTCCAATCATGACGGCCTCATTGCGGAGTCTGAAAAAAGTGAGGTTAAGGAAAGCACCTCTGAAACAGTCTCAAGAAATATTTCTGAAGGGTTAATAACAGTTCGCACTAAACTCCTAATTGCCGAATTGTATGACCGTTTTGTTGTGGTACGTGGTCGAACTGAATCAGTACGCTCAGTCCATGTAAGGGCAGAGCTAGATGGGCGCATTATTGAATCAAACATCCAACGCGGGAGTTACGTTAAACAAGGTCAAGTCATAGCTAAACTTGATAAGTCAAACCGCGAGAAGCGTATCGCGGAGGCAGAAGCAACTGTAAAGCAACGCAAACTGGAACACGAAGCAGCACTTGAGCTTAACCGGAAAGGCCATGGTGGGTCGTTAAAAATTGCTGAAGCAATCACACTATTGAAAAAGGCTCAAGCTATCGCGTCCCAAATAGAAAAAGAAATTGAAGCGACTAATATCCGAGCGCCTTTCGATGGCGTTCTTGAAGAGCGCCACATTGAGATTGGTGATTATGTGATGGAGGGACAAAGGCTGGCAACGGTCGTCGACCAAAACCCTATTCTTGTTGTCGGCCAGGTCTCAGAACGAGATGTGGATAAGATTATTAACGGGGCGTCTGGCGAAGTTAAACTCATTGATGGCAAGGTGCTCAACGGGCATATCCGTTACGTAGCGAGTCAAGCTGACGCAGCTACACGCACGTTTAGAATTGAATTAGAAGTACCAAACAATGATCACTCTCTCCGTTCTGGCGTTTCAGCCGAAATTCATGTTAAGACATCTACCAGCCCAGCCCACCTTGTTTCCGCTGCTGCTTTAACTCTGGACGAAAACGGTGTAATCGGCGTCAGACTCGTCAACCCACAAGGTCTCGTAACCTTCCATGAAGCAGAGATCGTCGGAGAAAGCTCTGAAGGAGTCTGGCTAAGTGGACTCCCAGACAAGGTCAATATCATTACTGTCGGTCAAGAGTATGTTCGTGATGGGGACGTAGTGCGCATAGATATTGAAACGGACAGCCCCACTTGAACAAAATTATCGACTCGTCCATCAACCGGGCACGCACGGTCATAACCACACTAATCCTTATTTTGGTTGCTGGTGGATACGCGTATGACGATATCGCTAAGGAGTCGGACCCCGATGTGAATATACCGATGATTTACGTATCGATGTCACACGATGGCATCTCACCAGAGGACGCGGAACGCCTTCTAGTCAGGCCAGTTGAACTCGAACTGCGAACGATTGAGGGAGTGAAAGAAATGAGGGCTACCGCGTCAGATGGTTATGCATCAATAGTTCTTGAGTTCGAAGCCGGGTTTGACTCTGATAGAGCAATTAACGATGTGCGCAAACAGGTTGATATTGCAAAGATAGAATTGCCAGAGGATACAGACGACCCCTCGGTAAGCGAAGTGAACGTCGCATTGTTTCCAGTTTTGGTAGTAACGCTCTCAGGCAACATGCCAATACGCTCGCTGTTGCGAATTGTCAGAAACCTACAAGAGTCATTAGAAGGATTACCAGGCGTTCTATCCGCCGACATTGCGGGGGATAAAACGGACGTTTTAGAAGTTCTAATCGACCCAATGCTACTGGAGTCTTACGAGATTTCTCAGCAAGACTTAATTAGTACCGTTACTCTAAATAATCGATTAGTCGCCGCAGGATCGCTTGACACCGGGGCTGGAGGTTTCTCCGTCAAAGTCCCGGGACTATTTAAGACAGCGAAGGATGTGCTCGAATTGCCAATAAAGACGCTGGGTGACGGTGTGGTTACTCTTGATGATGTAACAGACATTCGGCGAACATTTAAGGATACGGTCAGCTATGCACGGCTCGGTGGCGAACCCGCAATTGCACTCGAAATCCGAAAAAGATTAGGCGAAAATATCATTGATACCATTAGTTCGGTACGCGCCACGGTTGAAAGAGAGAAATTGAATTGGCCCAGCGGAATACAAGTAACTTTTAGCCAAGACAAATCAGACGATATTCGGAGTATGCTTAAAGACCTCCAGAACAATGTAATTAGCGCCATACTTCTGGTTATGATTGTAGTTGTTGCTGCGCTTGGTCTCCGTACCGCGGGTCTCGTAGGCCTTGCAATTCCAAGCTCGTTCTTAATCGGTATCCTGTATCTCTATATCTTCGGATTGACTATCAACATTGTGGTTCTCTTCAGTCTCATACTCGCTGTGGGCATGCTAGTCGACGGTGCGATCGTGGTAACTGAATACGCCGATCGAAAAATGGCGGAACAGATTCAACGCCGAGAAGCTTACGCTGAAGCCTCCAAACGAATGGCTTGGCCTATTATTGCCTCCACTGGAACCACTCTCGCTGCATTTATGCCATTACTATTCTGGCCGGGCGTTGTTGGTGAGTTTATGGTTTTCCTGCCAATCACACTCATGGTGACCTTGTCCGGCTCTTTACTTATGGCACTCATATTTATCCCAACGATTGGCGCGCAAGTGGGAAGACCAGGGGCTACCACTCCACGCGCTTTTTCGTCTTTAGCAGCTATGGAAAAGGGTGCGCTATCTGATATCCACGGATTTACCGGTCTGTATGTTAAAGTAATGCGTTTAGTGGTTCGCTACCCACTATTAGTCGTGGTTTCGGCTGTTCTTACACTGGCGCTAGTGCAGTACTACTACGTTAATCATGGAAACGGCGTTGAGTTCTTTCCAGATGTGGAACCAGAGCAAGCAATTGTTCTTGTGCACGCACGAGGAAATATGTCTATAGAGGAGGAAGACTCTCTTGTCCGCGAAGTCGAGAACAGAATTTTAAAACTTAATGACTTCGCCAGCGTTTATACCCGTTCTGGACAGCAAGCCGAAGGCCAGGAAACCTCTGAAGACGTCATTGGCACGATAACGTTAGAATTTAAGTCATGGCAAGAACGACGGCCCGCAGCCGATATACTTGCGGACATTCGAAACCGCACTGCTGATATCTCAGGGATTGTTGTAGAGGCTCGCGAGCCAGACGTTGGCCCTCCTACCGGCAAACCTGTTCAACTCCAGTTCACTTCACGATTTCCCGAACTGCTCGCCCCTGAGGTAATAAAGGTTCGTCGCTACTTTGAAACAATAGAAGGATTGATTGACGTAGAGGACACGCTCCCCATGCCCGGTATCGAATGGGAACTTGATGTTGACCGTGCACAGGCTGGACGGTTTGGTGCAGATATTGTTGGTGTGGGTAACGTGGTCCAACTGGTTACTAACGGTATAAAAGTTGGCGAATACCGTCCAGACGATACAGATGAAGAAGTTGATATCAGACTTCGTTTTCCTCTTAATGAGCGCGGTATCAACCAACTAGATACCTTACGTGTTCCGACCAACCATGGCTTGGTGCCAATTGCCAATTTTGTCAAGAGAACGCCAAAGCAACGTGTCGGCACCATTGATCGCGTAGATAGCAAACGAAAAATGGCTGTTATGGCTAATACCAGAGAAGGCGTACTTCCGAGCACAATCGTAACCGAAATTTCCGCGTGGCTGCCACATGCAAACATTGATCCGCGAGTAGATATCGCATTCAAAGGAGAAGATGAAGAGCAAAAAGCTGCCGAGGCATTCCTTCAAAAGGCCTTTACCGTAGCCCTGTTTATCATGGCTATTATTTTAGTGACACAATTCAACAGCTTCTACCATGCTTTCTTAATTTTGACCGCCGTTATCCTCTCCACAATCGGGGTGATTATCGGACTTCTTGTGACAGGCCAACCATTTGGAGTTGTAATGACTGGCATCGGCGTCATCACATTGGCTGGAATTGTTGTCAACAACAACATCGTCCTTATAGATACGTACCATTACTTGAAGCGTAGCGGCATGGATCCGATTGAAGCTGTTATTAGGACAGGTGCACAACGACTTAGACCAGTATTACTTACTGCTGTAACAACTATCTGTGGGCTTCTACCTATGGTATTCCAAGTCAACATCGACTTTCTAACCCGCGATGTTGCAGTGGGAGCGCCGTCTACACAGTGGTGGGTCCAGCTAGCGACTGCTGTTGTCTTTGGACTTGGGTTTGCTACATTGTTGACATTGGTGGTTACGCCAAGCCTTCTGGCTCTCGGCACAAAATTTAGCTCACGCATTGATCGTATGAAGACTAAAGAGCGCCACCCAAAATCATCCAAACCTTCTCTGGCTACAAGCAGTTCTAGTAATTAGCCATAACCCTAACAGACTTATTAATGAAGTGTAGCTATTTCAGAGTATATTCTAGTCGATTGAATCAAGAAAATGTCATCTGAACTCTCAATGCCCAACTGTTCATAGAAATACGAGACACACCTCTTCCTTGCCAAATTGGAGCACGATATTTAATGCTCCCTGTATCTGTGGCGCCTAACTATCCAGCCCGTGAAAAATTGCTCCAGGAAAATACATTCACTTGTTTAATGCACGTCTTTCTACATACATAAACAATCATCGATATCACGGGTTAGACGCTCAGGTGCTGACGTGAAGATGAGCACGGTCCCTGTTTTGCCTGAGTCTTAGTTGCTTCTGGGTAATGTGAAAATTTGCCCAGGATATATTAGGTCCGGGTTACTAATTTGTTCACGATTTGCTGAAAATATATGCGTATATCGCGTGCCCTGCCCATACTCTCTACGAGCAATTCGCCACAAACTATTGCCGGGTTGTACAACTACCTGTCCTTCAGAAATCATCACGTCATCTGGATCGGCCCGACTAAAAGAAAGTTCAAATGTTGAGGTTACAACGCCCTGCTCATCAATTTCTTCTACGCTTAATCGGTGTTTACCTGGAGAAACCTCATCAACAGGAGAGAGTTGCCATGTCCCGTCAACCGAAGTTGTCACGCCAGCCTCCAATCCATCGACATACGCTCTTACTTTTGCTCCAGGTGTTGAACGTCCAATCAGAACCACATTGCCGATATTATCATAGTCGATAGCATCGAGCCTAAAGGAAGTATCGGAGTTTCCTGCCTCTGGGCCCTGCATAAGCTTTATCGGACCATCACCTTCTCGCGGGAGAAGAACAGCTAAAGCGGTCCCCCCTCTTTTCTCCGTCTTCTCCTCGATTCTTGATATCATTTTCCCATTATTTAAAGGCACATCGACAATAATCACAGAACGGGATTGCAGTTTCGTATTCCCGTTCTCCAATGAAGCCTTCAAATCAATCTCCGCTGACCCTGGAGCTAAAGGCCTATCAGGAATAACAACCCACTCACCACGCTCGTTTGCTTTTGTTGCAGCTACAGTTTTACGATTTATCCGAACAGATACCGTAGCCCCAGGTTGTACCCTACCTGCAATTACGGCATGCCCACCGTCCCCTATTCTTACAACATCAAAACAAGGGCTAACCGGCGCTAAGGGACAGTCAGAGCTTTGATTGAGATGGTTTGATTCATCTGAATCTTTGAGCTCAGATCCTTCAATAAGGTCATCCACACCGGGCCGATCAACTACGACTACTCGTTTTGACCGATTCACTGTTGCAGTGGTGGACGATGACTCACGGGCTTCTGAGCCAGTTACAGAACCATCCTCTACCATGGCGGTACGATCAGAGGCGGTATGATCAGAGTTTTCTACAATATTAGAATCGTCCTGGAGCACAAAGGCCGCCTCATCTGTCGGAGATTGGATAAGAACCCAGCCCACGGCAAGACCAACGAGCACGATGACGGCGATTACATTACGCACAAGCCTCGCCCTTCAACCCCTCACTTTGTGTCTCATACCACCCTAATACGACCTCCTGCAACTAGCAATGCCAGACCATTCCTTGCAGGCAAGTTCACTATTCCTTTTTATACGCAGTTGGCATGGGGGTGACTGTTTTAAGATAATTTGAGATAGCCTTAAGGTCAGAATCATTTAGGAAGGATAAGCTGTGCTCGATTGCCTCTGCCATCGAGCCCTGAACATTGTCATAGTTGGGCTTAATTCCAGATCTGAGAAAATAAATCAAGTCCTCTTGGTCCCAACTCATCAACCCTGTGGCGTGAGGCGTGATGTTAGGTGCGGAATCTCCATTAATCCCATGCGTTGTCCCAGATAGGTACTGGCTCTCAACAACAGCCCCCAACACGTTTCGTGGAGTATGGCATTCACCACAGTGTGCAACCGCATCAACCAGATAGGACCCTCTGGTAATTTCTTGAGCTGACTCTAGGTCAGGAATAAATGGCCCTTCGGAGAAAAACAGAATTCTCCAAAAAAGAAGCAGCTCCCTAATGCTAATTGGGAAAACAAGATCATGGGACACATTTTCCTTAACTACGGCCGGGCGGGAAAAGATGTATGCCTTCATAGCTAATACATCAGAGTCTGTCATAAGAGTGTATGAAGTATAGGGAAATGCAGGATAATAAAATTCTCCTTTCGGACTGACACCCTCACGAAGTGCACGCAGAAATTCTTCGTCAGTCCATAATCCAATTCCGGTCTTGGCGTCCGATGTGATGTTGGGGCTATAGAATATCCCAAAAGCGGTATGAAGCGCACGACCTCCTGCAAGTTCGGGCCCATTATTTAGCACATCTGTATGGCAGCTTAGACAGCCCGATACCCGAAACAGGTACTCACCCTGCCTGATACGTTTCTCGTCGCCCAACACACAGAAACTTGAAAGCCAAAACAACAATAGAACCCATACAGCACAAGCAGTCATACCTGCAGAACGCGGGTTAATGATCACGCACCGTCCTTCTGACCAGAAAAAAATTTTTGCTAAACGTGCTATCTACCACTAGTGAGTATGTTTATGTCTAAAAACGTTATGACAACCGCTACAGGTATTGCCAACGGCTCGAAGAGACGGGCCAACCTCTACTTGTTGGCCATCTTGGATCACCAACAACAATCGCGCTGCTGCTTCCTCAAACTCCCTCAATTTGCGTTCAAACTCTAAAGGTTCTGACCACACCTCTTCCTTTGTATGGCTTTTTCCACCTTGGCTTCCTTGAGGAAACAATAAAGCTAAAACATTACTTATTCTGACAATGGACAGAGCATGGTCATGGGAGGTCTTTGTTATGGGAGAATTTCCCTTAGCGACTGCACCTAGTGACCTCATATGAGCTGCTACGCTAAACATCAACGTTTGCCGCACCTCAACCATACCTTCAACCCCAGCAGCTGCTATCGGCGTTCCAAAGCAACAGCCCATTATCAAAATCGCTGTCCCAAACAGACGGCGTACAGTATTCATTTCGATTCCCCCAAAGACGCAAACTAAGTGCACGATAATATAGCCCCTAAAGTGCGTAGCTAGTCACCTGATCCATGGTAACAGAAGTATATTGCGCTTGTCCCACTAAGATCATTTGCCATGATACATTGCAATGGTATTCTCAATAAAATAGCAACACACACATATGTAGAAAGTATTTTTTATGTCCAAGATTAAGGTTGCAAATCCGGTTGTAGAGATAGACGGCGACGAAATGACGCGGATTATCTGGCAGTTCATTAAAGAACGTCTGATTCTTCCTTATCTCGACATTGACCTAAAATATTATGACCTTGGAATCGTAAACCGTGATGCAACGGAAGACCAGGTTACTATTGATGCTGCTAATGCCATCAACATCCACCGCGTCGGTGTCAAATGCGCCACCATAACACCCGATGAAGAAAGAGTTTTGGAATTTAGTCTAAAACAGATGTGGCGCTCTCCAAATGGCACTATTCGTAATATTCTTGACGGCACTGTATTTAGAGAACCGATAATCTGCGAGAATATCCCTAGACTAGTACCAGGTTGGACGAGTCCCATCGTAATCGGACGCCACGCGTTCGGCGACCAATACCGCGCAACAGATTTCGTAGTGCCTGGCCCAGGTAAATTGTCGCTTGTCTATACTCCACGCGATGGAAGCGCTCCTGTAGAAAAGCCAATATTTAATTTTTCTTCCGAAGGCATTGCTCTAGGTATGTATAACTTAGATACATCCATAAGAGGGTTCGCTCGCGCGTGTCTTAATTACGGACTAACACGTCGCTGGCCCGTTTACCTGTCTACAAAGAATACAATTCTCAAGGCATATGATGGGCGCTTTAAAGACCTTTTCCAGGAAGTTTATGAAAAGGAGTTCTTGGAGTCTTATGAAGAAGCTGGCATCACATATGAGCATCGTTTGATCGATGACATGGTGGCATGCGCATTAAAGTGGCCCGGTGGTTTTGTCTGGGCATGTAAAAACTACGATGGAGATGTCCAATCCGATACAATCGCTCAAGGCTTCGGATCATTGGGATTAATGACATCAGTTCTAATGACTCCAGACGGCAGCACCGTCGAGGCAGAAGCTGCACACGGAACAGTTACGCGACACTACCGCGAACATCAAAAGGGTAATGACACCTCAACCAACCCAATCGCTTCTATTTTTGCTTGGACAGGTGGACTTAAACATCGTGCTAATCTTGATAACAATGATAATCTCCATTCTTTCTGCCAAGCATTAGAAACCATATGCATCAAAACCGTTGAGAGTGGACATATGACGAAGGATCTTGCTCTACTAATCGGGAACCAACAGGAATGGTTAAATACCAACGCATTTCTGGATGTTATTGACAATAATCTTCGTGTGGAAATGTCAAAGTAATTGGATTTATTACCGCAGTAATTTATTGCCTGGGTTTTTTATCTATGTATCCACTGTCCCAGAACCTTAGTGCTCAACCCAAAGAGCTCTATGAGGCTATGCTCTCGATCTCCTCTTCAATTGCCTCAATCGCTTCCTGAGCACCAGCGGGGTTTGAGCCACCACCCTGAGCCATATCGCTTCGACCTCCAACGCCTTTTCCACCAAGTTTGACAACACCTTTTCGCGCCAGCTCCACAGCATCAAAACGTTCAACGAGTCCCTGAGTAACGCCTACTACTAGCGAAGCTTTACGTTCAACTACACCTACCAACACATAAACACCAGGGCCTTGTGTTTTCATGTCATCTACTAGCGATTTGAGTTCACGCGCCGGAACATCATAAAGAACTCGCGCAACGAGCCGACCCCCTACAATTTTTCGATCGCTTTCGACGTCGTTTCGGTTCTCCGACAGCGTTTGGCGACGCAAGTCAGATAAATCACGCTCGAGTTGCCGATGTTCACTCCTAAGTGCATTGATACGTGATTCCAATTCGCTGGGTGCAACATTTAAATCGTTTGCCAGTTTGGCCATAAGTTCGCCTTCTTCGCGGGCGGTTGTGACTGCAGCAGCGCCCGATAATGCCTCAATACGACGCACCCCTGCTGCCAATGAACTATCAGAACGAATTCGAAAAGCACCTATATCACCAGTACGATTAACATGGGTTCCGCCACAAAGCTCAACGGAAAAATGATTATTTTTCAATAGCCCCATTGTAAGAACACGCACCGAATCTCCATACTTTTCGCCAAATAATGCTAGCGCCCCGTCATTGATTGCCTCACTAGACGTCATCACACGAGTCTTCACATCACTGTTCAAACGTATTTGACTGTTTACTAGCTCCTCAATGACTACAACATCTTCCCGACTCAAAGGAGATCCATGCGAGAAATCGAAACGCATTCTTTCAGCGGTTACCAGGGATCCTTTCTGAAGAACATGCTCCCCCAGGCGATGTCTTAAAGCGGCATGCAACAAATGGGTGGCAGAGTGATTTGCCCGTATAGCCGCTCTACGTTCAGGATCAATACTTAACTCGACATTGTCACCGACTGCGAATTTACCAGACACAACACTTCCAAAATGAACATGCAGCCCATCCGCTTCGCTCTGACAGTCGTTTATAAAAGCTTGTGCTCCTTCCAAACCTCTCACCACTCCGCTATCACCAATCTGTCCACCCGATTCAGCATAAAATGGCGTTTGATTAACGATGATGGCGACATCGCTACCTTCAACCGCTACTGGCACAGTGATTCCATCAACGATTAGTTTCTCTATTCGCCCCTCCGCCGAATCGGTGTCATGCCCAACAAACTCACTTGCGCCACTCTGCCGTCGAATCTCAAGCCACAATCCCTCAGTTTCGATATCACCCGATCCCGACCATGCAGCCCGCGCCTCTGCACGCTGTTCCTCCATGGCCCCCTCAAACCCCTTTATATCAACATCAACGCCCTGATTACGAAGAACATCTTGCGTAAGATCCAACGGAAAACCGTATGTATCGTATAGTTTAAACGCAATATCACCGGGAAAGACGTTGTTACTACCTAGTTTGGCTACTTCATCATCGAGTATACGGAGACCCCGATCCAAGGTTTTCTTAAAACGGCTTTCCTCAAGATTGAGTGTCTCTACAATTAGTGCCTTGGCTCGGTTTAGCTCGGGATATGCTGTTGCCATCTCATCAATGAGTGTCGGAACTAGCCGCCACATCATAGGATCTTTCTGACCCATTGAATGAGCATGCCGCATAGCTCTACGCATTATACGACGTAAAACATAACCACGGCCTTCACTGGCCGGCATCACTCCATCTGCGAGAAGAAAGCTTATAGCCCTTAAATGATCAGCGATCACCCGATGTGATACAGCGTAATCACCATCCGGATCCGTTTTGGTGACTTCCGCTGACGCAAGAACCAATTTGCGAATCGAATCCACTAGATAATTATCGTGAACCCCCTGTAAAACGGCAGCGATACGTTCAATACCCATCCCCGTGTCAATCGCGGGTTTTGGAAGTGGCACACGCGTTCCGTCAGCCTGTTGCTCAAATTCCATAAAAACCAAATTCCATATCTCAACAAACCTATCTCCTTCCGACTCAACCGTCCCAGGAAGTCCCCCCGATAACAGTTCACCATGATCATAGAATATTTCGGAACATGGCCCACAAGGACCGACATCGCCCATACTCCAATAATTGTCGGATGTGCTTATTCGAATGATTCGGTCGTCTGACAAACCACTAATCTTTCGCCAAAGATCAAAAGCCTCATCATCTTCATGATATACGGTGACGCAAAGGCGATTTGGCGACAGACCATACTCGACCGTTACCAAATTCCATGCTAACTCAATGGCGGTCTCCTTAAAATAATCACCAAATGAAAAATTTCCTAACATCTCAAAAAAAGTATGATGGCGTGGAGTTCGGCCAACATTATCTAGATCGTTGTGTTTGCCTCCAGCACGCAAACATTTCTGAGCAGTAACTGCTCTTTCGTGATCGGGCCTCTCACCACCCGTAAACACGTTTTTGAACTGCACCATTCCAGCGCTTGTAAAGAGTAGGGTCGGATCGTTGTGTGGAACCAAAGAACTAGATTCCACACGCACATGCCCATGTTTTACGAAATAATCTATAAACGCGTTTCGGACTTCATTAGTGCTATGCATTTCTTGCCCACGCGCAAAACCTTCTGTCCGCAAGGTTTTAGCTATTGCGCGAGACGGTGTCCAACAAATGCTCCTTTATCACTCAGCAGCCACACTAACTCATCCACTCAGAGCCTCTTCACTATCTGCAGTCCTATCCTGAATTTTTTTCTCAGAAAGATCTTCGTCCAGACCTGCAGAGCTCCTTATCTCAGCCTCTATTGCTCTAGCCATTCCAGTTTCTGAAGACAAATGGCTCTTAGCTGCCTCCCTACCTTGTCCAATTCGTTGAGAATCATACGAATACCATGATCCTGATTTTTCTACGACACCTGCTTTTACTCCAAGATCAAGTAATTCACCCGTCTTAGAAATACCCTCACCATACATGATATCAAACTCGACCACCTTGAATGGTGGCGCAACTTTATTCTTAACGACTTTGACACGAGTTTGGTTGCCCACTACTTCGTCGCGATCCTTTATTGCGCCCGTACGCCTAATATCAAGACGAGTTGATGCATAGAATTTTAATGCGTTCCCCCCTGGGGTTGTTTCTGGATTGCCAAACATCACACCAATTTTCATACGTATCTGATTAATAAAAATCACCATACATTGGGATTTTGAGATTGAAGCTGTAAGTTTTCGCAGTGCCTGACTCATTAACCTTGCCTGTAGACCTACATGGGTATCACCCATCTCACCCTCTAACTCAGCACGAGGTACCAATGCCGCAACGCTGTCCACTATTAAGACATCTACTCCACCGGAACGCACCAATGTATCCGAAATCTCCAGTGCTTGCTCTCCAGTGTCTGGCTGGGAAATTAATAATTCTTCAATATTCACACCCAATTTACTTGCGTAATTTGGATCCAGTGCGTGCTCAGCGTCTACAATAGCGGCAACACCACCCCTCTTTTGCGCTTCCGCTGCAACATGCAAGGCCAGAGTCGTTTTTCCCGAGCTCTCTGGACCATAAATTTCAATGACACGCCCCTTTGGTAAACCACCTATACCCAACGCTATATCCAGACCAAGTGATCCAGTAGGGATCGATGCAACATCTACCGCCGATTCCTGTCCCAACTTCATGACCGAGCCCTTTCCATAGGCACGTTCAATCTGTTCCAATGCCGCGTCTAAAGCCTTTTGTCGGTCCATATCTTCCTTTTCGACTAGACGTAATCCAGCGGTTGCCATTTTCTTCCATCCTTATTTCATAGCTGCGTGAAGGTTGCAACGTCCTGTTTGTACACGTTTTGTTCTTTTTGTACAAGTCGTACATTAGAATCCGGTATCTGACCTATTGTGGCAGCCTAAACTAGCTACAAAGTTAGAGGGACTATAAAACAACAAAGAACCCTAGTTCTGCCAAGGGTTTGCGATGACTGTACCCTACGAACTCTCCAAAAAGTAAATAGGTACCTCGTGAGAACGCCTCACTGGGGGAGCCAGTAAGAGGTCTCCCATATGCCCTATATACTGAATATCCGCTGCTGCGGCATCACCATCTTCTTTTGTCTCAAAAAATGCGAGAATTGTCGCGGTGTCATCACCAGTCTGGACAAAGGCAAGTTGTTTAAAGCCCTTGTATTTTTTCAATTGTGGTGCGACTTCCTTGCCGTAATCCACAGCCTCTTCCATCACGCCTGGCCTTAACTTTATCTCTGTCACTCGTACATGCATCCCCGTTAAACCCTTTGGCAATTGAAGTTACAACTTACCCTTTTGACTGATTTACCTCAGCAGCCATGAACGGCCGTGACATCTACTATTAACATCACTGAACCCCAAATGATACTTCGTTATCTGAAAACAAAGAAAGCTAGTCTACCTAAACAACCTTTCAAAGATTACCTCAGCTATTGTTACAAACTATGCTCTCTTATTGAATCACCACCCGAGTGCATAAGCAGCGCGTCGAGGATCAGCCGCTGCTGCAAAACGACCCGTTTCAGTATCTTTGCGGATTAGACACATTGCACCAGCCTGCCAAACCCAGTTTTGCCACATTTCAACATCGTGTCCACGGCCTTTAAGGTCGTTGCCAATGTCATTGAAAAGGCGTTGTTCGATTTGCAATTTTGCGGGGAAGTAGGCGTGAGGTTCAAAAGAATTGGGAAAACTCTGAGTTGCAAACCTTGGCTCCTCAACAGCATGTTGGGCATTCATACCAAAGAGCTCTGTATTCAAGAGCGCTTGCAACATCGCCTGGGACTGGACATCTCCTCCTGGTGTCCCAAATGGCATTTGCATTTTTCCTGGTTGGACAGCCAATCCAGGGTTCGGCGTTAGTCTTGGCCTCTTGCCAGGTTCAACACAAGAGGCATGGCCCGTTTTAGCCCAAGACTGCGCACCCCGAGAAGAAACAGTCAGTCCCGTACCAGGAATAATTGGTGTGTCCGTCGCAACATCACTCGGCGTAGCGGAAAATACGTTTCCTTTATCATCGACAGTACACACATACGAAGTATCGAGTGGCACACGAGCAGCGCTTCCCAACGTTCGAACACCTGTTGACGCAATACCACCTCCATCGAACTCTCCCGATGGGGGCATTTCAGACCAAGCTTCATCCGCACGAATCATATTTCGTCTATTTTTCGCATACGAATCAGAAATCAGTTCTTCAAGTGGCACATCCACAAACCTAGGATCCCCATAATAACGCTCACGATCCGCGTATGAGAGTTTCAGTGCTTCAGTTATCGTATGGACATAATCAGCACTATTATGACCCATGCCCACAAGATCGTACTCCTTAAGCAATTGTATGGTCTGGAGCAAAACTGGCCCTTGGCACCATGGCCCGCAGGTGTATACGTCCGTTTCCCCATAACTGACATGCGGTGGAGTTTCTATGCTTACGCTATACTCGGCCATATCTTCCATGGTCAACAACCCGCCATTAGCGGCGTGATATTCGCAAAAAGTTTTTGCCAAATCACCGCGATAAAACGCATCCCGAACTGCCTTCAAACCTGCATCACGTCCATTCCGTGCAGCCGCATTTTCCTCATCAACCATGTACTGTAGAGAACGGGCGAGATCAGTTTGCAAAAATAGCTCACCTGGTTGCGGAATTTTACCACCAGGTTGATAGACAGCAGCCGTACTTTCCCACTGAGCCATAGCTTCTCGGTTTATCTCCAACGTCTCAGTCATAAGCGGGTACATTGCAATTCCATCTCGGGCAAATCGAATCGACGGCTCAGCAACATCTGCAAAGCTCATGGTTCCGTATCGGTTCAGAGCAGTAATCCAAGCGTCAGGCGCAGCTGGAACGACAGTTCGTAAAAGACCTGTAGGTATAGCTCCTCCGTAATCCTTTTCAAACAAATCAAGAGTGACTGCTTTTGGCCAAGTCCCTAGCCCGTCAATGCTTATAATTTCATCGTGTTCAGCCGAAAAAATAATGATCGGAGCGACGCCAGCAAAACTTACAAAGTTACTTTGGACAACTCCAAGTGCAATGCCACCGGCAACCCCAGCATCAATCGCATTGCCCCCCGCCTGAAACATAGAAAAGGCTGCGTGGGCCGCAAGATAGTGTCCAGCCGAAACCGCATGACGATAACCTTCAATGGGCGGACGATATGCAGGTACTGAAGGTGGAAAATGATTCGATTGGGACATGGAAACCCTTCCTATAAGTCAATACGCTAAATCTTGAATGAGTATTACACCACAAAAATCGGCATGAGCTAAGAATTATAGGTTTATTTGCGAAAAACACCTGAATTGGTATCAACAATTCTATCTCATCTTGCCAAATACGCCATTGGTTTTCATCATACTCCATCTAGAAGGTCGTAGCCCAGACGGAAGTTATTTAAGCACTTAACTCGCTACACGATTGTTAGGGTCTGAGATGAAGACGGTATATCTACCGCATCATGCCATTGTTTCATAGCTTTGCCGGCGCAACGGCTGCATTTACAGCAGTTCAGACTATGACTGCATTTGCGATGATGACCCCCCCTGTCTTCGCTGTAGTCGCCCTTGCCGAATATAACCTCAGTTCTGGGTGGATTGGCGTGTATCCTACTTTTGTATTCATAGCTGCCACAATTACAGCGGGTTTGGGTGGTGGCCTCGTAGCCCGTTATGGGGCCATCCGCGTTAGTCAGATAGGGTTGGCTTGTTGCTCCATAGGCCTTGGCATAATGGCCATAGGGTCATTACCACTGGCAATCATTGGATCTGCTTTGATTGGTTTAGGTTATGGGCCTGGAGCGGCATCTAGCTCACACGTACTTGCAAAACTAACCCCAAGTCACCGCCAACCTCTCATGTTTTCAATAAAACAATCAGGAGTTCCCGCTGGCGGACTACTAGCAGGGCTAATTGTACCACCACTGGTCATAAGCATCGGTTGGAAGCCCGCTGCAATAGTTGTTGCCACCGTTGTATTGCTTCTAGCAGCACTAATACAAGCACTGCGCAATTTAGACGAAGACCGTGACCGAACCGGAGGCAGCGGCTTTGAGATTATGCCATCCTTGCATCTCTTGACTAACCACCGCAGCCTCAGAGCGCTCGCAATTTGGTGTCTACCTCTAATGTCGGCTCAGTTTTGTCTGGGCGCATATCTGGTCCCATTTCTAGTTGAAATCGTCCGACTGGACCTGATTGTTGCTGGCCAACTTTTGGCGTTAACACAACTTGCGGGTATTGCAGGACGCATTCTGTGGGGTGCGCTAGCAGAGAATTTTGTTCGCGCACATTTTGTATTGGCATTTCTTTGCCTGCTTACCACCGCCTCTACAGTTGCCACAGCACTTATTGATTCTTCATGGTCTGTGGGTGCTGTCGCAGTGGTAGCTATTTTGTTCGGAGCAACCGCAGTCGGCTGGAATGGAGTCTTCTTAGCTGAAGTTGCACGAGTGGTTCCGAAAGGAGCAGTAAGCAGAGCTACAGGTGCCGCGTCTCTAGTGGCTTTTACAGGTGCAGCCGTTGCGCCCCCACTCTTCGGAATATTAATTACTGTAATCGGAAGCTACGCTGCAGGATATTTCGCAATAGCAACCGCAACCGGGTTCGCGGGAATTAAGTTTTTAAGCCGAAACAAAACTTAACAAGTAAGACAACTAAATGCATTAAGCTGATTGGGATAGATGTAGTATCTGCAAGGCACAAACAACCAATCAAACATTACCCTTAACACGGAAAGTTGCAGTGCAATACCTAGTTGAATTCATTCAACAGTACATAACCAATAATGCAACGCCCATTAATGGCGGTTGCCCAGCAGACCCAGGCCCTGTTAGAGAAAGTCTTTTCCTCTAGATGCGTTATCCGAAAAAGTCTCTCGCCAAACTTAGAAATTTACCGGGTTGATCCATCGCAGGCCCGTGGCCGCAGTTTGCCAATCGAACAAGATCAGCGTGCGGCAAGAGATTGGCCAATGGCACCGTAGCTTGATCAAATGGCACGCAAAGGTCTTGTGCCCCGTGGATTATGAGCAAGCTACATTTGATACGTTCTATCTCTCTTGACGTAAGGACACACTTATTGAGTATCGACTGTTTGTTCCCACCGAACATTTTAGTGAAATACGCCCCGTAATTTCCGGTACGCAGCACCTTCATTCGATCTGCTACAAATTCATCCGTAACCAGCGACGTATCGGCAACAAGCTGCGAATACGTCTTTCGGAATTGGTGCTCACTCTTCGGAAAGGTCCAACCGGCTCGCAACGCCGCAGGGATTCTATATTTTACACCAAGAGAACCTGTGACCAATACCTTGTTAACATTCTTGTTGCGCGAAGCTAACTTAAGTGCCAAGAGACCAGAAAGTGAGTGACCAATAACTCCAACAGTCCTACCCTTGCTAACATGGTCCAAAAGAAACTGAGCTTCCTTCATCCATAATCGGAGGTCAAAATATGGTTCACGACGTTTCTGATCAGACTTGCCAAAACCAACCAAATCACCCGCTAAGATGCGGTATCGGCGCGAAAGCGGTCCCATGACTGCATGAAAATTTCCATACGATGATGCGCCCGGTCCAGAACCGTGAAGCATCAAGATAGGATAACCCTTCCCACCTACATGCGTGTGAATACTGTATCTATCCATCTTCAATTTAGTTTCATAAACTGACATGTCTGCTCCTACGCCCATTGTTTTGACTACTAAAGGTCACCTTTTATGACTCAGTGCGCTTATCCGTTCCTTATAGAGCATACCATTCGCTGGGTTAATTTACCCAGCAGCTTACTTCAATCAGAAGCTTACGCCATGAGGAACAAGGCACATCCTAAAGCAAACCAGCATCGACCACCTCTTTGTCTAGGGCACAATCAATGAACCAAAGTAGCCAACACACTGTGGAAAATTCCACCGAGATAACCACGTTGCAAAACGAGAATCGTCAGCTCCAATTGACAATACTCTCTCTACGAAAAGAACTTGAATCTCTCAACTTCAACCAACAGAAGATAGTGCAAGAAGCTGTTGCTGAAACAGATAATGAAATACGTGAGCTTCGCAACACCATACAAGAGCTACGAAACCAACTAGAACGTGCCGAATTCGAGTGCGACGCGCGTAACCAAAACTCTTTATTAGATGCTTCTAATGAAATCGCCCAATTGCAGGGTACTGTACAAACTTTACGGGCAGAGCTAGAACGCCGTGAAGTCGAATAAGAGGATAAAATCTAAAAACTGAGAATATGGCATTACAGGATGCATAAGAATTGAAATACATGATTTCGCATTTAAGAACTCGTCAGGAACCGGACAATGGCAAATAGAAAACTCTCCAACCCCTCTGCAATTGATAAAACCAAACGGGAAGTTGGTCGAGTAGGCACCCTTAGTGCTGCCAAAAATTTGAATGGACGACTACGCGAAGCGGAACTTTTGTTAGCTATTTCGCAGGAAGTCGCCTCCGTCGATGGACTAGACGAGATTCTGGATAGATTCATTGCAATAGCAACGCGAGAAGTGTGCGCTGAGAGAGGCACTCTTTTCCTCAATGACGACCAAACCGGCGAACTATATTCGCGGGTCACTCATGGTGGTCTGCATCGCGAGATTCGTATGCTAAACAACGCTGGAATTGCTGGTCACGTTTTCGGCACTGGTGAATCATTAATCGTCCATGACGCTTATAAAGATAGTCGATTCAACAGAAAAATTGATGAAAAGACAGGGTTTGTCACGAAAAACCTACTATGTGTTCCAATTAGAACAGCAAAAAATGATGTTATTGGCGTTTGCCAAACCCTAAACAAGGCCTCAAGACGATTCACTAAGTCTGATCTACACCTCCTTGAAGCTATGACAAAACAAGCTGCTATCGCCTTGGAAAGTGCACAATTGGTGGAACGCACAGAGCTTGAAAGAGCTCAAGAAATGGCCTTTCTTGCACTAGTCTCCGACGTTACATCAAATTTAGACCTTGATTCTCTTCTTCAACGAGTAATGCGCGAAGCTGCACACATGCTTTCTGCAGATCGATCTACCCTTTTTCTAAACGATTCCAAAACCAATGAATTATTCTCGCGGGTTGCTATGGGTGATTCAATCGGTGAAATCCGCTTGCCCAATCACGTAGGTATCGCTGGCCACGTCTTTACTACTGGCGAAACGGTCAACATACCATATGCATACGCTGACATGCGCTTTAACCCTTCTTTCGATAAACAAACCGGGTATTTTACTCGATCAATTCTTTGCGCCCCAGTAATCAATAAGCAAGGAAACAAAATAGGAGTCACACAAGTTCTTAATAAAAAAGGGGGACCTTTCACAGAAGAGGATGAGTCTCGCCTTAAGGCCTTCACAGCACACGTCTCTATTGCGCTTGAAAATGCCAAGTTGTTCGACGACGTTCAAGGCATGAAAAATTATAGTGAGAGTATGCTCGAAAGTATGTCGAATGGAGTAATCACGCTAGACGATGATGGAACACTCCTAACCTGTAATGCTGCTGGCTTACGCATATTACGGTGTGAACTTTCGCAACTTATTGGTATTAAGTCATGTGATTATTTCTCGGGCAAGAATTCCTGGCTGGAAGATAAGATTCAGGGTGTGTCCGAGTCTCAAAGCCCAGATGTTTCTATTGATGCCGAAATCTTTGTGACTGACGAACCGGTCTCCGTAAATCTTACTGTACTTCCTTTGGTTAGCAACGAAGACAATAAGCTAGGCATCATGATTGTTATCGAAGATATCAGTAGCGAAAAACGCATGAAATCAACCATGGCCCGGTATATGGACCCTGGCTTAGCAACACAAATATTGGGAGACGGCGAAGATTTACTTGGGGGCAAAAGTGTCGAAGCAACAGTTTTGTTCTCCGATATTCGCGGTTTCACCTCCTTAACAGAAGAGCTTGGCGCACAGGGCACAGTCCAACTCCTCAATGAGTATTTTACAATAATGGTTGACTGCATTCAAAAAGAAGAAGGCATGCTCGACAAGTTTATTGGCGACGCAATTATGGCCGCTTTTGGAATGCCAGTCGTACACGATGACGACCCTGATCGCGCCGTGCGAGCAGCAATTTCAATGATCACTGAGCTTGGAAAATGGAATGTCAAAAGGGCTAACGATGGCAGGTCTAACGTTGATATGGGAATAGGCCTGAACACGGATGCGGTTGTGTCTGGAAATATCGGTTCTCCCAAACGAATGGACTACACCATGATTGGCGACGGCGTAAATTTAGCTGCGAGACTGGAAAGTGCCTGTAAACAGTACTACGCCCGAATTCTCATTAGCGAAAATACATATTCGAAATTACGCGGGACTTACCGTGCCCGAAATGTTGATCAGGTTATTGTAAAAGGAAAAACTAAACCAGTCGCTGTGTACGAAATCCTTGATTACCACACTAGCGACTCTTTTCCGAATATTATGGATGCAGTCAACTATTTTAATTCCGGGGTAAGCCAGTACCGAACCAGTAATTGGGACAAAGCCATCAAGAACTTCAACCAAGCGCTCGCAGCTAATCCTAATGACCAGCTCTCACAAACATACATAGACCGCTGTGCTCACCTTAAGAAAAACCCGCCCGACGATTGCTGGAATGGCATTTGGGTGATGACTTCAAAGTAACCTAACGATAATCTGCCTCAGCTCCCGCCCTCTTGCACTTCAATTGTCGCAGGGAATGGGGTAGGTGAGGCTACCCTTTTCAAAGATACGGTTAGGGTCAAAACATGTCACTTGGCCTGGGCCGTCTGCCCAATGCAAATGCGGATTCACTCCTCTGCCCCCGTCTTTCAAAAAATAGCTATGCCCCCAAGAGGATCCTTTTTCAAAACCCCATCTGTATTTTCGGCCAATCTGAAAATGCAAATGCCGCACACCAGAAATACACCTAAACTTCTTGTGGTTATTACCAAGAAAAGCAATTATTTGGCCACGTTTTACATCATCACCAGTAGCCACCAACCTTTCCCCTACATGGCCATAGAGTGCGATCATGTCTTTACCCTCAATGTCTTTTCCATGGTCTATAGCTATCGTAGGGCCCCAACATTTTTCGATAACCGACTCCAACACCACACCATCTGCAGCAGCAATTATGGGATCATTATTCTCCCCGGTAATATCAATTCCTTGATGTTTTTTATCACGTTTACGCATTTTATCCACACCCCATATGCTATGAAAATCAGACGCAATTTTCTTTGCACCAAGTGGGTAAACCACCTCAAACTCAGAGCTAGACGCACAGTCAATTATTGCGGTAACACAGAACGCCAGCGTCAGCGCCCATGTTGATAAACGGTGTAACAACGGAATTACCCTAGCTACTTAACTGCTACGACCATGATGTCCACGGTTCGCTCAATGGCGTCGTTACAGTCGTTTCAACCAATACCCCTGCAGATTTTCGACGTTCCACTATATCCGGTCGGCTACTTAATTCTTGGGCTGCCTCCATTGATTCAAACTGCATAATTACGTGCAGTTTTGTATCATCATTCGCTTCTGTAGCAGCGAATAATATCTGCATTCCCAGTTCTTCCATTTCGGCCTTTGAACTATCGACCATAGCCTTCCAGACGCTAAACCCCCTCGTTATCGTTACCGTTCCATGCACATACATTACATTACTCCCTATGATTAAATAGAATTTCCGTTATTTGCATTGATAATTCACGCAATCATCGATTTTCAAGACTTAATATTCAACGGAGCGATTTTTTTGTCTTATCAACAAATCCTTGAAGATCATCTAATTCATTAACACCAACGGTGCTGAGATCCACACTGCAGCGGAGATTGGCTGTCTCAAATTTAATTGTGTTTGACTCCTGACCATCCAAAATAACTTCAAATACACGGACTGTTTCTCTAATTCCCTTAACCTGTACTGGCTCCACTTCTACACACGAAATGTCCTCAGAAACTTGGCAATACGTATCAAATGATAACAATATGGAGCCCGGCCTGGAGATACTTTCAAGCCTCGAAGCTAAGTTCACCTGTCCACCGATCACTGTATAATCCAAACGATTTTCACTGCCAAAATTTCCAACGGTACAGTAACCTGTATTTATCCCAACTCTCATCTCTAACGGCTGTCTTAATCCAAAGTTTTTTGCCCATTCACTCTCTAAATCCTGCATTCTTTTTTGCATAGCAATAGCCATTTTTACACACTGAACCGCATCCTTCTGAACTCCCAATGTTTCCGGGTCTCCAAAGAATATGACAATGGCATCACCGACATACTTGTCAATTGTACCTCCATATTCGAAAGCAATTTTTGACATTTCTGTCAGATAATAATTTAACATGGATGTGATTTCTTCAGATTCCAGAGAATCTGAAATACTGGTAAAGCTAACTAGATCAGAAAAAAATAGGGTTAGTTTTTTTCGTTTACTGTCTCTATTTACTTTCTGCTCACCGGAAAATATGGACTGGTACAACTGTGGCGATAGATATTTTGACAACTGCTGTGAAATTGCCTCCAGCTCGTTGGTTTTATTCAGTGCATCTTTTTGTGCATCAACTGCTATGGATTTTTGTTTTTCAAGTTCCGTCGAGAGATTTTTGCGTAGCTTGGACTCAAGACGCAACTTCCTAAGCTCAGCGTGAAGCGTTTTTGAGTCTGCGTCGTCGTTGTCGACAGCCAATTAATCCACCCCAGAAGAAAATGCTGACACTAGCAGAGATTCCAACGAAATTAGATACCGAGTATATGGCCAGTGTAAGGATACACGTAGATCGTGGTAATACCAGAGATCGTCAGTGGCAAAACAACATAAAACCATTGTGTCTGCCTTTGAAAAGTGGCGGAGAGAGAGGGATTCGAACCCTCGAAACGGTGTTAACCGTTTAACGGTTTAGCAAACCGCCGCCTTCGACCACTCGGCCATCTCTCCACGTTCTCAACGAGTTAGGCTTCACATCCGAAAATCTCTACTACCTATCCGGGGAATAGTGCAAACACGAAGTCAACAATGCTAGTCGTTCGAGTTTAATTTCCGACAACACAAAATAGCCTAACGCAAACTATGGGCAATTTTCTCAGATACAATAGCATTCGTCATCTGAGTCAGCTCTAGTAATGTTGACTCAAATACACAGTGTGGGTGACCAGCAGCCGCATATACCTTCTGAAATCGTCCAAGGCTCTTATCGATCGTAATTGGCAATGAAGAAATGAGCCCGATAGGCGCAACTCCACCTATTGAAAACCCGGTTACTTCCTGCACAAGTTTTGCATCAGCACGACGCGGAGTACCTCTACGCTTAAATACAACATTTAACTCGGTCTGATCACATAGTCTATCACCAGCGATCAGAGCCATGACTGCGAAATCACCAATACAGAAGACGAGAGATTTTACAATAGAGCCAAGTTCACAATTTAGACCAGCAGCAGCATCAGATGCAGTTCTAGCACTGGACTCAAGTTCTATAATCTTTGAGTTTGATCCGGCGGATTTGAGTGCGCGACGAACACGAACAACCGGTATACGACCTAGATGCGACAAACCACAATTCCTACATAATAAAAGTCACTGCTCACAAAACTATCAGAATTAATCCAACGAAGCGCTTTCAGGCCTTTCACTACGTTTTGTTACGCTGGGCTTGCCCATAAAACACGCAGAGTTATGTTGAAACAAAGACTCTAGTTACCGACTTTCATATTGGGCAGAACCAAATAGGTTTTCTAATTCGGTTTGAGAAGGAGGCCCATTTCGCCTTCGATCTGCAAGCACACTAAGGCCTCGCTTTACAGCTGGTCGTTCCATTATGGTCGAAAACCAGCGCTCAACATTTGGATGATCACTCATAACAACTCCTTGATTCTGTGCCGAGCGAAGCCAAGGAAAAATTGCTATGTCAGCAATGGTGTAATGTCCTGCGGCAATCCAATCTCTATCATTTAGTTGACGCTCTAACACTCCGTATAGGCGCTTGGCCTCTTTTGTGTAACGTTCCGTTGCATAAGGAGCCTTGCCCTCAGCGTAAATTCTAAAGTGGTGTGCTTGACCAAGCATTGGACCTATTCCACCCATTTGAAACATTAACCACTGCAGCGTCTCATACCTATCATGCTGATCTTTCGGCAGAAACTTCCCGCATTTCTCAGCAAGATAAATCAGGATCGCCCCCGATTCAAAGATAGAAATGGGTTTATCTTCTGGTCCATTTGGATCAACTAACGCTGGCATCTTATTGTTTGGGCTAATCTTGAGAAAGTCGGCTGTAAATTGGTCTCCAGCACCAATATCAACAGCAACAATATTATATGGAATGCCCATCTCCTCGAGCATGATATGGATCTTATGACCATTAGGAGTGGGCCATGTGTACAGCTCTATTGTCATTTAGATAATTACCCTTTTAAAAGCCTCCCCAAAACCTCGTTCACAATCTTTGGATTCGCTTTTCCTGCACTTGCCTTCATCACTTGTCCAACAAAAAAACCAAACAGCTTATCTTTTCCCGCCCTGTACTCCAGTACCTTATCCGCTTGATTCGCGAGTACGTCGGATACTAAAGACTCAATATCAGAAAGGTCCGTTAACTGCTGGAGTCCAAGTTCGGAAACAATCTCAAGCGGGTCCCGACCACTTGAGAACATCACCTCAAATACTTCTTTCGCACTCCGTCCAGAAATAGTGTTATCAACAACAAGGTCAATGAGTTTTCCAAGCGAATTGGCCGAAACAGGAGAACTAGATATCTCTACATTATTCCGATTCAAATTGCCAAAAAGCTCTCCGATAACCCAGTTTGCAGCAAGTTTGGGATCTCTGCCAGAGGCAACCATTTCGTAAAATTCTGCAGTATCCCTTTCAGCAACCAAAATCCCAGCGTCGTAGTCAGACAAGCCAAATTCCCTGACAAACCTTTCTTTCTTTTCATCGGGCAGTTCCGGCAAACTCAAACGTATTTCCTCCACCCAATCCGGATCTAACTCCAACGGGAGCAAGTCAGGGTCAGGAAAGTATCGGTAATCATGAGCCTCTTCTTTTGTACGCATTTCGCGAGTACTGCCAGTAGCTGAATCAAACAGCCGTGTTTGCTGTTGAACTGCATTACCAGATTCAATTAACTGGATTTGTCGTCTAGCCTCGTAATCAATTGCTTGTTGGATAAAACGGATCGAATTGACATTCTTAATCTCACATCGCACGCCATAATCCCCGCCGGGACGACGCACCGAAACATTAACGTCAGCCCGCAGAGAGCCCTCCTGCATGTTGCCGTCGCATGTCCCTAGATATCTAAGAATTGAGCGAATCTTACGAATGTATGCGCCTGCCTCTTGAGAAGATCGCATATCAGGTTCAGAGACAATTTCCATTAACGCTATGCCAGACCGATTAAGGTCCACAAACGACTGCGTTGGATGTTGATCGTGCAGGCTTTTGCCAGCATCCTGTTCGAGGTGAAGCCGAGTTATTCCAACAGTTCTAATCTCACCATCATCAAGCAATATTTGTACACTTCCATAGCCGACAATGGGTTTTGTATATTGCGAAATCTGATACCCTTGCGGAAGATCCGGATAAAAATAATTTTTTCGGTCAAACACAGAAAATAGATTAATCTCAGCAGAAAGCCCAATACCCGTCCGTATTGCCTGCTCCACACAGTGACGATTGATGACGGGCAACATTCCGGGAGCACCAGCATCTATTAGGCTTACCTGACAGTTAGGTTCGGCTCCAAAATCAGTAGCTGCGCCCGAAAATAGTTTGGCTCTCGATTGAACCTGAGCGTGGACCTCCAACCCAATAACCACTTCCCACGAGTCAATGCTACTATCAACCACAACAAATCCTCTATTTACTCACTAGATGTCGGCGTAACAGCGAAATCGCCCCAGCGTCCAAAACAATACGAACCAATACCCCTTTAGTAAATGTCAACAAGGTATCTCGTGCAGTGACCACAAACCAACTAAGATCAAATCTTAAACAGCGCTATGAATACGACCAAGCGCCGATTCCAGTTTCTCTCGTATTTGTTTTGCCTCTGCATAACGTTGACGTTGCTGCTCCACAACATTCTGTGGCGCACGTGCGAGAAATTCCCCATTTTCAAGTTTTCGACCGAGATCCCTGATTTCATCATCTTTCTTTTCAATCTCGCGTTTAAGCCGAATCTGTTCTTCCCGGACATCAACAAGATCTGCAAGCGGCATGGTCACAGTGACTTCATCAAGGACCAAATGAATAGCCCCAGAAGCAGGAGCCGACCGGTTCAGTTGAATCTCCCCGACACGAGCCAAAGTCTTGATTCTTGTTTCATGCGTACGCACCCATAAAACAGTTGAATCATTCGCCCCTTCTACATAGATAGCCGGTATAACTGCGTTTGACGGCACGCGCACTTCGCTTCGCACCGATCGAATTTGGCTAACCAACTCAACGACCCAATTGATCTCTTTCTCGGCTTCAACATCTAACATATAGTTTTGTGATTCTGGCCATTTCGCACGGATCAGCATGCCTTCACCAGTGGTTGAAAAATCTTCCCACAGTTTTTCAGTTATAAAAGGCATTATTGGATGTAGTAACCTAAGAATTATATTTACCATCCACCCACAAACAGCTTGGGTTTCCTGCTTTGATGGGCCATCAGGTCCTTGAATTACAGGCTTACTAAGCTCAATATACCAATCACAGAAAGTCCCCCAGACAAAGTGATAGAGCAACTCAGCTGCGTCGTTAAAACGGTAGGCGTTTATGGCTGAATCAACATCATTAATGGTGCGAAACGTAGCACTAACCATCCATCTGTTTACGGTTTCATCACATGCACGTAATTCTTCATCGCCTAGCCAACGACAATCATTCATTTTACAAAAGCGTGCTGCATTCCAAAGCTTAGTTGCGAAATTACGATAACCTTCCACACGACTTGGTGAAAGTTTGATGTCGCGACCCGGTGCTGCCATTGCACATAGAGTGAACCGCAGAGCATCAGCGCCGTATTTATCAATCATCTCTATTGGATCAATTACGTTTCCCTTGGATTTGGACATCTTCTGGCCTCTAGAGTCGCGCACCAAAGCATGAACATAAACAGTATGAAATGGCACCTGACCCATAAAATGTATGCCAGACATAATCATCCGAGCGACCCAAAAGAAGATGATATCAAATCCAGTTACCAACACATCTGTAGGATAATATTTTTTCAAATCACCTGAGTGTTCGGGCCAACCAAGCGTCGAAAATGGCCAAAGTTGGCTAGAAAACCAAGTATCCAAAACGTCGTCATCTTGAATCAATTCAGTTGCACTGCCGTAATGCACCTCAGCAGCATGTTTGGCCTCTGCCTCCGTCATCTCCACAAAAACTTTTTTATCCGGCCCATACCAAGCTGGAATCCTATGTCCCCACCAAAGTTGACGTGAAATGCACCAAGGTTGAATGTTACGCATCCATTCAAAATATGTGTTCTGCCACTGTCTCGGCACGAACACTACATCACCATTCTCTACCGCCTCGATTGCGGGCTTCGCTAGAGTACTTGCATCAACGTACCATTGATCCGTCAACCACGGTTCGATAATTACCCCCGAACGATCCCCAAACGGTAAGGTATGAGCGATCTCCTCCACCCCTTCAACCAGACCGAGCTCTTCAAGGTCGGATAATACTGCCTTACGCGCTTCGAAGCGTTCTAGACCCCGATAAACTTCAGGAACATGATCCACATCAGCAACATGGGCGTGCATATCAAATATGTTTACAATATCCAG
This sequence comes from uncultured Alphaproteobacteria bacterium, assembly GCA_913041535.1. Lineage (GTDB taxonomy): Bacteria > Pseudomonadota > Alphaproteobacteria > VGEJ01 > VGEJ01 > CAJWJK01. The sequence goes on from CAJWJK010000016.1 coordinate 34,689, forward strand.
GCCGTGCCTCTTACCGACTTCAAAGTCGTTAAAATCATGGCCTGGAGTAATCTTCACGGCCCCCGATCCGTATTCAGGGTCAGCATGCTCATCACCAATAATTGGAATTTGTCTGCCTACCAAAGGCAACTCGGCAAACTTACCTATCAGCCTGTGATACCTCGTATCATCTGGATGAACAGCAATAGCAGAGTCCCCCAACATGGTTTCAGGTCGGGTCGTCATGACAACTATAGATGTCCCTTTGTCACCAGCGACTGGATAACTAATATGCCAAGCGTTACCGTTGACTTCCCTATTTTCGACCTCAAGATCAGAAATCGCCGTTAGCAGTTTGGGATCCCAATTTACCAGCCTTTTATCCTTGTAGATTAATCCTTCCTTATAAAGCTCGACAAAAACTTTGGTGACGGCCTTGCTCAACCCCTCATCCATGGTAAATCGCTCTCGCGACCAATCACATGTGGCACCAAGCCGCTGCAGTTGCCGCAAAATGTTCCCACCAGATTCCGATTTCCATTCCCATACCCTTTCGATGAACGACTCGCGGCCCATTTCCCTCCGATTAAGTCCTATTTCATCGAGCTGGCGTTCGACAACCATTTGGGTGGCAATTCCAGCGTGATCCGTACCGGGCTGCCAGAGGGTATCATGGCCACTCATACGCGCACGGCGAACCAAAATATCCTGCAGAGTGTTGTTTAAGGCATGACCCATATGCAGGCTACCTGTCACATTCGGAGGAGGAATAACAATACTGTAAGTGTCAGCACCATCTGACAGACCACAGCGAAAAGAATCAGAGTCCTCCCAAAGGCCGTAAATAACAGCCTCAAACTTTGATGGTTGGTAAACTTTATCCAAGATGATGCTCAGAATGCGAGGTGCGACGACATAACCTAGGGCTTGTCGGATTCATCATACGATAATCGCCGCGCAATCTCACGCGACGCAATTCGTTCCATTATGTCTGATAGATGATCATCCAACCACCGTTGGACCATGGGACGGACCATTTCCTCTGCCACGCTATCAAGGGAACCTCTATGAATTCCGCCAAATATTTTAGACGCGTTCTCATCAGCAAGGGAATTAGCCAACACATCTAATTCCAACATTTCGTCCTCAAAAACATCGTCCTCAAAAACATCCTCCTCAAGCACCTCTTCACTTTCGAATCCCTTTCCCTTATCACCAGACAACACAGTGGATGAAGAAAGCTCATCGCGAACACCCTGCGAGCGTGGAACAGAATCGACGTTATTGTTAGTACTTTCCTGTTCAGAAATGACCCGACGTATCGATGATAATATGTCCTCTATTGATGGTTCATGCTGTGATCGTAAATCACTCATGTCCAAACCTTTCACTAAAACTCCACCAGTTACACTGCAGCGCATACTTAAAAAATTTTCTTTAACCCCCAATATCATTGGTAAAAATTCTTTAACTTACCTCTCCCAAATCCCCCAATCATCTTGAACAGTGGTCAGTCAGTATCGCTACCCCACCAACGTGCACTGACACCTTCATAATTTACTTCCGGGTCGTAGATCTCGCTGTTAAACCTTAGATGCTCTGGACTCAATCGCCCTGTGCCAGAACGCAACTCGTAGATTGCAACATATTCGTCTCGCTCCGCTTCCACTACAGTAACGCGGGCATCCAGTAACTCCTGTTCAGCGTCTAGAACGTCAAGAGTACTTCTGAGCCCGACGTCATACTCCTTTTTTACTTCTTCCAGAGCTAGTCGTGCAGCAGAGACCTGATCATTGGCCGCTCGTATGCTATCTCGAGCAGTGATAAGGCGGTGCCATGCCTGTGTAAGTTCCTCCCTCACACTATCCTCTGTTTGCTGGATTTCCATCTGCCGTTGTGTATTGGTATGACGCCTTTGGCGTATACTGGAATACACGGAACCGGCCTGGTAAATCGGAATCCGAACTTGAGCCATTATTTCTGCGGTATTTGTAGAGGAGCCTGCAACAAAGGAATCCTCCACCCTACTTAGTGAGCCATCAAGAGAGAGCTTCGGCAACAGCTCTCCCTTCAATACGCCAATAGCATGTTTGGAGGCCCGTTCAATATAACGAGCTGCGATCAGAGAGGGGTTTTCATCCTTTGCAATGGAAACCGCTGTTTCAATATCCTTAGGAACATCGCGGATTCTCGGAACTCTTGATAGCTTATTTGGGAAATGACCAACCACACGGCGAAAGTTTGCACGGCTCGTCGCTAGCCTTCCTGTTATCGCTATACGGTCCGAAACACCCCTAGATAACCTTGCCTCAGCCTGCGCAACATCTGCTCTTGTAACCTCGCCTACCTCAAACCGATCACGGACTGCCCCTAGTTGGTGTTGTAGTACCCTTTCATTACCATGAGCGAGTTTCAAAACGGCCTGATCCCTCAATACATCCATATACGCTATAACCGCACTCAACAAAACTTCCTGTTCAAGCGAGCGTAGTTGTTCCCGAGCAGCCAATATTCGAAATTCAGCTTCAAGCCTTGCTGCAGTCGTGCTGCCTCCTCTATATAGAGGTTGACTGACAACTAGCTGCATAGTTAATGGGGTTAGCGTCGTGGTGCCTGTTGTGCCTAGAGCGCTACCAGAATTATTATCCCGCCTCCGACCATACGATGAATCAATCTGAGCAGTGGGACGCCACCCTGATAATGCCTGGGGCACCTGCTCATCAACAGCGCGAAGTGCCGCACGTTCTGCCCTCAATATGGGATTGTTTTGGTACGCACTTTCCATAGCATCCTGAAGAGTCTCGGCGGAAACTGATTCGGACGTAAGAATGGCAACAATTGCGATGCCAATAATATTCACCGACCACCATAACCGATATTTTCTAGAGAGGATGCGAAGGGCCGTGCGATTACTTATTTCCATATATAATTCGATCTCAAAATATAAAGCCCGTTTTAGACGAAAATTCTGATAATTCCGGAACAGCCGCATCCATAACTGTTCGAGAGCTGACTAGACCTTCAATTCGCTCAATTAGGGTGCACCGCCCTATACCCAAAGAACCTATTACAGCCACCAGGCGCCCTCCCTCATCAAGTTGATCCACCAATTCATCAGGCACTGAGGGAACGGTGCCTTCGATGACAATCACATTATAAGGCCCCTGTTGGCTATAGCCTTGTTTCAATGGACGACACACCACCACTGCGTTGTCGACGCCCAAGTCATCCAATGTTTTATCCGCACGTTGCGTAAGCTCATCACTAGACTCCAGAGCAACAACCGTGTCCGCAAGCCTTGCTAGCACTGCAGTGGAATACCCAGTTCCACACCCAACGTCGAGCACGATATCATGTCGATCAATCTTGGCAGCGGATAATAAGTGCGCAAATATTAATGGCTCCATCAAATACCGACCCCCACCAACTGAAAGGTCTGCATCAATATAAGCGATAGGACGTTGGCCTTCAGAAACAAACGCTTCTCGAGGCACCGCAGACATTGCGGAAACCACGCGTTCATCACGCACCCCACCCGGTCTAAGCTGGCTTAGAACCATGTTATCCCGCGCACGCGCGAATTCGCCCATAACCCAACTATCGAGCTCTGAAAATTAGTCCGCTATATAGGACGCCAGAGGCAGATACGCAACTAAAGAGTGTATTCAACTGCATCTTTAGTGTTTAATTGACCGCGAACACGGCAATACATATTTGATAAACTTCACTTGCGACACCTTGACCGACTTTAAGCCAGCACCTATACAGCCACCAATCGCCTCTTTATTGAAAGATGTGTTGAATAAATTTTTTTGATGAGGCCAGGTGGCGGAGAGGCTACGCACCGGATTGCAAATCCGTGTACACCGGTTCGAATCCGGTCCTGGCCTCCAAAAACTAAAATTTCTATTGTGACCAATATTAGAAACAGCCATTCTTATATAGGAACTGACCCATCAACCATATTCTCCACACCCGTATCACGTTGTGTTGGTTAATTAATCGCTTGGTACACAAATTTCTTTGCTTACTAATATTGGTATTCTAATTTTTGATTTTACGGCGCTTGTGTGTGATGCTGAACGACTATAGATCTATGCACTGGGAAACTCTTCGTACGCTCACCGAATTACCTTCGGAGTGGCACATTTTCTTGAATGATGTCTTGACCAAACCAACCGTTATTCGCTCTATTCCAAACTATGGGAGAGGAGCTGTGATATGAAGAAGATTGAGGCCATTATCAAGCCTTTCAAACTGGACGAGGTAAAGGACGCCTTGAACGAAATTAACTTGCAGGGAATGACGGTTATTGAAGCCAAAGGTTTCGGCCGCCAAAAGGGCCACACGGAGCTATACCGTGGTGCAGATTACGTCGTCGATTTTCTACCTAAGGTTAAGATTGAGATAGCCGTAGAGGATGATCTAGTGGACCGTGCCATTGAAGTTATACAACAAGCCGCACAAACGGGCCGAATTGGTGACGGTAAGATATTTGTCACAAAACTTGAGGAAACGGTTCGTATTAGGACAGGCGAGCGAGGTTCCGATGCAATATAATATCATGCTTCACGTTTTATACTTCACTACAGACTAAACCGTAACAGAGCACCCAACATATAAGTTTAAGGATCGAGCCATGTCGGATAACATTACGAACGTCTTGAAAACTATTAAAGATGATGAAGTCCCTTACGTAGACCTTAGGTTTTGCGACCCTCGTGGCAAGTGGCACCATTTGGCCGTGGCCTCGCATATGGTTGACGAGGCGATGTTCTCCGATGGCATAATGTTTGACGGTTCTTCCATTGCCGGATGGAAGTCTATTCATGAATCTGATATGTCACTAATGCCGGACCCCGAAACTGCAGTGATGGACCCATTTTCAGCGCAGCCATCGTTAATCATGTTCTGTGATGTCCACGAACCATCAACCGGTGAAGAATATAGTCGAGATCCACGATCGGCAGGAAAAAGGGCTGAAGCCTATTTGAAATATGCAGGAATTGGTGATGCCGCATATTTCGGGCCTGAGGCAGAATTTTTTATCTTTGATGATGTGCGCTTTGATGTAAGTGCCAACAAGACATTCTACTGTATCGATCAAGAAGAAGGTCCCTACAATAGTGGTCGCTCTTTTGAATCGAGCAACTATGGCCACCGCCCAAGTCCCAAGGGAGGGTATTTTCCTGTCCCACCAGTTGATTCGATGAGCGACCTGCGGGCGGAAATGCTGTCTGTCATGGGTGATATGGGGCTAGAGACTGAAAAGCATCACCACGAAGTAGCGCCAAGTCAAAACGAGCTTGGAATGAACAGAGCGGGGCTGGTGCGTTCTGCTGACAACATGCAAATCTACAAGTACGTCGTTCAGAATGTGGCTCACGCATACGGAAAGTCAGCGACATTCATGCCAAAACCAGTATTGGAAGATAATGGCTCTGGAATGCATGTTCACCAGTCGGTATGGAAAGACGATAAACCACTTTTTGCCGGTAGCGCCTACGCCGATCTCTCCGAAACTGCGCTTTTTTACATTGGCGGAATAATGCAACATGCCAAAGCCTTGAATGCATTCACTAACCCCACCACGAATAGTTATAAACGCCTAATTCCCGGGTTTGAGGCACCCGTATTGCTTGCGTACTCTGCACGCAATCGATCAGCATCATGTCGTATTCCTTTTTCCGCTAGTCCAAGCGGGAAACGCGTTGAAGTGAGATTTCCTGATGCAACAGCCAACCCTTACCTAGCATTCTCTGCAATGCTTATGGCTGGGATTGATGGAATAGAAAACAAGATTCATCCGGGCGATCCTATTGACAAGAATCTCTATGACCTTCCGCCAGAAGAGCTTGAGAATGTCCCAACGGTATGTGGCAGTCTCAGAGAAGCACTAGATGCGCTAAATGATGATCGTGATTTTCTAAAGAAAGGAGATGTGATCGGTGACGATCTGATCGATGGCTATTTGGAACTAAAGTGGGAGGAAGTACACAAACTTGAGCACACCCCTCATCCGGTTGAATTCTCGATGTATTACTCAACCTAATAAAGACTCTCCAATGTTACCTATTTGACGTTGCGGGGATTTCCCTCATCGTCGATAGCGACATAGGTAAATGTGCCCTCAGTTACCGTGACCTCCTCGCGTAAGTTTCTGCGTTTAGCTACAGTTTCAATATCAACCGTTATTGAAGTGCTGCCGACACGCACGACACGAGCATAACAACTGACGGTGTCGCCCACAAAAACCGGCCGATGGAATTTCATTCCCTCAACCGCAACAGTAACTGTCCTCCCTTCGGCCCGCTCGTTGGCAACAATGCTACCAGCAAGGTCCATCTGAGAAAGTATCCATCCACCAAAAATGTCCCCATTAGCATTAGCATCTCCTGGTAGCGGCATATTGCGAATAGCTGGCTCGGGTCGGCTATACTTATGATCTTGAGTATTCATGGAACCAAAACACTATATATTGTTGTAGATCCACACACTTATACCCTATAGTGCGCTCAAAGATCTACGCCTCTATCATAGAGGCTCGCTGGCCCTGACATCATTTTCGGCATATATATGAATTATGGACAATTCCCTAGCTCATAGCCAAAAACCCTCAAAGAATTATACAGCAGCAGACATCGAGGTTCTGGAGGGCATCGAACCGGTTCGTCGGCGACCCGGCATGTTTGTAGGCAGCACCGATGAAAATGGATTGCACCACTTGGCCGCAGAGCTGTTAGATAATGCAATGGATGAGATCGTCGCGGGTGCGGCCAGTCGTATGGATGTTGAACTCGCCGCCAATGGCGTAATGAAAGTTAGTGATAATGGCCGTGGTATACCTGTTGATCCTCACCCCAAATATACAAACCGCTCAGCTCTCGAAATAATCATGACAACCCTGCATTCTGGCGGAAAATTCCGAAATGAAGTGTACAAAACCTCTGGAGGACTCCATGGCGTTGGCCTTTCCGTAGTTAACGCTCTCTCAGAATGGCTGGAAGTAGAAGTTTCTCGCGACGGAAAGCTGTGGTTTCAACGTTACGAGAAGGGCTCTGCCGTATCGGAACTTTTTGCACAGAAAGTATCACGAAAGCGTGGCACCACGATAAAGTTTCGGCCAGATACAACCATTTTTGGCAAGGATGCAGCTTTTGATCCGGAGCGGGTGTATAAGATGGCTCGTGCCAAAGCATACCTTTTCGCTGGCACTGAGGTGCGTTGGAATTGTAATGGGCACTTGGCTAAAGATAAAAGAGTGCCAGAATCAAGCATTTTAAAATTTCCTAATGGTCTTAAAGAATACTTGGCTGATATCGTCAAAGAACTGGATACTGTAACTTGTAATCCGTTCTCCGGCCGTATAGAGAGCAACCATGAGGGTGCCGGTATTGAATGGGCCATTCATTGGACATCCTCAAGCGAAACGTTCCTTGAGTCATATTGTAATACCGTGCCAACTCCTGCAGGTGGAACCCACTTGGCCGGGTTTCGTGCAGCACTGACAAAGGGACTTAAAGAATATGGGAAAAGAATAAACAATCGACGTGCCACTAATATCAACTCCGATGACGTTTTGGGCGGAGCAAAGGGATTTCTGTCACTATTTATCACTGATCCTCAGTTTTTTGGTCAGACCAAAGATAAACTTAGTAATCCTGAAGCCTCTCGTACTGTAGAGGGAATAGTTCGTGACCATTTTGATCACTGGCTATCCGGAGCCCCAGCTATGGCAACAGCACTACTTGATACAGTTCTAGCGCGTACAGAAGACAGACTGACAAAACGTGAAGAACGACAAGTCTCTAGACGATCGGCTGTTCATAAAAGCCCATTGCCTGGAAAGCTCGCAGATTGTTCCCGGAAAGAAGCGTATGGTACAGAACTGTTCCTTGTTGAGGGCGATTCAGCAGGTGGCTCCGCCAAACAAGCACGGGACCGAGAAACTCAAGCAGTTTTGCCACTCCGCGGAAAAATTCTAAACGTCGTTAGCGCAGCTCGGACGAAGCTCAAGGGTAACCAGGAGATCGCTGATCTAATACAGGCACTAGGCTGCAGCTCCGGCAACAGCTTCTCAACGGCTAAACTGCGATACGACAAGATAATTATTATGACAGATGCTGACGTAGACGGATCACATATCCGGGCTCTATTATTAACTTTTTTTAATAATAAGCCATTTAATAAACTAATTGAAAATGGAAATATTTTTTTAGCTCAACCACCATTATTTAAGATTAATAAGGGGTCAAAAGGTATTTA
>CAJWJK010000017.1 GCA_913041535.1 uncultured Alphaproteobacteria bacterium
ATTAATATTTTTTAAAACCCAAGTTGGCAAAAGCATATGTAATCAACGTAACATACATAATCGATTGAGTAGAGTTTTAAGACTCTGTCTAGTTATCTAGAATTGCTAATATTTGCTATCAAAGGAGTATCTAATGAAATTTTTATCCACCTTTAAAATTTTCCTTCCATTCATTGGTTTTTTCTTCTTGCTTCGGCAAATTTTTTATCGACTCTTCCAATTCATTTGCGTCCCACAAAACCTTTTGTTTTCCAACAACCCTCGGCTTTGGCATCACGCCTTCTTGAACAAGTCGGTCAAAATGACTTGGACTCACGTCAAGATACGCGGAGGCCGTCGTTCGACTCATACACCGAGGCCATGCGGGAGGGGTTGCCATCAATCCACAACCCGTAATTGAGGTAATAGTTGCTCAGCGGACTCTACGAGAGGGATGGGGTAAAGCGACCAATCTTTCGACATAGTATATTCATAAACGGAAAGGTCGTGCCCAAACTAAATGATATTTTTCAACAATTACAGAAATTAAAAGGAGAAAAAATATTTTCTCCGGTTCTTGCCAGGCGTCACTCTGATCTTAGTCTCCGTCTTGCGGAGGCAATGTTTAAGTTAAGTAAAAATACGGATTCTATGGAAGTTTGTTAACCAGATAAGAACAAGAACTATTCAACTGGTTTAACGAATACAAAGGTTGTTGAGTAACTAGACTTAATTCATTACTGGAAGACCCAAAATTACTCATCGAAATTGGCTTATCCACCACTTCCATACTGATTTCTGACCATACATCTAGATATGCACGTTTCAGTAATGCTTCTTTTGCTAATCTCTTTTTCAATATCGAATTAAAATGAGCATCTCTAAACCGTTTGCCACGCACAGTCAGCCGGATTTTTCCATTGTAAGCGTAATTATTCTAACTTAAATTCTTACTGAATGGCTTTAACTCTCTATGCAAAAAAAGGAAGGATGAACTGATGGCTAAAGGTTATGTTATTGCGATGGTAAAAATGACTAATCCTGGTGACTTTATGGCAAACTACGCATCTGTAGTTGCTGATGTGTTCGCCAAATTCGATGGTCGTTTTCTAGTGCGGACACCTAATGTTACTCATCATGAAGGACGACAATTTGACGTCCATGTCATTGCAGAGTTTCCAAGTGTTGAAAAGGCAACGGAGGCATTGGAAAGTGATGACTATAAATCGATTGTGGCTCACCGAACTGACAATACTGATACCGAATACGGCTCATTTATGCTGGCAGAGGGATTGGAATAAACTTTAATAGTTATCGCCATCATCGTCGTCAATTGGTTGTCGTGGAGGGTGGATTACGAAAAATCCACTATCCCCAAGTTCACCAAGGAACGAGGAATAATCCAAAACAAAAGACTAGCACCACATGAGGCCGGTATAGCTGTGATGTTGATTCTGAGACTAGCTGAATTTCCCATTTAGGGGCAGAATATCAGGCATGCGTACTCTGCTAGCCGTACTGACCGTCCTCATGTTGTCTACCACGCCTGTCGTGGCTGGGGATTGGGAGGATGGAGTTTCCGCTTTCAATGCAGGTGATTTTAAGAAAGCGTTGCGGCTTTGGAAGGTGCTTGCTGAACAGGGGCATGCAGAAGCTCAGGGCAACCTTGGTTACATGTACGATAACGGCGAGGGAGTCCCCCAGGACAACGCCCAAGCAGCCCACTGGTACCACAAGGCGGCCGAGCAAGGGCATGAGCAGGCTCAGTACAATCTTGGTTTGTTCTACGCCATGGGCAAAGGTGTCCCTCAGAACCATGTGGAAGCCTATGCATGGTGGAGTATTTCTGCCACGCAGGGGGAGTATGATGCCAGGAGAAACAAAGGTATTGTGGAAGAGCAGATGACTCCCGACCAGATTGCCAAAGGAAAGGCATTGGCCTCGGAGTACTGGGAAAAGTACGTCGTACCGTTTCAGGAAGAGTGATCGTGTTTTTACTGCCGAAATTTGCGTTTTGAAAATGTTTTTTGTGGCAGCCCGAACCTATTTCCGTAATTTCTGTTTGGCGTTACCATAAACTTATGACAGCGGTAGAAATGTAAGTATGGAAAGTTTTGGGAGAGACACATGTCCCTGTTTGAGAAATATTTTAAAGCCTGCAACGATCTAGATAGAGCTCAATTGGAGAGTCTTTTGCACGATGACTATGTGTTGGAGCGTCCGGCAAAAGGAGATAAATTAAATAAGCATCAGGTTATAGACTTGATCATGAGCGGAGTTAGAGAGGATATGACGGCTCATAATCGCCGCCTGATATATGAAAACGATGAAGTAATAGTCAGTCACTCTATACTTGAAATTCCAAATGTTTCCAATGATGCGACTTTACTTGTTCGTTTGGTCAAAGATGGAAAAATCATTTATCAAATATCAGGTGCCACGCCGATGCCGGCCTCGGAAGGGTGATCACCACAGATGTTGCAACATTTTAATAAAGGGGTTTAAAAAAATTTAACCATTAAGAATTTAGAAGGAAAGATTATGAAAGCTGTTTTGTTTGGGTTACATGCCGTTTTGTTTGCTTGGTTCTTATCCTTCACGGCCCATGCTTTTGAGGTGACGTCTCCAGCATTTGAGGATGGTGGAAAATTGCCCAAAATATATGCGTGCTCCAAGCAAGGTGGAAAAGATCATTCATGGGAAATAGATATCCATGACGTTCCTGACGGCACAGTCTCTCTTGTGATCATTATGGATGATCCTGATGCTAAGTCAGTAATTGGAAAGACATACGTTCATTGGAATGTAAGCAATGTTCCATTTGACACAGAATCGATTCCCTCAAAAAAACGTGGAAAGAAGATTGGCTTTGGGAAACTGGGCAGCAATGGTTCAGGGGGCAAAGCCTATCAAGGAATGTGCCCGCCCAATGGAGAACATAGATACACGTTGGCTGTGTACGCACTGAATACTGAGTTCACAAAGAGGCTTAGCAAAATAACCAGAAAAAGGTTTGAGAGAAAATATGGGGACATAATTATTGGCAAGGCGGAAATTAGTGGACGATGGGGGTAATTCTGTCGTGCTGGAAGACGCTAGCTCAGATAAGGGATCACTGCATTCAAGTGGGCGTGACTCTTCCATACTCTCGCCGAACATTACGTCGTTGAAGTTCGTACTTATTTCCTTACTGATTATCCAAAAATAAGATGTACGTGTTTTATTGGGTACAAAGGGCTTAAATTATTCTGGGGTTTAAGTGAAAAGCTACTATCTTTCTGTAATTGTCGTGCTATCTCTTCTGTTCGTGGTACCGACGGCATACGTCAACATTACTAGGGCTGATGAGATAGAGGAACTCGAGCGGAAACTGGAGTATTATAAAGAAAGAAAGGTATTGGATCTCGAACTGAAAATCATTAAGGCAAAAATAGAGGAACTTGAAGCAGAGTACAGTGATGTGATTGATACCAAAACCACGGTATCGGAAAGTGCTTTGTCAGGAGCTCATGAGACGAGTGAAGCTACGCAGTCGGCCACAATTGAGGAGGCTTCTACGGAAGTCGCGTCCAGTACGGGTTCAGACCATGAATGGGCAGCGAAGAACGGCCGTTGTGGTTATTTCGGGTCTCTTGTTTATGGTCGGAGTAGCCAGTTATTTGTTAGTCGAAGATTATGTGAGGGACCATGACTTGGTTGGGCTTGCGTGCGGTGGCATAGCGATAGCGGTGATCATAGCGCTGCGGGGCGTTTGGGTTGATAAAGCAGCAATGACGATTGATGGAGAGGGACTATGGTTTGCGGATTGGAAATTGCCCCTGGTACCATGGCATCATGTAGCTGAAGTTTACACTACGGGCATTAGATTGCGCCCGTTGCTACGAATAGATCTTGTGAATTCGGACGGTTTTTTTAAGAGCTTGGACGCAGATTCGCGGAAGCGGATCCGGGGGAATCATTTAGTAAAAGAAGATCACCTTCTCATTCCAAATGGTGCGCTTGATATGTCCATCAAGGATATTATGTTGAACATCAACGCGGTTCCCTCACGCACGCGAGGTTAGAGTCATGACCAAAGTGAATGAAAAGAAAATGATGATCAACTGTGTGCCAGGTGTTCCTGCCACTGATGGTGCTGGCGTTAAATTAACAAGGATGATTGGAACAGTGCATCTCGGCATGGTAGATCCATTTCTCATGCTCGACCGCATCGATTCTGATGATCCTGCCTCATATATTGCTGGATTTCCAGATCATCCTCATAGAGGTTTTGAAACTGTAACAATCGTTCATGAAGGTTTAATTCGCCACAAGGACTCTGTCGGTAATGAAGGCGTAATTGGCCCGGGGGATGTTCAATGGATGACGGCTGGAAGTGGGATTATTCACAGTGAAATTCCCGAGATGATAGAGGGGCGATTAAGCGGATTTCAACTGTGGGTCAACTTGCCTTCTTATCTTAAAATGTGTGGACCTTCATATCAGGACATATCTGCCACTGAAGTTCCCGTTTTAATGTTGGGAGGCGTCACTGTGAGAGTCATTGCAGGAACTTATGATAGAAGGCGAGGTGCGGCCCGTCCGAAGATTGCAGCGCGAATTCTTGATGTAGTGCTTGAAGAGAATGTTTCATGGTCTATAGAATCACCATTAGAAATGAATTTGTTTATGTGTGTCTATAGCGGATCAATCAATGCTGAGGTTAGTCCTGGGCAAAACCAAGAGGTAACCTCGCCCTCAGTTCTTCTATTTGACCAAGGTGGAAAAATAGAGATAGACGCTGGGGAATCAGGTGCAAGGCTATTGTATTGTGAAGGAGAGCCGCTGAATGAACCCGTGGCTCGAAGGGGGCCATTTGTGATGAATACAGAGGCGGAACTTGAGCAAGCTGCGAAGGACTATAGCAGGGGCAACTTAACCGCAAAAACCCTCTCGACCGGGGCAATATAGGGGATAGTGGTCTGTCACAATTTTTGTTGGCAAGGAGGATTGAATTTCGAATTTTGTGAATTGCATGCTATGAAACGAAGGTTATGCAACGCCTAGGTCACACCTGTCCAAAATTTCCCTTTGATAATACTTTTGCGCGGAGCCTCAATGGGTTTTATGTCTTTTGTAACGCAGCCCCGGTAGTTGCACCAAAACTCATCCAATTTAATAAACCTCTGGCCGATGAACTCGGTCTTGATGCGGCGATAAATACGTCACAGATTGGTTCTGAAATCTTTTCTGGAAATCTGATTCCCGATGGCGCAGAGCCACTTGCGCAGGTTTATGCCGGTCATCAATTTGGCCATTTTACTTCACAGCTGGGAGATGGACGAGCGTTGCTCCTGGGAGAGGTGGTTGACGCTCAAGGGCACCGTCGGGATATACAGCTTAAAGGCTCGGGTCCCACACCATTCTCACGTAACGGTGATGGTAGAGCTGCTCTCGGACCAGTGCTTCGCGAATACTTGGTCAGTGAGTGCATGCACGCTCTCGGTGTTCCGACAACTCGTGCTTTAGCTGCTGTGACGACGGGCGAGATGGTGAAACGCCAAATTTCACTACCGGGTGCTGTTCTCACTCGAATTGCTGCAAGCCATATTCGGATAGGAACTTTCCAATATTTTTCTGCTCGCGGTAAGTTGAATAAAGTGCAGGAACTTGCGGATTATTCCATCACACGCCACTACCCGCACATTGCTGGTGAGAAGAATCTATACCTTGCGTTCTTTAAGGCTGTTGCTGACGCGCAGGCGTTTCTAATATCTCGCTGGATGAACATAGGGTTTATCCATGGGGTAATGAACACGGACAATATGTCGGTATCAGGCGAAACTATCGATTACGGGCCCTGCGCATTTATGGATAAATATTCAGCTCATACAGTTTTTAGTTCCATTGATCATCATGGGCGTTATGCCTATGCAAACCAACCAGTAATGCTGCTATGGAATTTGGCTCGTCTGGCTGAGACGCTTATTCCCATTGTCGACTCGAATGAAGATAGAGCGGTTCGGTGGTTAACTGAAGCGTTGGAGGAGGCCCAGTCTCTCTATTCCGCCTATTGGTTACAAGGTATGCGAGCCAAGATTGGACTTTCGACAGAGAGGCCAAGTGATCCAAGGCTTATAAACGACCTGCTTGCATTGATGGAAGAATGTCAGACTGACTTTACACTTGTGTTTCGGCAGCTTCCACATGTGCTGCGGGGTGATAGTAACAAGGTGAGAGATCTCTTCGCTAAGCCAACTGCTTTCGATGATTGGCTACGTTGTTGGCATTCACGCATAAAACATGAGGGGATTAAGCCGGAAATAAGAGCAGCACGTATGGACGCTTGTAATCCTATTTGTATTCCACGAAACCACAAAGTCGAAGAGGCATTATCTGCCGCTGTTGATCGCAACGACATGAAACCCTTTACAAATCTTTTGGCCGTTCTCCTCCGACCGTTTGAGGAGTTCTCTGACAACCAAACGTATTATGTTCCGGGTCCTGAGTTGAAAGACGGTTACCAGACGTTCTGTGGAACGTGAAGTCACAGTTGGGTCCTTTCGAGGTGATTTGGCTTGTTCAGGATTGACGCTACGTAGTCGTAAATTATCTATGATTTGATGTCAAAAAAAGGTAAATCTCTCAGGTCTAATCTTCGTTGAAAGCTTCGAGGGCTGCACGAAAACAGCTCAATGGAGTGCGAACGAAACCAGCGCCGATTTGGCCAACCCCAGGTTCCTTATGGGCAATACCGGTATTGAATAGCGGTGTTAATTCTTGGGCGACGACTTTAAGCACGTCAATGCCAGTGGGTGTTCCCCTGTAATTAAGCTGTGGAATTTTAAAGCGGGTATGCTCTGTTAAGGTAATGTCATACATTTCGACCGCTAATCGAGTCGCCTCCTCTGGTGTTCCTCCTACGTAAGCAGCTAAGGCCGGGGCAGCTGCCATTGCGAAGGCACCAAGACCCATGGTTTCCGAGATTTCACTGTCACCGATTACTGGATTGGCATCAGACAGGTCATAACCTTCGAAATACTTACCTGTCACACTGGGTACAGGTGTTGTGAACCACTTATCTGGAAAGCTGCTGATCTTTATGCCAAATTGAATACCATTGGCAGCCATGCATGTAACTACAGTAGAGTTGGCCACACCAGTGGCCGCAGCCATCGTTGATTTTGCAACACCAATTGTCAGTGGTAGGAAGAAGATATCGTTTGCTGCCATAAATGATAACACTCGTTCAGAAGAATCTTTTGAACTTGCTGATGCGGTTATGTGTGGGGCGAGGGCGTTGAGAATTAATGATGATGCCGCCTTTTGGCGACTATGGCCGTCGTCACCCATGTGGAGGGCTTGAGAAAGAATATCTCCTAAATTAATACCACCTGAACGGCGGATTGCCAGCCCAAGCACATCAGCTAGTTCGCCTTCTATCCATGCCAAACGCTTAAGAGTCTCAGAGTCGTTCGCTCCATAACGTAATGCCTTGCCGCGCCCTTCGTTAATAGCGGCAAATGCTCGAATGTTGGCTGCACGGTTCTCAGTGACAAGGACAGGCGTTGTTCGGGAGATGACGCCAGCGTAGGTTCCGCCTCCACCACTATCATTCGCCGACCGCAATGTAATCTTGCCAGAAGTCATCAGTTTTTCCGCATCAGCAAGACTTTCTGCCCAGCCGAGATGCAGTATTGATCCAAGTATAGAGCCTCGAAGAGCCCCTACCGTACGAGCTTCGTTCCATCCTCGTAGGGGAGGACCCGCATGAAGAAGCTCGTAAGTACCAAGATCGCTAACTATCTCTCCGGCCGGGATGATATCAACCAGATAGGGATCAGCCTCAGCAATGTGAGACAATACCTCCGCATTAGCTGAATTGATGGTATCGGTGGATGGAAATGGCATTCCAAAACCTTATCCAGCCGGCGGTTTGTAAGCGATGGAATTGGCTTTTCTCATTGCTTTCATTGCATCGGCCATACTGTGTAGTCCCGTGATTTTCGTGCTCCCGGCACCTGATGCACCGATCATCAGCGCAACGGACATAGCATCAACATCGTTCTTAAGGTCTGCAATCACGACTCCGTCCCATTCGCCAAAAGTAAAGTAGTAATCTACAAGTTTACCGCCCAGCTGCTTAACAACAGCATTTGCCTGGGTTTTTCGATTCTGTGGTTTGGCTACCAGGCCCTGAACGCTTTTTGTGCTAAAACTGATTTGTATCATGTAACGTCGCATAACAGATCACCTTCTGGAAAATTGGGTATTTACATAGACGAACAATTTAGTCGATTTTGGGCCAATATGGTATGATAAAGATGTATTGGTTATTGTGGCCGTTAACCCATAAGGGAAAACCAAATGACCCCAAAAGAGATTGTCTTGAGTGGATACGAGTCTTTTTCGCGTGGCGACATGGAAAGTCTGGGAAGCATTTACCATGAGGATTGTGTGATTCGAGTAAACGGTGATCATGAGTTATCGCGGGAATATCAAGGATTTGATGACTGGCTTGCGAACTTCTTGTCACAAATTCCTATACGATTTCCAAATTTCAATCTGGAGATTCTGGGAGTTACTGCTGAGGATGACAGAGTTTACGTTCGTGTTCGCTACACGGCAGATAATCTGGATTCACAATCAGTTCACATGTTTGTTGTAAAAGATGGATTGCAGACAGAGTTTGATATTTTTGATGACTCTCAAAAGATAGCCAGCGCCCTCCGCAGCTAGTTCTTGTAGTTCTATAGAGGTGGAGGTCATGTCGTTCCAGGTCGTGTTAGCTGTTCATCTGGTGACAGGGGTGAGTTGAGTTGAATTGAATATTAAGACCATTATCTGTCTAGAACACTGTGGTATGGCAAACTATTTGGGGCAGAAGGGTCAGGGAAAGCATTTCATTTGTTTTGGTCGATAAGCTTGGTGCCCTAGTGGGGCTTCTTCCAGCATTAAAGCAGTATGGTGCGGGATCCATTAAGTACACACGCTGATTCCGAAAGAGATTCCTTCGTAGTATCGACAACTGATCCCACAATGTAACTAGACAGCTAGCCAGCCACCGTCAATAGCGAGTGTGTGGCCGGTTACTAGCGCAGAAGCACCGCTGGCAAGGTAGATTATTCCACCCGCTATTTCATCCGGATTACCAAGACGGCCCATAGGTGTTCGCGCCTCTATCGCTGCGACCAGATCTGGTCGATCATTTCGAAGTTTTGCTGCTAGATTGGTGTAGAAGAAGTGTGGAGCGATGGCATTGACGCGGATGCCGCGGTTCGCCCACTCTGCAGCGAGAGAGCGTGTCATGTTAATCAGTGCCCCCTTCGAGGTCTGGTATACGGCGTGCGGAAATAATGCGTTGCCTCTGAATCCCATAACTGACGCCATTGAGATAATTCTTCCCTCACCTTGCGGTAACATGTGTCGAGCTGCTGCTCGGGCACACATAAACGGTGCGGTCATATTTACCTCGATAACCGCGTCCCACTCTTCATCGGAAAGATCTTCGGATGGTTGCCTCCGAGCGATGCCAGCATTGTTGAGAAGAATATTTAATTTGCCAAAGGTATTAGCCACTTCGTCAACTACTGAATTGATTTGCTCACGATCACTCACGTCGAGCTTAAATGATTGGGCTCGCCCTCCCTCTTTGCATATTTCATCTGCGACCTTTTCCGCGCTAATTGGGTCAACATCAGTAACTGCCACGTCAGCACCAGCTGCTGCCAGTGCTAGAGCGCTGATTCGGCCCAATCCATCTCCACTACCCGTAACCAAGGCCACATCCCCATCAATCCGAAACAATTTCTCTATGGAAAAGTTATTAACGCTTGTCATTTTTACCTCAAACCAAGTTACTGTTGTCTTAGCTCGTATGTAGCAGGCTGGATCGCGCGTCAACGATTGATATCAGGTTTCAGCACAAAGTTCTTATCTATATAGAAGGTTCAATGCTAGACGCGCGTGAAACATTAACACAAATGGCTTCTCCTTTAAGATCGCAACACCTATTATTATGCCGAGAGGAACGGCTGTAGCACCCCCAACACCAGCAAGAAATCAACACGTCTATAATCGGAGCTTATGTGTTAGGCTGTGACTTCAGTACTCTGTAATATAGTGTGGGGCGGTACAATGATGGTGAATGTTTAGAACATTCAATAGGTGCTAGCATGTGTGTTTTTCTGGACGACAGTTTCACTAAGGAGAAACAGGTATGAATGATAGTAGCAACGTATCTAGCGAAGCGATAAGCTTCGGTCCTCGTCGTCTTGGCCACGTTAACCTTTGGGTAGGGGATTGCCAGAGAAATACAGAACAATATAACAAAGTCTTTGGTTTTCACGTCGAGGCGACTGAGCCGGGAATTTTGGCGAGCTTTCTTGGCAACGGAAATACCCATCACGATATTGGAATGGTGCAAATCACAGATGGGGAGGATCGGGTAGGTCGCGATGGCTCAGTGTTAATCGCTAAGGAAATATCGGGAAAAACTGGACTTTTTCATCTCGGCTGGGAGATGCACAATGAATCTCTTCTGGTTGAGGCCATAGATCGCCTTAGAAAGACAGATCAAGCTGTCGCCTTTTTTGCTGATCATCAAATTTCTCATAGCATCTACATTCCGGATCCAGATGGCAATCTGCACGAATTTTATGCTGACGAGCTAAAGGATTGGCGAAGTATTTTTCAAGGAGAATTAGAGCTTATAACAGGTGTATGGAATCCGGGCGATAAAGAGCCTCATGCTGATCCTCGTTATGACCCTAATCCACGTCTATATGGTGTAGATGATGCTCCGTTGCATCCATTACGTATTACGCACTGTGCCTTTGTGGTGTCGAATGTTAAAAGGGCGATGCATTTTTATGAGCATGTTGCAGGGCTGAACAAAGTTCACGTAGCCGATGACGATAGTTACGCAATTTTCGAGGGCGATATGGGTGACTACAATCTATCGATCTTTCAGGCAAGAGAAGGTGAGCAAGTAGGAATGCATCACTGCGGATTCCAACTTGCTGACGAAGAATCGTTGGAGCAATCTGTAGCATCGCTTATCGAAGACGGTGTCCATATTGAACGGCAGATTAACGATATCAACAAACGTAGCTTATTTCTGCTTGATCACGATGGAATCCGTTGGGAGTTTTGCGTCGATCGTGCAATAGATTATTCTGCTATCGGATTGGCGGATCCACTTGATCGCCCTTATCTTGCGTAGATAAAAGTGAAGGGGCCGTAATAGAGGCTCACCAACACTCTATAGGCCCCACCAAGTGGGTGGATGGGTTCCAATAAACACCTAACCAGAAAAAGATTACTCTTCAAAGCGATCTATGGTGAAAGGTGATAGCACATCAGGTTTATACCCCATCGCCATTGCAGCGGCTGCTTCACCAACTCCTGCTCCCATTTTGAATCCGTGCCCAGATGAGCCACAGATGATGAAAAGGCCATTTATGTTGGGTGCGGAATCAATAATTGGGTTATCGTCAGGGCTCATATCGTAAAGGCCAGTGTACCCTGGTCTGATTCCACAATCTGCCAGCATCGGCATGCGGGGTAGGAACGACCTCAAAATATTCAACGTTTCTTCAGAGTTGGCAACTGCATCATGAGTATCTGGGTTATTGACTTGTCTCTCCTGATTCGTTCTTTCATGGCGAAAGCCGGTTCCTCCACCTGCCCATGTGCCTAACAATATGGTGCTATTGCCATCTGGCCTCCCGTAATTCATCAAAATGTCATCAGCCCAACAGACTGGTAGAATTCGTCGGGCATAATTAGGTGCGTCAAGTACCGTCATGGTGTGACGTTCAATAAAAATGGGCAAATCCACGCCAACTTGTTGAAGGAGGGGGCGTGTCCAAATGCCGGTGGCAAGGAGAACCTTGTCAGAGTGAATGGTATGGCCCTCTTTAGTTTGAACGCCAATTACTTGACCATTTTGAATTACAATACTCGCTACCTCTGTATTCAGCCTTACATTGCACCCTAAGTTCCTGGCCGCTGTCACTAGAGCATTAGTGGCACTATAGGAATCAGCGTATCCGCCAGTTGGCTCCCAAACGCCCATTTCTATGCCATCAAAGTTAAAATCGGGATAAAGCTGCGATAGTTCGGATGTTGTCAGGATTTCAATTTCGCAACCTAGGGCGTTGACCTCATTTGTTGCTTTCCGAAAGGCTGTGGCAGAGTTGTTGCCACAGCAATACAAATGACCGATTTGGTTCCAGCCAGCACTTTCGCCCGTTTGGGAAGAAATAGACTTTAAAATTTCAAGACCTCGTTTTGAAAGCCTTTGCAGTTCAGGCATTAGGTAAAACACGTGTGAACATGCGGACGATTGCCCAGTTGGACCTGAAGCTGGAAAGTTACGTTCCACTAGTGTAACGGCATGCCCTTGCGCAGCTAAGGCAAAGGCTGCTCCAGCGCCGGCGATACCGGCGCCTACTACAATTATGTCAGTGAAAGTGGTTTCAGTCATTTTGTTCCCCGAAGTGGTATTGTTCCTGATAGACGATCTACATAAAGCAGAAGGGTGTCATTATCTGTTATCTAGAGCCAAAAATTAGAAGCGATTCGATCCTGATATTCAACCCTTGTCGAGGATAGTGTTGACGTATGCAAATGAGGGATGCTGTACAAAAGAACTATGCGAGTGTGACAGGGTATCTTGACTAAGGTTTAGCATCATATCTTAAAAGTTATACTTAGCGTTTTGCCGACTGGTCAAACTTGCTGTTATGCTTCCACTGTTAGGTCGCTTAATTTCAATTACGCGGTAAGTTATGGAAGATTTCTGGCTTTCAATTCTGGGGCTCACGGCATTACTCGCCATTTCCGTGAGTCTGTTGCCAGCAGCTAACCGCCTAAATATCCCATACACAGTGCTTCTGGCTGTCCTGGGATGTCTTATTGGTGCAATCCAGGTCAGTATAGGTAATACTGATAACCTGGGAGTAATTGGTGACTTCTTTACTGCACTACGAAGTTTCGAAATTACGTCAGAGGTAATATTTTTTCTCTTTCTCCCTGCTCTAATTTTTGAATCAGCGTTGGCCATCGATGTGCGCAGATTAATCGATGATATTGCTCCAATATTATTGTTGGCAGTAGTTGGTCTGCTGATCTCAACATTTTTCGTTGGATACGCACTTTGGGCAGTCTCCGATGCTGCATTAGTAGCGTGCTTATTACTCGGTGCTATAATTTCGGCTACCGATCCTGTTGCTGTCGTGGCAATTTTTAAAGACCTAGGTGCCCCCAAACGTCTAGCCATATTGGTTGAGGGTGAAAGCCTATTCAACGATGCGACTGCAATTGTTCTATTTACGATACTTGCAGCAATGATGGTGAGTGATTCGGAACCCAACATTGTGTTGGGTGTTTGGTCATTCTTTAAAGTATTCGTTGGCGGTGTGTTGGTTGGATATATACTTGCATACATATTTTGCCAGGTTATTAGTAGGCTGCGAAATCTTCCATTAGTTGAGATAAGTTTGACGATAAGTCTGGCGTATCTATCGTTTGTTATTGCAGAGCATTATCTTCACGTTTCCGGAGTGATGGCTGTAGTGACTGCGGCTTTGACCGTTGGTTCACTGGGTAGAACGGCTCTTTCGGCAGATGCCTGGAAACTCTTGAGGGAAACTTGGGAGCAATTAGGATTCTGGGCTAACTCATTGATATTTGTTTTCGTCGGAATAATTGTTTCGACCGTTTTGCTGAAAGCTGGAATGCAAGAGCTTTGGTGGCTGTTAGTGCTCGTAGTTAGCGCATTTGTTGCCCGCGCATTAATTCTGTACGGGTTGTTGCCGGTCATTAATTATATCGGTTTGGCCGATCGGGTTAGCGGTGCGTATAGAACCGTAATGTTCTGGGGAGGGTTAAGGGGTGCTGTATCTCTAGCATTGGCGTTGGCGGTGATAGAAAATCCAAACTTGGATGAAGGGGTGCAAACGTTTGTAGGAGTTCTGGTCACCGGTTTTGTTCTGTTCACATTATTTGTTAATGCAACAACGATGAAACCGGTGTTGCGTATGTTAGGGCTCGATAAGCTATCGCCATCTGACGTTGCTGTTAGAGATAGAGCGGTAGCTCTATCTCTGGAACGTATAGCAGGCACAATTGGATTGGTTTCCGCCGAGCACCAAATTGATGAAGATATTTCTCAAACAGTTATTGCTGACTATGCATCCAGGGCAGAAGGTAGAAAAGTTTCTCTAAGTGATATGAATGAGGCGGTGTCACGCGAGGACTGGTTGCAGGTTGGGTTGGTGGCATTAGCTAATAGAGAGCGAGAGTCCTATATCTCCTACCACGCATCAGGGTATGTATCACCGTCAATTGTGCGACTGCTTTTGGAGAGCAGTGAAGATCTTCTTGATGGAATAAAAGCTGGAAATATTGATGGGTATAACGCCGTTGTGGAAAGGTCCCTTGGATTTGGGTGGCGTTTCAAGTTGGGCCTGTGGCTTATGCGATATCTTGGGTGGGAGTCCTATCTGCGACGCTGTTTGGTTGAACGTTTTGAAATACTTATAGCTGTTGTAGCTGCATTAATCGGGGAACTGAAACATGGCCTTCCAAAAGTGCAGGAAGTTGTTGGCAACGATGTTGCGGCGTCTCTTGAAAAAATACTTAGGCAACGTCTTGGCAGAACAAACGATTCCCTTAATGCGCTCCAGTTGCAATATCCAGAATATTCAAAAACCCTACAACAATGTCATCTGCAAAGGATAGCGATCCGTTTAGAAGATAGCCACTATCGCACCATGTATGAACAATCGGTGCTCAGCAAGGAGGTGTATGCCGATCTTTGTATAGACGTAAAAAAACGAGCTATAAAAATCGAAGAATTACCGCCATTGGATCTTGGTTTAAAACCCGAAGACATGGTCTCCAAGGTGTCTTTTTTTGGGAGACTGAATGAAGGCCAGATTGCCCAGGTTGTACAGTTATTGAAGCCTCGTTTAGTGGTGCCTGGGGAAAGCATTGTCCGTAAAGGAGAGAAGGGTGACTCCATGTTCTTTATAACATCGGGGGCGGTAGAAGTTATTCTTAAAGATAGTGCAGTGCGGCTTGGTAGCGGTGATTTCTTTGGGGAGATTGCATTGATTCACGAGAAGCCACGGGTAGCCGATGTTCAAGCGCAAACGTTTTGTGATTTGCTTACTCTTTCAGTAAAAGATTTTCGCACGTTATTGGACACGAATGACGAATTAAAGCGAGCTATACATTCTCTAGCAGAAGAGAGATTGAAGGAGTTAGATGTTTAGGTCATTCGTTAGTGAGTAAGATCATTGATCTCGATATATTGGTGCGCAATATATAAGTGTTTTGGTAAATTTCAAATACGAGGAGTCTTGATAAAGGGATGTTTCCGTTATCATCCAAGCGGTAGAATATCTATTACTATTTGTTGTGCTCACTGAAAATACGCCAATTGTTAGTTTCACCTTGTTCAGTGATTTTAGATTGGGTGATTCACTAGTAGTGGTTGCACTCGTACGTGTTTACCTTAATTGAGCCGGTGTTTATGGAAATTCGAAATATTGCAATAATCGCACATGTTGATCATGGAAAGACGACTCTTGTTGATTGTTTGCTGCGTCAGAGTGGTTCGTTTAGACCGAATCAAAAAGTACCCACACAGGCATTAGACTCAAATGATCTAGAACGTGAACGTGGAATTACCATCCTAGCTAAAAACACGTCGGTAGTTTGGGATAATAAACGGATTAATATTGTAGACACACCGGGGCATGCGGACTTTGGGGGAGAGGTTGAGCGTATTATGAGTATGGTGGATGGCGCCCTTGTACTTGTGGATGCTTCTGAGGGCCCTATGCCTCAAACCAAGTTTGTTCTCAGAAAGGCTTTATCATTGGGTCTGAGACCCATAGTTGTAATCAATAAAGTTGATAAGAAAGACCAGCGCGCGGAAGAGGTCCACGAAGAGACGTTTGATTTGTTTGCCGCACTCGGGGCCTCTAATGAGCAACTTGATTTCCCCGTTTTGTTTGGTTCGGCAAAAGACGGGTGGTTTTCAAGGGAAATGTGTGGAAAAAAGTTAGGAATTGCACCGCTTCTTGACCTCATAGTGAGCCACGTATCTGCTCCTAAAGTCGATGAAGTTGGGCCATTTAAAATGTTGGTAACGACACTGGAATATGATCCCTTTGTGGGACGTTTGCTGACTGGAAAGATATTATCAGGCCATATTCAGCCAAATACGACTGTCCATGCCATATCGAGTCATGGCAAGGAAATCGGTGCTTCACGAATTTCTAAACTCGTGGCGTTTAGGGAACTGGATAGAGTGCCAATTGAGACCGGCCGAGCTGGGGATATCATAGCCTTATCCGGTATCGCCAACGCAACTGTGTCGGATACGATTTGTGCCTTAGACGTATACGATCCGATACCTACCGAGCCAATCGACCCACCAACTATTGCAGTGACTTTTTGTGCTAACGATTCACCGTTTGCTGGTCAAGAAGGTCAAATAGTTACAGCAAGGAAAATATGGAAACGCCTAGAACGGGAGGGTGAAGGAAACGTAGGAATACGTGTACAGAAGAAGTCTGACGATGAATTTGAAGTGTCAGGACGTGGTGAACTGCAACTGGCGATACTGATTGAGACAATGAGACGTGAGGGTTATGAGTTATCGATTGGAAGGCCACGCGTATTGTTCATCGAAGAAGGCAGTGTGCGCATGGAACCAGTAGAGGACATTGTTATTGACGTTGATGAAGAATATGTGGGCGTGGTTGTCAAGAAACTTGGTTCCAGGAGAGCAAGCCTGATGCATATAGAGCCTTCTGATGGTGGAATGCAGCGAGTTGTGTTCAGAGGGCCATCACGGGGTCTGATTGGCTATTTGAGCGAATTTCTAACCGATACTCGTGGGACAGGAATTATGAATCGAAGCTATCACGGGTATTTACCATATGCGGGCGACATAGAACAAAAGAGAAATGGTGCATTAGTCTCAACTGTAACTGGGCCGGCAGTAGCCTACGCTTTGTGGAATCTTGAAGCGCGTGGTCCATTATTTATTAACCCTAATGAACTAGTGTATCCCGGCATGATAATTGGTGAACATAATCGGAGCGGTGATCTCGATGTTAATCCAAGAAAATCTAAACAGTTAACAAATTTTCGCGCAGCTTCTAAGGATGAGCATATAAATCTAACACCAGTAGAGTCCATGACACTAGATAAGGCTCTCGTCTATATAGATGATGATGAGTTGGTTGAGGTTACGCCTAAGACAATCAGAATGAGGAAAAGAGAGTGTGATCCCATCAAGAGAAAAAGGAGTGCTAAACGCCTAGCCGAAAAATGATGTGTAACGCGGGTTTCTCTAACCGTAGAATGCTGAACAGATTTCAAGTGACTGCGCAAATTCCACCATCAATATTGACTGATGTTCCGGTAATATAAGCTGCACGTTCTGAAACCAAGAACGACACCAGGTCGGCATATTCTCTAGCTTCTCCTACGCGTCCAAGGGGTATGGTTTTTGCAAGTTCAATATAAAAATCATCGACGTCGTCAACGCCTGCCTTGCGTACCCATTGCTCGCTCTTGATAAGGCCAATGCATACGGTGTTAACTCTTATACCAGCGCACGCATACTCGTTTGCCAGTGCTTTGGTCAAATTAATTCCTGCCGCCCGTGTAACGGTGGTTGGAAGTACTTTTGCGGGGGGTGCTTTTCCTCCGCCGATGGTTGCGTTAACGATCGCTCCACCGCCGCGGTCTCGCATCAGAGGAATCACCGCACGGCAAGTTCGGACAGCAGCCATTAGTTTTAAATCAATATCGCTTTGCCAGTCGCTGTCATCAACCTCTTCTAATCCCGAGGCTGCTGATTTTCCAGCATTGTTTACTAGGATATCAACGCCACCGAAATGTTCGACAGTGGAGCATACAAGTGCATCTATATCTGTTGCTTTGGATACATCTGAAGGCAGTCCCAAAACATCAGAATTTCCTGTGGCAGACTGTATCTCATTTGCCGCATCAATTGTGTGTTGCTTTCGGCGGCCACAGATGACCACTTTGCAACCTTCTATAGCGAGTCTTTCGGCTGTCGCACGGCCTAACCCATCGCTTCCACCGGTAACGATGGCAACTTTTCCTCTTAATCCAAGGTCTAGCATTTCTCCAGTTCTCCTCAGAAACGATATTATATTTGTACAGGGCTTAATGTAGTAATCAGTAAAGTATTCCTACTCTCGGACGCCTCTGCTAATCTTCACTCGTGAATAAAATATTTGTACATCAAACTGTTATTGGAGCTTACGGGTTTGTTTGGCGTGAGCGGAAAGATTTCCTCTTATTATCTTTTCCTTTGGTCGCTGCTCTTAGTATTTTTAGCAGTTTATTAATTAGTAGTGCTATGCCACTCCAAGGTGAGGGTAGTAGTCAAGCTCCTATTTCTGTATCGGCCATTGGAATCGTCTTTGGTCTTATTAGCATGATCTGTGTGGTGATGTTCTCAGTAGCTTGGCATCGGCGGTACCTGTTGCCGCAGGAGTCCCTAACTGTAATTAGCGCGCTAAAATGGTCTCGGCGTCAAACACGTTTCCTTCTGATGGGAGTTTTACTTGGAATGATTGTAACCGGGATTGTGTCGCTTGGGTTTTTAGCTCAGATGGCAGTCGGAGGCGGTATCGGGGCTGGTTCAGGGACGCCTGTCGCCATATTTGTAATTGCAACGCTTATAGCCGGTTTCATTGTGTATGCTAGGTTGTCTCTCATTCTTCCAGCTATCTCTGTGGACGACACTATGACTTTTCAACATTGTTGGAATCTGACTAAAGGGAATGGGTGGCGACTTCTGACTATTGTTGTTCTTGGCTCTTTGCCAGTTTGGTTAGCCGGTATGCTTTTATCACTTTTGGCTAATTCCATCCTTTCTGGTTGGGGGATAGAGGAAAGCCTTACAGCTGGTCTAATTTTAAATCTGATTGATCAGACTTTAGCATTTATTGCAGTAGCTGTTGGAGTGAGTGTACTGTCAATTTCGTACCAACGTCTCTCGGGTGCCAAGACTGCCACTACTGGCGCGGATTCTTAGAGTCTAATCGTGGCTTTCGCTGCGGTAAAGGCACTTCTATAATCGCGGCCACATTGCAGTGAGGCGACTGTCTCATAGGGTATAACGTATGGATGACTTTCTTCTTGAATATTTGCCTATATTGATCTTCTTATTGATCTCCCTAGGGATGGGTGTTGCGATTCTTGCAGGTTCGTTTTTGGTGGCGAGGCAGAAGCCCGATAGTGAAAAACTGTCAGCATACGAGTGTGGATTTGCGCCTTTTGATGATACCCGTAAACAGTTTGATGTTCGGTTTTATCTTGTAGCGCTTTTATTTATTATTTTTGACCTAGAGGTGGCTTTTTTATTTCCTTGGGCTGTCTCGCTAGGTTCGATCGGTATTTTTGGCTTCTGGTCCATGATAGTTTTTCTAGCTATTCTGACTATCGGCTTTATTTATGAGTGGCGAAAGGGGGCTCTTGAATGGGAGTAGATTCTGCAGCCTACGAAGGCAATGCTGATGTATTGGCACGCGGTGCTTACGCTGAGCTTTCTGACAAGGGTTACTTCATCACTCAAACTGACAAATTAGTTAATTGGGCGCGGACTGGTTCGCTATGGTGGATGACGTTCGGTTTGGCTTGTTGTGCAGTTGAGATGATGCATGCATCGATGCCACGATATGACCTTGACCGCTTTGGCGTTGTGCCCAGGGCGAGTCCGAGGCAGTCGGACGTAATGATTGTTGCGGGTACTCTGTGTAATAAAATGGCACCCGCACTTCGCAAAGTATATGATCAGATGGCAGAGCCTCGCTGGGTCATTTCAATGGGTAGTTGCGCTAACGGTGGTGGCTATTACCATTACTCCTACTCCGTAGTGCGTGGCTGTGATCGTATCGTGCCAGTTGATATTTACGTGCCCGGGTGTCCGCCGACGGCAGAAGCGCTAGTGTATGGCATTCTTCAGCTACAAAGAAAAATTCGGCGTACCGGTACGATTTCGCGCTAGTTTCTAGGGGTCTCTAGCAATGCACGATGATGATGCGCTGGTTAAGCTGGGTGGTAGAATTTTAGAGGCATTACCGGGCGAGGTGGCGTCATACAGTGTTGAGCACGGTGAACTAACAGTTATGACTGGAGCTGAGGGTATTCTAAAGGCTCTCAGTTTCTTGCGTGATGATTCGGGGTGCCGGTTTAAAGTTTTGATGGAC
Organism: uncultured Alphaproteobacteria bacterium; assembly: GCA_913041535.1. Taxonomy (GTDB): domain Bacteria; phylum Pseudomonadota; class Alphaproteobacteria; order VGEJ01; family VGEJ01; genus CAJWJK01. Next base: position 20,232 of record CAJWJK010000017.1, read on the forward strand.
ATATGTGGAGTTGATTATCCGGAGCGCGCTCTACGCTTTGACGTGGTTTACCATCTATTAAGTCTTCAGCACAATCAGCGAATTAGGCTAAAACTTCAGACATCAGGTGAAGTGCCTGTGCCATCTGCGACGCAGATATTTCCCGCCGCGGGCTGGTTTGAAAGGGAGGCGTGGGACCTCTACGGCATACCTTTTGCCAATCATTCAGATCTGAGAAGAATTCTTACGGACTATGGGTTCGAGGGACATCCCCTACGCAAAGACTTTCCGTTGACTGGCCATGTGGAACTTAGGTATGACGATGAGCAGAAGCGGGTAGTTTATGATCCGGTGTCCCTTACTCAGGAGTTTCGGAGTTTTGATTTCCTGAGTCCTTGGGAGGGAACTGTGTACGGCGCTACTGACGATGGGAAAACTGAGGAAGGTAGTTAGTGGCCTCATCTCAAATCAAAAGTTATACAGTAAACTTTGGTCCGCAACATCCGGCGACCCACGGGGTTCTGCGTCTAGTTATGGAATTAGACGGGGAAATTGTGGAGCGGGCAGACCCTCACATCGGTCTTCTTCATCGCGGTACCGAGAAGCTCATTGAGAACAAGACATATCTTCAGGCGATACCATATTTTGATAGGCTGGATTATGTTTCACCGTTGTGCCAAGAGCACGCTTTCGTGCTAGCCGTCGAAAAGTTGGCCCGCATAGAGGTGCCGATAAGGGCGCAGTATATCCGTGTCCTTTTCTCGGAAATAACACGTATCCTAAACCATCTGTTGAACGTGACCACACAAGGTATGGACGTTGGTGCGATGACACCAGTGTTGTGGGGTTTTGAGGAGCGTGAGAAATTGATGGAGTTTTATGAGAGAGCAACAGGCGCCAGATTACATGCTAACTATTTTCGCCCTGGGGGAGTTCATCAAGACCTACCTGATAACTTGTTAGAGGATATCTCCGAATTCTGTGAATCTTTCCCAAGCTTTGTTAGTAAATTAGAGGGTTTACTAACTGAAAACCGAATATTTAAACAGCGCAACGTTGATATCGGTGTTGTGTCACAAGATCAAGCGCTTGCATGGGGATTCTCTGGGCCAATGCTGCGTGGATCGGGTATTGCTTGGGACTTGAGAAAAGCGCAGCCATACGATGTTTATGAGAGGATGAACTTTGATATTCCAATTGGGAAGAATGGTGATTGTTATGATAGATATTTGCTGCGTATCGAAGAGATGTTGCAAAGCATCAAAATAATTAATCAATGTATTGAAGAGATGCCATTAGGGGCAGTGATTACTGATGATAGAAAGTATAGTCCTCCCTTGAGATCTGAGATGAAGCAATCAATGGAAGCCCTCATTCACCATTTTAAACTATATACGGAAGGTTTTCACGTCCCAGCGGGAGAAACCTACACCGCAGTTGAAGCGCCTAAAGGGGAATTTGCAGTTTATTTGATATCTGACGGAAGCAATAGACCGTATCGGTGCAAGATTCGCGCTCCTGGTTTTGCGCATTTGCAATCGCTTGATATGATGACGCGCGGGCATATGGTAGCTGACGCAGTTGCTATTATTGGTACTCAAGACATAGTCTTCGGAGAGATTGATAGATGAGTCGTTCGCCTGCTCCTGAGAGATTTCAGCCTTCTACTTTTTCTTTTTCTGAAGAAAACTTGTCCCGCGCGGAGGTTGTGATTGGTTATTATCCGCCGGGTCGTAAAGCTAGCGCAGTCCTTGCTCTTTTAGATCTTGCTCAACGTCAGAATGATGGATGGTTGCCAAGAGCAGCGATGGATGCGGTAGCGAAATACTTAGATATGCCACGTATACGTGTTTATGAGGTGGCCACGTTTTATGAGATGTTCAATCTCGCTCCTATCGGAGAACACCATATTCGCATCTGTACAACTACACCGTGTCAACTACGTGGGGCGTTAGATATAGTTTCCCGCGTAGAGAATCATCTAAACGTAGAACTTGGGGGCACAACAAACGATGGAAAGTTTACGGTGGACGAATTTGAGTGTCTCGGAGCCTGCGTTAATGCTCCTGTTATTTGGATTGATGATGATTATTATGAAGACCTGGACCCAGATAAGGCTGTAGCAATTATTGATGCGCTGTGTCGAGGCGAAAAACCTACGTCGGGTCCGCAGATAAATCGCCTCACATCGGCACCAGTGTCTGGAGCCAGAACTCTTTTAAAGCCCGTAGATTAAGTGATGCTGTCAGATAGAGATCGTATTTTTACTAACCTGTACGGCCAAGATCATTGGGGTCTCGTCAGCGCGCGCCAACGTGGAGTATGGGATAGAACACAGACATTATTGGGAAATGGGCGCGACTGGATAGTTCAACAGGTAAAAGATTCGGGATTAAGGGGCAGGGGGGGTGCAGGTTTTCCCACTGGACTGAAGATGTCGTTTATGCCCAAAGAATCAGATGGCAGGCCGGCATACCTTGTCGTAAATGCTGACGAGTCGGAACCCGGAACATGTAAGGATCGTGATATATTACGGCATGATCCTCACAGACTGCTTGAGGGTTGTGTGTTGGCTGGTATAGGAATGGGTGCTTGCGCCGCCTACATATACATTCGTGGAGAGTTCATTAGGGAGGCAAGAATTCTTCAGGAAGCTGTAGAGGAGGCTCGTAACGCCAGCCTGATTGGGAAAAATGCATGTGGTTCTGGAAGGGAATTTGACATTTTCGTGCATAGAGGTGCTGGGGCATATATATGCGGCGAGGAAACAGGACTTCTTGAGAGCCTTGAGGGGAAAAAGGGGATGCCGCGCCTGAAACCGCCCTTTCCAGCTTCGGTGGGGTTGTGGGGGTGCCCCACAACCGTAAGTAATGTGGAAACCATATCTGTGATTCCAGAAATTCTTCGGCGCGGTGCCGATTGGTTTTCTGGACTTGGGCGGCCAAATAATACAGGAACTAAATTGTTCTGTATCTCTGGTCACGTTATGGAACCCTGTAATGTTGAAGAGGTTATGGGTATTCCCTTGAAGGAACTGATAGAACGACATGCCGGTGGCGTGCGGGGCGGATGGAGTAACCTTTTAGCTGTTATTCCAGGTGGTTCATCTGTACCAATGATACCAAAAACAATTTGTAACAACGTTTCCATGGACTTTGATGCGCTTGCAGAAGTCAATTCTGGTCTGGGCACCGCTGCTGTCATTGTAATGGATAAAACGACTGATGTAGTTGCGGCTATTGCTAGATTGTCTCGCTTTTATATGCATGAGAGTTGCGGCCAATGTACACCGTGTCGCGAGGGAACGGGGTGGATGTGGCGTGTGATGGAGCGCTTGGTGTTGGGCAAGGCAGAGATTGAAGAAATCGACTTGTTGCTTGAGGTTGGATCGCGAATTGAGGGGCATACGATTTGTGCTCATGGTGATGCGTCCGCATGGCCTATTCAAGGGCTGGTTCGTCACTTTCGACCTGAGATTGAAAGGCGAATACTTGATCGTTTGAAGACTCAGACATCTTCTAGTGGTTTATCAGTGTAAGGGGTTCCTTTGCCAAAACTAACGATTAACGGTAGTGATATTTCTGTAGAAAAGGGTACGACAGTCCTTCAAGCATGTGAGCTCGTTGGGGCCGAGGTGCCACGCTTCTGCTATCATGAACGTTTGTCAATTGCCGGTAACTGCCGAATGTGCTTGGTGGAACTAGAAAAGTCCCCAAAGCCAATAGCCTCTTGTGCAATGGAAGTCGCAGACGGAATGGTGGTGCATACCGATACACCGCTTGTTAAGAATGCACGAGAAGGGGTGATGGAGTTTCTGTTAATTAATCATCCTTTGGATTGCCCCATATGTGATCAAGGTGGTGAATGTGATTTGCAGGATCAATCAATCACGTATGGAGCAGGACTTGGTCGTTTCACGGAAAAGAAGCGGGCGGTGGATGATAAGGATATTGGACCATTAATTAAGACTATCATGACCCGGTGTATTCACTGTACGCGTTGTATTCGGTTTGCCACGGAAGTTGCAGGAGTTGAAGAGTTTGGTGCAACCGGGCGAGGTGAGCACATGGAAATTGGAACATACGTGGAGGCCGCCGTTACGTCAGAATTGTCCGGAAACATGATAGACCTCTGCCCAGTCGGAGCTCTTACATCTAAGCCTTATGCATTTAATGCTCGTCCGTGGGAGCTAAGGAAGTGTGAAAGTATTGACGTCCACGATGCGGTGGGTGCCAATATTAGAATAGATGCGCGCGGGGCTGATGTAATGCGTGTCCTTCCACGACGCAACGATGACGTAAATGAAGAGTGGATTACTGATAAAACGCGGTTTTCCTACGATGGACTGAGCATGCAGCGTCTTGATACACCATATGTTCGTCGTGGGGGCGTATTAAAGAAAGCTTCATGGGAGGAAGCTTTTGGTGTCGTAGCTAGTCGTATCAAGAATATGCCAGGTGACAGAATTGGTGCCGTTATTGGTGATCTTGTGGATGCAGAATCTATGGTTGCACTTAAAGACTTATTTCATTCACTGGCATCACCGCATATCGATTGTCGCCAAGACGGTTCCAAAGTGGGAAAAGGGGTTAGAGCTGGGTATCTCTTCAATACCACCATAGCCGGAATTGAACATGCTGATGCTTGTCTGTTGGTCGGGACTAATCCTCGTATGGAGGCACCTCTGATAAACTCACGTCTCCGAAAACGCTATCTTATGGGGGGCTTTCCAATTGGCGTAGTTGGAGCTTCTGAAGATTTGACGTATGACGTAGAGTGGCTTGGTGATGGGCCAGACGCACTTGCTTCCATTGTAGATGGTGCTCATCCGTTTTTTGAAGTTTTACAGAGGGCAACTAACCCAATGCTAATCGTTGGGCCTGGAGCTCTAGCTCGGGAGGATGGAGAGGCAGTACTGGGGACCACAGCAAAGATTGCAGAACTAACAGGCATGGTGCGTGAAGATTGGGTTGGTTTCAATGTGCTTCATTCTGCTGCCGGCCGTGTAGCAGGGCTTGAGTTAGGGTTGCTTCCTGGCCCTGGGGGGCAAGATGTCAATGGAATACTGAACTGTGCGGCTGAAGGGAGGATTAATATCGTATATTTACTGGGCGCTGATGAGATACCCATGGAGCGCTTAGGAAGCGCATTTGTTGTCTATCAAGGACATCATGGTGACTCTGGTGCCAACAGGGCAGATGTAATTTTTCCTGGTGCAGCATATACAGAAAAAGAAGGCACCTACATAAATACCGAAGGCCGTGTTCAACGCACGAGAAAAGTTCTTTTTCCGCCTGGCTTGGGCCGCGAGGATTGGACCATAATTAGGGCTCTTTCGGATACTTTGGGTCACAAACTTCCGTACAATAATGTGGGCCAATTGAGAGATCGAATGTGTGCTATTGCACCTCAGTTGTCAGTGTTAGGATCTGTAGATCCAGCTAAGTGGGGCGAGGTGGGTTTTTCTGGTCCTATGAGAAGGGAACCTTTTGCGGAAACCGTGAAGGATTATTTTCTAACTAATGCTATTTGCCGAGCATCTATAACCATGGCTGATTGCAGTGCGTTGAAGGGCTCTAGAGAGGCAATGGCGGCTAAGTAGAATGGTTGACGGTAGCAGCATAGGGTTTTGGGCAGGTTATGCGTGGCCAGTCATTTTGATTGTTCTGAAAGTTCTAGCCATTGTGGTGCCTCTCTTGCTTCTAGTTGCCTATATGACCTTAGCTGAACGGAAGATTATGGCAGCAATGCAGATGCGACTTGGACCAAATGTCGTGGGCCCTCTCGGTATCTGGCAAGCTTTTGCCGATGGTTTAAAAATGATCTGCAAAGAGACGATCATACCGACTGGTTCCAACAAGGTGGTCTTTCTGGCAGCTCCGCTTATTACTTTTGTTTTGGCAACTCTTGGGTGGGCTGTGGTGCCATTCGATGCAGGCCTGGTGCTGGCAGATATAAACGTAGGGGTGCTGTTTCTTTTCGCGATCTCATCTCTTGGTGTTTATGGAATAATAATGGCTGGCTGGGCTTCAAATTCACGTTATCCGTTTCTCGGGGCGCTGAGATCTGCGGCTCAAATGGTTTCATACGAAGTATCAATGGGTTTTGTCATAATTACGGTGCTGCTTGCTGTTGGGTCACTCAATCTCTCAGACATCGTTGAAAGCCAGCGCAACATCTGGTTTTTCATACCATTATTCCCAATGTTTATAATATTTTTCATTTCAACATTAGCTGAAACAAATAGGCATCCGTTTGATTTGCCTGAAGCTGAGTCGGAACTGGTTGCTGGATATCAAGTAGAATATTCAGCGATGACGTTCGGTTTATTCTTTGTAGGCGAGTACGCCAACATGTTTCTTATGAGCGCATTTACGACAGTACTTTTTTTGGGCGGATGGCTTCCACCATTTGACATCGAGCCATTTACGTGGATTCCCGGCTATATATGGTTTTTTCTAAAGGTCGCTTTCTTGTTGTTTGTATTTGTTTGGATAAGAGCAACTTTACCTCGGTATCGTTATGATCAACTTATGCGACTCGGTTGGAAAGTATTTTTGCCATTTTCGCTTCTGTGGGTGGTAATTACTGCGGGAGCTTTGATCATCTTTGATTGGCTTCCAGGAGCGTAAAAGACAGGAATGAAACATGACCGTGGTTGCTATTTAATAGCGTGAATTTTCAGTAGGGTATTGAAACTAGAATGCAATTTTTTCGTCAAAGTTTAAGGTCACTTCTGTTAACTGAGCTTGTGGCTGGGATGATCGTTACACTAAGGCAGTTGTTTAAGCCGGCCGTAACCATCAATTATCCCTACGAGAAAGGCCCGCTGGGGCCCAGGTTTCGCGGTGAACATGCACTTAGGCGGTATCCTAATGGTGAGGAGAGATGTATCGCATGCAAACTATGTGAGGCGATCTGCCCAGCCCAGGCAATACTAATTGAGGCAGAACCCCGCAGCGACGGCAGTCGGCGAGCGACGCGTTACGATATTGATATGACTAAATGCATCTATTGTGGTCTCTGTGAGGAGGCATGCCCTGTAGACGCTATTGTAGAGGGCCCGAATTTTGAATTTGCTGCTGAGACACGTGAGGAATTGTTTTACAACAAAGAAAAGCTTCTTGCTAATGGGGATCGTTGGGAGCATCAAATATCGGCTAATCTTAAAACTGATGCCCCGTACCGTTAGTTGACTTAGGATCAAGGAAGGAAAGCGATCGCTATTATGATCGTTCAGACAATAGTCTTCTACATTTTTGCAGGCGTAACCATTGGTGCGGCGGTTATGGTGGTTGCTGCTCGTAACCCAGTGCATTCGGTATTATTCCTAATCTTAGCCTTTTTTAACTCAGCGGGTCTTTTCGTGCTCATGGGAGCTGAGTTCGTGGCAATGATCTTGATCATTGTTTATGTTGGGGCAGTCGCTGTGCTCTTCCTGTTTGTCGTCATGATGCTGGATATCAATTTTGTCGAATTACGCCAGGGCTTTCTACAATATTTGCCTATTGGCGGTGTGATTGGACTTATATTGATGATAGAGCTCATCATGTTACTGGGTGCTGAGACTGTTGCGATTCCAAAAACGCTGCTTGCAACGGTTCCAATTCCACCGATCGAGGATCGAACAAACACAGCGGCGATTGGTGATGTTCTTTACACGAAATACATATACGCGTTCCAAGCAGCGGGTATGGTGCTATTTACGGCTATGGTGGGTGCAATTGTTTTAACTTTAAGAGAACGGTCTGGTGTTCGAAAGCAGCGGATCAGTAATCAAGTTTCGCGAAGACGAGCAGAATCGGTTGAGTTAAAAAAAGTTGAACCGAGGGATGGTCTATAATGGTTGAGCTTGGCCACTATCTTACTCTTGGGGCCATTCTTTTTACGATAGGAATTTTAGGAATCTTTCTTAATCGTAAAAACGTGATAATTATTCTTATGTCAATCGAACTGGTATTGCTTGCGGTAAACATGAATTTTGTAGCCTTTTCTATTTACTTAGGGGATCTTGTTGGCCAGCTCTTTGCGCTTTTTATACTGACTGTAGCGGCAGCAGAAGCAGCTATCGGACTCGCTATTCTTGTCGTGTATTTCAGAAACCGCGGCACAATAGCCGTTGAAGACATCAATATGATGAAGGGTTAATCGCCTTGCTTTACGTGCTAATTGTCGCGCTTCCTCTATTAGGCGCAGTTATTGCAGGTGTATTTGGGCGTAGGATCGGTGCCAATGGCGCGAATTTGGCAACTTGTACGTCTGTTATTATGTCTGCAGTTCTTGCAATCATAGGATTTGTTGAGAACTGCATTATTGGGGACGGAATCTCCTATAAAGTTTTATTATTTACTTGGATTGAAAGCGGGTTATTTGAGGCGGGGTGGCAAATTCGTATTGATCCCCTGACCTCTATAATGTTGCTAACAGTCACCTCTATTTCTGCTCTTGTGCATGTATATTCAATTGGTTACATGGCGCACGACCCGCACAAACCAAGATTTATGTCCTACCTATCTTTGTTTACATTTTCAATGCTTATTTTAGTAACATCGGACAATCTTCTGCAGTTATTCTTTGGGTGGGAAGGAGTGGGTTTGTGCTCTTATTTGCTGATAGGGTTTTGGTTTCAACGTCCCTCAGCAAATGCTGCAGCAATCAAGGCATTCATTGTAAATCGCGTTGGAGACTTTGGTTTTGCACTCGGTATAATGGCTATATTTTTGGTTTTTGGCTCGGTGGACTTTGATACCGTATTCTCGTTAGCGGGTGGGGTGGCAGGTAAAAGCTTTGTATTTTTGGGCGTGGAATTGGATGTACTGACTACCATAACATGCTTGTTATTTCTTGGCGCAATGGGCAAATCAGCACAACTAGGTCTGCATACTTGGTTGCCCGATGCGATGGAGGGACCAACTCCTGTATCTGCACTGATTCATGCTGCAACGATGGTAACAGCTGGGGTATTTATGGTGGTTAGGTTCTCGCCGCTATTTGAATATTCGCCAGTAACTCTCACGATTATAACTGTAATTGGTGCTAGTACCGCTATTTTTGCAGCAACTATAGCGCTGGTTCAGAATGATATTAAACGCGTAATAGCATATTCAACGTGTAGCCAACTTGGTTATATGTTTTTTGCCGTCGGTGTGTCTGCATATTCTGCAGCAATCTTTCATCTATTCACTCACGCGTTTTTTAAGGCCTTATTGTTCCTAGGGGCAGGTGCAGTTATCCATGCTCTTAATGACGAACAGGATATGCGTAGAATGGGCGGCCTATCAAAAAAATTGCCTACTGTTTGCACGGTTATGTGGATTGGCTCACTCGCATTAGCTGGCGTGCCATTTTTTGCAGGCTTTTATTCTAAGGATATAATTATTGAGGCTGCTTATGCTGCGGGTACTGTACCGGGTTCATTTGCCTTTTGGGCAGGGATACTTGCTGCGCTCTTGACAGCCTTTTACTCGTGGCGGCTCTTGTTCATGACTTTCCACGGTAGCAGTAGGGTAGAGACAGCATCCCTAGCGTCGATTCACGAACCATCATTATCTATTAGAGTGCCACTTCTGATATTAGCCGTAGGGGCAATATTTTCGGGCTATTTGGCATACGGAATGCTCGTTTCGGTTGACCATTCCTTTTGGGGAGCTTCAATTTTTCTTTTGCCGACGAATAAAGATATCCTTGAGGCAGCTCACCATGTTCCGTTTTGGGTCAAAGCTGCGCCCACTATTGTGGCATTGCTCGGCATTTTATTAGCGTGGTACTTCTATATCTTTAGACCAAACACGCCACAAAAGTTAGTGAAATCTCATTCTGAATTGTATCAATTTCTTCTCAATAAATGGTACATTGATGAGTTATACGACTTAATTTTTGTAAGATCATCCCGCCTATTGGGTTACATTTTCTGGCGAGGTGTTGATTTGCGGTTAATAGACGGCTTTGGCCCGGATGGGATTGCAAAGTCAGTAATTCGGCTTGCTAGTCGTGCAAGCAAACTTCAGTCCGGGTATCTTTATCATTACGCGTTTGCAATGTTAATTGGTATTGCAGCATTTTCTACTTGGTATTTTTACAGGTACGGAGAATAGAGTGTTGGATGGTTGGCCACTTCTATCTCTTATAATATTTTTGCCGTTAGTTGGTGCGGCATTTATAGTTTTGATTCGAGGTGAAGAATCAATTGTTTCGCGCAACGCCAGAAACGTTGCATTGTGGACGGCGTTAATTAATTTTGTTTTGACGTTAGTTCTGTGGCTAGAGTTCGATAATAGCACCTCCCAATTTCAGTTTGTAGAGAAGATGCCATGGATCGATACAAGCATTGGTTACCATGTGGGTGTCGATGGTATTTCTATGCTGTTTGTCGTACTGACAGGTTTCTTAACGCCTATTTGTATTTTATCAAGTTGGAATTCAATAACACATAGAGTTAAGGAATATATGTTGGCGTTTTTAGTAATGGAAACGCTGATGATGGGTGTCTTTTGTTCGTTAGATTTTGTGTTGTTTTATCTGTTCTTTGAAGGCGGGCTCATTCCGATGTTCTTGATCATCGGTGTATGGGGTGGTGTTCGACGAACGTATGCGACTTTTAAGTTCTTTCTATACACCCTTTTGGGGTCGGTTCTCCTGTTACTAGCGCTGCTAGCAATGTATTTGGAAGTTGGAACAACGGACGTTCCGACGCTTATATCGCATAACTTTGATTCTGGAATGCAAAAGTGGTTGTGGCTTGCGTTTCTTGCCTCGTTTGCCGTGAAGTTGCCCATGTGGCCGTTTCATACTTGGCTTCCTGATGCACACGTCGAAGCGCCCACGGCCGGATCTGTCATTCTCGCGGCTGTACTATTGAAAATGGGCGGGTACGGGTTCCTGAGGTTTTCTATACCAATGTTACCGGATGCCACCGAATACTTCACACCATTAATGTTTGGTCTGGGTGCCGCAGCTATAATCTACACATCCCTTGTTGCACTCGTCCAAGAAGATATGAAAAAACTGATAGCGTATTCCTCTGTCGCTCATATGGGTTTTGTTACGATTGGTATTTTTACACTTACCCCGCAGGGAATCGAAGGCGGAATTTTTCAAATGATAAGTCATGGGTTAATTTCGGCTGCGTTATTCTTGTGTGTTGGTGTCCTATACGATCGTATGCATACTCGTGAGATTGCACGGTACGGCGGTCTTGTGAATCGAATGCCCAAGTATGCATTCGTTTTTATGGTGTTTACGTTGGCTAATGTAGGGTTGCCTGGAACTACTGGATTCGTTGGGGAAATACTGGTTCTTGTTGGTGTGTTTCAAGTGAATACCTGGGTGGCCGCATTAGCTACCACTGGTATAGTGCTTAGTGCGGCATATGCCTTATGGCTTTATCGCCGCGTGGTCTTCGGTTCGTTACGACATGAAGATTTGCGTCAAATACTGGACTTGAATCGACGTGAGGTGGTGATTTTTGCTCCAATTGTTGCGGCGGTAATATTATTTGGAATTTATCCCAGTCCACTTTTAGACGTTATGCATGTAAGTGTAGCCAATCTAATTGATAATTATGAATTGGCTACAGCTCATATCACTTCTGCCCAAATTGTATCGCAGAACTAAATAAGGCTCATCGTATTGTATTCATTACCGGATCTCGTTCCTGCACTTCCAGAGTTATGGTTAGCAGTAGCTGGCATGGCACTTTTGATGGTGGGCGTGTTTTCGGGAAACAGGTCAACTCATTTGCTTATATGGTTATCTGTGGTGGCAATTGGGTCAGCTTTAATTCTTGTGCTTTATGTCTCTCCGCAATCCTCTAATTCTATAACGTTTTCGGATATGTTTATTGCCGACCGTTTTGCGGGATTTAGCAAGTGCCTAGTTCTCATTGGATCAGCATTGGCTTTGGTATTATCCATAGGCTACCTCAAGACGGAGAGGATCGAGAGGTTTGAGTATCCAGTGCTATTGGTTCTCGCAACTTTAGGTATGTTGATGATGGTTTCGGCTAATGACCTCATCGCACTGTATTTGGGATTAGAGTTGCAGAGTTTAGCGCTATATGTGTTAGCAGCATTTCGTAGAGAATCTCTGCGTTCAACAGAGGCGGGCCTTAAATACTTTGTATTGGGGGCTTTATCTTCCGGCATGCTCCTTTATGGATGCTCTTTAATTTATGGGTTCACTGGGAGCACAAACTTTACGGCCATTGCGTCCTCGATAGTCGCTAGTCCGACCGTTGGTGTTGGCTTGATCATTGGTTTGGTTTTTGTGATATCGGGTCTAGCTTTTAAAGTGTCGGCTGTACCCTTTCATATGTGGACGCCGGATGTTTATGAGGGCGCACCAACTCCGATTACTGCATTTTTTGCTATAGCACCTAAGATTGCTGCCCTTGCTCTTTTCCTCAGAATACTAGTTGGACCTTTTCTTGAGTTGGCTGGGGATTGGCAACAGGTGATCATTGTAATTTCTGTAGCATCCATGCTTTTGGGAAGCTTAGCTGCGATATGGCAAACCAACATTAAGAGATTAATGGCATACAGTTCAATAGGTCACATGGGCTATGCCTTAATTGGTTTGTCTGCTGGCACGGTAGAGGGTGTGCGAGGGGTGCTTGTTTACCTGGTAATATATTTGGCAATGAATGTCGGTGCGTTTTCTGTGGTGCTGTGTATGCGTAGGGACGGCGAATCAGTGGAGAATATAGAGGACCTTTCGGGACTCTCTCAGACTAATCCAATGCTTGCTCTGGCGATGGGTGTTTTTATGTTCTCATTAGCTGGTGTTCCTCCTTTAGCTGGTTTTTTTGCAAAGTTTTATGTGTTTATGGCGGCAATAAATAGTGGTCTCTATGTCGTTGCGATTATTGGAGTTTTGGCGAGTGTTATCGGAGCGTTTTACTACGTTAGAATAGTAAAAATAATGTATTTTGACGAGCCGCGTGAAACCTTTGAAAAACCTATCCGACGGGAACTTAGTGTGACAATGGCGGTTGCGGGTGTTTTTTCGCTTTTCTTTTTTCTCTACCCTGGCCCCATCATTAATCAGGCCCAGTACGCTGCTCTTTCGTTATTTCCGTGAAATTCGGGTTAGTAAGCGAGCCGACGCAAGTGCTTCCCGATTTTTATCAGTTGGTGCGACTGCAGGAGGTGTCGAGTACCAGTGATGAAGCTAAAGCACTAGCGCAGGACTGCGCTGGCGAAGGCACGATTGTTGTTGCTGATCGTCAGTTAGGGGGTCGGGGGAGACATGGAAGGGAATGGCATTCACCTTTCGGAAATCTGTATCTCTCTCTAATCCTGCGTCCCGGCTGTTCTGCGTCTACCGCATCACAACTCTCATTTGTCTCAGCTCTCAGTGTTGGCGGGGCATTGTCGGTAATTATACCAAGTGTTCAAAAGGTTCGGTACAAATGGCCCAACGATGTGTTGTTGAGAGGTCGGAAACTCTCTGGAATATTGCTTGAATCAAATCTTCACGATGATGGAATGGTCGATTGGTTGGTTGTGGGTGTGGGTGTGAACGTGCAATCCCACCCTTCAGATAGTCAAGTAAAATGGCCGGCCACCTCGCTACATGCCGAAGGGTTTAAGTCAATTACCGCGCATACAATGCTGAGAGAGTTTTGCACTGCATTTCATCGGCGTTACATGTTCTGGAGAGAAAATGGATTTGCTCAATTGCGGGAAGAATGGCTGGCTTCAAATATTGGTTTAGGTGAGAGAGTAGAAGTTTCATTTCCAATGGGGGTGGTAACTGGAATACTTTCAGATGTGGCTATGGATGGCTCCATAGCTTTGTTGGATGATAAGGGTAGGTATCACAAGATTTCATCGGGCACTTTGAGGCTGCTTGAAAGATTGGATGGATAGAAAATGTTACTGGCTATCGATTCAGGTAATACAAATACCGTATTTGGTTTGTTTGATGGTGACACTCTTTTAGGGCAGTGGAGGATGGTAACGAATGCGCATCGTACCGCTGATGAATATGCGGTTTGGTTGGGGGAGATGCTTGGCCTGGACAACCGAACTCTCAAGGAAATCAATGGTGTGGTTATTGCAACTGTTGTTCCTCAAGTCATATTCAATTTGCGCCAGCTCTGTGAACGTTATTGTTGTTGTAAACCGATCATCGTCACTAATGAAATCGAACTCGGCCTTCGGGTGCTAGTGGATCGGCCAGCTGAAGTTGGGGCAGATCGCCTCGTAAATGCAGTAGCTGCGTATAAAACGTATAAAACAGCGCTCATAGTTATAGATTTCGGTACCGCCACCACATTTGATTGCATAAATATGGATGGCGATTACATTGGCGGTGTGATTGCACCAGGAATAGATCTTAGTTTGGAAGCTTTGCATCAGGCTGCAGCAAAACTTCCACTCATCGCGATTGAGCGGCCTGAAAGTGTGCTTGGAACCACCACGGTGGGGGCTATGCAATCTGGTATCTATTGGGGATATATATCATTAATTGAGGGGATAGTTGCTCGCATTCGCAGTGAGCGGGATGAGGTGATGAGCACGGTTGGCACAGGGGGACATGCGCAACTCTTTGCCCGCTCCACATCAGTTATTGAGCACTTGGATTCTGAGCTGACGTTGCGTGGTCTGCAGCAAATTTTTCAACGCAACGTGTAACTGTAAACGTGACAAATTATAATGCTCAGGATCTTTTGTTTGTGCCGTTAGGTGGTGCTGGCGAAATTGGCATGAACCTTAATCTTTATGGTCACAAGGGCAAGTGGCTGATGGTCGATTGCGGCATGACCTTTGCTGACGCCGCTCTGCCAGGAATAGACCTGGTTTTGCCCAATCCAAGTTTTGTTGAACAACATTCTCAAAATATTGTTGCGCTCGTGCTTACACACGCGCATGAAGATCACATTGGCGCGATTCCTTACCTATGGCCGCGGCTTAAATGTCCTATCTATGCGACACCGTTTACTGCGGCGCTTTTGCGTCGAAAGCTGGTTGATGCAGGGTTGGCTGAGCAGGTAAGTGTAAAGTCTGTCGATACCGCTGGGGGGCTTACTCTTGGGCCATTTCATGTGCGTTATGTAGGTATGACACATTCAATACCTGAAGCTAATGCACTAGCGATAGAGACGTCGGCTGGTTTGATATTTCATACGGGTGACTGGAAACTGGATGATAACCCCATGGTGGGGTTGCCGACGGACGTTTGTACGATATCAAATCTTGGAGATAACGGCGTTCTTGCGATGGTATGTGATTCAACAAATGTGTTTAGATCTGGTGAATCGGGATCGGAATTAACTGTACGTGAGACCTTGCTGGATATCATAAAGAAAAAGAACCAACGAGTAGTTATCACAAGCTTTGCCTCTAATGTAGCAAGGGTTGAAACAGCTGCAAACATCGCTATTCAATCAAAAAGGCATCTTGTTCCAGTTGGACGATCTATGTGGAGAACAATAGAAATAGCAAGGGAAACTGGTTACTTAGTCGATTTTCCTGATGTTATTAGGGAATCAGACGCAAGAGATTTAAAAAGAAGTGAAGTGCTTTATTTATGTACCGGGTGCCAGGGTGAACCGCGCGCAGCGATGATGAGAATTGCAACTGGATCCCATCCTCATCTAGAACTGGATGAAGAGGATACTGTGATATTTTCATCCCGAATTATCCCGGGCAATGAACGTGCCATAGGCATTCTTCAGAATTTGCTGGTTAGAGGGGGAATTGAGGTCATTACAGAGCGAGACAACCTCGTGCACGTTTCCGGTCACCCTGCCCGAGATGATCTAAGGAGAATGTATGAGTGGGTGCGCCCTCGTATTTGCATCCCGGTGCATGGAGAGGCCCGGCATATATGGGAGCATGCGCGTTATGCGAGTTCACTTGGTGTTCCTACGAGTATTGCTGTGAGCAACGGAGACGTGGTTAGGGTTGCACCTGACCCAGCATGCATCATTGACAAGGTATCTGTGGGACGGCTTGTCGTGGATGGCAGTGCGATTGTAGACGTAGACCACGAGAGTCTTCGACACCGCCGGAAACTGACTCAGTCAGGACTTGTTATTGTGAGTATAGTGGTTGGTAGGTCAAGACAACTTGCAGCACGCCCTAAAGTTACACTTATAGGAATTGCTGACCTTGATGACACCATTACTAAAGGATGCGTTGAAGTGTTAAGCTCACACTTTGATGGCCCCGAAACAAAGAAGATAACTTGTGACGAAGCGATAGAGGAGGAGTGTAGGCGGGCGCTACGAGGGTATCTTAAAACTATAACTGGAAAGCGCCCGCGCCTAGAAATTCACGTTTGTCGTGTGGTGAATAGCAAGAAGCTAGGAGTTGGTGAACAAGAAGTGGTTCAATCGTGATTGGTCGTTTAAATCATGTTGCAATTGCTGTTCCTGATTTGGAGCACGCATCTGAGACCTACAAGCGTTCTCTTGGTGCTGAGGTGTCCGAACCATTGGAGTTGCCAGAACATGGTGTTCGGGTTGTTTTTGTATCTTTAACTAATACTAAAATTGAGTTGTTAGAACCGTTGGGTGTTGATTCTCCGATCTCAAAGTTTTTAACAAAAAGTCCTTCGGGTGGTATTCATCATGTGTGTTATGAGGTGGATGATATATATGCAGCACGTGACGCTTTAGTAAAAGACGGAGCAAGGATTCTTAATAAGAATGACCCCGTTATTGGTGCCCACGGAAAACCAGTCATATTTTTGAATCCAAAAGATTTTAACGGCGTTCTGATCGAACTTGAGCAGTCCTAAATCATGACTTGGTTCACGGGGACTGCAACGTTCTTAATTGTTTGGTGGTTAGTCTTGTTTGCCGTGCTGCCATGGGGAGTAAAGGCTGCTCAGCGACCGCAGATAGGGACAGAACACGGCGCACCAGAAAACCCCAACCTTTGGCGAAAGGCATTGGTAACAACGCTCATCGCTCTTTTGATTTGGGGTGTTGTCTTCGTGATTATTGATTATGGAATGATTTCTATTTGGGGTCCGAGTGCATGAAGTAATGCATCAAAGGATAAGATGCTTTACAAAAAGAAAAGCAAGATCAAAAGACCTCGCTTTTAGATGCCCAATCTTTGTTGGGATTATATCGATTGGTCCGCAGAACCTCCCTGAATTCGGGCGTATGGCTTATATCTGCAGCCAACTTTCGTGAATTGTACGGTATTTGTCAGATTATGTCACCGTTAAGATTCATAGAAGTCTATAATCTTCTTCGCACCTACCAACAAGGCCATCAACGTCAGTTGGAGCTGCCCAGTCTTGTTGTTGCTATGTGTATACGGTTTGCCTAGAGTCGGAATCTATTCAACTACAAAAAAGAGCTAAGTGTTAACATGCGTTTAACTAATTTTTTCATGCCTACCATGAAAGAGATACCCGCCGAAGCGCAGATTGCTTCGCATCGGTTAATGTTGCGTGCAGGCATGATTAGACAGTCCTCTTCAGGAATATACTCGTGGCTTCCTCTAGGTTTTCGAGTCATGAAGAAAATCGAGGCAATTGT
Organism: uncultured Alphaproteobacteria bacterium; assembly: GCA_913041535.1. Taxonomy (GTDB): domain Bacteria; phylum Pseudomonadota; class Alphaproteobacteria; order VGEJ01; family VGEJ01; genus CAJWJK01. The sequence continues at coordinate 37,711 of CAJWJK010000017.1, forward strand.
GCGGGAAGAGCAAAATGCAAGTGGTGCTCATGAGATACTAATGCCAACTATACAACCAGCTGGTATATGGCGTGAAAGTGGCCGATATGATGAATATGGTAAGGAGATGTTGCGCATTTCAGACCGCCATGACCGAGACATGTTGTATGGTCCAACCAATGAAGAACTGGTTACTGATATCTTTCGAAACAATATCCGTAGTTATCGTGATCTACCGCTCAATCTCTATCATATTCAGTGGAAGTTTCGTGACGAGGTCCGTCCCCGCTTCGGTATTATGCGTGGACGTGAATTCTATATGAAGGATGCGTACTCATTTGATATTGATGCCGTCGCGGGTCGCCACTCATACAATAAGATGTTTGTATCCTACTTGCGCACGTTTTCTCGCCTCGGCTTAACAGCTATTCCCATGGCAGCTGATACAGGCCCAATCGGAGGCGACCTGAGTCATGAATTCCTAATACTCGCGGAAACTGGAGAGTCGGAGGTGTATTGTCATAAGGATCTGACAACTATGGAGCCATTAGGTGAGGGGGTTGATTATAACTCTGACCTGCAGCCCTTGGTGAATCGGTGGACATCGCTTTACGCAGCCTCGGATGAGAAACATGACCAAACTCGTTTCGAGGCGAATGTCCCACGAGAGCATCAAGTATCGGCGCGTGGCATTGAGGTTGGTCACGTTTTTTACTTTGGCAGCAAATATTCGGCGCCGATGGGAGCTGTTGTTGTTGCCCAAAACGGAGATAGTGTGCCGGTTGAAATGGGATCATATGGTATTGGTGTATCGAGGTTGGTTGG
>CAJWJK010000018.1 GCA_913041535.1 uncultured Alphaproteobacteria bacterium
ACTACAAGAAATTCACCGATGTTCCGTTCACAGGAAAGGTGACGGGTGAGAGTCAGGAGCCTTTCAAGGACGGGAAGCAGGGAGGGACAGATGGCTGACGTCGTTACTGGCACACGAGATTCCCGAGGACATTGGCAACCGGCGGAGCCACATGCTGGGACGCCACCGCCAATCTGGGCGTGGCCGCCGCAGCCGATCAAGACGTTGCGGTTTCTCTTTGGCTACCCCGGGTACCTGTGGCCGTGGAACGCGATTACCGCTGCGATCGTTGTCGTTACCTGGTTCTATACCCAGCCCGAGCTCTCGCGGATGGCCGAGTTCAAGTTCGACTGGATCGCCCAAATCTATGTCCGCAACCTCGCACTTATGCTGTTGTTCTTCGGAGGTTTTCACGTCTGGCTCTATACCTTCCGGGGCCAGGGAACCGAGCACAAGTACCACCCCAAGTGGCTCGGCGGCAAGAACTCGAGGTTCCTCGGCGGCACCCAGCTTCGCGAAAACGTTTTCTGGTCCATTGCCAGTGGCTGCACCGTGTGGACGGCCTATGAAGTACTGATGATGTGGGCCTACGCCAACGGCATGCTTTCCTACGTCGATTGGGAGACTAGCCCAGTCTACGCGACGTTGTTGCTGCTGTTTCCCATGGCCTGGCACATAATCCACTTCTATTTTGGCCACCGGCTCTTGCATTGGAAGCCGCTCTACCGTGCCGCGCATCACCTGCACCACAAGAACGTCAACGTTGGCCCCTGGTCAGGCCTGTCGATGCACCCGATCGAGCATGTCATCTATTTCTCGCTGGTGCTGGTCTACTGGATCGTACCCTCGCACCCGATTCATGTGCTGTTCACGCTGCAGTTTGCGGCACTGATACCGGCGGTCGGGCACGCCGGTTTCAACGAGTTTGGTAAAGGCAAGGCCACTCTTCCGGGCGAATTCTTCCACTACCTGCACCACCGCTATTTCGAATGTAACTACGGGGCTGCCTTGGTACCGTTGGACCGCTGGTTCGGCACTTTCCATGACGGTACGCCGGAGGCACACGCCCACATGAAGAAGCGGTGGGAAGCGGGGTTTCAAAGTGAAAACGAGACGTCATGATGGGCGTCGGAAAGGGTGAAAAATGAAGTTTCACTTCATTGTATGGGGTGTGGTACTGTGGGGCCGTTGCTGGACGTTCTGACAGGCACCTATTCCCACAATTCTGATTCATTGTTAACATTTATGATATTCGGTTCAAAGAATCACCATATTATTTAAACGCAGAGGGTAGATTTATGTCACCAAAACTCACATTCATGATCTGTGCAGCTGTTGGTTTAATTTTCGCGGTATCTTTTGCGCTTGCTCCGGAGTTTTTTACTTTGGGGGCGTGGCCCACCGCGGAAGGGTTGGCATTGGAAATCGGCGTTTCGATGCGCTATGTGCTAGCAGCAATGATATTCTTTGTTGTCCTTTTACAATTTGCGGCCAGCACAATTAACGGTGCTGATAATCAAAAACCGATTATGTTGTCCTCCGCTATTGGCTTCACGATTGTTTGCGCCACAATCTTGTGTGTCGGATTATTCCGTGGTGATGGAATTCCCGTCTTCCCACCCATAATCGGTACGGGTGTGCTGGCGATACTATGCTGGCTGTCTTGGCGTAGAATAACACGCACCTCCTCCTAGACTTTAGAGCTGACGTAACAAAACAGACTGGCCTGAACATACTGGTGCCTGAAATATTACAAATCAGCTGGGAGTACTGCGAGGTTGGAGAGCTATCGCTGGCGGTCGTCATCTATTGGTAGAAAGGGCCCATCACCTGTAAGATAGTTCAGTTCTGGTTCATCTACTCAGCTAGGCACGGCCAACTCTTTTCAACAGTGTCAGGGATAAGTTTGTAACCGACCAATTCATTAAAATATCGACAGCCCCAATAACCACCTTCCACGATGCCGCGCCGCGCCGGACGTTTGAGGCTCTCTTCGATATAAAGTCGTGTTACAATTGCTTTTCGTGCATCACCTGCTGCGAGGTGCAAGGTGGCATTCTGAAGCAAAAAGGCAGCGGCAAGTGTTTCTGCCATTAATGCCAGCAAAGTTCTTGCATGGTGTTGTGCAGATTCATTGTTCCGAGTCATTAAAGTCACCGCATCTTTACATTCCGCTTTAGCCAGGAGGATCACATTAGAGGCATCCTCAAGCGCGTGAGGGGTCGCTGCACACACCTTCTCAATATGTTGGTCAAATAACTGAAAGGCGTTATATGGTTGGTCTAGAATTCGCAGCAATTCGAGAGCTTGAATGTTGGCGGGCCCTTCCCATACCGTAGTTACCTGTGCGTCCCGAAGCAGGCGAGGAGTCACATAATCAGATGTATAAGCGTTGCCACCAATCAGCTCAATGACGGCACGGCAGGTGCGATTAGCGTTCTCAGCAGTCTGATATTTCGCTAACGCGGTTAACATTCTTAACCAGACCTGGGGGTGCGAACTGTGATCGAGCTTGTCTTCCACGCTGGCGCGCAAACTTGAGTGAAATGCATCAAATGCCACGGCTGATGCCAGTGAAAGTTCAAAATCAGCCTCTTGGCGCACTAATAGTTTGATTAGCTCTTGTTGGACCATCGGGAACTGCGTCACCTGCTCACCAAATGCTTTTCGGCGAGAAAGATAGCTGATCGCCTCTAGAAAGGCTCTGCGACTTAGTCCAACGGCTGCCATCGCGTTATGTATACGACTGAACCCTAGTGCCTCCATCATTACCCGAAGTCCCCTCGGAGGGGGCATTACCTCAAGTGCCCACGTGTCTGTAAGTTCTACCTCAGCTGTTGCGAGCCCACACGTGCCGAGCTTATCCTTCAGCCGCCTTAGACGCATTGGATTAGGCGTCCCATCAGGTAATGTTACAGGAACCAAATAAAGGCCAAGACCACGAACACCAAGGGTAGTCGGGTCAGGTCGTGCCGTTGCAAGCGCCAGACCGCCCAAAGGATTGCTTGCAAACCACTTAAGTCCAGTTAGCCGAAACCCTTCGTTATCGGAACGGGCCATGGTGCTTGTTGCACCGACGTCGCTTCCACCGTGAATCTCTGTAACCCACGTTCCTCCACTTAAGGCATGACCGTCTGTTCGGATAAGCTCAGGAAGATACCTAGCTCTAATCGCCTCTGGAGCAAATTGGTCTAGTACGTAAGCAACGGCACCCGTCATGGTTACAGGGCAATGTAGTGATACATCTGCCTGAGAGAGCAGATAACCCATGAAGAAAGTTGTTGTAAATGGGGCTGCCTGTTTTCCATAGTTAAGTCCCACAACCCCATATTTGTATACTTCACAATTTACTGAATTCCACGCATAATTATGGGTAATTTCGGCGATTTGGCCTCCATCACGATCGTAGCTTCTTAGCATTGGACGAGCATAGAGATCTGTATATCTAGCTGCATTGTCGACTGTCTCGCCCACCCATTGACCGAAACTGCTTAAAAGGTGTTCCCGTGCAGAAAACTCCTCGGGGTCAACTTCTCGGAGGCGAGATTGGGCATTAACATCGATAGCAAATAAGTTCTGTCCAGTAGTATCTTGGGAATCAATCATCATTATAAGACCTCAACGTGTGGACAATACATTTTTGTGGCTTGCCACTCATCATCAGTATAAGCTTATATTAGTTAGGGGACATGGGAGGATAAAATGAGGACAAAGTTAGGAATAGCATTGGCGGCTGCTGTTGCATTAGTCATCAGTGGAACCCAAGCCGTCATGGCGCAAAGTGCAGATGAGGTTGCCGTTGAGGCTGCCAAAAAATTTGCCGGATCTGAGATTACGATATTTTTAGAGGCAGGTCTTTCAGAGCTCGGGTTTCAGGAGTCGGCAACTGGTAAGTGGACAGAGTTGACCGGTATTAACGTGAATATGGTTGGCGCGCCAACCAACGAGATGTACTCGAAGATCGTGATTGAGCACAAGGGAAATACAGGTGCCTTTGATGTTGTCGATGTGCAGCCGCAGTGGATGCCCGATCTCGTGGAAATGGGGGCCTTGGAGCCCATTGATGCTTATATCGAAAAATACGGATATGCTGAAGAGCTTAAAGATATCGCACCTTTCTATAGCGGTGCGTGGAATACGTACAAAGGTAAGACGTACGCATTTGGGGACGACGGTGATGTGCTGGTGTTGTATTACCGAAAGGACTTGTTTGAGGATGCCAACAATCAGGCAATGTTCAAGGAGCAGTACGGCTATGATCTGAATGCACCGGCGGATTGGGGTCAGTTCGATGACGTCTGTAAGTTTTACACAGATAACTTTGCTCCGAAGCTCTACGGCTGCACAATGGTGCGTAGTCGTGGCCTGACGTTGTTCTTCTGGATGCAGCAGTTCAAGCTTGCGGGTGGACGTTTCTTCGATGTCGACACTATGCGTTCGACTATTAACAGTGACGCTGGTGTCAGTTCGTTGCAGGCGTTGGTCGATCGCACAGAATATATGCCACCTGGCAATGCGACTTGGGGCTTTGTCGAGAAGTTGAGTGCTTGGCTCGCTGGTGAAGTGGCTATGACTGTATCATGGCCGGCTATTGGCCGTTGGGCCGAAGGTGTTGGTACCGATCACGAGGCAATGACTTGGATTCCACAGACCACGATCGCTAACAAGGTTGGTTATAGTGTGGTTGGCAAACATCCTGAAATAGCACCAGGTTTCGCGCTTGCGGTTTCATCGTCGAGCAAGAAGAAGGAGTCCGCATATCTGTTTAACCAATGGGCTAACAGCAAAAACATCAGCCTGGAACGCACCAAGGTTCCGGTCTCGATCCGAGATCCATTTCGTATCTCGCACTATGAAAGTGCTGAATTGGCAGCTCAGTGGCCTAACGCGTCGGCCTTCCTTAAGACTTTGCGTGAGGGCGGAGAGCTAGGCATGCAGAACTTGTCATTGCGCAGTACGGCAGCTTATCAGGAGATCGTCAGCAATGCGATTCAGGCGGCAATAGGTGGTACTGATCCTCAGAAGGCTTTGGATCAGGCAGCCAGTGATATGAACGACCTGACAGACCGTGTTGGTGTTGATCTTCAGAGAGATGCCTACAAGGCGTGGATCGCTGGGCGCGGTTACCCGCCGGAGAGTTAAACCGCCAAGGGGTTACCGAGCGCACTATGTTGTTAGATAAGGGTGTGAGCTGGCGACTAAGAATAGTCGCCAGCAGCGTCCGCTCAGTGCAAGTTCGATTGGTCGCGGCATGACTATTGCGACGGACTTCGGTTCGCGTGGCGGAATTCTAGCCGAGCGTAATCTGAAATACGTACTCATCGCTCCGGCCGTTTTTATCATACTTCTTATCGGTCTTTACCCGATTTTGCATTCCTTGGTTGTGAGTTTCCAAGACGTTTCGGCCCTGTTCGAGAATTACGACTTCGTGGGGTTTATGAACTACAGTCGTCTGTTCGGGGACGAGCGTCTTTGGTATGCGATGCTTCACACTCTGGTGATCACCGCTATAGCCCTGCCCATTGAACTTGTGTTGGGGCTACTGATGGCACAACTCTTTTTGGATAAGATGCCGTTTCGTCAAGTGATGGTAGCTCTTGCCATTATTCCATCGGTGTTGTCGCCGGTCGTGGTTGGAGCGGGCTGGCGGTTAATGTTTGATGATCGATATGGTCCGATCAATGCGGTGATTCGCCTTTTATTCAACGAACGTTTCTCGCTTCCATGGGTGGTCGATCCAATAGCCGTCTATCCAGCGTTGCTTATTACCGAGGTGTGGCAGTGGACGCCGTTTATGTTCCTAATGCTTTACGCAGCGCTCTCTAATGTTGACCAGAGCCTAGAGGAAGCAGCAAAGATCGATGGGGCAGGCTATTGGAGCATTTTTTTCAAGATTGCGTTGCCAGCGATCTGGCCAGTGATGGCTATTGCGCTGATAATACGTGCGCTCGACTTGGTGCGGATTTTTGACATTGTGTGGGTTCTGACACGCGGAGGACCAGGCACTTTTACAGAAACCATCTCAATCTACCTCTATCAACGGGGCTTTCGTCAGTTTGAAACAAGCTACACTGCCGCAATGGTGTTCGTGATTGTTATAGTGCTGTCAGTGCTCGTTATTTGGTGCTTACGGCGTATGGAAATGACAGGTGCAAAATCTCGATGAGGCGTGATCAGGTAAATATGTGGTGGCGATTCGCGGTGGCGCTATTGGTTATTCTCATTGTCACATTCCCAGTCTACTGGCTATTTTCTATGGCATTTAAGACACCTGACGAGATATTTTCCTTTCCCCCTGTGTGGTTTCCAGGCTCTTTCTACATTGATAACTTTAAAACGATGTGGCGTACGGACGACCTCGTCCCGGTGTGGAATAGTATTATTATCGCATCGATCAGCACTGTGATCTCCCTTGGTCTTGGCACGATTTGTGCGTATTCAATGGCTCGCTTCCGCACTGGCGGTGACAACTTCGCAATTTGGGTCCTTTCACAAAGAATGCTGCCACCTATCGCCATCGTCTTTCCTCTATTCCTTGCGTACGCATTCTTGGGTTGGGTTGATACCTGGCACGGGATGATCCTCGTCTATACCGCATTCAATTTACCTTTTGTAATCTGGATGATGCGTGGCTACATTCAAGATGTGCCCGTCGAGCTTGAGGAAAGCTCTCTGGTTGATGGTTGCACGCGTTGGCAGTCACTGATTCGGGTGGTGTTGCCCATGTCGCGGACTGGTTTGTTCGCGACTGGAGTCTTTACATTTATCTTCACCTGGAACGAATTTGCTTTTGCATTTGTGTTGACTCGTGACGGAGTTCTAACTTTTCCAGTTCATGTTTCGCACTATTTTGGCGCGCTCTCGACCTATTGGGGCAAGGTTGGCGTGATTTCACTCATTGCTACTCTCCCAGTATTTTTTACTGTTGCCTTCCTTCAGCGCTATATAGTACGCGGTATGAGTATGGGAGCGCTCAAGGGTTAGCGGCTGTATGTCTTTTGTTGAAAAAATGCGCTGATGTCTCTCCGTTTATGGCCTCTATCAATAGATGCTTAGAGACAGTTTTCTTGCGATGATTATGGTGTTGTATTCTCCGGGAGTAGGGTTTCTGTAGAACTAGGAGGTTAATAATGAATATTTGTATGGTATCGGAGTACAGATGTACGTTTGAAGAATTTGAGGCCGTGGTCAAGCAAAGTGAAGAAGAGACTTCTGCGTTTATTACGGAGTATGAATTGGTCAAGGTTAGCGACCATAAATCAATATTGCTTCTTAACTGTACGGATATGGATGCATTAGGTGCGTTTATGTCTACACCTCAGATGAAGCAGTGGGACGAAGACAACGGGTGTGTGGACATTATCTACACCATGGAGAGAATCAACTGATACACTAATGCCTTGGGTGCATCATCTCGGGCTCTGCACCTAATGCTATAAAAATGGGGAGTGCAAACACGTGGTAAGGAGACCCAGCCCAAATGAAAACGCAACTCGTTATGAAATTCGCGAGAAGGCAATCTCTGCATGCAAGATGACGATGGAACTCGCCGAAGCGCTCGCAGAGGAAACACTTCGTCTCGCTCAAGGCATGGGCCTGAACACCGTTTCAGCTGTAGTTGATGAGGGCGGAACACTAAAGGCATTTCGTCGCCCTGATCGATCAAAACTTGGCTGCGTTGAGTTTGCAATCTTAAAGGCACGTTGTGCAGTTAACTTTAACACCGCTACTCACACCCACTACCCGGCCTCGAGCCATCAGCCGGAAACGGTTGCTGCGCTGGCTGCTATGGAGGGGTTCACCATTGAGGGTGGTGGTATGCCGGTTAGGCTTAATGCGGAATTGATCGGTGGTATTGGTGTCAGTGGCGCTCGTAATTGGCGTGAGGACGTTCAGGTAATCGCTGAGGCATTTGAGCTATTCGGCCTTGACCGTGTTGATGAGAGCCCTGTTGTTTCGATGCCATAGTCGTGATCGTTGGAACGATAACCTAGTAGTACAAATGATCGCCTCTAATTGATGACTAGTTATTTAAATCGTTTATGACGAGTGTGTTGCCAGAGTGATCGCCTCGATAGGTGAGGGCGCGAACGATTTCAGCTCTCGCGTTGCGTCAGGAGATTTGATCCTGTCGTTTTGATAACTGTAAATGTGGTATGACAACGCGCATTTTACTACGTAATTGGTGTTGTTCTTGCTGTTTTAGATGCTATCTGAAATGGTATTATTAAGGCGTCGGAACTTGTTGCTTGAGACGCTAGAGATTTGAGATTGTAGCCTTTGGATAGAGCGAGAAGCGCAGGTATAGAGGAGATATTTGGTGGAGGACGAACACATACAGCGTAGGTTAGCAGCGATCTTGGCCGCTGATGTTGTCGCGTACAGCCGCCTAATGGGTGAAGACGAGGCAGGAACTTTGTCGGCGCTTAAAGGGCACCTCCGTAAGGTGATTTCTCCTAAGGTGGAAAAGTATAGCGGCCGAATTTTTAAGTTGATGGGTGACGGGATTCTCGTTGAGTTTCCGAGCGTTGTGGAAGCTGTTCTGTGTGCAGTTTCAATTCAAGAGGGAGTGGAAGCGGAAAATAAGGAGGTGGAAGAGTCGCGGCGGATTATCTTTCGTATTGGAATCAATGTAGGGGATGTGATTATTGATGATGATGACATATACGGGGATGGTGTAAATCTGGCTGCGCGGATCGAACCGTTAGCCCATCCCGGTGGCATCTGCCTTTCTCGTACTGCGCGTGATCAGATACGCGACAAACTTGAAATGGTGCTCGACGATATGGGAGAGCACGAGGTTAAGAATATTGCGAGACCTGTTCGAATATTCCGTGTTCGAGTGGGATCGACAGAGGACTTAACGGAGGACGAGGTCTCTATCTCTATGCAAACCGGTGAATCGGACTCTAGGATTCGCCCCTCGATTGCTGTGCTTCCGCTGGACAATATGAGCGCTGATCCTGATCAGGAGTTTTTTGCGGATGGTCTAACTGAGGATTTGATTACGGAGCTATCCCGTTTTAAAGACCTCACGGTGATTGCCCGAAATTCAACCTTTACGTACAAGGGGCGATCCGTGAAGGTCCAAGAGGTTGCTGACGATCTCGGAGTTCGATATGTCGTTGAGGGTAGTGTCCGCCGCGCCGGTAATCGGATGCGTGTGACCGTACAGTTGATAGACGCGACAAGCGGCGAGCATATTTGGGCGGAACGTTACGACCGCAACATCGAGGATTTATTCGATCTCCAGGATGAAATCACACAAACCATTGCTAGCACGATTCCTGGACGGGTTGAAGAAGTAGAGCGAGTTAAGCCAAAGAGGCCTAACGATTTAGCAGCATACGACTATGTCATTCGTGGAAAACTCCTACATCACCAGATCACGAGAAAGGATAATGAAGAGGCGCGTAAATTGCTTGATAAGGCAATTGCACTTGATCCTGAATGTAGCATTGCATGGGCATGGAAAGCTTGCACTTTGGGGCAAGCCTGGGTGCACGGGTTCATTGAAAGCGATGAGGATGTTATTCCTGAAGCAATGGAAGCATTGCAAAAGGCTCACTCACTTGACCCCAACGAAAGCGAATGCCATCGCTTGATGGCTGCAGTCAGCCTTCTCCAACGCGATTTTGAGAAAGCCGAGCATCACCAGGAGCGTGGTCTTGCCCTCAATCCAAACTATGATCTTATCGTGGTTCAGAACGGCGAGCTTTATACTTGGACAGGTCGTGCCGAAGAGGGTGTCGATTGGATTCTTAAGGCTATGCGGCTCAATCCTTTTCATCCTGAGCGTTTCTGGAGTCATCTCGGACGTGCCTATTTTGTGGCCCGATGTTATGAGGAGGCAATTGATGCATTTAAACGAATTGCTCAGCTGGATGCGGGGCAGAAGTCATTTGTTGCCGCATGCCACGCCGCTCTTGATCGCGATGATAAAGCCAAATCGGTGGTCAAGGAAGTTCTTGATCTAGAGCCAGAGTTTTCGTCCCATAGCTTTGTTGAGACACTTCCTTATCGCGATGAATCAGATAGGGTTTACCATCGTGAGGCATTAAAGGCGGCAGGCCTGCCCAACTAGGTGGTTCCTTACGACTGTAATGGCTGGCAGTTGTTAGCGAATAGATTGATATAATGAATTACTATGGCATTAAGATCTGGAGACAGCGTCTGTATTGGAGCATAGGATTATTGAAATATTTTACAATGAGCCTGGTAGCATGATTGTTCTAAGTGGGGTAGAGAAATTGCACAATGAGATTCAGCGGGCAGGTGGGGGCATTTTATGTCTGTTGCATTGAGTCAGAGTGAACGTGCCTCAATTGATCAGTCGATAGAGAATGCTTCAGGTCTACCAAACGATTGTTACACAAACTCTGATTGGGTCCAAGTGGAACGAGACACAGTGTTTTCGAACACATGGACTTGTATAGGTTACGGCTATGACTTAGTTCCGGGAACTATTAGGCCAATGGAGTTTCTTGGCCTGCCACTGTTGATAGTCTGTGATGAATTCGAACATGTTCAAGTTTTTCACAACGTTTGCCGTCATCGAGGGCACAGACTGGTGGAATGTGCTAAAGAGGTTAATGGCTTTATACAGTGCCCTTATCATGGCTGGAGCTATGGACTTGACGGTTCGCTGAAACGAACGCCTCATTTTGGTGGTTTTGGTGTGCATAATTATGACGGGTTTGACCAGTCCAAGAACGGACTTTGGCGCATCCCATGTGCAACGTGGCTCGGTATGGTGTTTATCAACTTGGGAGGGGTTGCTCCCGATTTTGCTTGCCACATTCAGCCACTAGAGCATCGATGGTCGGAGTTCACGGGTATAGGGGGGTTGTCGTCATTGAGACCCACATCAGAGGGCACATCGGTGGAAATAGAGGTGAATGCTAACTGGAAGCTGATTGTTGAAAATTACTGTGAAAGTTATCATCTTCCGTTTGTCCATCCGGGTTTGAACGAATATTCTCCCGTAAAAGATCATTACAATATTGTTGCTGGAGAGTGGGGTGGGGGCCAAGGAACACGCAACTACTCATTTCCAGAACGGGCAGGCACTAAGTTACCAAAACATTCGAATTGGCCATCGGGAAAGAAGCGGTTTGCTGAGTATATAGCGCTCTATCCAAATGTGCTTCTCGGCCTTCATGTAGATCATTTATTCAGTGTTATTCTCCACCCTCTAGCTCATGATCGAACCTTAGAAAGAATCCAAATATACTGTGTTGGGGACGAATCGTCTGAAAGTTGTTACGTAACTTGTCGGCAGCTGGTGTTGGATGAGTGGAGAAAAGTTCTAAGCGAAGATATTGTCCCTATAGAAGGGATGCAGCGTGGTAGGAATTCGTATGCATTTGACGGTGGCGTTTTCTCGCCGAAACTAGAGATTTCAACACATCACTTTCATCGTTGGATTGCTGCTCGTTATCCAGTTGAGATTAAGGGCTCTGAGGTGAGAGCAAAGGTGGCCTCCTAGTGCGTAAATATATTACCAGTCAGTGTGGAATAGAAAAACTGAATGAACTCAATAGAAAGAAAGGGGTTTTTCAGAAAATACGTTTGTATTGGTTTATTGCTATTGCATCAGTTAGAGACTCTATTCTTCATCGCTAGAAGCCTTATAAGAAGAGTCCTTGATTTTATCGGAGCGCGGAGGATGACCCATTTTCTGAACGAATGAAATGGCAGCCGTCTTCTGATATTATCATAAACGACACTTGAGTGTTGAGGCCAACAATTAGGAGATAGCATGTGGTCATTCGTCCACCAATCTCTGCAGCTATATGCCTGTTTTCGGCTCGGTACTCAAAAGTAGAGGTCTATTATTTTCGCCCACGTGACCAGGTCCCCTGACGTTCTAGCGGATTCGTTTGTGGCCGTATGATGTAACCGAGAGGAAGCAAAGCTTATGGCTGACGATAAGGTTGAACGCAAGGTCACTGTTATTTTGGCGACGGACGTTGTCGGGTACAGTAACAAGATTGAGGACAATGAGGAGAAAACTCTCCAAGCTCTCAGAGCTTGTCGAAAAATCATAGAGGGATTGATTAGTGAGCACCACGGCCGGATCTTCAATACTGCGGGAGATTCAGTGCTTGCCGAGTTTCCGAGTGCCGTGGAGGCCGTTTTGTGTGCTTCCGAGTTTCAAAGAGCGGTCAAAAAACGAAATGCCTCAGTTGATGATGAAGCTCAGAGAATGGAGTTTCGTGTGGGCATCAACATGGGTGATGTTGTCATTGAGGAAAGCAATCTGTATGGCGAAGGAGTGAATGTTGCCGCTCGATTGGAAGCTCTCGCTCAGGCGAGACACTTCGGGTTATAGCCCAGCTGGTAGATGCTGTAGATGGCAAACATCTCTGGTCTGAGCGTTATGACCGCAAACTTGAAGACCTGTTTGCTCTTCAGGACGATATTACTCTCAGGGTGGTTGAGGCCATGCAAGTTAAACTCAACGTAGGTGAACAGGGTAGGAATTGGTTACAACATATGGGAAGCCCTGAGGAAACGCGACTGCTTATTCAAGGACGCTCAGCTTTCTTGGACTATACCCCTGAGGCCCATAAGGAAGCAGAGCGACTGTGGGGAGAAGCGTTCGACATGAATCCGGAAGGAGGTATGACCAACCTTGTACAAGGTTGGTTGCATCAACAGAAACTTTTGCTGGGACTGAGCAGAAGCCCCATGATCAGTGTTTCAAAGGCGCGAATGCATGCTGATAAGGCCTTTGGAATTATGGGTGATGGTAATTCCCTCTCGCTTAAAGGCTTTGTTGAGATGATTGTTGGAAATTGTGAAGCTGCTATTGAGCAAGCTGAACGTGCCGTAGAAATTGATCCCTCAGCGGGGACTGCGTTGGCTATGTCAGGCGCAGCCATGATCAATTGTATGGGGGCGGAAAGAGGGGTTGTTCTGCTGGCGCGTGCTATGAGGCTTGAGCCCAACCATCGAGCATTTTATCCTAATACATTGAGTTTAGGGTTGCTCTATCTAGGAAGGATTGAAGAGGCGGAAGAGATTGCAACTGGGGTTATTAGCTCTAATCCAGAACGTATTCAAGATCGATTGCCGGCGTTAGCGAGATTAGCGGCCGTTAATGTGTTTAAGGGTGACACGGACAAGGCTAATGAGTACATAAATCAGATTCTTGAAATTCGAAGTACTATTACTATTACTACCCTCAGGAGAAACTTTATGACCTTTGCAGACAAGGAGTTTGTGGAACGGTACCTTGATGCTTTGAGTCAAGCCGGTCTCCCTGAGTAGTTGGTATTTGGTTTAAGTGAGTGATAATGACACAACTTGCGCCATACTTCCGTTCTATTCCGGGCACACGGATGAGTAACGTTCAGGAGAACACCCACGTAAGGTGTTTGGTTACTCGATCGGGTATCGTGCTTATGCCTATAAACACTCAGTGTGTTAAAGGATATGATGGTAGTGACGGCATTCATTAGACTGTGCGTTTTGGCACATCTTATTGTTCTTCTACCCCTCATTGGGGCCGAGGCAGATTCAAACCTTACTTGGGCAGACTACGATTCAGCGGTTCTGTCCGGTGAGCTTGTCTCAATCAGTGGAAGCCCGTTGGGGGATGGTTCCAGATTAGATGCTGTTTTATACATGCCAGAAGGCGATGGTCCTTTCCCAGCTTTAGTCGCGCTGCATGGAGCTGGTGGGGTGTTCCCCTATCAGCTCTGGTGGGCCCAATGGTTGTCTGAACAAGGGTATGCGGTTTTATTCGTTGACAGCTATTGCACCCGCGGTCATTTGTGTGCTCACGATACCGATGATCAAGATAAAAGGCGTGGCGCGATAATGAGGTCATGGCGGAAAGTTGGCATTCGACAGAGAATTATTGATGCAGCAAGTGGCTATCAATACCTCCTGTCCCACGAGAGCGTTAAAAGTGAAGAGATTGGCGTAATAGGTTGGTCTTGGGGTGGAACTTCTGCGCTAGGGGCACAGAAGCTCGCGAGAAAACTCAGCCTTCAAGAAGGTGGATTCAAATTAAGTATCGCATTTTACCCAAATCTGCGGGAGGTAATAAACCATAGACAATGGCGCAAGTTAGGCAATCTCAATAGGCCGACCTTGATACTCTACGGAGAGAGTGATGCGTTAGAATCGAAGGCAAGCTACGATCAGTTGATTGCTGAGAACCAAAAAATACCGTTACGCATAGTGAGTTATAAGGATGCGGTGCGAAAATTTGATGAGTTAGGTGAGGAGAGAATCAAACGACACCCAAGTGTCGGTCGGTTCAAAAAGGCGTTTCATGGCCCGTCATTTGAAGATGCACTATCCCGCGTGTTGAGTTTTCTTAATAAACACTTAGAGAGTGAGCTTGTAACAGACTAGTTGATATTATCCGTTGGCGTAACCCGACCAATATAGTTCTATGCAAAACGCCTTAAAGTACGTGATGGCTGAACATCACACGCTCTATATTGAATGTTGACGGGATGTAGAGATTGAACATCTTGAGCGTTAGAAGCTTATAGGCAGCTCAAAGCCGATACCTTCAATATGGGCTGTACACTGATGTCTTTGAGTTTATCGAGCCATAGTTGAATATTAGATATCTCTCCGTGTCTGCTTAAATATCTGATTTCTGGGTGAGACTCACTTGATCCGATGGATGATCACCTGGATGCATGAAGCTGCGGTTGTACCCGGCAAAGGTATTCCCCCGTTCTTTTACTGCATCATCGGGTAGTTTGAGGAGCGGTGTATAGCGTGGAAAATGGTGTTCCATGTAAGGGTTGTTGCGCGCAGCGTTATAACAGCAGAGAAGAACGTTACGGTTTCGATCTGAAAGATTTGGACTTGAGCCATGGAGCGTATTGCAATGAAGGAAAAATCCATCACCGGGTGACAGTTCTCCGTATACTAGTTCGAGGCTTTTCATGGCGTGTTCAACTCTTTCAGGGTCGGCTGTTGTTTGGCCTTCCACAAGCATGTGGTCCAACCGCCCCATGTGATGAGAGCCTTTAAGCACTTGGAGACATCCGTTCTCGCGATCAGTTTCACTGATTGCAATCATAACGCTCAACATGTGCGGGAACAGATTGCCGTTGAAGTACCAATAGCCGTAATCCTGGTGCCAGTTCCATGCTCCACCAGTATGCGGGGCTTTTAACGTTAGCTTCGAATGGTAGTGGTAAACTTCCCCTCCCAAGGCTAGTTCCACACCCTCAACCATACGAGCACAACGGGCAACTGCCCCAAACAAATCATCACCGGGGTCTGTCCAGAGGATTGTATCTGTGGTGCGGCCTTGTCCGTCGACAATAGCCATATTGTTGCTATCATCGTTGATGCCTTCGTCCTTGACGAGAGCCCGTTGCATGAGCTCTGTTTCTTCGCCGTCAAAGAAACCTCTTTTTATGAGAAATCCATCCCTATTAAAGCATGCTGCATCATCCGCCGTTATCTTTGAAAATGCCATCGCACCAACTCCATTGCTGAGGTCGATCTATTATCGTGCATTATAGAATTGATTGAGGCAAATGCGGCATAAAACGTTCTAGTTGAGTTGATTCTTAAATTAGCTCAATTTTGTATTTGCTAAAGAATACATAGCATTCCTTGACCGAATGTTCTTATAATAACTAACCCACAAACTAACGAATGATCTTTAACGATCAGAAAGAGTGAAATGAGCAAAATAACACGACGAAAAGCACTGAAGGCTGGGTCAGCTGGGCTAGCTCTAACTGCAGCAGCTGGTATCGCGCCAAAGTACTTTATTCATCGAGCAAGTGCTGCTGGACTAGCCTCTGGTATGGTTGGAGGTCCCACAGGATTTGAAGGTTGTGAACGGTATCAGTACGATGAGGGAAATGCTGCCCATCGTGCTATTGAGGGCGTAAGAAAACTCAAAGCAGAGGGGAAAGCTCCTGAGAGTATTACGATGGCATGTCTTGACGGTGCAGTCGGGCACTTTACCAAGGCTCATCCAGCAGGCGCCCCGACGGTTACCGATCTGTGGGAGAGAGAGACTGGCGTCAAGCTCAATATTGTCGGCGTTCCGCTCGATGATGTGTACGCTAAGATGATACAAGATATTACAACTCAAGCGGGAGCATATGATCTTTATGCTGGTTTGGTAAATTTCTATGGCGATTTCTGGGATGCAGGTGGTCTTCGAGCACTTGATGATTATGTTGCGAAGTATGATCCAGATTGGGATGATCCAGAGGTTGGGGTTGCCAACGAGCAGGTTTTTAATCTTCTCTATAAGTATGATGATAAGGTAGTTGGGTTATCTTTTGATGGTGACTTCTATACATGGTTCCACCGTAAAGATCTATTTGCTGACCCAAATCATAAGAAGGTATTTGGAGATCGGTATGGTTATGAGTTAAAGCCACCATCCACCTGGGACCAGGCCGATGATGTCGCTGAGTATTTCCATAGCACCGGTATCGATGGCCACACTGAGTACATGGGTAAGGTTTGGGGATTAGCGACTTGGTTTAAGCGTTACATTACCATGGAAAGCCCGAATATGTATTTGTTTGATCTAGAGGGTAATCCGCTTATTGATTCAGAAGCCGGTATTGAAGTTGCTGAAAAGCACATCCAATACGGTAAGTATTCAGGCGATGGTGCCTCATACACTTGGAGCTGGTTCGAGACGTTTGGTAGCATGGCTGGGGGAACATCAGCAATGATGGACTGCCCACCTAATCTTGCCAAATTTACGGATCTTCCAGCTGATGAATCGGTGTCCTGGCTGCCTACCACAATTGGTGGAAAGCTCGATGTTCATATGCCGATTGGTCGTCAGTTCGGGAATGATCTTGTGAGGAGGTCATGTCTATACGGTAGTGCCTGCATGGGGGTTTCGAGCCAATCTGACCACCCCGAGGTATCGTACCTGTTCACCCAATGGGCGAGTTCGACTACCCTTTATCCATGGTTAAGCGCGAATCCGGCTGGATATATGGATCCCTTCCAAGCCACAAACTTTAAAGATCCTCTTATTCGTGAGGCATACAAGCCTTATGTTATGGATATTCTTCCAGAGACCATAAAGCGGGCTGCCCCGACTTTGCGATTAGCGGGAACACAAGCTATGCACCAGGCTTTGGATGAAAATCTTCAGAAAGCCTTCGCGGGGATTATCACTCCCAAAGAGGCAGTACAGGATGCTGCGAAGGAGTGGAGGCGTATTATTCGTAAGAGAGGTGAGACAAAAATGGTCGATGCCATTGTTGCTGATCGTAAGGCATGGCCAACCATTATTGATAAGATGCCTACGTAAGAATCTATTCTAATACCTTAAAGGGCGGGCGGTTTTTTTACCGCCCGTCTTTGATTCAGGAGGGCTTTTTTATGCATGAAGCTTATCCTACAGGCAGAGTTTGCAGTCTTACGGGAGCTCCATTGGTCGAAGGCGGTTACATGAAAGAAAGCGATCGGGCTGGTCTTGGTGTCACTGTGGATATTCGTAAGTTTAGAGAGCCCATCCACGTTATTTAGTGATAGCTCCGACGGTGACGTGCTGGGGTTTCACTTCGTTATCATTGTATTACATGCAGGATAAAACTTAGTGGCATAGCTACACGAGGGGGGGATTGTTATGGAAAATGCCAGAATTCGTTGGGCATGCCCGGAAGATGCAGAGGATATTGTGCGTTTGGTTCAGGCATTGGCAGCATTCGAGAATGAGCCACTCAGTTCTGTTAAACTTAGTGTAGATCGGGTTTTGCAAGATGGGTTCGGAAGCGATCGTCGTTTTGAATGTCTGATTGCGGAGATGAACGGCGAGGTGGTTGGTCTTGCTCTATTTTATCATAACTATTCCACATGGGAGGGTAGGCCGGGCCTTTTTGTGGAAGACCTGTTTGTAGAGGATAGTGTTCGAGGGCTGGGTTTGGGAAAGGGATTAATGGCAGCTTTGGCTCGCGTGGCTTTCGAACGGCAATGCACACGGATGGAGTTATCAGTCTTGCATTGGAACCCAGCGCGCGAATTTTATCATAGTTTATCTATGACTCATGTTGATGAATGGTTTCCGTATAGAATGACTGAAACCGATATTAAGAGCCTTGCAAATACAGCGGCAAAAATAGAGAAGCCGTAAAGCTGGACTTTATTTCGAGAGTGCAATCTTATTTATGTGCTGCTGGGGTTGGGAGATCACAATAATTCATTGTTTAGTAGTCAGCTAACTAATTTCCGAACCGATTAGTGAAAATGACTTTCGGAAAAATAAAAAGACCTAGAGGTTAGTTGTCGTAGTGGGCTATGCCGCAATCCCGTTATTGGGCGGCAGGATCGTGTGAGATAGTAAAAAAATCGTTCAGCTGGGGCTCTCTTGTATATTTCCAGTAGTCAACAAGCCGCCAAGGCATGATAGAGAAAACGCGACCCTCTTTATTTCGGTACCAACTCTTCACTTTCGGGTGGCCCCAAACCAGCTGTGCATGCTCTTTGTCAATTTTTTCGTTGTATTGGTCGTGTATCTGTTGTCGACATTCCACAGAACTGAAATTGTTTTCGATCATACGCATAATTAGTGAGTTTATGTATCGGACCTGGCACTCCACAACGAAAATTATGCTTCCGCCGTGACCCAAATTTGTATTTGGTCCATATAAGAAAAAAAGATTTGGGAAGTTAGGTACGGACATGCCTAGATAAGCCTTTGGGTTATCATCTCCCCAAATGTCATTAAGAGAAGGCCCGTCTTTTACGTTTACCTTTATGGTTCCAAGACTCTGCGAGGCTTGGAACCCAGTGGCGTATATAATCACATCGGTTTTGTACGCATTGCATGAATCTGTCACGATTGAATCGTCTGTGATGTGAGAGACCTTGTCTGTAATTAGATCAACATTGTCCCTTTTTAAGGTCTTGAACCAATCGTTATCGACTAGAATGCGTTTCCCGTAGGGTGGGTAGGTTGGAATGGTTTTGTCCAATAAGTCAGCGCGACCTTTGAGTTCGCTCTGCATATATTCAGTAAGAGCTTGTCGGTGTCGGTCGTTGCGCTCGTTTAATGATCGATGAGAATTCGGCCATTTAGGATCGATCCTGACGGAATCCAACAAGCGGTCACCATATCTCCAGACCAGGCCAAATCTATACCAACTGGAGTAATATGGAACGTTTTTTAGCAACCACCTTTTTTCATCAGAAACAGTGTTATGGTAATCACGCGTAGGAATAGTCCATTGGGCATCACGTTGAAAGATCATCAATCGTTTTGCATCGACGGCTACTTCTCGAGCAAGCTGCATGGCGCTTGCCCCCGTTCCTATCACGGCAACATTCTTATCTTTTAAAGAGATAGTGTGTGGCCAACGTGCGGTATGAAATGCCTCGCCTACAAATTTCTCAGTTCCAACAATATTAGGTAATTTTGGTCGATTCATCTGACCTAGTGCGAATACAACAATATTAAAGGTTTCAGTCGTGGTGTAGCTATCTCTATGTTGGATATCGACGGTCCAAGATGCTGATTGTCGATCGTATTGCGCAGACACAACTTCGGCATTGAAGCGAATCTGTTCTAAAATCCCCGAGTCTTTCGCGCAATTAGTAAAATATTCATGTATTTCTGGGCCACTTGAAAAATACTCGGTCCAGTTTGGGTTGGGGTAGAAAGAGTAAGAATAAAAATGGTTCGGGACATCGCAGCCGACTCCCGGGTATGCATTTTCATGCCAGGTGCCGCCGAGCGCTGTATTTTTTTCGACAATTGTCAAAGGAATGCCTGCCGATGATAACTTCATTGCTGCGCATAAACCGGACATTCCAGCGCCAACTACTAAAACGCGAAAGTCACGTAAAGAGTCTGTGCTAACATCAGTTCTCCAATGTGAATCGCGGTCCTTGAATCCCATCTCTTCGAGCATCATTGTCAGATACTCTTTGGGGACATTCTCGCCAACGCAAACACTCATCATCTCTAGCAAAGTTTCCTCACTAAGTTTTCTATCGGGAGTGATTCTCATGCTATTTGAGAGATTGAGGAGAACGTCGCATGCGCTATCCACCACGTGCTCTTGTACTTCGGGTGGAAGCCCGCCCGATTCGTCTGGAAAAAATGACAGATCCCGTTTTGGAAGATATGGGCTCTTGATCCAAGTGCTATCATTAGTAAGGTGCACCAACACCATTAATAGTATTGGAATATCGGACTTTAGTAGAATGGCTTTAAGTCGCTCCCGAGAAATATTTTGGTTCATAATAAATATATTATACTAAGTTATATGGAGCGCTAACATTCGGAGGTCATGGTATTTCTCAGCCACCTACAGATTCGGCCCGTTACTGTTGAGGATCTTGGCAACGCTTTTGGCATATTGAGAAATCCATGGATTAAACTACGGCAATTATAGTGGTCTACTTTAACTTGAGAATAACGAAGCGCCTTTGCATACATGACGCCTTCATCGTGTAAGGGATCCAAGTCAGCGGTTACAATTAGTGTGGGCGGGCTCTCTTTTAAGGACGTGTTGTATATTAACGAGGCGTGAGGGTTCCATAAGTCAGCGCCAGAAAGGTAGTGATCAGTGAACCAATTCATTAGAGGTTCATCCAATAGATATCCACTACGGTACGAAGTGCGAGACCTTGTCTGATAGGAGAGATCAATAACGGGGTATACCAGAGCCTGGTGGTTAGGGCGCGATTCATATGGCAGATTAAGTACTGCTGCAGCTGCAAGATTTGCCCCAGCGCTGTCACCCATGATGGTCCACGTATGTCCAGTGACATTTGCCAGTTCAGCAATTTCTTTATGGGCATTAGCAGCCGCCATTACATCAGAAATAGGCTTGGGGAAAGGATTTTCGGGCGCTAGTGAGTAGTCTATAGAAGCTATGGGAAGGCGCACTCGGTTTGCAAGCCGTCGGCAGAGTCTGTCGTATCCATCGATGCTGCCAAGAACCCAGCCGCCTCCATGTACGTATAATACGAATCCCTCATAGGTACAGTCGGAACTCCAATAGAAACGGGTTCTTAAGTTATTGGGTGTCAAAACGATATCTTGGGTTTTTGCGACGTATTCGGGTTCAAGCTCTAGGACGAGATTGCGTCGCTCAAACTCTTGTCGTGCTTTCTTAATTGAAAGTTGGTGAAGCGGAGTTAATCCCGACTGAGACACTCTCGTCATCAAATTGAGTACATCTTCAGGTATCATTTAAGAAAGCTTTGCAGAGTTAGCTCGTTGTTGACGGGTTAATAACCTATGGCCATCAGACGGTGTCTGCAGATAATCATCTAGGGTTAAACATGACTATATTCAGCTTCAGGTGTCACGTCACGAAGTTCGTGTTTCAGTATTTTTCCATTAGCACTATGCGGAAGCTCCTTCATAAACACAACTGATTTGGGCACCTTGTATCCCGCAATATGAATTCTACAATGTTCAACTATCTTGCTGCCACTAATCGAAGCTCCATCCTTTAACACCACAAATGCGCGGCCGGTTTCACCCCATTTTTCATGAGGAATCCCAATGACGGCAACTTCATCAATCTCAGTAAGTTTGTATAGGACTTCTTCAACTTCAGCGGGGTAGACGTTTTCTCCTCCCGATATATACATGTCCTTCCATCGTCCAACGATAGTAATAAAACCTTCCGCATCGATGGATCCGGCATCTCCTGTTTTAAACCACCCGTCGGCTAGGAAATATTCATCGTTCTGATCGCTGAGTCCCCAATAACCAGGCATAACCATTGGCCCGCGTGCCACAATCTCTCCCACCGAATCGGGTTCCTGTACATGCTCTCCGTTCTTGTTAATGACACTAATCTCCATGCTCATCAATGGTGGTCCGCACGATCCTGCCTTATGAAGTGCTTTCTCGGGTGGGAGTGACGTGGACATTCCACACAACTCTGTCATGCCCCAGAGTTGCGGTATTTTGGCTCCCCGTTCCGAAAATATCTCAATTAGAGGTAGCGGTACCGCAGATCCGCCTGATCCAATAATCAGACCATTAAACTGGGCATCTTCAAATTCGGCAAGGTTGCGAATCATAAGAAGATTGGTAGGGATAGCCAAGTTGTGGGTGATTCCAAGTTGTGGGTCTGTCATGAATTTTAAACAGAGAGAAGGATCGAATTGGCGCATCAGGTGGACTGTTCCGCCGATCAATAACATGGGATGAGCAAACAAAAACAGACCACTCACATGGAACGTAGGCGTATATGTTAGACAGGCCGACTCATGGGTAACACCATATTCGGCGCCGACAGAAACTGCTTGGAGGTAACTTTGACCGTGAGTCAACATAGCACCTTTAGGGCGCCCGGTAGTACCTGAGGTATAGAGGATGTGCCAGATGTCGGAATGCGTGGGTAGTGGAAGAGCTTCCAAACTTTGGCCTTTCTCTAGATGTTCTTGAAAATCAGTACAAGCACCTATTTCAATTGAGGTGCACTGTTCTTGGTCAGATGCAAGCGCTTGCGCCGTCGGCCAAAACTTTTTGTCTGACAGCAATACCTTTGGGGTGGCGTCCGATAAAATGTACGTAAGCTCTGGTTGGGCTAGCCGCCAATTTAGAGGCAGAAAGATTGCTCTCAAACGCGCACAGGCAGTTTGTATAATGAATACCTCTAAACAGTTCTGAGCTAGCATGGCAACGCGATCACCAGCTACGATCCCGTGTATCCGTGCAAGATATACCGCACAGCTATTGGCCTGGCGGTGCATAAGGTCATACGTGATTTCTGCACCTGTCTCGCAATCAACAAGGGCAACTTTGTTAGGCCTTCGCCGTGAATGATGCTGTATCCAGTCGTGAATTCTCATAGCACTTTCACCTCGGTGGACTAGTACCGCTCATCCGACCCGGATGCAAAATATGATCGATAGCCAATAAGTTCGGGTAAAGCAATCAAGGATGCATTTCTAATCTGATTAGAATAGTTACTACAGTGGGCAGATTCATATAAAGACTTAGCAATTCTGGTGGGTGCAATGACACTCTGGGTTGTTAGGCTATACGGTTACAAGTAGCAAATTCAGTGGCATTTATAATTTCTATTGGAAATTAAAGAAAACCATATATCACGTTGTTTATAAAACATAATTAAGAAATAATTCTTTTCCATGCCTTATGAAAACGTACCGCTCATAAGGTTTTCCGATTTTTGGAAAAATAGTCATAAGACCCAATTATGGATTTTTATAAGAAAATTCATGTTTTAGAGCGGTGAGATGGTGCATTGGGAGCTGTCCCTCTTTATCAGGTTGAATTTTTCCTATCTCCTCCACACTAAAAATTTCCATAATGTTTTGATGAGTTAACCTTCGAAGGTGCCGTATCCAAAAAATTTTATTCGGAGCATTATTATTAGTCTCTCCTCTTAATTGGCTGGAATTGGAACGGCCTTTGATGGATTGTAACTATTCATTTAGATATTCTCAGTTAATGGGTCGGCATGTTGATGTGGCGAAAACTGCATCTATTTTGACTGCTCAATTCCCTATAAGCTAGTGCTTGAACAAATCCTGATGTACTGAATTACCATATTAAGTACATATTTTCGTAATGGAAGTTAGCGGGGACTAATGAAGGTCATTGATGCGGTTGCTAGGATTCTTCAGCTGGAGGGTGTCAAAGAACTATGTTGTTATCCAACGACGTCTCTCATAGAGGCTGCCGCCAACCTAGACATAAGGCCAATTTTGTGTCGGCAGGAGAGGGTAGGGGTTGGAATTGCAGATGGTTTTGCGCGAGTGAGAAACGGACAACCGCCCGGCGTATTCGCAATGCAGTGGGGGCCTGGTGTAGAAAACGCAGTTCCAGGTATTGCAACTGCATATTCCGACTCTAGTCCAGTTCTTTGTCTTCCACTAGGTTATCCGAGGGAGCGTGACTCAATAAAACCAAACTTCAGTGCCGTTCATGGGTTGGCTTCGATTACAAAGTCGGCTGAACAAATTAC
This sequence comes from uncultured Alphaproteobacteria bacterium, assembly GCA_913041535.1. Classification (GTDB taxonomy): domain Bacteria; phylum Pseudomonadota; class Alphaproteobacteria; order VGEJ01; family VGEJ01; genus CAJWJK01. The sequence goes on from CAJWJK010000018.1 coordinate 23,907, forward strand.
GGTGCCTCAACGCACTGTTGATGCCATGCGTAGGGCCTTTTCCGCACTTAAGAATGGACGGCCAGGGCCAGTAGTTGTTGAAGTTCCCAGGGATATTGCAACTGCTGAAGTGGAGGCCAGTCTTATAGAACAATATGTGCCTGTACCTAAAGTTCGTTCGTGTGCGGATTGTTTGGATGTTGAGAATGCATCCAAGATACTTCTTGCAGCCAAGTGTCCAGTAGTCATTGCTGGCAGTGGCGTTCTTTATGCCGAAGCTCATGATGAGCTAGCTGAGATCTGCGGGGCTTTACATATGCCCGCTATAACTACCATGGCTGGTAAGAGTTCGATTTCAGAGCAGAAACATCCTTTGGCCCTTGGCAGCGCATCGGGTGTCATGAGTGGCACAGTGCACAATTATATCGTTAAGGCAGACGTTGTCTTGGCTGTAGGCACCAGTCTCATGCCGCACGATCTTGTGACTCCTATTCCAGCAGGAAAAACCATTATTCATGTGACCAATGAGTCCGATGATCTATTTAGGGGCAGGCATACTGATCACGCTTTGTTAGGTGATGCAAAGCTGGTATTGCAGCAGATCATTGATTGCTGCAGGGGAACTTCGTCAACCTCAGTTAAAGATCGGAAAAACATTAATGATGATATCCGACGTGTTCGTGAGAATTGGCTTGGTGAATGGTTGCCTAAGCTTGAGTCAAACGAGGTTCCCATTAACCCGTACAGGGTCATCTGGGAGTTTATGAGAGTGATTGACCCAAATAAGGCCATTGTCACTCATGAATCGGGAAATCCGCGCTATGAAATGATGCCTTTCTATAAAGCAGCTGGACCTAGAAGTTATCTTGGTTGGGGCAAATCTCATCAATTAGGAACCGGCTTGGGCCTTATACTGGGTGCAAAACTTGCTGCACCAGAGAAGTTCTGCGCAGTGATCATGGGTGATTCTGCGTTTGGTATGACTGGCCTCGATCTTGAAACTGCTGTGCGTACGGGTCTGCCCGTATGTGCAATTGTGCTGAAAAACTCAACTATGGCGGTTGAAACTCAACATTTGGCGTTATCGCATGAGAAGTATCAAACGCGGGACGTTACTGGCGACTACGCGGATATTGCCCGCGCGTTAGGGGGGTGGTCGGAACGCGTTGTTGATCCCTCCGATATTGCCCCGGCCTTGCGTCGAGCCAAGGAGGCAAATGATAATGGTAGAGTTGCGCTTCTCGAGTTCATTACTAGTGGCGAAATGAATTATTCGTTTCTCCGCCCATTTCATTAAACTGTGACCGATTGCTAAACGCAAAACCTTTGTGTCCAGGATCATCTATACGACTGCATGACTCGCGTTAAACCTAATCATGGCCAAGATTCACAAATGTCCTGCGGTTTTTGGTAGAGGCGACTATCGTAGTAGATGGGGTGAAGGCATGCTGGCGTGAGATGTGATTGTTTTTGGTAATTAACTTGCCTGTACTCAGACTGGTTGATTAACCGAGCTGACGTGTGAGTTGATTTTAATTGTAGGTATAGCGATGTGGAATAAGCCTCGTGTTGCCCTGTAATGTTACATGTCGATAACAATTTTTCCGAAGTGTGTCGCCGATTCCATCAATAGATATGCTTGTTTTGCCATGGCATAGCCAAATGATTCGAAGATGACGGGGTGAAGCTTATTTGCGGCTATGGCACTGTTCATGCTCTTAAACATGCTGCGGTGCCCCACATAGATTCCCTGTACGTGGATCGACTTTCTCATTATGTTAATGGGGTCCATTTGTCCCTGGGTGAGAACTCCTATTAACCAGATGTGTCCGCCAAGGCGGGTCGCTTCGATTGATTGCGGCAAAGTACCTGGACCACCAGTTTCAACCACGTGATCGACGCCTCCAGCCGTCAATTCACAGACAGCGTTATGCCAATCTTTGGTTTGGGAATAGTTGATGCCCTCCCAGGCACCCAGCTTCTTGGCTGAACGAATCTTCTCATCACTACTGGAGACGAGAATGACTTTTGCACCATGGAGTATTGCGAATTGCAGCGCAAAGAGCGAGACACCACCAGTACCGATTATCAAGACTGTATCTCCGGCTTTAACGCAACCCTTCTCTACCAGGGCATGCCAAGCTGTCACACCTGCACAAGGCAGAGTGGATGCCTCCATAAAGGAAAGATGATCTGGCACCAAAACTAAGCCACATTCTGGAGAGACTGCGTATTCGCAAAGTAAACCCTCGGCAGCGCCCCCTCGAGCACTGGTCATTGCGCCTTGAGTGATATTTCCTGACTCCCATGATTCAAAGAACGCTCCAACCACACGGTCTCCAGTTTTAAATTCTGATACGTTCTCGCCCACTGCAATGACTTCCCCAGATCCATCCGAATTGGGAATGCGAGGAAAGGTAATGGCTCGCGATACAGGGTCTTTAATAGTCATAAGGTCACGATAATTAATTGAATTAGCCCGTATTTTTACCAGTACGGAGTTAGGGGTCAGACTGGGAATCTCGCGTTGGTTGGAACGCAGAGTCTCTATGCCACCGTCGCAAGTTATTTCATATGCATTCATCTGCTTTTTCATGATGTAGATCAAGCTTTCCCTTTGATAGATGTATTTATTAGTAGTGACTCCTCTGGGCGGAACGCATTCTTGACTGTGGGAGGTTAGAGATGGGTGTCACTGACAAGTTGTGACTCAGTCAAACGTTGAAAAGGAAATGTACGATATCACCATCTTGGATTGAATACTGTTTCCCTTCCGAGCGAAGTTTACCTGCCAACTTGATGGCCTTTTCTGATTTGAGTGCCCGAAGATCATCAATATGATAACACTCTGCACGAATAAATCCGCGCGCTATGTCAGAATGTACAGCCGCCGCTGCGTCCGGAGCTTTCGCACCGCGGCGAATAATCCAGGATCTAACTTCTTTCTCGCCAGCTGTGTAAAAAGTGGTAAGGCCTAGTAGGTCGTTCAGTGTTCTTGCCAGAGTCCCAATTGCTGGTTCGGAAAGACCCATAGACTTCAATAGCTCATCCCGATCGTTGGTTGCTAACTCAGCAATCTCACTCTCCAGTTGGGTACAGAGGGTTAGCATTGTACAGTCATTTTCGGCAACTGTCGTGCGTAGCTCTTCTAATGACTTTGAGTTTTCCCCGTGATTGCTCTCTCCTATATTCGCTAGAACCAGCTCTGCTTTCTCTGTTAGCAGACCGTAGCCGCGAAGTACGTTTCTCTCTTCCGTAGTCCAATCACCCTCTCGTACAAATCTTCCATCACCAAGAAGCGCCATAGCCTTAGCGGCTGTGTCTCGGCGCAACATTGATTCACGTTCGCCTGTTTTTGCTGCTTTACACGCCTTTTCATATGCGCCTTCAATAAGAGCAAGGTCAGCAAACAGCATTTCTAGCCGAAAATGTGTGTATGCTGATGTTGGGCTATCTGTGTTTCCAAAGCACGCAACAACATGGCATAGGGCATCTACGCCTCTGATATGAGCGAATATGGTGCTGTGATCTGAGTTAGTTTTATGTGAGATGCCGGGAATGTCCACTAAGTGTATACGAGCGGGGACAATCCTACGTGTAGGCACGTGTTCTGCTATTTCATGTAGCCGACTATCCGGTATTTCGGCTAGACCAATATTGGGTGAGGGCATCCCACGTTGAACTGGCACCGTGTGGGCGGTCAGTGCCTGAAAAAGTGTTGTTTTTCCACCGCCCGTTAATCCAATTATACCACACTGCATGATTAAAATGCCTATTTAAATATCGGAATGTTGGCACCTAAATTTGTCTGGTAGACACCGACCTATTCAGATCTAAGGAAGAGATTTATCTGCACAGCAACATCTTCTGGTACATTCAACAACGGACAGTTTTCTCATATTACCTAGGAACGAGAAAGTTAACATCTCAAAGTTAATGTGTAATATTAAGCGTACAAGAGTTAGCTAAAGTGTTTTTTGTATAGATAGCTTTAGTTGGCTGTGTGAGGTGTGGTTAGTTGTAGGGTCAAAATGCCTAGACGAAAAGATTACGAATCACTCCGTATTGGGTTTGTCGGTGCGGGTTTTATCGCACAGTTTCATGTAGAATCATTTACTCGTGTTAGAGACTGTTCGATTACTGGCGTCTATAGCCCAAGTCGCGCGAGCCGCCAAGCTCTAGCAAAGAATGTAAACTCGAAGGGCCTTGGTCCCTGTAAGACATATGCGACGCTTGGGGCATTAATTAACTCGAAGGACGTTGATGCAATTTGGATTCTTGCACCTAACTACGTTCGGGTAGAGGTTATGACAGCCATTCATAGGGCAGTTAAGTCTGGAAAGAAACTTCTCGGTGTTGCGTGCGAGAAACCACTTGCACGCAACCTGGCGGAAGCGAGAATCGTTTGTGACTTGGCTGATGATGCGAAACTTATGACCGGCTACCTTGAGAACCAGGTTTTTTCTACAGCTGTACAAAGAGGAAAGGAAATCATTTGGCGTCGTGCAGTGCCCCTAACTGGGAGACCATATTTGGCTCGAGCTGCGGAAGAGCATTCCGGTCCTCATATGCCATGGTTTTGGCAGGGGCATAAACAGGGTGGCGGTGTTCTTTCTGACATGATGTGTCACTCTGTCGAGGTGGCGCGTTACATGTTGACTGCACCCGGTGATGCACGGGAATCACTTAAGGTGAAAAGTGTTAATGCTACAATCGCAAATCTTAAATGGACTCGTCCGCCATACGTACGACGTTTGAAGCGTGAGATGGGCAAAGATGTAGATTATCGAATGCACCCGGCAGAAGATTTTGCTCGTGGTACGATAGTTCTGGAGGATCCAGACGGCAACGATGTGATGATTGAGACAACTACGTCGTGGGCATACGTAGGAGCTGGCCTGAGAATTCAACTTGAACTGCTTGGCCCGGAATATTCTATGGAATTCTCATCACTTAATACGGGACTAAAGGTTTTTATCTCGCGCGCCGTCAAGGGCTCTGCTGGTGAAGATCTGGTGGAGAAACAAAATGCAGAGCAGGGGTTGATGCCAGCGCTCGAGGATGAAGCAGGGATATACGGTTACACAGATGAGAATCGGCATATGGTTGAGTGTTTTCGAAAGGGGCAGTTTCCAATCGAAACTTTTAAAGATGGGCTTGCTGTGACTAAAATTCTTATGGCGTTGTATAGATCTGCAGAGCTAGGTCAGACTTTGGTGTTAGATGAAGAGAATCTTGATGACTACATTCCGCCAATGGCTCGGAAAGCAGAATAATGAAATCATTCGTTAGTGTGCAAGTGCGTGCGACCAAACTGTTGTTTACACTGCCTAGCATAGATTAGCTGCAGCTTATCTGGCTACCCTTTCAATTATGTACGAATATTGATATTACCACATTTTGTTCTTATTGAATCGACCCCTTGTTTCATTGCTTGCTTAAACACCCAAACGTCACCGGAGTAGGCGAGGATATCAAAACCCTGTTTGTAGAGTGCCACTCCCGATCTAACGTCAAATGCGGTTCGGGCTGCGGATTTTCCCTTCGCTCGGGCAGCATGGGCTACACGATCGTGTGCACGACGGACTTTGGGGTGATTAAACTGTCCCGGGACACCTAAGGCATAGGCAAGATCGTTAATTCCAGGCCAGAGTCCATCAACACCCTTTACTGATGCCATTGCTTCGGCGTTTTCTACAGCCTCAGGGCTCTCGATGAGTGCGAAAAAGGTGGTCCTATTATTAGCTTTTCGCATTTTCTGTACAACTGACCCATCTGTGTATCGGTCGTGGCTGACCCCAGTATTTAAGCCGCGGGTGCCTTGGGGGGCGTATTTCATAGCAGATACAATTTGGCGGCAGTCATCGGCGGTAATTGGAGAACATATTATTCCTTCAGCTCCAAGGTCGAGCGCTCGCGCAATATGATCTGTCCGCATGGTGGGAACTCGCACTATGGCAGGAACATCGGCTGTTTGAAGGTAACCAATTGTTCTCTTGAGACTCTCATATCCAAAACCTGAGTACTCCTGGTCGATCATTGCAAACTCAAGACCAGCATATTTTAGTAAATGGCCAATCCCTGGCGTGTCGAATTCAACTAGGTTTGTTCCAATGTTCAGTTTGCGAGACCTGGTCATCTGTTTGAGGGTCATATCAGCCATGTCGTGTCCTCCAGGAGTTTAGTTTACTGCAGCCATCGTGGCTCAGATTAGATATCGCTTTAAAGTTTTTTCCGACGAGTTCGACATTTTTCTCGGATGCCACATATACCGTCACGCATTGCTTTTTCAAGTATCCAAACATCGCCTGAATAGACAAACATATCGAACCCTTGTTGATAGTATGCAGCGGCTGCACGCCCATTTGCTGCAATTCGAGCCAACGATTTGCCATACTTCAGCCCTGCTCTTACAACTTTGCGCTCCGCTTGCCGATAGGTTTTACTAGTGATATCCCCAGGAACACCTAGGGAGTATGCTAAGTCATTGGGTCCTGGCCACAAACAATCGACTCCTTTAACAGCAGCAATGGCATCGATGTTATTTTCTCTTATTATCAGTTTTAGCTCATCAACTAATTTTTTAAGACCATCATATTTTATAGTAATTAATGGTGTAGCAATTGATTGTCTATCAT
>CAJWJK010000019.1 GCA_913041535.1 uncultured Alphaproteobacteria bacterium
GGGCGTACAGTTGGCGCCGGTGTTGTCTCTGAGGTTGTAGAGTAACACTGGATAACATGGGGTAAATACGTTGGTTGAAAGCCAGAATATTCGTATACGGCTAAAAGCGTTTGATCACCGTGTGCTTGATCAATCCACGGGGGAGATATTGCACACCGCCAAACGTACGGGCGCTGAAGTTCGTGGACCGGTACCATTGCCAACTAAGATTGAGAAATTTACTGTGCTGCGCTCCCCTCATATTGATAAAAAATCACGGGAACAGTTTGAAATTCGTACTCACAGAAGGCTGCTTGATATCATTGATCCCACGCCCCAAACGGTTGATGCCTTGATGAAGCTCGATCTCGCGGCTGGCGTAGACGTTGAGATAAAATTGTAGGAGTTCGCACGGTGCGTACAGGAGTTATTGCTCAAAAAATCGGAATGACTCAGATTTATGATGATTCGGGTTCGCGTGTTCCCGTTACTGTTCTGCACATCGATGCCTGTCAGGTGGTTGCTCAGCGGACTCAAGCGCATAATGGGTATGATGCTGTCCAGGTTGGTGCAGGGAGGGTAAAAATAAAGAACGTGAGTAAGGCGCAACGAGGTCTGTTTGCGCAAGCTCAAGTGGAACCAAAAGCTCGGTTAGCCGAGTTTCGAGTTTCGTCTGATGCAATTCTTGATGTGGGAGCGGAAATTTCAGCTAATCATTTTTCGACGGGGCAAAAGGTCGATGTTTGTGCCACCTCCATTGGCAAAGGTTTTGCTGGGCCAATGAAGCGCCATGGATTTGGCGGACTAGAGGCGACACACGGTGTCTCCGTGTCGCATCGCTCCCATGGCTCCACTGGTAATAGTCAAGAGCCCGGTAGAGTTTGGAAAGGGAAAAAAATGGCTGGCCACCTGGGTAACCAGAGGAAGACCATCCAAAATCTTACCGTAATCTCTACAGATGCTGATCGAGGCCTCCTCCTAGTTAAGGGAGCAGTGCCTGGGGCAAAGGGTTCTTGGGTGAAGGTTAGCGACGCGGGCAAACGTCCAGTTCCCGAAGACTCTCCATATCCAGCCGGTCTTAAGACCAGTGATGGAGGAGAATCAGGGGCATCTGACTCATCAGCATCAGAAGATACTCAAGGCTAAATGACCATGAAGGTGAAAGTCGTCTCTTTAGAAAAGTCAAAAGCTGGCAGTATTAATCTTGAAGAGGCAATATTTGGGTTGCCGCTTCGCTCTGATATTTTACAGCGTATGGTAACTTGGCAGCTTGCCAAACGACGCTCTGGGACACACAAAACTAAAGGTGTCAGTGAGATTAGAGGCACTACTGCTAAGCCTCACAAACAAAAAGGAACCGGGCGTGCCCGGGCGGGTACGCGTCGGGCACCTCAGATGCGAGGAGGGGCTGTAATATTTGGCCCAGTTGTAAGAGACCATAGTCATAAGCTTCCTAAGAAGGTACGGCGTTTGGCGCTAAAGACTGCCTTATCTGCGAAGCTAGCAGAAGGTAAGCTTGAAATTGTGGAGGAGCTTAAGCTAACTGAAATTAAGACCTCTATGCTGGCTAGGAAATTCTCTGACTTGGGCTGGAATTCCGCATTGTTTATCGATTCACCAGATTTTGATACAAACTTTTCCAAAGCAACTGCTAATTTACCCAATATAGATGTTGTGCCCGAGTCGGGGATCAATGTTTATGACATTTTGCGTCGAGATACATTGATAATCACTCGCAGTGCTGTCGAGAGACTGCAGGAACGATTGCAATGACTGAACTGCGTTCCTTCGATATTATTAGAGGTCCGGTAATCACTGAGAAGTCAACGCGGGGTTCGGAGCATAATCAAGTGACTTTCAGAGTGGCTCTGGATTCTACAAAGCCTGATATAAAGCGAGCTGTAGAGGACTTGTTTTCTGTTAAGGTGACAGGTGTCAACACTATACGTATGCGGGGCAAGAGAAAGCGTTTTCGTGGTCACTGGGGCCGACGGTCAAATTTTAAAAAAGCGATTGTCACCCTGGCAGAGGGCGAAACCATTGATATTGGTACGGGTATCTGATTATGGCGTTGAAACAGTACAAGCCTACTTCGCCATCGCGCCGTCAACTAGTGTTGGTTGACAGGTCTGCGTTGTGGAAAGGAAAGCCCGTTAAAGCCCTTACAAAGGGTAGAGGAGATAAAGGAGGACGGAATAATAACGGCCGTATTTCAATATGGCACCGAGGGGGCGGGCATAAGAGGCGGTATCGTACGATTGATGTTAAAAGGCGTAAATTTGATATTCCGGCGGTGGTAGAGCGTTTGGAGTATGACCCAAATAGATCTGCTTTTATTGCGTTATTGCGTTACCAAGATGGAGTGCTTTCATACATCTTAGCTCCCCAACGCGTGGGCGTCGGCGACCAAGTTGTTTCAGGCGAAAGAGTTGATATCAAACCTGGGAATGCAATGCCTATGCGCAATATTCCGGTTGGGACTATCATTCATAACGTTGAGATGAAGCCGGGAAAGGGAGGTCAGATTGCGCGTGCTGCAGGGGCGTATACGCAGCTTGTGGGAAAAGATTCTGGTTATGCTCTTCTGCGATTGACCTCGGGTGAACAGCGTATGGTGTTGGCTGATGGAATGGCAACAATTGGTGCGGTCTCAAATGCGGATAACAAGAATATTAAACTGGCAAAGGCTGGCCGTTCACGTTGGCGCGGCAGGAGGCCTGTTGTGCGTGGGGTGGCGATGAATCCAATTGATCATCCACACGGTGGTGGGGAAGGTCGGACGTCAGGTGGCCGACACCCTGTAACTCCATGGGGCCAACCAACTAAAGGCAAACGTACTCGTCGCAACAAAGCCACTGACCGCTTTATCCTGCGGCGGCGTCGCGCGAAGTAGGGGCTTAATATGGCACGTTCAATATGGAAGGGGCCTTTTGTAGACGGTTATCTGTTGAAAAAGGCCGAAACTGCTGCAGCATCGGGCCGCAAAGAGGTGATTCGTACATGGTCTCGTCGGTCAACTATCTTGCCGCAGTTTGTAGGGCTGACTTTTGGTGTACATAATGGACGTAAGTTCATCTCTATTCTTGTCACAGAGGCAATGGTCGGTCACAAACTTGGTGAGTTTGCTCCAACCCGAACCTTTTTTGGCCATTCCGGTGATAGAAGAGCGAGGAGGGTCTGATCGTGGGTAAAGCAGCCAGTGAAAGGCGATTAGCTGATAATGAGGCGATGGCTATTGCACGCAGTTTACGCACGGGACCGCGTAAGCTAAATCTGGTGGCGGAATCTATTCGTGGGATGGCGGTTGAAAAAGCGTTCGTTGAGCTGGCATTTTCTAAACGGCGTATTGCTAAGGAAGTACGTAAAGTACTTCAGTCTGCTGTGGCAAATGCTGAGAATAACCATCAACTAGATATTGATAGGTTGTATATTTCTGAGGCAACAGTGGGCCGAGCGTTAGTAATGAAGCGCTGGAGAGCCCGTGCGCGTGGTCGTGCTGCCTCAATTCAAAAACCTTTCAGCAATTTACGAATCGTCGTCCGAGAACGTGAGGAGGTTGCCTGATGGGTCAGAAAGTAAATCCAACTGGCTTAAGGCTTGGCATTAACCGAACATGGAGCTCTCGTTGGTATGCGGACGGGCATGAGTACGGTGAGTTGCTGCATGAGGATTTGCGCATTCAAAAATATCTATTAGGCCGCTTGAGTCAGGCTGGTGTGAGTAAGATAGTTATTGAAAGGCCAACGAAAAAGGCTCGCGTCACAATCCATACAGCTAGGCCTGGTGTTGTTATAGGCAAGAAGGGGGCAGATATTGAGAAATTGCGGCGTACACTCTCTAATATTACTGAGAGTGAAGTGCATTTAAATATTGTTGAGATTCGCAAACCGGAGGTTGACGCTCAATTAATCGCTGAAAATATTGCTCAGCAATTGGAACGGAGAGTTGCGTTTCGCAGAGCAATGAAGCGGGCGGTACAGTCAGCTATGAGGCTGGGTGCTTTAGGGATCCGCATTAATTGTGGCGGCCGTTTGGGCGGCAATGAGATTGCTCGGACTGAGTGGTATCGGGAAGGGCGTGTGCCGTTGCACACTTTGAGAGCAGACATTGATTATGGTGAAAAAGCAGCAATCACGGCTTACGGTACATGCGGAGTAAAGGTTTGGGTGTTCAAAGGGGAAATATTGGAGCACGACCCCATGGCACAGGACAAGAAGATGAGTGAGCAAGCAGGATCGTCGCGTTAGGTGGTATAAGGGATGTTGCAGCCAAAAAGAACAAAATATCGTAAGGTCCATAAAGGCCGTATTCATGGTCAAGCCAAGGGAGGCACGCAGTTGAATTTTGGTGCTTATGGGTTGAAGGCTATGGCACCTGGTCGAGTGACATCACGGCAGATTGAAGCTTGTCGTCGCGCTATAACTCGCCATATGAAAAGATCAGGCAGGGTTTGGATACGCATATTTCCTGATGTGCCAATTAGCAAGAAACCTACAGAGGTGCGTATGGGCAAGGGCAAGGGCGCGGTAGAGTTTTGGGCTGCAAAGGTTAAGCCTGGCCGTGTTCTTTTTGAGGTTGATGGAGTGCCGGCTAACGTTGCCCGTGAGGCATTTGAACGCGGTTCAGCAAAATTGCCACTTCGATCGCGTTTTGTGGCCCGCGTTGGCGATGAGGGTTGAGTTGTGAAATTTGAAGATATTCGTGGTAAGTCAAATGATGAGCTGGAGGAGCAATTGATGAACCTAAAAAAGGAAGCGCTCAATCTACGGTTCCAGAAAGCCAGTGGCCAACTAGAGAACACTTCTCGTATGCGGTTAGTTCGCAGGGATATTGCTCGGATCAGGACTGCTCTTTCTTTTAATCAAAGAGCTGCTGGTTAAGGGGAGTTCAAAGGATGGCAAGACGAATGCTTCAGGGTACTGTAGTAAGCAATCGGAGTGATAAAACGCTTGTAGTTCAGGTTGAGCGAAGGGTCCGCCACCCCTTATACGGAAAGTTTATTCGTAAAACCAAGAGAATGCATGTTCATGATGAACAGAATCGTTGTAAGACCGGCGAATTGGTAGAAATACGCGAGTGTGCTCCAAGGTCTAAAAATAAGGCTTGGGAAGTGGTATTGGATCAAGGGTGACGTGCTTTAGGCAGTTGGAAAATAGAGACTTATGATTCAAACAGAGACAAATCTTGATGTGGCGGATAATTCGGGTGCCCGCCGCGTGCAATGCATTAAGGTCCTGGGGGGCTCTCGTCGCCGCAGTGCGTCGATAGGTGATACAATTGTGGTCACTGTAAAAGAGGCAATACCTCGTGGACGTGTTAAGAAGGGTGATATTCATCGCGCCGTAATTGTTCGTACCGCTAAAGAAATTCGGCGCGCGGACGGTAGTGCAATTCGGTTCGATCGTAATGCAGCGGTTTTGATAACTCCCCAAGGTGAGCCTATTGGCACACGCATTTTTGGCCCCGTTACTCGAGAACTCAGAGGTAGGCGGCATATGAGAATTATATCTTTAGCCCCTGAGGTGCTGTAATGGCGCGTAAGTTCAGGCTAAAAAAAGGAGATGAAGTAGTTGTTCTTACTGGGCGTGATAAGGGACGTAAGGGGCGCATTCTTCTTATGAAGCGCGACAGGGAGCGAGTAATTGTCCAGGGCGCTAATATGATAAAGAGGCACACCCAACCAACGGCTGGCCAACCAGGAGGGATCGTTGAAAAAGAAGCGCCGCTACACATTTCAAACGTAGCTTTAGTTGATCCTAAAACAGGTGATCCAACGCGTATCGGATACAAGTTTCTTGAAGATGGGCGAAAAGTGCGGGTTGCGTTAACATCTGGCGAAGTTATTGACGCATAGTATATTATGGCAACCCGACTCCAAATACATTACGAAGATACGGTCGCACCAGCGATGCGTGAGCGTTTTGACTATCGTAATGTTATGAGGGTGCCAAGGCTTGAGAAGATCGTCGTTAACATGGGGGTTGGTGAAGGTTCTCGCGACGGTAAACTATTGGTGGCAGCTGTTGAAGAGCTGACCGCTATTACTGGGCAGAAACCAGTTGTTACTAAAGCCAAACAATCGATATCGAACTTCAAGTTGCGAGAGGGAATGGATGTAGGTTGCAAGGTTACGTTGAGACGCTCTCGGATGTATGAGTTTCTAGACCGACTGATAACCATTGCTTTGCCTCGTGTTAGAGATTTTCGTGGTCTGTCAACAAAGAGTTTTGACGGCCGCGGAAATTACGCTATTGGTTTAAAGGAACAGATAGTTTTTCCTGAGATCGAGTACGATAAGATCGATAAGGTACGCGGGATGGATGTTGCGATTGTCACCACGGCTGATACCGATGAGGAGGCAAAGGAATTACTTGCCTCTTTTGGTATGCCGTTTACGAGTTAAAGCGGCACGGAGGCGTTAATGGCTAAGAAGAGTGCTATGCAGAAAGATTTAAGACGTCGGCGTATGATCGCGCGTTTTTCAGAAAAGCGGAAACGCTTGAAGGGGGTAGCGCGTGACCATAGTCTGCCGCAGGAGCAGCGTTTTTCTGCACGTCTTGCTCTAGCGGCTATGCCCCGCAATGGGTCGCCTACAAGAGCACGAAATCGTTGTTTGGTAACGGGGCGACCGAGAGGGTACTACCGTAAGCTTAAGATGTCGCGGATATCGTTACGTGAATTAGCTTCCGGTGGGCACATTCCCGGGATGGTTAAGTCGAGCTGGTAGCAGGGTTTTCTAATGGCAATAAGTGATCCTCTTAGCGATTTGCTTACGCGGATACGCAATGGACAGCGTAACGGGTTTGCTGTGGTGTCTAGTCCGGCCTCGCACTTGCGCGGGAATGTTCTAGATGTGTTGCAACGCGAGGGCTATATACGTGGGTATGAGCGCCAGGAACTTGAGGCTGGCATGGCAGAACTGCGCATCGAGCTTAAGTATTATGAAGGATCTCCAGTTATTAAGAAGATTTGGCGGGTGTCCCGTCCGGGCAAAAGGGTTTATTCGTCGATACGGGATTTGCCGCGTGTTCGGGATGGGCTTGGCATTTCCATATTGTCTACTTCGCGGGGAGTAATGTCAGATAAAGAGGCACGTAACGCTAATGTTGGCGGTGAAGTGCTGTGTAACGTGATATAGAATCATGTCAAGAGTTGGTCAAAAATCGGTGACAGTGCCCCAAGGAGTAACCATTGATCTGGAGGGTCAGGATTTCACTGCGCGTGGGCCCAAAGGAGAGCTGACACTCAAGCTAGTTGATGATGTTATTGCCAAGCTAGAGGGCGCAGAGATAAGTATAACACCCCGCCACGAGACAAAGCGCAGTCGAGCGATGTGGGGCTTACAAAGAATGTTAGTTAGTAACGTTGTCGTAGGTGTTTCGGAGGGATTTGCGGTAGAACTCGAAATATTTGGAGTTGGGTATCGTGCCGCTGTCGAGAGCAATGTAATAACTTTGCAGCTCGGTTATTCGCATCCGATTGAGTATTTGTTGCCGGATGGGATAAAGGCGGAATGTGAGCGTCCTACGTTAATTCGGGTATTCGGTTCGGACCGCCAGAAAGTTGGACAGGTAGCTGCTGAAATTCGTGCGTTGCGTCCCCCCGAGCCATATAAGGGCAAGGGTGTGAGATACCGAAATGAATATGTTGAGCGTAAAGAGGGAAAAAAGAAGTAGATAGTGATGGCTACACGTGGGGAATTATTCAAGCAGCGTATGCGGCGTACGCGAGTTAAGCTGAGACGTGTGTCTGGCCATAGGCCGCGTCTATCAGTCTTTCGATCAAACAAAAATATTTATGCACAGGTTATCGATGATGTCAGAGGTGAGACAATCGCTTCTGCCTCTACATTGGATAAGGAGCTTCGCGATTCGTTGAGTAAGGGTTGTGATCTGGAGGCAGCACGTAAGGTAGGGGGGCTTATTGCTCAGCGCGCAAAAGCTGCTGGTGCAGGGGATGTAATTTTTGATCGTGGTGGTTATCTATACCATGGTCGAGTAAAGGCTCTAGCAGAAGCTGCCCGTGAAGGTGGGCTTAGTTTCTAGATTGAGATAGTTAGGGGAAGAGTAGGTATGGCACGCAGTTCGGCTCAGGTTGATCGTGGAGATGGTGATCTCCTGGATAAGCTAGTTAGCATTAACCGGGTGGCAAAAGTTGTCAAAGGTGGCCGTCGGTTTGGTTTCGCAGCTCTGGTTGTTGTGGGAGATCAAAAAGGTCGTGTGGGATTTGGCAATGGCAAAGCTCGTGAAGTGCCAGAAGCCATTCGTAAGGCAACAGATTCCGCTAAACGTGACATGATTAGGGTGCCGCTTCGCGAGGGGCGTACTCTTCACCATGATGTTCAGGGCAGATTTGGAGCTGGCCGTGTCGTTCTACGGGCAGCTCCGCCGGGAACAGGGATTATTGCAGGCGGTCCTATGCGTGCCGTTTTTGAAGCCCTAGGGGTTCAGGATGTTGTAACTAAGTCTATTGGTTCTCCTAATCCTTATAACATGGTACGCGCGACCTTCCAGGCGCTTGAGAATTCTGTGTCACCACGTTCTACAGCGGCGCGTCGCGGCAAGAAGGTTAGCGAACTTTCAATTCGGCGTGAACGTTCAGAACGTGTGGCGCAAGGAAAATCTGATGAGTGACAAAGAGATGTTGCGAGTTACGCAGACGGGTAGTCCAATTGGGCGACCGCTTAATCAGAGGGAAACTTTGCGTGGACTCGGATTAGGCAAGTTGAACCGAACTGTTTTGTTGGAGGACACTCCCGCGGTTCGGGGTATGATAAAAAAGGTATCTCACCTTGTGTGTTTTGAAACCAATGATTCCGTTGGGGACTAGCGATGAAGCTGAATGAATTGAGTAATCGACTAGGAGCCAGCCACTCTCGGAAGAGAGTAGGTCGTGGAATCGGCTCGGGTACTGGTAAAACGGCAGGACGAGGTCATAAGGGGCAAAAATCACGCGCAGGAGTTAGTATTAAGGGGTTTGAGGGTGGACAAATGCCGATATACAGGCGTTTGCCGAAACGTGGTTTTACTAACATTTTCAAGAAACGTTATGAAGTTGTCAGTGTGGGTCGTCTTCAGGAAGCAATTGATAAAGGTAAGCTTGACCCCAACAATCCTGTTACCGCGTCTGCACTTGCTGCTGCTGGAGTGGTGAAGGGCAATCGTGACGGTGTACGTTTATTAGGCCAGGGGGCGTTGACATCGAGTTTAACGGTTAGGCTTAGTGGTACCAGTGCTCAAGCGAAAAAGACAGTTGAACAGGCGGGAGGGAGCGTACACATAGATAATTCTATGCCCTCTAAAAAAGCTAAAGACTTGACAGAGAAGGGCTCGACAATATCGACCCCAGAGGTCAGTTAGCTTCTGATCATGGCTTCTGCAGCTGAACAGCTTGCTGCAAATATTAACTTTGGCGCATTTGCTAAAGCGACCGAGCTTAAGCGACGTATCTGGTTCACACTTGGCGCATTAATCATTTACCGTCTTGGAACGTACATTCCGGTTCCTGGCATCGATGCTGAGATAATGGGTGAGGTGTTTCGACAGAACCAGGGTGGAATTCTGGGAATGTTTGACATGTTCGCCGGTGGTGCATTAGGGCGAATGACAATATTTGCCCTGAATATAATGCCCTACATTTCAGCAGCAATAATTATGCAATTGATGACTACTGTTTCACCTCACCTCGAGCAGCTTAAGAAGGAGGGTGAATCAGGACGTAAAAGAATGAATCAGTATACCCGATACGGTACTGTCTTTCTGGCAGCTCTCCAAGGTTATGGAATTGCCGTTGGGTTGGAGGGTATGACTGGCCCATCGGGTTCAGTTGTTATTGAACCAGGACTTTTCTTCCGTGCAACAACCGTCATTACGCTGGTTGGCGGCACAATTTTCCTCATGTGGTTGGGTGAGCAGATAACGGCTCGAGGTGTTGGAAACGGAATCTCACTAATAATTTTTGCGGGAATTGTCGCTGAATTACCACGAGCTTTAGCTAGCACTTTAGAGCTCGGACGAACTGGTGCATTGTCGATCTTTATAATTCTTTTCTTGATGATTTTGGTTGTTGGAGTAATCACTTTTATTGTTTTTATTGAAAGGGCCCAGAGACGGATTGTCGTTCAGTATCCCAAGAGACAAGTCGGTAGTCGTATGTTTGGTGGTGAGAACTCACACTTGCCGCTAAAGCTTAATACTGCCGGTGTCATCCCGCCAATTTTTGCGTCTTCTCTTTTGTTGCTACCTATGACCGTTGCAAATTTTGGTGCTGCGGGTGGCCCAGAGTGGTTGACGACAGTCACGGCTTATCTTGGGCGTGGCCAACCTCTCTATCTCCTCTTTTATACAGCTGGGATTGTCTTTTTCTGCTTTTTCTATACTGCGGTTGTATTTAATCCAGCCGATACTGCAGATAATTTAAAAAAACATGGGGGATTCATTCCAGGTGTAAGGCCTGGCAATAATACAGCAGAATATCTCGATCATATCTTGACCCGTTTGACTGCAGTTGGCGCACTTTATTTGACAGCGGTGTGTTTGTTGCCAGAGATTCTTATTTCTCGGTGGGCTGTGCCATTTTATTTTGGTGGAACTTCACTGCTGATCGTTGTAACGGTAACGATGGATACGATTGCTCAGGTGCAATCGCACCTTCTAGCGCATCAGTACGAGGGTCTGATTAAGAAGTCACGACTCCGTGGTCGGCATCGGTGATTTTGATACTGCTGGGCCCGCCTGGTGCGGGAAAAGGAACACAATCGCGTCGTCTTCAGGAACGTCGTGGATTACCTCAATTGTCCACCGGGGACATGTTGCGGGCAGCTGTAGCTGCTGATAGCGATATTGGACGTGAAACGAAGGCGATTATGGCAGCTGGGGGCCTTGTGCCCGATAGATTGATGGTACGCATGATTGCTGAACGTATCGAACAAGAAGATTGTAAGGATGGGTTCATTCTTGACGGTTTTCCCCGTACTACAGCCCAGGCCGAGGCGCTGGACGGTCTGCTTGTAGCGCGTGGATTGAAATTATCCCTTGTAATCGAGATAAGAGTTGACGATCTGGTGATGATTGAACGGGTGATCGGGAGGTTTACATGCACAAAGTGTGGAATTGGTTACCATGATACGTTCAAGACGACCCGAATCGATAACGTGTGTGACTCGTGTGGTTCAACAAAATTTGATCGTCGGGCCGATGATCGAGAGGATACGGTTAGGGCTCGCCTCGAAGCTTACCATATACAGACCGCACCACTTCTTGATCACTACCTCAAGCAAGGTATTGTGGTTCCAGTGGATGGAATGGCAGTGATGGACGAAGTGACATTTCAGATTAACCAGGCGGTGGATGGTGTGAATGATTGACGGAATGCATTTTTTTCATAATAATCGCCGCGCTGTGGAGCGCTGTTTCCATTATGAATTGTAGGGGGTGGCACGGTGGCACGAATAGCTGGCGTCAATATACCAACGAACAAGCGTGTTGAGATAGCACTGACGTATATTCATGGTATTGGCCGTACTCGGGCTCGTGAAGTGCGCCAACGCCTAGATTTACCGGAGGCACAGCGTGTGAGCGAATTAACCGAATCTGAAGTAATGGGAATTCGTGAATTAATTGATGCCGATTATGTGGTTGAGGGTGACCTTCGGCGTGAGACTGCCATGAACATCAAGCGACTGATGGATCTTGGGTGTTATAGAGGACTTCGTCACCGTCGAGGTCTACCTGTTCATGGCCAACGTACCCACACAAATGCACGTACTCGTAAAGGTCCAGCCCGCGCAGTCGCTGGCAAGAAGAAGTAGGAATCGTTATGGCACGCGAAGCGACTTCGCGGGTTCGTCGCCGCGAGCGCAAAAACATAACTTCGGGCGTTGCTCATGTGAACGCCACATTTAATAATACCTTGATTACTATTTCTGATGTTCAAGGAAATGTTATTTCGTGGTCCTCAGCTGGTTCGCAGGGTTTTCGAGGATCTCGAAAATCGACACCATATGCTGCGCAGATGGCTGCTGAGGCTGCAGGCCGTAAAGCTCAGGAGCATGGGGTTAAGACTCTCGAGGTGGAAGTAAAGGGCCCAGGGTCTGGTCGTGAATCAGCACTTCGGGCGTTACAGAGTGTAGGCTTCACTGTCACTTCTATTAGAGACGTGACGTCTATTCCTCATAATGGCTGTAGGCCGCCTAAGAGACGTCGGGTTTAGTCCCTAGTCTAGTGCGGAAGGGGTCTTTGGCGCCGACCGACCGCAAACTTTAGGCAGTGTGTTAAGTGGGCGCCGCAACGGATGACCGTTAATTGCGAGGTGGTTGTGATCCAAAAGAATTGGCAAGAACTGATTAAGCCTACCAATTTGGTGGTGGAGTCAGGTGACGATCCGGAACGATACGCAACTGTGGTTGCCGAGCCATTAGAACGTGGTTTTGGCCTGACGTTGGGGAATGCTCTTCGCCGTCTTCTATTATCTTCGTTGCAGGGTGCTGCTATAACTTCGGTTCAGATCGATAGTGTACTGCACGAGTTTTCTTCTATGCCAGGGGTTCGTGAAGATGTTACGGACATTATTCTTAACTTAAAGGCTTTAGCAGTCCGACTGCATGGAGATGGGCCAAAACGAATTACACTTACGGCAGAAGGACCGGGAGAAGTAACCGCTGGCCAAATTGATACTGGTCATGGGGTGGATATACTTAATCCTGGTCTTGCAATCTGCACCTTAGATGAGGGGGCAAGCATTCGGCTCGGGATGATGGTTGATGGCGGAAAGGGTTATGTGCCCGCTGAGCAGAATCGACCTGATGATGCGCCAATAGGACTGATTCCGGTGGATGCCTTGTTCGGGCCTGTAAGAAAAGTCTCGTATAGGGTGGAAAATACTCGTGAAGGCCAGAAGTTAGACTACGATAAGCTTACACTGAACGTTGAAACTGATGGTACTATCCGACCAGAGGATGCTGTTGCTTATGCTGCGCGCATTCTTCAGGACCAACTTCAGTTGTTTATAAACTTCCATGAACCTCAAGTTGAAGTGCAAGAAGAGGATGACAATGTTCCAATGTTTAACAGGAACCTTTTGCGAAAGGTTGATGAATTGGAACTCTCGGTTCGTTCAGCAAACTGTTTAAAGAACGACAATATTGTTTACATAGGTGATTTGATCCAAAAGACAGAGACGGAGATGTTGAGGACACCAAATTTTGGCCGTAAATCTTTAAATGAGATCAAAGAGGTTCTAGCTCAAATGGGTCTTCACCTTGGAATGGAGATTGAGGAGTGGCCCCCAGAAAACATTGAGGAGATGGCTAAGCGTGCTGAGGAGCCTTTCTAGTAGGGGTTTGGGTTGGTAGCCAGTAGGTTTTAACGAAGTACGGAGGGTGTTATGCGTCATCGGCTGCGCGGGCGAAAGCTCAATCGCACTAGTAGCCATCGTAAGGCCATGTTTGCGAACATGTCGGCCGCACTAGTTAAGCACGAGCAAATTACAACGACACTTGCCAAAGCGAAAGATCTTCGGCCAGTGGTAGAACGTCTCATAACACTTGGTAAGAGAGGAGACCTTCACGCTCGTCGTCAAGCTATCGCGTTTATGCGTGACCGTACTCAGGTAGACAAACTTTTTTCAACTCTTGGCCCGCGATATGCTGAACGAAAGGGCGGGTATACCCGTGTAATGAGGGCAGGTTTTCGATTCGGTGATGCAGCTCCTATGGCGATTATTGAACTCGTTGATCGCGATTCTAAGGCAAAGGGTCTTGATTCTGGCCCAGATCAGAGTGCGGTGCAGGATGTAGAGGAGGAAGAGACGGCCTAAGCCTAGTGCAATAAGTCTTTTCGTGAAAATCTACTAAACTTATGGCTACGGGTTATGAAGTGTCTGATGGGCCTGTCACCCCTGGCATGATAGTATTCTAAAAATTGGCATTTGTAGTGATCAGATTTTCGTTAGCGGTTTCTATTCCTTAGGAGCCGTAGCGCGCATTTATGGTGATATGACGTTTTCACATGGCAAGTCTGCCAAATATATACTGTTTTAGGGTAATGATTCGTTGGAACTACGCCAAGACATCGGATGATCTCAGATATAATCCTACGACACACAGGTTTTGTTTATCCGTTAGTGAAGGCTACTTTGATTTCTGGAATGAGGCGTGCGTAGAAGATAGAATATGAGTACCAATGTGTAGCGGTATTATTTACGCGCTTGTGAGTAACAGAACTGATTGGGCATGAAAAACTTATTCGATGCAGCGGGCGTATCGAGAGATAAAGTGCCAAGACCTCTAGCTGACCGATTAAGACCTTCAGATGTTTCAGAGATAATCGGACAAGATCATCTTTTAGATAAGGAGGCACCTATTGGCCGAATGGTTGCTGCCGGACGTTTTGCATCCATGATTCTATGGGGTCCACCCGGAAGTGGCAAAACATCCATCGCCCGTTTATTGGCTGATAAATCAGGATTTCATTTTGAGCAGATTTCGGCAGTTTTTTCAGGTGTATCTGAACTTCGGCGCGTGTTCGACTCAGCGAATGTGCGAAGAGCGGATGGCATCGCTACACTTTTGTTTGTTGATGAGGTCCACCGTTTCAACCGCGCTCAGCAGGACAGCTTTCTTCCCGTTGTTGAGGATGGCACTATAATATTGATTGGTGCTACTACAGAGAATCCTTCTTTTGAGCTTAATGCGGCATTGGTATCTCGATGTCAGGTCCTAGTTTTAAGGCGCCTCGGCGTAGATTCGCTGGAACAGTTGCTGGTACGAGCTGAGAGTTCGGAAAGGCGGAGATTGCCTTTAGATCAATCAGGTCGTTCCGCACTATGTGATATTGCCGATGGTGATGGCCGCTATATATTGAATCTTGCTGAGGAATTGTTTGCTCTATCGGAGGACCAGCCACTTCTTGATCGTGTAGGTTTGATAGAGACAATAAGCCAGCGTGCACCACTTTACGATAAAGCGCAGGAGGGTCACTACAGCTTAATTAGCGCTCTACATAAGTCTTTGCGCGGTTCCGATGTGGATGCTGGTCTGTATTGGCTAGCTCGTATGTTAGTAGCGGGAGAGGAGCCACTTTACATAGCCCGTAGGCTAGTACGTTTTTCTGTGGAGGATATAGGGCTTGCCGACCCGTTAGCTCTTTCTCAAGCAATCGCAGCAAGGGATGCTTATATCTTTCTTGGGTCACCTGAAGGGGAACTAGCACTTGCCCAACTCGTCGTATACTTGGCGACAGCGCCCAAGTCGAATTCTGGTTATCGCGCGCTCATTTCGGCATTGGATAGCGCTCGTGAGAACGGCTCTTTAATGCCACCCAAACATATATTGAATGCGCCTACTAGTCTGTTAAATGACCTTGGATATGGCCATGGATATCAGTATGACCATGATACACCAGATAGATTTTCCGGGCAGAACTACTTTCCTGACGAAATGCAACGCAAGAGATTCTTTTTTCCAACCACCCAAGGATATGAAAGGAAAGTAGCTGAGCGACTGGAAAAATGGCGTACTTTGAGGGAAAAGAAGGAGGGGGCATCTGAATGAGTTTATCTGCACGGGGCTTTCTGCATTATTTTCCGGAAGTTGATGAAGTGTATTATTTGAGAAATCAGTTTTTCTGATCATATTGCTGCTTTTGTTATGCCTGCTTTAGTGAAGTGAGTAACCGAAAGCCGACCGTAGTTGTAGAATGTATGAAACACGTTTTTAGACAACTTGTTGGTTTATGGGGATTTATGTCCATGTTATTTGATGCTGGAGGTAGGTGGTGAAGTTGCTGTTAGCAATCGCTGCTGGAGGTGCTGTTGGAGCAGTCGCACGTTACTACGTGACGGGGCAAGTTTTACGTTTAGCTGGAACCGGTTTTCCTCTGGGAACCCTCCTCGTAAATGTGCTTGGTTCTTTTGTAATGGGCGGACTCGTGGAGCTTATGATGTTACGCTGGAACATCGGAGCAGAGTTCAGGTCATTTTTAACTGTGGGTGTTCTCGGCGCATTTACGACATTTTCAGCATTTTCTCTTGATTTTGCAGTCCTTGTTGAAAGAGGGGCACTAAGTGTCGCGGCTCTTTACGCTGTACTGTCAGTGATTCTATCAATAGGGGGACTGTTTGCGGGAATATATCTTATAAGGGGAATTTTAACGTGATTGGCGGATACTTAGTGACAGTCCAAGAGGACGAATCCGGTGTTCGGCTTGATCGTTGGTTTAAACGTCACTTCAGTGATGTAAGTCATGCAGGTATTTCTCGTCTCGTACGGACGGGGCAGATTCGAGTAGATGGTGCGCGCGTACAAACAGGATATAGGCTAGAGGTTGGGCAAAAAATTAGGATTCCACCGTTACGGCAAGCAACTTCTCAAAAACAAAAGAAATCCTTCGTAGTGGACCCAAAAGAGGAGAGTTACTTACTTGAAACTATTCTGCACGTAGATGACGCTGTAATTGCAATCAACAAACCACAGGGACTTGCAGTGCAAGGGGGTACGGGGCTTAGTCGTCATCTTGATGCAATGCTAGATGCCCTTCGATTGAGTGCCTGTGAGAGACCTCGTCTCGTTCATCGGCTTGATAAGGATACGGGAGGTGTCATGGTGCTTGCTCGCAATGTTAAATCGGCAGCGATTCTTGCGGAAGCATTTCGGCTGCGGCAGGTAAAGAAGCGTTATTGGGCCCTAGTTTGTGGAGCTCCTTCCGATTCATCTGGTGAGATAGATATACCGTTGCGAAAGATTCGGGGACGATCGGGTGAACGTGTCATGCCATTAGCATTAGGTCGGGCAGCAAAAACAGAGTATTTTGTTGTTGATAAAGCAAGTAATGGCATTAGTTGGCTAGTGCTTATGCCTACAACGGGGCGTACTCACCAAATTCGTGCACACTGCGCGACGATCGGTTTTCCTGTTCTAGGTGATCGTAAGTACAATAGGGTCGGGAAAAAGTGTGACATTGATGGTAATTCTATAGAGACACTCTGCTTGCACTCGCGCCAGATTACATTGCCTCATCCGGAGGGGGGAACATTAGACGTGGTAGCGCCTTTGTCCGATACTCTTCGGAACACGTGGAAAAGCGTGGGATTTGACCCTGAAACAATTGGTGGGGCTATTAAGTGAGGCTGGTGGTTTTTGACTGCGACGGTACTATCGTCGATAGCGCGATGACTATAACTAGTTCTATGGCTTCAGCCTTCGCTAATCACGGGCTACGGCCGCCCCCATCTAGCGATTTACGCCGCACCATTGGCCTCTCACTTCCAGAGGCTGTAAGAAAACTAATGAGGGAATCATCTGAACAGGAGGTGGAATCCGTTGTTGCTAGTTATAAGGAGGCCTATAGGGCCGCCCACACAAGTGCCGATAACTCCGATCCATTAGTCCCTGGCTTGCACGAAACTCTTGATACGTTAACACGGGAGGGATACCAGTTAGGCATTGCGACAGGAAAATCACGAAATGGTTTAGAGAGAGTTCTAGAACAGCATGGAATAGGGAAATACTTTTCAACGTTACAGACAGCAGACGACGCTCCAGGAAAGCCACATCCGGCTATGCTAATGCAGGCAATGTCCCAGATAGGGGCATCTCCTTATGAGACAGCCTTGATTGGAGATACAACCTTTGACATTGAAATGGCAAAAGAGGCGTCTGCGATACCCATAGGTGTATCATGGGGATATCATGATTCTGAGGACTTGATTGCGGCTGGCGCGACGCATGTTTTGGATAGTCTGGATGGACTGGTTGATCTGTTGGGTAAATTGTTACCTAGCGATTAAGGCAATTCGTAATGTTGTCCAATATAAACCGTTTCTACAGTGTTGTTGGTGTGGAACCTCAGCATGATTCATTTGCTGTCACGCTTGATGGAAAACCGATTCAAACACCAAAGCGGGCTGCTTTTAGTGTGCGCAATAGGGCACTCGCAGACGCAGTGGCAGCCGAATGGGATGCGCAAGAGGAGAGAGTTGTTTTAGCCTGTATGCCCTTAACCCGATTGGTGGCGAGTTCTATTGATCTTATGCCAGCGTGTCGGGAGCAAATTATTGATGAGACCGCAGCATATGTGGCAACTGACCTTGTCTGTTATAGAGCAGACTACCCTCCTGAATTGACAAATCGACAGGAGTACACATGGCAACCGTTAATTGACGGTTTTAACCGATATTTTCATGTTGAGCTTTGTGTAGGCAAAGGCATACAACCGATAAAGCAGGACCCAGATTCGATTGTGTATGTTCGTAGAGAGCTAGCTTCTCAGAATGATATGGAATTGATGGGACTGCATAGGGTTACCACTATTTTGGGTTCTGTTGTAATAGCACTTGCAATATCAAGAGATGAAATTGATGTAGACGCTGCTTGGCAGGCAAGCATAGTTGACGAATCTTTTCAGATCGAGAGATGGGGTCTGGATGATGAAGATAAAAAGCGTCGTGACATAAATTATGTAGACTATAATGCTGCAGTAAAGTTTATGCATTTGAATCGTCTATAGCGCAAGTAATCAAGTGCGCTAAATGAGTATGGAATGGCGCACGTGCATGCTGAAGTTGGTCTTTTAAACGCAGATGAGTGATCAATAAATATTGCCAGCATTCCCCGTTTCGGATAAGCAGGCTGTGTACGACGTTGGTAGGCTAGAAGTTGATGGCACCTCGGCATTGGTGGCTCCCGATGGCAGGTGATATAATTCAAATGCGGAAAATATACGAGGGTGTTGCATGCAAGATTTTCTAGCAGAGATAGAAGATAGGCGATCTCGTGCTCTTAAAGGGGGTGGCCAAAAACGTATTGATGTCCAGCACAAGAAGGGAAAGTTGACTGCGCGAGAACGCCTTGACGCACTATTGGACCCGGGCTCTTTCGAGGAATATGACGTGTTCGTTGAGCATCGCTGTACGGATTTTGGTATGGCTGACCAAAGAATACCGGGAGATGGTGTGGTTACTGGGCATGGTTATATAAATGGGCAATTGGTTTTTGTCTTCAGCCAGGATTTTACGGTGTTTGGAGGTAGTCTTTCGGAGTCGCATGCGGAGAAGATATGTAAGGTTATGGATCGTGCAATGCGGGTTGGAGCGCCTGTTATTGGCCTTAACGACTCAGGGGGAGCACGAATACAAGAGGGAGTCGCGTCACTCGCGGGATATGCAGAGGTATTTCAAAGAAATGTTCTTGCGTCTGGTGTGGTGCCGCAAATATCAGTAATTATGGGGCCTTGTGCAGGTGGCGCTGTGTATTCGCCGGCTATGACAGATTTTATTTTTATGGTCAATAATTCGTCATATATGTTCGTTACGGGTCCAGATGTTGTAAAAACTGTGACCCAAGAGAGTGTAAGCCACGAAGAATTAGGTGGCGCCACAACTCATACAACACGTTCCTCTGTTGCAGATCTCGCTTTTGAAAACGATGTTGAAGCTTTAAATCAGGTTAGGCGGTTTATAGATTTTCTACCTGGATCAAATCGTTTAAAAGCTCCAGTTAGAGAAACATCTGATCCCCTTGATCGGTCGGATGAATCACTGGATTCATTGATACCCGATAGTTCAACTACACCTTATGATATGGGTGATCTCATTAGAAGAATTGTTGATGAACGGGATTTTTTTGAACTTCAGCATGATTTTGCAAAAAATATAATTGTTGGCTTTGGACGCATAGCTGGTGCAACAGTGGGCGTGGTTGCAAATCAGCCGTCGGTCCTGGCGGGGTGTTTAGATATTAACGCGTCTCGTAAGGCAGCACGGTTTGTTCGCTTCTGTGATTGCTTTAACATTCCTATTCTGACTTTTGTTGATGTTCCAGGGTTTCTACCTGGCACTGCTCAGGAGCATGGTGGAATCATTAAGCATGGCGCTAAACTTCTTTTTGCTTTTGCGGAGGCGACGGTGCCAAAGGTAACTATAATAACCAGGAAGGCTTATGGTGGCGCTTACGATGTCATGAGCTCAAAGCATCTTAGGGGGGATGTGAATTTTGCATGGCCAGGTGCTGAAATTGCTGTGATGGGGTCGAAAGGTGCTGTTGAGATTATCTTTCGGGATGAGCTTGATGATTCGGAAAAGATTAAGTCTCGAGAAAAGGACTATCGAGACCGCTTTGCAACCCCACTAATTGCGGGGAGCCGTGGCTTTATAGATGACATTATTCTTCCTCGACATACTCGGACAAAAATCGCAGATGCTCTTGCTATGCTGGAGAATAAACAGTTAGAGAATCCTTGGAAAAAACATTCCAATATTCCCCTATAGATAGAACTTTCTATGGTTAGTGGTATTTCTTTATGTTCTGTTGTTCTAGGCGAAGCCCTTTGTTGCAAATGCTTGTTTCTCTAGGTAGTTAGTGGGTGGGAAGATGGATTATTGGTCATGTAATTTTTTCTCGTTAAATGCAATATTATATAACACCATGAAGGAGCATGAATGCTGGAAACTCATGGGACTGTCTAACCTAACCAAAATCTGATTCCACTGAGCTAATCGGATGTTCAAAAAGGTCCTTATTGCTAATCGTGGAGAGATCGCGTGCCGCATAATCCGCACTGCACGAAGAATGGGCATTTCTTCAGCTGTAGTGTTTTCTGAAGTTGATTCCAGAGCGCAACATGTGCTTTTAGCAGACGAATCTATTCCTATTGGCCCTGCATCAGCCACTCATAGTTACCTCGATATAGACAAAGTTGTACGTGCAGGGAGGGATGTTGGAGCCGACGCGATCCATCCTGGATACGGATTCTTATCGGAAAATGAAGAATTTGTGTGTGCCGTGCAGGATGCTGGGATGGTGTTCATTGGTCCGGGCCCAAAAGCTATTGCTGACATGGGTGATAAGCTAGCAGCCAAAAGCATTGCCCATAAGGCTGGAGTTAACGTAATCCCAGGTTCTTCAAGGGCCGTTAGCACCGTAAGTGATTTGGTAAAGATAGCCAATGATATCGGATACCCCATAATTCTTAAGGCGGCTGCGGGCGGCGGCGGTAAAGGGATGCGTGTAGTAGAGTCTGAAAGCCAGATAATTGAGCTCTTTGAGCGAGCGGTAAGTGAATCAGCGGCTAGTTTTGGAGATTCGCGTGTTTTTGTTGAGAAGTATATTCGCCACCCACGTCATATCGAAATTCAGGTTTTAGCGGATAATTTTGGAAACGCGATTCACTTAGGCGAGCGCGAGTGCTCGATTCAGAGAAGGCATCAGAAAGTGATTGAGGAAGCGCCAAGCCTTGCCCTTGATGAGTCGTCAAGGGCGGCAATGACCGATCAGGCTTTGGCGTTAGTGCGTGCCGTTGACTATTGTTCAGCAGGGACTGTTGAGTTTGTGCTTGATGGTGAGGGAGAATTCTATTTTCTTGAGATGAATACGCGTTTGCAAGTGGAGCATCCCACAACGGAGTTAATAACGGGTATCGATTTAGTCGAAGAGATGATCAAGGTTGCGGCTGGGATTCCGCTTCAACTGAGTCAAGACGATATAAAGTTCAATGGTTGGGCAATAGAGGCAAGAATCTATGCTGAAGATCCAGAACGTGGTTTCATTCCGTCAACGGGGAGGTTGAGTCGGTACGCACCTCCGGAAAGTGACACGCTGCGTTTGGATACGGGCGTTACAGAGGGTGATGTGGTAAGTGTTTTCTATGACCCTTTAATTGCAAAACTGTCTTCTTTTGGCGTAGATAGAGAAGAAGCTATTAAACGTTTGAGGTACGGACTTGATCGTTATGTTATAGAGGGGGTTAGCAATAACGTCTCATTTCTCAACGCGATTTTGGGTCATGATGCGTTCTATAGAGGGCAGTTAAATACTGACTTTATAGATACATATTTTGCCAGGGATCGAGTGCCTCGGGTAGATCCTGATGTAGAGAAGAAGCTGATTGCAATTGCTGCAATCGTTCATACTAGATATTCGTTTAACAGAAGGCAGTTCCTGTTAAACCGTGAGGGAAGTCCATGCGTTGGGAATAGAAGAGCGCGGTATTCGGCAGGTCCAATTATTTATGGCGCTGATGGATCGACGCGTCGCGAATCGCTGGTGAATGTGTTGTATGACGAAATTCGGTGGGTTGCAATAATGGGTGAGAGGCAGGTGCCGGTTAGTGTGACACTATCCACGAAGTCATACCGAGTTAATGTAAATGGCGCTGAAATGGAAGTTGAGTCAGGTTGGGAGCGAGGAGATAGGTTGTTTGAATCTGTTATTGACGAGAAGGCCGTAGCTGCAACGGTGGTTCGTATGGTGGATGATTATCATGTAAGCCAAGGGGGGCAATCTATTGTAACTAAATTATATCGACCGAAGATGGCGGATCTTGCATGGGTGATGGCGAGGGATTTGAAGACTCATGTGGGTAATCTGTTGCGGTCTCCGATGCCCGGTATGGTTGTTTCGGTGTCAGTTAGTAAGGGTGACTCTGTTTCAGAAGGGCAAGCCCTTTTGGTTCTAGATGCAATGAAAATGGAGAACGTACTTTTCGCGGATCGCAATGGAACTATCGCCAAAATTCATGTTTCGGAAGGTGTAAGTGTGTCCGTTGATGAAATTATTCTTGAATATGATTGATGTTAAGAACGGTAGATGGCTAGTGCTCTTTTGATGAAAAACGTGTCTTGGGGCGCACAAACTAGAAAACGTAGAGTGGTTATCGGCCAGAGCTTAGATTAACCATGTCATGAGCACGTCAAGTGATGCCAGTTTAGATATCACGGAAGTAATCGCAAAATTCCCGAATTTCCGTGTCGGTATTGTGATTTGTAAAGGTCTGAATATCCCATCATCGAGAAATGAACTGATTAATCAATTTGTGCGTGTTGCTGAGAGAGAGGCTGTAGAATCGCTAGTAGACCTGTCCATTGCTGAATTGCCAGAGGTGAAGTGTTGGCGAGACGCATACAAAAAGTTTGGAGTGAAGAAGACAAGTTATAGGTCATCAATTGAACGCTTGGTAAAAAAAGTTGTGCGGGACCGTAGCTTGCCGTGCGTTAATGGAATGGTTGACCTCTATAATGCAGTTTCGCTTCGGTGGCTCATGCCGATTGGTGCTGATGACCTTGACAAAGTTTGCTTGCCGCTAACGTTCCGGGCTGCACATGGTGATGAAAGTTTTGTGCCGCTTGGAAGTATTGGCATCTCGTCGCCGCCAAAAAAGGATGAAATCATTTATGCAGATTCCGAAAAGTGTCTGTGTCGGAGATGGAATTGGTACCAGAATGACTTTAGCGCTATAAGGCCTGATACTAATCGCGCAGTTTTGACTATACAGGCATTGGCACCAAACAATTCCCATGTTCAAGCTGCTGCAAATCAGCTTGGAGCATTACTAGAGGAAAATTGTGGAGCAGAGTCGTCTGTTAAATTAGCGGATAAAACACGGCCTTTTGTGCGGCTAGAATTATAAGAAAAAGAGGACTTGCGGCAGGTGCTTCTTCACTTGTTTATTGTGCTCCTAAAGAAGGTTTCTAACGCCGAATCAATTTCTTCTATAGGGGGATTTACATTGAGTGCTTCGAGCGATGTCACGCCGTATCCTTTGATGCCACAGGGGACGATTCCCGAGTATTCATCAAGGTTTGGGTTTACGTTGAGCGCGATGCCATGGTAACTGACCCAACGCCGAATACGTACACCAATGGCTGCAATTTTCTCTTCTCTATCACCGCTAACAACCCAAATTCCAACGCGTCCCTCTCGACGCTCTCCCTTAATGCCAAAGTGAGCTAATGTAGCAATCAACCAATCTTCTAGGCTTCTGATGTATGCTTTAACATCTCGGCCACGTTCTTTGAGATCTAGCATAACATATGCTATTCGTTGGCCGGGTCCGTGGTATGTAAATTCGCCCCCTCGCCCAGTTTGGTAAACAGGCAGACGGTTAGGATCGAGAAGATCTTTATAGTTGGCTCGAGTGCCGGCTGTATATAGGGGGGGGTGTTCCAATAGCCATGCTGTTTCAAGAGCTGTATTGGCACGGATAGCGGCAACTCGCTTCTCCATCTCGGCTACAGCGAGGTCGTATGAAATGAGATTGTAGCTTTTCCACCATTCAACGTCTCGGAGCATAATACTCTAACTTTACCTTCGATTAAGATATATGCCTAGGTGTAGGGCCTAGACCTAACGATACTTTTTCTCAATGAGTGTTGGGTAGTAGTCCGAGGTCTAGGTTAAATGCAAAACCGCAGGCAAAGTGAGACCGTTAGAATTCTTTTTTTTAGAAGTACGACTTATATGATAAAAAGTTGACAGCTTATATACTGATTTCAATTGACCGATCAAATTATGTTATTTGATATTTAAGTGATAGCTCTCTACGCCCATAGTATGGCATACGAAAAACATGGTTGCTCTTGCGGCTTTGGGCGGGATTTGCTATTCGCTGTGATTGTATATAGCGGTCGTGGCGGA
Organism: uncultured Alphaproteobacteria bacterium; assembly: GCA_913041535.1. GTDB lineage: Bacteria > Pseudomonadota > Alphaproteobacteria > VGEJ01 > VGEJ01 > CAJWJK01. The sequence goes on from CAJWJK010000019.1 coordinate 24,386, forward strand.
ATTGGTAGACGCGCAGCGTTGAGGTCGCTGTGGGATAATATCCCGTGGAAGTTCGAG
>CAJWJK010000020.1 GCA_913041535.1 uncultured Alphaproteobacteria bacterium
TCCAACTCTTCGGTGGCGATAATGTAACTGCCAATTGGTATAACTCGTCGCTGGTGCCATGGTGAAACTGAACCGGTGTAACCGCTAGTGCCTATGGCAACTTTACTGGCCTGCACATCCCCTGAATCCGTATGAAGCAAAAAACCTTCTGCCTGTCTTTCGATCCTTCTAACAGAACATCGGTCCTTTATTTTTGCCCCGCTTTCCAATGCACATTCCAGAAGTCTCTGATGATATAGAGCAGGATCCAAAGAGGCATGGTTTGGGTACAGCAGTCCCCCATGATAAAAATCACTGCTGATTTCTTCATACAGTTTGTCAGGAGGAACCAGTTGGGTTCCCTTTTCATAGTTATGAGGATTTTGTTCAAGGTTACTTTTCAGAATCTGATACTGACTGTAAGTATGGGCACCATGAAAACGTCCAACTTTCAAAAAATCGCAGTCTATTCCCTCTTCCTGAACAAATTGTCCTATCCACTCCAAAGCATTTGTACCTTCCTGCAGAATAGCCCGCGCGTGCTCATTACCAAATCGTTGGGATAATTCTGTGAAGCTAGGCTTTATGCTGGTACTGACCTGTCCACCATTTCGGGAACTTCCCCCCCATCCTGCCTGTTCGGCTTCTAAAACTAGGGTTTCCCGTCCGTTGCGCACGGTCTGGATTGCTGCATGCAATCCTGTGTAGCCAGAGCCGACGATTGCGACGTCTACCTTCTTGGGAATCTCTATGTCCTCAAGAATAGGCCTTTGGGTACGATCCCACCAGTATGGGGTGTCTTTATAGTTCGTAGCGAGTAAAGAGTCTTTCATGGTTGTAATGTTTTTATCAAATAATCGTTTCATTTTCCAGAAATTGTTATTTTCTTTGTAAAGTATTTTTTAGGCACATGACTTTATGCTAGTCTTGATAACGAGAATCACTTGCTTCATAATCAGCCGTAAAAAAGCTGGCTCAACTTAATTTAGAAATATTGTTTTCTGAGAAAATAATCTGCCACTCTCCTATTGTTGTAGAACTTAAGAAACAAATATCAACTGCACCAGGAACAGGATTATTTGCGTGGGGTTTATAGGGTGATTTTGCTTCGTGTAGATTTATTTTTTGGTTGCCAAACTTCAGAGATTTTCTTTCTCTTCCCCCAGAAGAGGGAGTGAATTCTTCTAATGTCATCCCTAAAACATCGCAGTAAAAAGAAACAGTTTTGTCCATATTACTTACTGTCAAAACTATATGGTCTATTGAAATTAACATTCTATATGTCCCTCTTATGTCATCTTTTTAATGTCACAAAACTCTTCACTCCCACTCAGTAGTAACTCGGTTTCATAACCCAAGTATCTCAACGACTTGCAACCACCTCAATAGCACCGTGTAACTTTTGTGTAAGTTTACTATCCAACAATATCAATGACTTACACGCGATGTGCTATTCCCACTCGATCGTTCCTGGAGGTTTCGATGTAACATCATAGACCACTCGGTTAATTCCACGAATTTCGTTAACAATCCTACCCGATACTGTATCAAGAAACTGATGCGAAAATGGGTAAGCATCTGCCGTCATTCCATCCTCCGACGTGACAGCTCTTAGTCCACACACATTCTCATAGGTTCTCTCATCACCCATGACACCAACGGTCCTAACAGGCAATAAAACCGCAAAAGCTTGCCAGATTTCACCGTAAAGACCGGCCATCCGAATCTCCTCGAGAAAAATAGCATCAGCTTTACGCAGGGTCCCCACCAATTCAGGCTTAATGGCGCCGGGAATCCGAATTGCCAGTCCTGGACCAGGGAATGGATGCCGCTCCACCATGCTGTCGGGAAGCCCCAGCGTTCGACCAAGCACACGAACCTCATCCTTAAACAGCTCACGCAAAGGCTCAACCAAAGACAGCTTCATGCGCTCCGGTAAACCTCCGACATTATGATGCGACTTGATTGTAGCGCTCGGCCCTCCTGATGGTGAAATTGATTCTATAACATCTGGGTACAGCGTACCCTGTGCAAGAAAATCAACCTCTCCCAACCCTCTCGCCTCTTCCTCAAAAATATCAATAAATGCCGTCCCAATTATCTTTCTCTTCTCCTCAGGATCTACAACGCCGGACAACCGTCCAAGAAACAAGTCTCCCGCATCCCTACATGTCAGAGGAATATTGAATCCTTCCTGAAATGTATTTCGCACTTCTTCTGCCTCACCGACTCGCAACAAACCTGTATCAATAAACACACAAGTCAGTTGATCCCCTATGGCCTCAAATATCAATTTTGCAGCAACAGCTGAATCCACGCCACCGGACAGGCCGCATATAACACGGCCCTCACCGACCTGCTCTCTTATTTGGCTGATCGCTTTATCTCGAAATGCCGCCATGCTCCAAGTCCCGCTACACCCACAGATGTCATTGGTGAAGTTTTTTATAAGCCTAGAACCATCCGGTGTATGTACAACTTCCGGATGAAATTGAACTCCGTAAAAATTCCTAGCCTCATCCGCTATTGCCGCAAAAGGGGCATTCTTACTGATTGCAACAACACGAAAGCCCGGTGGCATATTCACGACTCGGTCACCATGGCTCATCCATACTTCATGTGATTCACCCTTAGACCAAACACCATCAAACAATTTACACTCATGAGCTATTTCAATCTCAGCACGCCCGAACTCTCTATCACGCGCGCTCTCAACACTGCCACCAAGGTCTGCAGACATCGTCTGTTGTCCATAACAGATGCCAAGGATGGGCAGGCCTGAAGCATAATATTCGGCTGGAAGTCGTGGCGGATCACCGCCAATAACAGAAGCTGGCCCCCCTGAAAGAATAACTCCACTTGGTGCAGACTGTTTCAGAGCTTGGCCCGCCTCCGTGCACGGAACAACCTGAGAGAACACACCGCTCTCGCGAACCCGTCGGGCAATTAGCTGCGTTACTTGGGAACCAAAATCAATGATTAAGATGTATTCGTTGCCACTGGTCTTAGCCATAGCCAAGATTAACGCTCGTAACGTCTAGCGTCCAATCAGTTCTTTTGGGCCTTTTTATAATCCCCAACTGACTTTTTAAGGCTTCGGTACTCTCTACACCCAAAAGTACAAATATCGTCAAGGCGTGCAAGGTGCTCCTCAGCCTTTGCAAGATTGTCCCTTTCAAGGTAAGCCTCACCAATATATGCGTGCGCACCTTTGTGCTTGGGATTAATGTTTAATGCATTTTTATAGTGCTTTAATGCTAAATCAAAGTTCCCGGATTTACGGAAGCTATAGCCAAGCATATTCTGGGCCTCAGCATTAGTACGATCAGCCTCTACAACTTTGGAAAAATGCATTATCGCCAAGTCCCAGTTGCCCTCTTCAATGGCACTGTTACCTGCCTTCCAGTCAGAGGAGGAAGACAGCTTATCCCCTTCATTGTCGTCGCTTGAGCCTGCCGCCATTGCTGGCGTAACAACACCACCATCGAACTGAACACTAGAGGCCCCAACAAGCAACACCACCGCAACTAGGGGAATGGTTAACGTCTTCCACATCCGCCGACCTCCTTACGCTGCATAGGTGTTATACAAAACCCTAGTTCACCCTCTCAGCCTGCTACCTAAACTAGCCCGCGGTCACCAGCTGTTCTTCTTTCCGCTTGGCAGCCCTTTGCATAGCATTCATACCGAGCAATGCTAATACTGTCAGGATGACAAGTATGATCAATCCCACAGCAGCAACGTAAGACCACTCCAACTCGAAGAAAGTCATCTTGTAAACATAAACAGATATTGTCTCCGTCGCGACACCAGGCCCGCCACGGGTCATAATCCACATCACATCAAATAACTTGAACGCCTCAACTGACCGAATAACAATGGCAATAGCCATGACGATCTTCATTTTGGGAAGTACGATACGCCAAAACAGTTGGCCCCAACTAGCACCAAGAAGAGTAGCGGCACGCATTTGGTCAACTGGAACGCCAAGCATGCCAGCTAACAGTATCAAGAACATCAAGGGTGTCCATTGCCATATGTCAGCTAACATTACGGAAGCCATCGATAACACCGGATCACCCAACCATATCCAATGCGCTTCAAGTCCAGTCACGTAGGTTACTAATTGATTAATGGGACCAGTTGCTTGAAACAGCATAAAGAACATATACCCCGTGACAGCAGGAACAACCATCATCGGAAGCAATAGAATAGAATAAAACAGCGGCTTTCCGGGAAACGAGCGCACAAATAGCATAGCAAGACCCAGGCCGATGATAAACTCGACCGGCACAACCACTACCATTATCAGCAGGGTGCGCCACACAGATCCCCAGAGATCCGCGTCTCTGAAAACATCACCAAAATTAACACCCCAGTTCCACGATTCGTAAGCTTGGAGCCAGTTTACACCATCCAGCGGTCCCCAATAGCTGAACGCAAGGTAGAAAATCATGAACGTTGGGAATGCAAAGATAAAAATAAGTGTAAGAACCAGCGGAGATAGGAGATAGATCCCCAATCGTCGGCCGCGCGCCTCCATGGACTGACTCGCATCTATTTCCGTCACTGCCCTATCCCCTTGTTACAGTTTGAATCGCCATGCCTACGGCTCCCAATATTTATCCTCTTTTTTACCATCAGTACATGCTATCGGCAAACTGAGAAAACCAGCTAGTCTTGTCACGCACATGCTGAACCAACGCATCTGGCTGTCTTTCAACCAAAATCTCAAGCCCTTCCGCCTGTGACATGAGCGTATCGGCAACGGCAGAATACGATGCAACCCGTCGCTTATAATCTCGGCGTGATTCCCTGGGGGGCTGAGCATGACAGTCAACGTTCTGTCCGAACAGTAACATATCAAAACCAAAGTTGTTGAACACCCGCCCGGACAAGTGACGCCCAGATGCCATTCCTAAATCGCGATACACTAGAGGAGCGTTCTCTTTAAAGAGGCCAATAATCTCTTCAGCGCCAGAAATATCTACCTTCGTTTGGCACTCGGTCCAAAAATCTGTTGTCTTCCGATGATTAAACCGATAATGCACCGAAAGAAACCATCTTATATAATCCCACAGACCCGCAATCTCATCATTCAGCAATTTCTTTGTTATGCGTTCAGTTTTATAGGTTGGAAAGTTCCGAAGCAACAGGCAGATCTCGCTAATAATCACCTGCAGGGCGGTCGCCTCCAATGGTTCCACAAATCCATAAGAGTTCCCTATAGCGACCACGTTGCCCTTAAAGAATTCCTCATGGCGACCGGAACGGAATTTTACTAAGCGCCCCTCTGAAGCATCGGGATATATGGACTTCATCTCCTCATAGGCCTCATCTTCTGTACAATGGCTAGACGAGAAGACGTATCCAAGATGATCTTCATCAACTTGAGGAATGTTCCAGCACCAACCAGAATTCATAGTTGTGGCCGTCGTATACGGCTTGATTGTTCCACTGTGAGGTGTTTCTGCGATGATAGCGCGATCTGTAAAAAGACTATCCTGGAAACTTCGAAATTTGGACCCTAACTTGTCCCCCAAAAGAGTTGATCTAAAACCTGAGCAATCCACATAAAGATCAAATTCCAAACGCTCATTATCGTCAGTAATCAAAGCCGTGATGCTATCACCGTCGCTGCTTACTTCAGCGTCCTTGATAACGCGATCTAAATGGGCAACTTTCCGTTTCGCACATTGTGCCGCGAGAAATTTTACCAATCTCTCATTGTCTAGATGATAGGCATACGGATTGACGCCCAATAGCGCCACATGAACTCCGTCACGCAGTTTAGCCACCAAACCTTTCTGTTTGGTCATTAAGACTGATAGAAGGGATACGTTAAGAGTGTGGCCATCGTAAACATGGCACTCAAGAGGACGACCGTCATCAAAAGGATAGTTAAAATAGTAAGGTTCTGGGGCTCCCCATTCGAATCGGATTCCAAACTTCCATGTGGGTTTTACCTCTTTGTAGAATTCTAGAATATCCAACCCAAGCAAACCATGAAGAAAGGGTGGCATCTCGGAAGTAGTTGATTCGCCAACTCCAATCACTGGAATCTTGCTTGACGAAACTATCGTTACATCGAGGTCGGGCCGGAATTTGCGCATAGCTAATGCGGTAAGATAGCCCGCAGTACCAGCGCCAAGTATCCCCACAGTACGATACTCACTATCAGGCAGTTTTGCCCGAACTTCCGGATGTCCTGGATACTGTGTCTGGGCCGAACCCAAATGCTTACGGAATTCTGGAAGCCCAAGCCCAACAGCACTCTTCCGTTTACTCATGGGCTAGTTACTCCAGCCTCACTAGTATCACCGAATAGGCACCGTACCTACTGTTTTATAGCACCGAACGTTAGCCCCCGTACGAGATCGCGCTGAATAATGAGGCCAAATATCAAAGGAGGAATGACTGCTATTAAGCCCATAGCCGCTTTGGCTCCGTACATATGGCCTGTCATGGCCGCGGTTAACGTATTCATATAAACTGGTACTGTCATCCAATCTTTACTCGTAAGGAAAAGAGCGACAGCATAGTCACTCCAACACAAAATAAAGATAAAAAGACCGGTTGTGGCAAGCGGCGCCCGAACCATTGGCATGGTAACACGGTAGAACACCCGCCAGTGGCTGCAACCTTCAACCATAGCAGCCTCTTCAATCTCTTTTGGTATTTCGTCAAAAAATGTCTTCATCAGCCAGTATGAAAACGGAATATTCATAATACCGTAGATCAATGCAAGTCCGTACCAGGTATCAATGAAATCCAAGTAAGTCCACATAACCATAAGTGGCACCATAACCGCCAGCGGTGGGAACAGACGCAATTGAAGAACTGTCAAACCGATGGGCTCAAGCAACCCAAAACGTGAGACGGCGTATGCAGCAAAAGTACCCACTACAAGCGCAAAAATCGTTCCAAGCGTAGCAATCAACAAACTAGCCCAGATCGGTCCCCATGCCACTCGCTCAATAGCAACATTAATACCTGGGTATTCGGCGGTAAAGATGAACTCAAAATTGGCTAAGGTCCAAACCTTAGGTAACCACGTCAGATCCTGAGCTGTAACGTTCCATTCCATAATCGGTTTGAACGCCATCGTGGTCATCCAGAACAGCGGGAGTATTGCAAACGCAACAGCAAGAAGAATAAGAATGTAGCGCCCCAATTCGGGCCAAAAACGAACTGCCATTACGCTATGCTAACCCCCTCAAATCGCCTAAGACCGTTTTAAACGCCCCTAGACATACCAAAAATCTAATCTCTTCATCCGGAACGGGCAGGGCTAAAGCCCTGCCCTTTCCAAAACATCACACTCGCAACTGTCAAATCCAACTACCTTATGATGGCATTTTATCTACAGTTGTTGGCCAAGCTTTACGGTCTGCAATTATAGCCTCGATCATACGATCTTCGCCCTTCTTTCTCACGATCTTCCGCCACTTCTTAGCGGTTCTCTGCATCGCGGTCTTAGCGTCCATCGTACCGGCAAAACAGGCCTGAATATTTTCATCCAACGCTTGGTGCATGGCCTGCGTACCCGGCAAGCTCAGCATTGGCGCTGCATAATTAACTGTCTTCTGAATAATCTCCATCGCATATGCGTGATAGGCCTCGATTATCATCGGATCCCTAAAGTTAGAAAGTTGGAAAGGATCCATGTAACCCGCCGGATTAGCACTTAGCCACGGATAAATAGTGGTTGAACTCGCCCACATATTAAACAGGAAAGCCGCCTCCGGATGTTCGCTCTGCGAAGAAATGCCTGTGCTCACGTTACCATAGAACACTGTGCGGCGAACGAGATCATCACCGTGCTGATAACCAGGAGGCATCGCTGCGTCTAGTTTACCGCCGATAGTGGTCGTCAGCCATTCCTCGGACTTGGCCTCCGGACGATCTAGGAACTTCGCGAGGTTGGTATTGGCATTAGCATACGCAGACGTTCCCGCAGCCATACTACCATACGCCTCAAACCAGCTCCACGTATAGCAAGCACCATTACCCGAGTAACTTCCATACTTAATGTGCTTCTCTGTATTTTCTATGCCGGCATCGGAATCAATAGTGGGATTCCCTTCCAGATCGAAGAAGTACATGTTCGGATTACCGCGACTTACGTACCTGTTGGCCCATGTGCCCAGACCCCAGACCTTGCCCATGTAGTTAGTATGGCCATCGATTCCGGTACCATGGAAATACTCAGCAATGTTGTCACAATCATCCCACGTAACAGGAGCGGCAAGAGCCTTGCCATATTTGTCGCTATACGCGGCTTGGTGTGTCGGATCTCCAAATAGATCTTTCCGATAATACGTTGTCCAGAAATCACCATCAAAGGACATGCCTACGACACTGCCGTTGTACTTGTAGAGAAGCGAATACACATTGTCCGCTACGCCATTCTCAGGATCATTCCAATCAGGCTTATGCTTTGCTACATACTCATCGAGATTGACAAGACCACCAGCATCGGCAAGATCACCGAAGTGATTCACAAGACAGCAATAGATGTCATAGGCGCCAGCCTTAGTTGTGACATCCTGCAAAGTCTTGGCATACAGATCATCCAACGGAATGCCTACCAACTCGATAGGAACACCTGTCTCCTTCTCCCAGACACTGAGAGACGTCGGAGCCCCTGCTGGATGGGCCTTTGTAAAGTGACCAACTGCGCCGTCAGCCATAGCACAAACAAGCTTCTCTGGTGCCTTGCCCTCCGCTTTTAATTTCTTCATAGCAGCGATAGCACGACCTGCCGCCATTGACTCGTTGTACTGATACCTTTCAGCTCCAGGAAAGCCTGTCGGTCCGCCCGTCATACCGGGCGCATAATCTGATGCCCGAGCACTGGTATTCAAAAACTTTGGACCAATACCCAAAGCCGAAGTCAACGCAACGCTTGCTGCACCAGTCTTCAGCACCTTACGTCGCGAAAAATTACTCTTACTGCTAGATACAGTCATTCGTCTCCCCCCCCTTTATGCGAGGCGTTTAAACAAAAATTAACCCCACAACGCCCAACGCATAGCGAGACGTAGTGGCCACGGTTTAACTGTTCAACACTTGGACCAGCAAGTCAACAGCTAGCAAACATTTCATTCTACTTTGTTCCAAAACAATCCTATACACATCTTTGGTGGATGATTACGAATTTTTACCATATCTTGTAATTGTTTTGTCACGTTTTAGGGAATATGCACTATGACACGCGCCAGTGATTTTGAAGATTCAGTCGCAGCGGTTACTTTCGATCTAGATGATGAATCAGTCGCAGTAATTATTGGATCTGGAGCTGGTGGGGGCACACTGGCCAACGAACTCGCCCAAAAAGGTATAGATGTGGTTTTGCTCGAAGCTGGACCACGCATAGAAATGGATGACTTTGTAAACGACGAAGTTGAAATGGCTGAAAAGCTGATCTGGTCTGACAAACGTAAAGCCAGTGGAAACCGTGCCTCTGTAAAAGCTTACCCTGATGCCCCAGCTTGGGTGTGCAAAACGGTTGGCGGCTCCACGGTGCATTGGACAGGAACCTGCCCACGCATTCGTGACACCGAATTTAAGGCACGGAGTACCTATGGCGAAATCCCCGGTACAAATCTTATGGACTGGCCAATAACCCTTAGCGATATAGAACCCTACTATGTCAGAGCTGAAGACAAGCTAGGTGTTACTGGCACTCACGGCATTCCTTATTTTCCAGGAAATAATAACTTTAAAGTATTTGCCCATGGAGCGAAACGAGTTGGGTATGAGCAGGTAACTACTGGTCATTATGCAATTAATCCTGTTCCCCGAGATGGAAGAAACGCTTGCGACCAAATCGGCTATTGTGTTCAAGGGTGCAAGTCTGGGGCCAAGTGGTCCACTCTATATACGGAAATTCCTCGTGCTGAAGACACGGGAAGATGCGAAGTTCGACCGAACTCCATGGTGCTGGAAATTCGCCATAACGCGGCGGGAAGAGCTGATTCAGTACTTTATGCTGATCACAGTGGGAACCATCACCTACAAAAAGCACGCATCGTATGCGTTGCAGGAAATTCGATAGAGACACCGAGACTATTGCTCAATTCAGCCTCAAATCAATTCCCGGACGGATTAGCAAATTCGTCAGGAGAAGTTGGTAAGAATTTTATGACACATGTGGAAGCAGGCGTGTTTGCTACTTTTGACAAGCCTGTTAATTGGTATCGAGGGCGCCAGGCTGCTGGAGCTGTTTGGGATGAAGCGCCGTTTAATCCTCAGCGTGGCTTTGTTGGAGGATACTATATGCTTGTCTTTCACATGGGCTTATATGGGCTTGCTGCCGCTCTTGACCCCAAGGGCTGGGGGGCAAGCTACTCATCAATCCTAGAAAATTACGAGTTCATGGCTGGAAGCAGTATGGTAGGTGAGGATATGCCTACCCCCTTAAACTACGTATCCCTCGAAACTGACACGTTAGATCATCACGGCAAGCCCATTCCACATATACACCAAGATGATCATGCAAACGATCACACGATGCGAAATCACTACTTGAAGCAAATCTCTGCAGTTTATGACGCAGCGGGAGCTAACAGCCTTACTGAATGGCGGGCGTATCCCACCGGACACAATCTTGGCACCTGCAGAATGAGTGAAAACCCGCGGGATGGTGTAGTAAATAGCTTTGGTCAGTCTCACGATATACCGAACCTTTTCATCTCAGACGGCAGCCAGTTCACCACCGGTGCAGCTGCAAACCCCACCCTTACAATAATTGCCCTAGTAATTCGGCAGGCCGAATATATTGCTGATAAAATGCGCAGTAACGAGATATAGGCGTAACGTGACGACTTAATCTACACTTTGTACTACATCTGTAATTGGTGTGTAGGCCCAAACGCTGAGTGCGTTACCAAGAGCGTCAGTCATTTGGAAATTTGGCCGAGCTTGGCGTAGTGCCTGGATCGCATCAGCAGCGGTATCGGCCTCCATTTCGTAAATCGCAAGAAATCGGTGTTCAGATTCACCATACACTTTGTTTCCCTTTTCGTCCGGTGTCAGAATATCCTTCAATTGGGTGTCCGAAAGTTCAAATCGTTGAGCAGACACAAAACCTGGAACTTTTACCACTTCCCCCAAGTGTACTTCACTGTACCAATCATTATATTCATCTTCTCTTCCCTGAGTGGGACTGCTCATTACAACCAATATATGGCGCGCCATAGTGTTTCCTTTCCTCTTATGCAGTAATTAAATGACGTCATGGACGCTGACGATAAACCTGTTAGCGTCCGTATGTAACACCTCAAGTAGATCAATGTTCCCAAAACTACTTTTATATGCAGCGTTCAAGAATTGCTACAAACACTGCATCCGTATTGTGCCGAGCAGGTGAGAGCAAAAGATAATCCCCAAGTGCAGGGCACGGCCCGTCTAACATGTTTGACCAGACATTATAAACTGGCACCACACGAAATTCAGGCTTCAGCTTTAAGAACTGAGATACTACCGCTTCGTTCTCATCACAAAAAAAGGAGCATGTCACGTAAATAAGCCTGCCACCCTGTCGAACCAGGGATGACGCGTTATTAAGTAGACGTATTTGAATGGATTGATAGCGCAGAATCTCAACTTCCTGAAGCTTCCAGAATAGATCTGGGTTTCTGCGGCTAGTTCCGCTTCCGGTGCAAGGCGCATCAACCAATACACGATCAGCTACGGATTCTAGAGGTTGAAGCCATGGATCATTGGTCATTGTTAAATGGTGCAGTTGAACAGCTCTTACTCCTGCCCTAGAGAGCCGCGGGCGAGCTAATGCTAATCGCCTTTGATCACTGTCACATGCATAAATTTGCCCTCGATCTAGCATGGTGGCAGCCATAGCTAAGCTTTTCCCACCAGTGCCCGCACAATAGTCTACAACCTGCATGCCTGGTCTTGCATCGACAAGCATCGCAGCTACTTGTGAACTCTCGTCTTGAATCTCTATTCGACCTTCTTGGAAGGCCCCTATGCTGCGCATTTGATGAAACGAAGAAGCACGCAAACCCACTCGGGACCAGGGTGTTGGCACAACCCCAATATTATCGGTTTTGAAGTCGTCAACTATTCGGTCTCGGCTGCATCGCAATGTGTTCACACGCAAATCAAGAGGTGCTCTTTTGGAAAAAGCCTCCAACTCTGCCTCATAGTTATCCCTGAAACGGGTTTTTATATGCTCCTCAAGCCAAATTGGATAATTGCAACGTGCCCATACCGGTAGCGTTTCATTGGTATCACGCAGCATAACCAATAGTTGAATTTCATTAGACGATAGTGCCGAAGGGCCATAGCCAGAGGGATCGAATAGAGCCTGTATATCTGATTGAGAGCTGCCCTCTATAACTCGCTGGAATGCTATATACATTGCGCGACAAAACGGCATACCCGATATACCGTCTATTGATGATGCCAGACAACATTGCAATCTTCCACGATTACGCAAAACCTTGTATACCTGTTCAATAATCTGCGTTCGGTCTTTCGCCCCGGCATAGCGGCGTTTCCTAAAATATGCGGAAATAGTTTGATCGGCTGGCAACCGACCCGTCCAAATGCTGTTAAGCAACTCCAGCGTTGCCTGCGCGCGGGCAGAAGGCTGCATTCTGCTGAAACCGCCTTATCGAACCAACATCAATCGGGTCGAGGATAATTAGGCGATTCCCGAGTAATTAACACATCGTGCACGTGGCTTTCCCTCAAGCCCGCATTCGTTACCTTGCAAAATCGGCACCCATGTCGCATTTCGGAAACCGTGCCATGACCCGTATATCCCATCGCTGCCCTCAACCCCCCAACAAGTTGGTGAATGACACTAGGCGCAGGACCTCGATATGGAACCTGCCCCTCTATACCCTCAGGTACAAACTTTACCGTATCCTTAATGTCTTGCTGAAAATAGCGATCGGCTGATCCTTGCGCCATAGCACCAACCGACCCCATCCCTCTATATGACTTATAGCTACGCCCCTGGTAAAGAAATACATCTCCCGGAGCTTCGTCAGTGCCAGCTAAAAGAGACCCAATCATTACCCCTGAAGCTCCCGCTGCAATGGCCTTAGCAAGATCTCCAGAATATTTAATACCACCATCAGCAACCACTGGAACATCTTCCTTACGACATTCTTCTGCCACATCAGATACGGCCGTAAATTGAGGCACTCCTACTCCAGCAATCATACGAGTTGTACAGATTGAGCCAGGCCCAATACCAACTTTAATCCCATCGGCCCCTGCATCGATCAGTGCCCGCGCACCATCCGCAGTAGCTACATTTCCGGCCAACACCTGCGCAGAGTTAGTTTGCCTCTTTATACTCGAAACCGTCTCGATTACACGGCGCGAATGTCCATGGGCCGTGTCCACAACAACCAGATCTACGCCTGCATCGAGAAGCGCTTCCGTTCTGGCGAGGCCTGATTTACCAACGTTGGTTGCAGCAGCTACTCTCAAACGCCCCCGTTCGTCCTTACAAGCATGGGGATGCAGCTGCGCCTTCTCTATATCCTTCACCGTAATAAGTCCGATACACCGATATTCATCATCAACTACCAACAGCTTCTCGATACGGTGGCAATGGAGAAGACGCTTAGCCTCATCGCTGCTTACACCCTCTCGAACCGTTACTAATCCGTCCTTTGTCATCAAATCACGTACTGGCTGTGATTTATCAGTAGCAAAACGAACATCACGATTTGTTAGTATCCCGCTCAGCTTACGATTACCGTCCTCAACCACGGGGATCCCCGAAATGTGATGGTTTGCCATCAAAGCTAAAGCATCAGCCAACTTAGACTCCGGTGAGACTGTTACTGGGTTAATTACCATTCCTGATTCAAACTTCTTTACCCTTCTCACTTCATCTGCCTGCACTTCCATGTCAAGGTTACGGTGTATCACACCAATGCCACCGGCTTGGGCCATAGCAATAGCCATGTGACTTTCCGTTACTGTATCCATTGCAGCTGAGACAACAGGAATACCAAGTTCGATTGTCTTAGTAATGTATGTGCGAGTATCTACCTCTGATGGAAGAACAGCGGAAGCCGCCGGCACAAGTGCTATGTCGTCAAAAGTTAGTGCCTCTTTAATGTTCATAAAGCCCCCGTAACACCAGACCAGACTACGACAGGCTGGGACAGACGTCCACAGCGCATCAAAATATGTTACTACGGTATAGCATTACCCCTATAGCCCAACGCAATCGTATAGGTTTCTGCAGATTCACGACGACTAGCCGGCGGCTTATAGTGTCTTACACTCAGGAAAGCGTGCCTTAGTTCTCTTAGAAGTTCCTCCTCCGCACCACCCTGATACACTTTTGTTACAAAAGTTCCTCCCGGTATCAATATGTGTCGGGTAAGAGCTAATGCCGTTTCACACAACGCAACTAACCTCAAATGATCGGTCGCGCGGTGTCCAGTCGCAGCTGGAGCCATATCACTTAGAACAATGTCCGCTTTGCGTCCCGCTACTGCGGCTATTCGATTAGAAGCCTCTTCCGATCCCACTTCAAGCACAAGACAGATTACGCCATTAATGGGCTCGATCGGGTTACAGTCCACCGCTATAACATTCCCTTTACCAACACGCTTTACAGCCAATTGACTCCACCCACCAGGAGCAGCCCCAAGGTCAACAACGAGGGAACCAGGCTTGAGAAATTGAAAACGCCCATCTAATTCCTCTAACTTGAAAGCAGCTCTTGAACGGTATCCTGAAGCCCGTGCATCTATAACATACCTATCGCGAAGATGGCGTGATAGCCATCGCGTCGATGAGGCTTTTCTTTTTCGTTTCGAACGTACTTTTCGTTCTATTGGATTATGTCGGCGACGTGATTGTTTAGCCACGCTCCTTCATTCCTTATTTTCCGAAGCAGCCACAACGAGCATTGACGCAACCAAGCCATCGGACCAACTTCGATTTGTTACAAACACTGAGCCAACCGACCATATCAGACAATTCAGCTCAAATGGTGTGAACGTATCAATATGCGGACCATACTAGCTCCGAGGTCTTTAACAGTCAGCTGCAATGCCAGCGGAATAGATTCACATAACATAGCTTTTAGATGTATAGAAAACCTAGTGTTTTAAATAATAATGTGTTCTAGACACAGAACACATTAAAGGTATGGCCTGAAAGCAACATTTGCGTAGTGTTTAGGGCATGATCTAAAGTCCCAAGCCAATTATGGGGGATAGTTTAGCGGCAGAACATCGGACTCTGACTCCGAGAGCCCTGGTTCGAATCCAGGTCCCCCAGCCAACATCCGTTCACTTGCTTCCAAAAAATGGAGCCGTTAGCAACGCAATAATTAGTGAAAAAATAACAATCGCAGTTTGCCAGCGGACGATCACGGAGATAGTGTGAGAAAACTGCTTCTCGCTGCCGACAAACAGGCAGGGTTATGGAGGAATATATGAAGCATAGATTTATAGTGACCGCTATTGCTGCTGGCGTTGCGTTGACGATGTCAGCATCAAGCCCATCGTTTGGGCAAGATACAGCAAAAATTGGAATTCTAATGGGATTCACTGGTCCCATTGAATCTTTGACAGTCGGCATTGCTGCCGGTGCAAGGATAGCACTTACTGAAGTTAATGATTCCGGAAAACTAACCGGTGGTTTAACGCTTCAATCAGTCGATGCCGATACGACTTGCGTCGATGCTGCAGCTGCTACAGCATCAGCTGATCGCCTCATTAACGAGGAAGGCGTCGCAGCAATTGTGGGTGCTCTCTGCTCTGGCTCAACGATAGCGTCAGCAAACAATGTTGCCATTCCAAATGGTGTAGTCATGGTCAGCCCGGCCTCAACATCACCAGCTATTACTGGACTTGATGACAATGGACTCATCTTTCGCACAGCGCCATCCGATGCCCGTCAGGGGCAAGTTCTAGCAGGCGTTTTGAGCTCCAAGGGGATCACCAACGTTGCCGTAACATATACTAACAACGACTATGGCAAGGGCTTTGCCGATGCTTTTTCAGGTGCTTTTGAAAACGTCGGAGGTACCGTCACTCTTTCAGCAGGACATGAAGAAGGAAAGGCTGACTACAGTGCTGAAGTTGCAGCATTGTCAGCGACGGGAGCAGAACACCTTGTCGTGCTTGGTTATCTCGATGGTGCTGGTAGAGGCGTCATTGAGGAATCAATTAAGTCAGGCGCTTTCTCGAGCTTCTCCGGAGGTGACGGAATGATCGGCGCGTCGATTGTTGAAGCTTTAGGAGATGGTATTGAGGGAATGATTGGGACACAGCCGGGTGGCGAAAATGCTGGAGCCTCAATGTTCGGAGCGATTGCTGAACAGAATGGCCTGGACATTAACGGCCCATTCCAAGGTGAATCTTATGACGCCGCAGCCCTTATCGCTCTAGCAATCCAAGCGGGTGGATCAGCAGATCGCGCAAGCATCGCAGCCAATCTAGAATCGGTTGCTAATGCGCCAGGAGAGATAATACTTCCTGGTGAGCTTGCCAAAGCGTTGGATATTCTGGCGAGCGGTGGGGAAGTTAATTATGAGGGTGCGTCTAGTGTTGAACTCAATGACGCTGGGGAGCCACCAGGTAACTTCCTAGAGCTGGTCGTAAAGGACGGCGCTTGGACAACTGTTGGAACTCATTAGACTACGCGAACTAAAATAGAACGACCAAGGAAGCCCTGGCTGGACAGTCCAGGGCTTCCTACTTTCTTGGCGTTACGGCAGGCAAAAGCCCACGTGGAGCGAACCTCAAAACTAACAACAGTAGTGTGCCCATTACTAGGGTTCGCATTTGGGGCGCCCTTTCACTTAGCAACGCTGCAAACATCCCGCTCTCACTAGCAAAGTTGGCGCCTACCACTGCAAAAAACCACGCAGCAGCCGGTTCTGCCTGAACCCAAAGAAACCATATGAGCAGGCCACCAACCACTGCACCCCAATTGTTACCGCTACCTCCGGCAATAACCATCACCCAGATGAGAAACGTATAACGTAACGGATGATACCCAGCTGGTTCGAATTGCAGTACATGCGTCGCTAGCATGGCGCCGCCACAACCGATCATAAAAGAACCAAGAATAAAAACCTGACGATGACGCCGAGTTATATCCTTGCCCATTGCATTGGCGGCCTCCTCATTGTCACGTATAGCCCGCATCATGCGTCCCCACGGGGAGTATAATGCGCGATGGGCAATCCACATAAAGAAAGCTAAAAACGTTGCAACAACGAAGATGAATGCTAATTTGTTTGCCAACAAACTATGAACGACATTCAAATTATATGGCTCACTTTGCAAAACACTCACGGATGGAACAGGCGATGGGAGACCAGTGACGTTCAACACTCCACGCGTCAGCCAACCCTCATTTTTTAAAATTGCGATAACAATTTCTGAGATACCAAGCGTTGCAATGGCTAAATAATCGGACCGTAATCCGAGGGCAATTCGAGCAATTAACCACGCTGTTCCAGCAGCAAGGATTCCGCCAAATACCCACGCGATAATTATCGGCAACCCTAAGCCGCCAAGGTACTTACTGTCGTCACCGATGCCAGTCGCCTCAATTACCTTTACGGCAGTGTCAAGTTTTGCACTGAATAACGCTAAACTACCTATCAAGATCAAAAATACTAGAAAGGTTCGCACATAGACTGATACGCGATTACGCAACAAGCGGTTTGCAAACCAGGCGAGGATTGCGCCAAATCCACCAATTAACCATGCTTTCCATAGCATGTGCTCAGCGTTTGTCCGGCGCACAATATCCTGCTCTAGTTTATGTATTGATTCAGCATTTACCGCTGGGTCTACGCTTAATTGTTCAAGTCCCTGCACCATCGTATCCGTAACCCACGGCATAGATACCAATACGCATGCTGTTGCCCCAATAGCTGCAAAACCCATTACTCCGGCATTAAACTGTCCGGCGTAACCCCATTGGATATTCAGACCTAACGCCATTACACCTGATATCAGTCCCATCGCAACAAGCCCTAGCGCAAATGACCAACTTTGAACAAAGCCTGTTGTAAGAATAAGTAGGGAAAGGAGTGAAAAGACGACCCAATAGCGGGAATACATTGCCAACCTACAACACCCTCCCTTTAAAAATACCCGTCGGACGGAATAGGAGGACCACTACCAAGATAAGAAATGAAACGCTGAACTTATATTCAGTTCCCAGCAGCTGTAGGTTGCCCGCAATATCCAATCCATCGGGCAAAATGTAGTTCGCCACTTTTTTATAGTTGGCCGTAACAATAACCTCTGTGAATGCGACAAGGTATCCGCCGACTATGGCTCCTTGAGGGTTTCCAATACCGCCTACTATCGTAGCCGCAAATATGGGTAGCAACATGGAAAAGTAGGTGAACGGTTTGTAACCCTTGTCTAGCCCGTAAATAGTACCGGCCACCGCTGCCAAAGAACCAGCTATAAGCCAGGTGATTGCAACTACTCTTTGGGGGTCGATTCCTGATAAACGGGCTAGGTCTTCGTTATCGGAATACGCTCTCATCGCCTTACCCATGCGAGTACGAGACAAGAAAAGAAACAAACCCAAAAAGATCACCAACGCCAAAACCACGGTAACAACTTGTAACAGGTCCAAACCGAAACCTTCACTAAGCCCCGTAGCTTTCCGAAACTCACTTACATAAAAGAACACAACTTCAGGTTCACTAACCTCTATAAGTTCTGTATTCGTCGCAAAGTCGGTCCGAATTCTTACTGCTTGCTCCCCCAATTGCTCGGCTAAGGCAGCAGTATTCACCTCCCCAACGGAAAAAGTCTGTCGAGCATTAAACAGACTGAGCTCCGGACCTTTAATAAGGCGGGTCAAACCATTTAAAACAAACATCACCCCGATGGATGCCATGACAACCACGACTGGTGGACTTCTGATCCGCCGGTAATACCTAAAAACTGTCCGGTCAATCATGATTGCTAACAGTCCAGTACTGACCATCGCCACCGGGAGAAGTAAAAGCCCCAAAGGAACGGGATAAGTGAAAATTCCAATTCCGTTTAGAAGCTCAACACCGATTAAAGACACCATGGCACCGAACGCCATCATGTCGCCGTGGGCAAAATTGGCAAACCTGAGCACCCCAAAGACCAACGTTACGCCAAGCGCACCAAGGGCCAATGTTGAGCCATATGTGATAGCCGGCAATATCAAAAAATTGAAAAGCCACAACATGGCATTGAGAACATCAACACCAAAGAACATTTCGGTCAGCAAAATGTCACTACGCGTTGGGGGAAAGGGTGTGAGCAGATTCTTGGCGCATCAGAAGTTAACCTCCTATGAATGTCCTTCGAACTTCAGCGTCAGCCAGAAGCGATTTGCCAGTATCAGTATATCGATTCTCCCCATTAACCATTACATATCCAAAATCAGCAATCTCAAGCGCTTGCCGTGCATTCTGTTCCACCATGATGATACCGATTCCTGTTTCCTTAATGTGAAGGATTTGATCAAAGAGTTCGTTTACAACTATTGGGGCCACACCAGCTGTAGGCTCATCTAGCATCAGAAGTGTAGGCTCCGTCATAAGTGCACGTGCTACGGCAAGCTGTTGCCTTTGACCACCGGAGAGTTCTCCGGCATCTTGTCTCCGTTTATCCTTTAAAATCGGAAATAATGCGTAAACCTGTTCCTTCGATTCATCCACACCAGTTCTACGCAAATAGGCGCCCATCTCAAGATTCTCTTCCACCGTGAGGCTGGGAAATACATTTTCAGTTTGCGGTACAAACGCAATACCACGACTAACACGCAACTCCGGTGATAGCGACGTTATATTTTCACCGTCTAGTAATACTTCGCCCTGACGCAACTTTACTAGGCCTAAAATTGCTTTCATCGCAGTCGACTTTCCAGCGCCATT
The DNA here is from genome assembly GCA_913041535.1 of uncultured Alphaproteobacteria bacterium. Lineage (GTDB taxonomy): Bacteria > Pseudomonadota > Alphaproteobacteria > VGEJ01 > VGEJ01 > CAJWJK01. The sequence goes on from CAJWJK010000020.1 coordinate 19,880, forward strand.
AGGACCCACAATCGCCGAAATTTCGCCCCGATCAACTTCTATAGAACAGCCCATTACAATATCCACACCACCATAACCGCCCGACATCCCAAGGGCGTTCAGTAGCTTCATCCTATTTCACCCCCATTAGACATTAGTGATCTCTTCATACCGGAGCCAAGATAAGCTTCTATTACAGCCTCATTTTTCTTAACTTGCTCCACTGAACCCTCGCACAACAGTTTTCCTTCTGCCATAACAACAACCCGACCACACAACCGGCTGATAAAGTCCAAGTCGTGTTCAATCATAAAGAAGGTGTATCCAAGTTCATTGTTGAGGCGTTGTATTGCACCCTCAATTTCAGCTAACAATGCTTTATTAACGCCCGCACCAACCTCATCAAGCAATACAACCTTACCATTTGAGACCATCATAGTTCGACCAAGCTCTAAAAGCTTCTTCTGACCTCCAGAAAGGTTACCAGCGGGCGTGTTGGCCAGATGACTCAAATTTAAAAAATCAAGCACCTCACGTGCAACCTTCAGTATGGATGCCTCCTGACGTTTGACCAATCCCGGTCGAAACCAGGCGGAGAATAGTTTTTCCCCTTCCTGCGCCTCTGGTACAACCATCATGTTCTCTAGGACAGTCAGCTTGCTAAACTCGTGAGCAATTTGAAAGGTGCGCAGAAGCCCTATCTTGAATAGTTCATGTGGCTCCAACCCGGTAACATCACTACCATCTAATAGAATCCGTCCTGATGATGGCTTAAGATTACCAGCAATAACATTGAACAGAGTTGTCTTGCCCGCTCCGTTAGGACCGATAAGACCAGTGATAGAACCCCTCGCAACGCTCAAGCTCACCTCATCAACCGCTAGAACACCCCCAAAGCGTTTACTAACCTTCTGCACATCAATCACATCTGTCCTCCAAAAGATTATAACGCCTGATTGAATAGCTACTGCCTGCAACAACTTCTATTCCAGAAATAAAAAATTGAACACCAACGGTTAACATCTTGCTTAAAGCACACAAATCGTATGATGTACGAAATAGAAATTATTTGACTTACGTGGCCGTATGATTGAAATCATTTGGCCTGTTGTCAATTATCGGTGTCTTAATAGCGATCCCTACCGAACGATCTGTACCTTTAGTATAACTCTATTGCAACATGTATAGGGAATTAGGCACTTCAGACCAGGTCAGCCTGATTCGCCATCTTTAACCGGGACAACGTTCGGTTGAGGCATCACCATCGCTTCATTAGCGGCAGAAGCTACCGACTTTTTCCAAGCTCGAACAGGCCGAGACCGTGCACTTGTTTCAAGCCGCGTGTGGATACCGCATTCAGTCTTGTCTGTACCACTCCACCGACCACTGCGCGCGTCTTGACCGAGAGCCACCCGCTCTGTGCAAGTGACACACCCAATAGACAAGTAGCCATCCGATTCTAATGGATGCGGCGGCAAACCGACGGTCGCGAAATACTTTCTAACATCGTCACCACCCCAATCAGCTAGTGGATTTACTTTAATTTTCCCGTCTGCCGCCTCTACGCGCAGCAAATGCGCACGGCTAGCGCTTTGATAGCGTTTTCGACCAGTAATCCATGCATCAAACTTATGCAGAGCCTCATGCAGTGGCTCTACCTTTCTAAAATAGCAACATGAGTCTGGGTCAACCGACCAAAGTTTACCATCACCATCTTTACGCTCAATCTCCACGCGCTTAACACCAATTTCTCGCACGTCTGTGAGGCCAAGTAATTGAACAAGTTTATCACGGTAATGAAGTGTTTCTGGGAATAGCTTACCGGTGTTAAGAAATAGTATGGGCAAATTCTTGTCTATACGGGATACCATATGCAACAGAACCGCCGATTCAGATCCAAAGGATGACACCAAAGCGATTCGATCCACAAATTCTTTTGTTATTAAAATTCGGAGAAATTCAATTGCTTCCAAGTTACCATGGCTTATCGACAGCAGTTGTGCACGACACTCAATATCGCTAGCCATAGCTTCAACAACATTTTCAGTATTTGGTGTGCTATTTAACATTGGTCATCCGATGAAGCATAATGACCAGATCTATTTAAAACCCGACCGTCAGCTGTTGGCTGATACCAGACATTGATTTCTTCCATTGCTTCCCGCCAAGCCTGAAGTGGTTCAGAATTCTGAACCTCAAAAGCATCGAAACCACACCGCAACATAAACATGAGCTGGTCCCGTAGAACGTTGCCCACAGCCCGCAGCTCACCCCCAAAACGGTAGCGCTCTCTTAACATGCGAGCGTGACTATACGCGCGTCCATCTGTGAATTTAGGAAACTCTAAAGCTACCAACTTAAACAGCTCGAGATCGTCTTCAATTAGGCTTGGAGGCTGATCAGTAGAAAGACGAATACCAAGTGGGGTTTTGAAGCCACGAAGCGTCTGTGCATTCTCCTCCCAGATTTCAAAGGGAATAATTTGATATTCTGCTGAGGAAAAGTCTGTTGCATTCTCTATTGTGACCCAAACATCATCAACCAACTTGCCATGCTTAATGAGCGCCATATAGCCCCTCCTTAAAAGGTTCAAGGCCAATACGCCGATAGGTTTCGAGAAATGTTTCTTCGCCTTGCTTCTGGCTCAAATACGTATCAACCAATAGCTCAACAGCATCTGCGACTTCATCATAAGGCACCGCTGGCCCGACCAGATCCCCAAGCGCAGCATCCTCATCCGCACTTCCACCCAGCGTGATCTGATAGAACTCAGATCCTTTCTTATCCACGCCCAGTATACCGATATGCCCAACATGGTGGTGTCCACATGCGTTTATGCAACCCGATATCTTAATCTTAATATCACCAATATCACGTTGCCGTTCTATGTCCTTAAACCGTGTACTTATATCCTGTGCGACTGGAATTGCCCTGGCATTTGCTAAGTTGCAGTAGTCAAGACCAGGACAGGCTATGATATCACTAACCAAGCCGATATTAGGGGTTGCCAGTCCTGCTCTGGCTAAACGCTCCCACACTATCGGAACATCCATAATTCGGACATGAGGCAAAATAAGATTTTGTTCGTGGGTAACACGTATCTCGTCAAAGCTGTATTGCTCCGCTAAGTCAGCAACAATCTCCATCTGTGTTGAAGTAGCATCACCCGGAGGGCAACCTTCTGGTTTTAGCGAAATGTGCACAATTCCATAACCAGGCTGAACATGCCTTTCAAAGTTCCGTTCCTGCCACCTGCCAAAATCGGGGTTTTTCACCGCAAGATTTTCAATATCTAGACTCGATTCGCCAAGTGATTCATACTCTGGGGGTGAAAAATAGGCTTTGATTCGCTCGATTTCTCTTGTGGGCAGCTCTAATTCTCCTCCTTTTATCTGCCGCCACTCTTCCTCCACCATTTGCGTAAATTTCTCTACACCACAGCTATGGACAAGTATCTTAATTCTTGCTTTGTACAAATTATCGCGACGGCCTAATTGATTATACACCCGAAGAATCGCTTCAAGATAAGACAGGAGGTGTATCTCTGGTAGGAATTCACGGATCGTCGGACCTACCATCGGAGTTCGCCCCTGACCACCACCAACAACGACTGAGAAGCCCACTTGACCATCATTATCTCGCACTATCTGGAGGCCAATATCATGAACTTTTATTGCAGCTCGGTCATGCGGTGAGCCGGTAACAGCAATTTTGAACTTTCGTGGTAAAAAAGAGAATTCCGGATGTAGCGTGGACCACTGCCGAATAATCTCCGAATATATCCGTGGATCCTCGATTTCGTCTGCCGCTACCCCAGCCAGATGATCGGCCGTAACATTACGTATAGCGTTACCACTTGTCTGTATGGCGTGCATTTCCACGGTAGCCAGGTCGGCAAGTAGATTCGGGACATCGGAAAGCTTAAGCCAGTTTAGTTGCAAATTCTGTCGGGTGGTAAAATGTCCATAATCACGATCATACTTACGAGTTACATATGCAAGCATCCTCATTTGACGGGAAGAAAGCGTACCATAGGGGATAGCAATCCGAAGCATATAGGCATGAAGTTGTAGATACAGACCGTTCATAAGCCTTAATGGTCTAAACTCATCCTCAGTAAGCTCTCCATTTAACCGACGCTTAACCTGTCCCCGAAATTGCTCGACACGTTCCTGCACCAACTTTTGATCAAATTCGTCGTATCTATACATTCGACCCACCACCCCATTTAATCGTTGGCCCGCCACTACTACGGATGCGTTCTCGTTGAGAGCGCGGGGCCAAATTCCTTTCGGTTAGTTCAATATCCATGGAATAAGGTGCAATTATCAGCAAATCTCTCTCGGCATGGCTTGCACTTTCCATAAGCACATCTTCTTCATTCTTATTCATAGCTACTTTGCTGTCTTCTAAGCGCTCGGACCAATTCCCACGCTTATCGAGATAAACTACTACACCGTCATCCAAACGATTCGCTGTGATAATCTTT
>CAJWJK010000021.1 GCA_913041535.1 uncultured Alphaproteobacteria bacterium
CTCGTCAGGCTCATAACCTGAAGGTCGCAGGTTCAAATCCTGCCCCCGCAACCAAGATAATTCCCTCTAGCTTACCGAGTTATGGGGGTGATTGAGAAAAACTTTATGCAGTTTTTGGAAAGTTGGTGCCTTAATCGTCATTTTTGTTATCGCGAGGAACGGTGAGGTTTCTCGTTCATGATTCTTGAACCGATGACAGTTGCGAGTACAAAAACGGTGCCGACAAATTCAGCGATTAATTTACTGAACATCGAGTCGCTCCATACCGAAGTCAGCTTCTTGCGAATTAATGGATGGATGTCGGTGGTTTAGGAATCACAAAGCCGATGTGGAATAATAGCCACTTTTGCCTTCAAGCTGCTACTGGATTGGCTTCGACTCTGTCGTATTGAAGGATAAGAGGCGGATTGTAAATCAATTGGTCGACAATTTGGGAACTGAGCTTTATTCCGCCAGTGACATGCCATATACAGGAAGACAAATTAGAACAAGCTGAATCCGGGCACCTGAGTGACATAAACGTGAGATCAGGCGAAGTATTTTGGCGCATTGAACTGGACCAATACCTCTTCATCGGGTTACCTTTACATGTATCGGTGGAGTAGACTGAATAGTAGGTCGCGGGAAAAGTGTTTTTTTCGGTGCGCTAATTGGGTCGCTATTGGGTTAGAAACTATCTAGGAGGAAGAAGATGGCAATTCGCGGAGGTTATCAGCCCCACATCCTACGTGTTGATATGAGCAATCAGACAGTTACCCGTGAAGCACTACCTCGGGAGGAGGTGCTCCGCAAATATGTTGGCGGGATAGGTCTCGCTCTCTGGTATCTACTGCGTGAGGCACCGCCAGTGGGGAAAAATACCGATCCGGACGTCCCGTTAATTTTCATGAATGGCCCGCTGACAGGAACGCCTGCTGTTAATTCCTCTGACGTGACGATTGTTAGCTATCACCAAGTGACACCCTACTCTGCAGCCGTTGGCCATACACATGGATTCTGGGCTGCACGACTTGCTCATGCAGGTCATCAAGGAATTATTTTTACGGGTCGTGCCGAAAAGCCTGCATATCTGTGGATTGATGATGACAAAGTTGAATTTCGTGATGCTAGCCAAATATGGGGCGAAGATACCCGTGAAACTGAGCGTCGGATTAAGATTGAGCTTGGAGATGACAAAGAGGTAAGCGTAGCCTGTATAGGCCCTGCGGGTGAGTCAATGATAGCAGGTGCAATGATCAAGAATGATCGAAATCATGGAGCGGGAAAGGGCAGCCTTGGTTCAACAATGGGGGCCAAGAATCTCAAAGCTATTGCTGTCAGGGGTACAGGCAAGGTTGATTTGTTCGATGCGCCTGGGTTGGTTGAAACCGCAACTGAATGGGAACAAGAGTTATTTCCAGGTAGTGAAAACCCCAATGATCGTACGGTGGCTGAGGCGATGCGAGATGCGGGTAACACGCGTCATTACCATCAAACCTTTGGTGCTCATAAGCGTGTGATCGGTAAGAATATGACTGATCCCGATTGGGGAGCTGACTTTGCCACTAAGTATGTTGAAGCATGCAAAAAGTGGAAGATTACTCCGCAACCTTCTTATAACTGCAAGATCTCTTGTGCCTATGATGTGGAAATCACAGAGGGTGAGTACCAAGGCTTTACGGGTAGTAAATGTGGCGGTGGAGAACCCCTAGAGGGCTCGGGGTCTATCATGGGTGTTGACGATCCAGTCGCTGTAGTCGTCATGAACGATGTATACGATAGCCTTGGTATTGAGATGGGCCAATATGCTCCGATGTTGGGTGCAACTTTTGAGGCCTATAGCGAAGGACTTCTGCACCAACAAGATACAGGGGGTTTAGACTTTTCCTGGGGTAAATGGGAATCCGCGATGGAGGTAATCAACCAAGCGGTTAACCGTGAAGGTTTTGGTGCTAAATTTGTCGATGGTCCTAAGGTTTGGGTCGAAAAGGTAGGTGCCGAAAAGGGTATCACAGACGAATTGCGCAACAAGATTCTCGATATGAAAGGTGGAGGTGCGGTGATGCACGATCACCGTGCTGCTTGGAGTGCATGGTTCTGCGAGATGACGGCTGGCTACGGAGCATCCACGCAAGGGCGGGGCACCGACACCTTCCTTCGCCGCGATCTGGGATACGATGAAGTTACGCCTGGCATTGCGACAAATGTTGAAGAGGCGGTTAGCAAAGTTGAAGGTGTGTATCGGACGCAGAACATGAAATTGTTCTGGGATTCGCTAGGTATCTGTACCTTTGGAGTTATGGGGGTTCCCAGTGCTATTAGATTTACTACGACGGCTCTCGGTCGAACTGTAGGATGGGACGACTTCGATGAGAAGGAGGCCTTTGAGGTGGGAGCCCGTGTGGCCAATATGTTAAGGCTGGTCTACGCACGTCGCGGTTTTAAGCGCGAAGATGAGCTTGATGTTTCTCCTAGATTCCTGGAGATTACGCGTACTGGTCCGGCGTCTGAAGAGGGGATAGCGCCTTATCTTCCAGCGATGCTTGACGAATACTACAGTCATCATGGATGGAATCAAGAAACTGGAACACCAACGGCGGATACGCTTACGCGCCTGGGTTTGGAGGAATTTTCTGCAGATGCAGCGTGAGCAAATAGGCAAAGCTAGCTTCGTGGGCGCTCATTTGTTGGATCCAGAGGGGATTCACTGATTACGGCGGCGTCGCAGCGCTTTCCTAGAATTTCGATTTGAAGCTTCGTTCCTGGACTCGCGAATGAGTTTTCCACGTAGCCAAGGGCTAGGCTTTGGCCGATAGCATGACCAAATGCTCCGGCGGTGGCTCGCCCAATCATTCGGTCATTGTTGTAAAGAGGTTCGTTGCCCCATGCATCAGCATCGTGGGCCTCCACGCTCATGGTAACAAAACATGGTGTTGTGGCCTGTGGTTGTTTTTCCATTAATGCTTCGCGGCCAACGAAATGTTCTTTATCCAGTTTGACGAAACGATCAAGCCCAGATTCAAGAGCAGTATAGTCCGTGGTCAAATCCTGGCCCCACATGCGATACGATTTTTCTATACGAAGTGAGTCCATCGCTCTCATGCCACACATAGTGAGGCCAAACGGTTTTCCTGCCTCAACCAAGCTGTCAAATATTAGATTCTGGTACGCTATTGGGTGGTGTAGCTCCCACCCAAGTTCCCCAACAAAGTTGATCCTCATTGCCCGGACTGGGGCTAAAGAGACATCGATTTGACGTCCGGTTAGCCATGGAAATGCGGCGTTCGAAAGATCAGAATCGGTAATGGCTGTTAGAATGTCTCTAGCACAGGGTCCAGCAAGAACAAGCACACCATAGGCTAGCGTCAAGTTATTAAGACATACCGTTCCATTCGTTGGGAGCGCTTTTGCAAGGAAGTCATAATCATAACGTTCGGCAGCACCAGAACTCGTAAGATAAAAGCTCTCTTCTCCATCGCGCATAACGGTGAATTCGCTTCTTACTCCACCAGAAGGTGTCAACGCGTGGGCCAAGCGAATTTGCCCGATTCTCTCTGGCATGCGGTTCGCTAAAAGGTGGTTAAGCCATTCTTCAGCATGTGGGCCGGACACAAGGAATTTCGAAAAACTAGTGATGTCAATTAGTCCGCAGCGATCTCGGACAGCACGACATTCTGAACCAACAGTGTCGAAATAATTGCTTCGACGGAAGCTCCATTTCTCAGAATTACCAGATTGTTTTGTTGCAAACCAGTTAGGTCGTTCCCACCCATATCGTTGACCCCATACCGCACCATACTCTGCGAGTCGGTCATGACAGGGGCTGCACTTGGCTGGTCGTGCAGCAGGCCTTTCTTCATCTGGATAATGAATTACGAAGATGTGTTCATAGGCCTCTTCATTTTTAAGTTTGGTATATGTTTTGTTTGCATATTGCCCAAATCTTCGGGGGTCTACATCCAGCATATCAATAGATGGTTCGCCTTCAACGATCCATTCCGCTAGATATTTTCCAGCACCTCCGGCGGCAGTGATACCAAAGCTAAAGCCCTCAGCAAGCCAATAGTTCTTCAGGCCGTATGCAGGTCCCAACAAGGGGTTGCCATCGGGTGTATATGGTATTGGGCCATTGATGCACTCCTTAACACCGGCTTGTCCAAAAATAGGGACTCGTCTAATTGCAGCTTTGATGTGAGGCTCAAGCCTGTCAATGTCGGGAGGCAGGAGCTGCTGATTGAATTTGTCTGGCACACCATCGATAGCCCACGCTTTTGCGCCTTTTTCGTACGGTCCCAATATCAGCCCTTGTCGTTCCTCGCGCATATAGTATGAAGCATCGCTCTCGCGCAGAACGGCAAGCTCTGGCAAGCCATCAGCTGCCCGGGTTTCTAATTCTGGTATCACATCTGTCACTATATATTGATGTTCAATCGGGATTACCGGTAGATCGAGACCAACCATTGCACCGATCTCTCGTGCCCAGGAACCTGTGGCTGTAACTACGGTCTCGCAAGTTATGGTGCCTTTGTTGGTATTAACACGCCACTCACCGGTAGGCGTCAAATCCATCCCCACAACTTGCGTTTCTCGGTTTATCTGCGCCCCGCGCTGGCGCGCACCAATTGCCAAAGCTTGAGTGACATCTGCAGGAGCAACATGCCCATCGTGCGGATGGAATAATGCGCCAACTAGGTCGTCTGTGTAACATAGAGGCCACAGTTCGGCCACTTGATCTGGTGAGATCAATTCGAACGGAACGCCTATGGTATTTGCGGTGCCGCAATATTTGCGGTACTCGTCCATGCGTTCTTCATTTGTGGCGAGTCTTAGATTTCCTGTTTGGTGAAAGCTAACTGCTTGGCCAGTCTCATCCTCAAGGGTTTTGTATAGGTCAATGCTGTACTTATGGAGCTGACCAACACTGTAACTCATGTTAAATAGTGGGAGAAGGCCTGCAGCGTGCCATGTTGATCCTGCGGTTAACTCAAATTGCTCAAGGAGAATCAGATCGGACCATCCGAGTTTGGTCAGGTGGTATGCGACACTGACACCCACTATCCCACCTCCAACAACTACCACACGTGCGTGGTCTTTCATGTCAAATTCCTATGGTTTTCTGCGCTCGCGTTAGGTTAATGCTTTTTACGTTCGAATCCAGTAGGCATCTTCGTGATGTAGCGATGCCTAGACATTAGTTCGCCACACGTAACACATATTTGATTATCTGAATAGCCGAGGTAATGCTGGCATAAAGCTATTTCGGAGCCAATAAACTTCTCGATTATATTCGGCTAACGTTGACGACCCTTTGCAAAAACATTAGCGTGAGCGTTGAAGTATTTATGGCGCTGCCTTGCTTGGCTAGGGAGCGCGCGCTTGCGCGGTTTTTTGGATCTCTTTATCGGAGGAAGGGTCAATGCGCTTAGGTACCGCTTCGATGTTTGCTGCAGCATTAGCTATCGTGTCTATCGGTGTTGTAATGGCGACCTCTGTTGATGCAGAGCCGTTTGCTCTTGGCGCTAAAGTCTGCAAGGAATGCCATAAAGCTGAGTACGAGGTGTGGGAAAACACGCCGCACTTCAAATCTTTCCGCAAAATTCATAAATCAGACAAGGCGAAAGCAATAGTGAAAGCTGTTGGCGGCAACAAGAATATGAAGCGAAATGAGACTTGTGTTCAATGCCATTATACTCTGGAGGGTGAAAAAGCTCGAGCAAAGTCCGGACCGTCATGCGAGAGTTGCCATGGTCTAGCTTCGGAATGGAAGGATATCCACAACGACTATGGTGGTGCGGGCGTGAAGCGCGAGGATGAAGATGAAGGTCATCGAGCTGAACGATACGCTGCCTCTAGTGCGTCTGGTATGATTTGGCCAAGTCAGAAGTATGATATTGCTATGAATTGTATGACTTGTCATGGATTAGCTCATCCCGATGTGTCGGGAGAAACACTCTCGGTCATGCTTGATGCGGGTCATCCCTTAAAGTCCGAATTTGAGCTTGTACGTTATTCTCAGGGAGTTGTTCGACATCGCTTTTATCCTCCGAACGTTCTTGAAAATGCACCGATGTCAGATAGTGAATTGGCGCAGCTTTTTATCGAGGGACAGGCAGCTAAATTAGTCTCGGCTACAGCAGCGCTTAGCAAGTCTGAGAACGAAAATTACCGGGCGGCACAGCAACAGCGTATTGCCGATGCTGTAGCTGCTCTTGGTAATTTAAGTGCTGGCGAGGCTGCTAAGCTCATTTCTGATCCCAGCGATGTTAATGCGCGTGCATTAGTAGAAGTCATATCGGGTCAGGATCTTAGTGGAGAGGTAGGAGATTTACTGCCATCGGAGGATAGCTATAAGTAACGGTCTCGAGGCGGCATAACTACATCGGGCTCAGCACAAGAATGTAGGGACAATACCCTGCTATTGTAGTTTTGAAAGACAGCAGGGAGAGTGGCTTGCACGAATCAATCCTTGTATATCGGCGATACCTATACCTGAAATGGGCATTGTTTTTAGCTCTAGCATCGCTAGTGGCCTACCTTGTGTATGATCCTTACGATTCACCAGGCGGGAGTACGTGGCTAGGTTACTTCTATGGGATCGTAGGAGTTGTCTTGATGCTTTGGCTGGCGGCATTTGGCATACGAAAACGGATTTACGGTTCTGGTTCAGTTAAACTGCAAGATTGGTTGTCTGCGCACGTCTATCTAGGGTTGACACTAGTTGTAGTTGTTACGTTGCATACGGGGTTCCAATTGGGTTGGAATGTGCACACACTTGCATACGCGCTATTATGCTTGGTGGTTGTCAGTGGTATTTTCGGGGTCCTTGTTTACATTCGATATCCTTCTTTAATGACTGAGAATAGGCGAGGTCAGTCCCTTGATGGGATGATGTCTGAGCTTGCCGAGATAGATCGTGAATGTCGTGATGTAAGCGGCGGGATTAATGATGAAATCAATTCTTTGGTGCTGCATTCCAGTCAGAATACGCAATTGGGTGGCAGTATATTGCGTCAACTTTACGGAAAAGATCCACATTGCGCCACCAGTGCGGCTTATAACCAAGTTCGGGAAATCGCACGTACTATAGGGGCAGAACAAGCGGAGGCAGCGCGAGCGCTCGTAGGCCTTTTAGGCAAGAAAAGAGATTTGGTTGTTCGCGCTCGACGCCATATTCAGTACCAGGCACTAATGGATGTGTGGCTATATATTCACGTGCCTTTATCGTTTGCATTGATCGCAGCCGTAGTGTCGCATGTTTTGGCAGTTCTCATTTATTTGTAGGTTCATCTTAAGGTGAAGAGTCGCATTAGTTTCATAGCCACTAGTGCTAAGGGTGGTATCAGCCAGCGTAATGTAGACCTGGATACTGATGTAATTCGTTTTGGGCGCAGTACTGATAACGAAATATTTCTTAAGGATCCACGCGTTCCACTCCATTTAGCTGAACTCAGAAAAGGACCTAGTGGCACCTTTGTGGAAGCTAAAGGGGCCACTGATCTACGTTATAAGGGAAGTGTAACCAGGTCAGTGCAGGTAGAGCTTGGTGAGACGATTGCGTTAGGCCCCTTTGATTTAACCTTTGTGTCTCCTCCTGCTGAGTTCGAAGTTGCGGCATTAATTGAATTAAAAAGGCCTCTTGGTGATGATCTTGAGGAGTTGAGGAGTCGAAGCACAATCAGCATCGACGGCGTAGGTGTCAGTAAGCGACGATGGAGTGTAGGTCTTTCATTGCTGATTCTTGCGGTATTTGCCGTCGTGCCCGTTGCAGGGGTGTTATCGCCTGAGTTGCACAGGGTTAGTCAGGAATGGCCAGTCAGTGTTGATTCCGCATGGGAGCCTGGGCAACTATCTGTATCACATGGTTTTTTTGGGGATGATTGTAGCCACTGTCACCTTGAGCCGTTTGCTCCAATTTCGAATGTTACTTGTAGCTCGTGTCACGAGCTGGTTACTAGTCATGGCGACCCCTCTCACTACACTGATGTAAGCGACGTTAGTTGTGTCAGTTGTCACAAAGAGCATCGAGGATGGGCATCTCCGACGAGCCTGGATACTGGGCGTTGTATTAACTGCCATGAGAATTTAACTTTTTTCGCCAAAGCAACCACATTGGGTAATGTATCAGACTTTGTGGACGGGCACCCAGCCTTCTCAGACGCATACCCACATAGTACCCGTACCGCAATAAATTTTGACCATGGAAAGCATTATGACACTCACTTTGTTGATCAGAGGTATGTTCCTTTTGCACCAGCTGGTTGTGAATCATGTCATCAAGTGGAATTAGCGCGAACCACTATACCTGTAAGATCATTTGGGGAGACATGTGCCGCATGTCATGCCGAACAGATCATGGATCGTGATCTTGTTCTGTTAAGGTTGCCAGAACTGGAAGAGCCCGTATTGGATAGTGAGGATCTTGTTGACGTTTGTGGCCCAACAGTTGATGCATACGAACAGTCACGCGAACGTCTTGAGGTAATAGAAAGCCGTCTAGATTTGGTACTGGAACGTATGAAGTTGGGCGATGCAGTTGCGGAGTTGAGCAATGAGGAATTTGGCGATCAGGAAGAAGAGGAAGAAGAGCAATTCGAAAGCATATCGTTTGATGAACTGACTTCAATTTCAGCGTTTCTTCTGGATGTAGAGGTGGATGATGTGGAGGCTTATGGGCCAAGTATAATTGATTTGGTCGCTAGCATGGCTGACGAGGGTGTTGAGCCTCTACACAGTCTCATTGCTGACAAGACCTCGGAGGAGCTAGCAACTGAATTAATATCTGGACTTAACGCAGAAGCTGTCAAGAGACTCGCTTGTGCATGGGCAGCTAACCTTGAATATGAATCGCCAGGAGAGTCGGTTTCTGGGGGGTGGTATGGTGACTATCTTGAGCTCAAATATCGGCCAGGAGGCCATGCGGACCCTGTGGTGCGCCGGTGGTTGGATGCGGTGGTCGCATCTTCTGTTGTAGAGGCTAGCACGAAGACAGAGCTGATAGACTCACTGCGCGAGGACCTTCTCTCAAAGCAAGATGGGCCTGGAGCATGTATCAAGTGTCATGGAATTACCGAAACTATGCATGATAATGGGACCTCGACTTTGGCTATTCAGTGGCAGGCTCAGGGCGAAGAAATACGACCACACCATGCGTTTTCACACGATATTCATCTCAAATTAGCCCGCCCGGGTGCTTCGAGTGTACTTGATCCAGAACTAGGCTGTGCTAACTGCCATGAGCTTGACTTTGATTCTCCCTATGCGGAGTCATTTGAGGGCTATGATTTGAGGGGTTTTTCTAGTAATTTTTCGTCGATAAACAGGGAGACTTGTATACAATGTCACGGTTTTGACGGGGTGGATACTAGTTGTCAGTTATGTCATCGTTACCATGCGCCGCAAACTTTGAGTACAGGAAGTGCAGCTAGTCAGTAACTGGGAACCAATGGGTTGAGAAAAAAAATTCATGATTGATAGGGTATTTGAAAAACTTGAGAAGATGGTCAGAGTGATGAAAGCTGGTGTGGCTTTTATCGTTTTGCTTGGTTTTGTAGTGCCAACAGTTAGCCTGAGTCAGGAACAGGACCCCCATTTCGATGTATTCAGCGAAGATTCATATCCTTCAGCATTCCAGTGTGCTAACTGCCATGAGCAAATATTTGAAGAGTGGCGTTCATCCAGTCATGCTTATGCTTCAATCTCGCCGATGTTTCATAAATTTGAGCAAGCTATCAATAATTTGGCACCAACTATTGGTTCTTTCTGTGTCCGCTGTCATGCGACAGTAGGAACACAAATGGGTGAACCTCGAGAGCTTCCCCTCTGGGAGCGCAGTCAAGTGGCTCGGGAGGGTGTTACATGCATCACATGCCATAGGGTGTCTGAAACATACCTTAGGGTTAATGGAGAGCGCCACATCGTTCCAGGCAATATCTTTCAGCCAGTGTATGGCCCTTATGATGGTTCTGGAGTGGACGCGGTAGTCGATGAGGCATCAGCTTATAGGGTGGCGACAAACGAATCGGAGAGAGGAAACCAGATACACACTGAGGCAATAGAATTTTCTCCGATCTCTAAATCAGAGTTTTGTATTGGTTGTCATCAGGTGGCCGTCAATCTTGGGATTAAGTTGGAAGTGGTGTGGGAACAATTTCGTGATTCGCCAGCATTTCGTGCAGGAGTTACGTGCCAGGATTGCCACATGAGTGCTGTTCCAGGGGTTGCTTCGGGTAAGAGTAGAGGTCCCTCAGCAGTAGTTAATGGCGAAGCCCTCAATCCCAATAGAGAACATTCAAATCATGCGTTCGCGGGCCCCGGATATCCAATTGCTCACCCGGGGATTTTTCCACATAACGCTGAGGCTGCTGAAAATTGGACTATAGAAGAATGGTTAGAGTTTGATTATCGGGCCGGTTGGGGCGAGATTGATTATGAGGACTTTCTAGAGGATGAGGAAATAGAGGCGTCGTTCCCAGATACTTGGGAGGATCGCTATGACCGTGAAGAAGCGCGAGAAATAATCGATATTCAACTGGAGAAAATTGCAGAGAAACGTGAACTCCGTCGGGAAGTTATGGAGAATGGCTCAAGATTAGATGGTCCGTTTTTCGATGATCCGCCTGAAGTAGGGCGTAGCCTTCGGTTTGCGTACAAAGTTACAAACACTAATCCCGGTCACAACTTGCCATCCGGTTCACTAGGCGCACAGCCAGAGCTATGGCTTAACGTAGCGTTGATTGATCCAGATGGTAACAATATATGGGAGACTGGCTATGTTGATTCAAACGGCGACATGGCTGATTTACACTCGCTGGATGTTGCGGCTGGTCGCATAGAGCATGACGACCAGTTATTCAATCTCCAAACAAAGTTTTTGACCACTAACGTTAAAGGGACTGACCGTGAAATGTACTTGCCGGTGAATTTTGACCTGGATCAGATTCCATTTCTCCGACCTCCACCACAACCAACGACTGTAATTAATCACCCTCCTTTCGTTAGAATGGAGGGGCGTAGTTTACCTCCCCTAGGGTCGCGATTTGCAAACTACACGGTGCCTGCATCGATTATGAAAAAAGCTGGCAAATATCGATTGGCGGCGCGGATGCGTACACGCGCTGAACCAATTTACTTTATGCGTTTCGTGGGAGCTACATCGGACATGGAGCAGGCCATGAATGAGTGGATGCTTGATATTCATCCCTACACTGTGGAGTTTAGTGTTGAGTAGGGTAAGGGTAATTTTTGATATGGTGTTGCGGTCTCCCCTACTAAGTTTAGCGGTGGCATGTGCGGTCGTTTGGGTGATATCCACTAAATTGGTATTTGCTGGTGGTGGCGAAATAGAAACATCTCCAGAAGCCACTATTGTGCATCATGAGGAGTCAGTGTTTCGCGCTGATCCGGAATACGCGGAGAAACCGTATTCTGCGGAGGCACAAAAGGACATATACGGTGGCAAGACAGCCGTTAAAACACCACGGCCAATGTTTGAATTTGGACGGAAGCAATATCAGACCGGACCGTTTGATCCTGGCATTGATTTAATCGGCAGTAAAAACCTGCTTTTTCCAGCATTTACGGCGTATGGGGATTGGAGGTCGGCGGTTGCGTACAATGACAGTGGCGCGTTGGAGCAAGGAATTCTGGCAACTCGCTTAAACTTAGACCTTGATCTTAAGTTAACTGGCACCGAACGTATACATGCATTTATGCGCCCATTGGACCGTGGTGGTCAGTTTTCTCGGTTTGAATTTTCAGCTGATGACGATGACCGGTCGGAACTTGAGTTTGACCTAAATCTAGACACGTTGTTTTTTGAAGGCGAGCTAGGTGCTTTAGCAACAGGATTTACGGGCGAGGAATCACATTTTGATTTGCCATTTGCTGTGGGACTGATGCCACTCCTATTTCAGAATGGTGTATGGCTAGAGGATGCGTTTAACGGAATCGCATTTTCGATACCAGCACGAAATAGTCCCGTATTGGATATATCTAATATGGATTTCACATTTTTTGCGGGTTTTGATAGGGTGACGACCGGTGCCGTTCTTGATAATGATGGAGCGCTTGCTGATCACAGTGCCGATGTTTATGGGGCCGCAGCTTTTATTGAGGCACTGCGTGGGTATTTCGAGCTTGGATACGGTTATACGGATGCTGAGGGTTCAAAAGACGACCAAAGCTATCATAATCTAACCATTTCCCACACAAGACGGTTTTCTGATATTTTATCTAATAGTGTCCGTTTGATTTGGAATATCGGGCAAGATCGGGATGGCGGCGCTCAACAGACCGCTGACGGGTACATAATTCTTCTTGAAAACTCATTGATTACAAGCAGACCTCTGACTTTGGTTCCTTATGGCAACTTTTGGGCAGGGTTTGATCGACCTCAATCTCTAGCCCGAGATGGAGGAGCCGGTGGCATTCTTAAGAATACCGGCATTAATTTCGAGACGGATGGTTTAACAGGCTTCCCGAAGCTTGACGACACTGGTCGTGACACTTGGGGTGGAGCTCTAGGGGTGAGTTATTTGTTCTCTCTAGATCGTCAACTTATAGGTGAGCTTGCGGCGGTCCAGACCATGGGCGGGGCTTCGGGGCGCCCAGCGTTAGGTGATCAGTACGCCGTGGGAGTGCGTTACCAACAACCACTGAATGAGAAATGGATCATCAGAGGTGATGTTATGCATGGCTGGCTTGAGGATACCGATGACTTGTTTGGTATTCGACTGGAATTTAGGCGCAAGTTCTAGTCGATTGATCAGTCTGTAATGAGATCGCTTAGACTAACTATGGGTTCCCATAGGTCCTTAGTTGATGATCAATATTTTGACTTAACGAGATTTAGGCTGCAACTAGTAGTGGCATACAAAGAGCAGCCAGGCTGAGAACCAGCAGGAAACCTATCATGTCGGTCACGGTGGTGAGGATCGGACCAGATGCAACGGCGGGATCAATTCCAATGCGCTTTAGGGCAAGAGGAACGGTTCCACCGATGGATACTGCAACGATCGTGTTCAACCATAGTGCGCCACCAACCACTAAGCCCAGGTAAGGGTTTCCTTTCCACAACCAAGCAGCACTACCTAGGAGTAGACCGAGAGCTAATCCATTTATGACACCAATGGCGGCTTCCTTTAACCATACACGTATTCGTAGGGTTTAATTATACCTAGAGCTAACTCGCGCAGGCTTACAGCTACAGCCTGGTTGCCGGAACAACCGCTCATGTCTGATACGATTGGCAAAAAAACGGCGAGAGCGATGACTGCTGTTAGAGTTTCTTCATAGAAAGCAATAACACTCGCGGCAAGTACATTGAGCACTATATTGAGGCTTAGCCATGAAAGACGACGGCTAGAACGAAGACGGAATGGCGTTGATCGGATTTCATCACCTCCAACAATACCGCGGGCCTTTAACTGATCAAGGTCAGCACGCTCGGCCATGGCATCAGACAATCCATCGCTGGTCACCACCCCAATCAAGCGGCTAGATTTGTCGACCACAGGCATTCCCCGTAAGTCATGTTCTTCAAGTAAAGCCTGTATTTGCTCAAGAATCGCGTCACTTGATACGCACGGACCTCGATCCATTATGCTAATAAGTGAAGCTGTGCGTGGTGCAGCGACTAGCTCGCTAAGGGAAACTTCCCCCAAAAGAACACCCAGCGACGATACGATGTATGCTTTCTGAGTTGCAGCCTCATCGGCCAAATGTGGGATAGTTGCAAGTTTCTCGATTGCTTGCTGAACAGATACTCCTTCTTCAAACGCAAGATATTCTGTCACCATTAGGCCGCCAGCGACATCATCGGCGTAGCCCACAAGGTGGCGTGTCTCAGCAGCCTCATCAGGTTCGAGAACATCAAGAATCGCAGCGGCATATTGCTCTTCCATGTCTCCAAGCACGTCAGCGCGGTCATCACTGCGGAGTTCAGTGACGATTGCAGCAGCATCTATAACTGGAAGACGCTCGATCAAATCCGCTGCATGTTCATCCGGTATCTCTTCTATCAGGTCAGCTGCTTCTGCAGGGGAGAGCGTCTTTAAAACCTCGTCGCGTTCATCTGCATCCAGACGAAAGATAGCTCTGATTGCCTCCCGAGTTCCAAGAGTTTCAATGTATGTCTCGAGAGCATCGTTCTGTCCGGACTTTGACAACCGTCGGAGTTCTTCCCACGGAGATGATGGCTTTTCTGTATATGCGCTCATATTCTTAATCGTGTTATAGAGCCCAGTCTGGGTCGGGGCGTATTATGGAAATCGTTTATAGGTTAATCTGTCCTGCTCTGACAGGCTTTTTGGCGTTCCAGAATCCTATTTAAGGTATCGCCAGAAAAAATGCCATCCGGCCTTTCCTGTGATGGAAGAATATCAAGAAATGGAAGGAAGTCCTTCTGACTTTCGTGGTAAAGACGGCGCAACTCTTTCAGGGGATTGCAATGGTCGTCCACCCGTAGGCTTAAGTAAGGGTACTCTTCAGTAGTAAAGATAAGCAGTGCAGCTGATTGGGATCCACGGTAGTCGCCGCCAGCAGCTTGGCCAGCATCTAAAGCATCAAGAAATCTTTGTGCAAACGATTTGCTGGAGCTATTAGAAAAAGTCTTGTAGGTATGTTCTAGTACATCCTTGCTCGCCAACATGTTTCCCGCTACTGAAAATCCGTCGCCCAGTTTATGTCCGTACCAGCCTATGCAAGCACATCTGCTCCAAGCGGCTGCGTTGCCATTATTATCGATAAGGTGAAGTTGACGATGTTCTCGGCCCTTATCTGATTGCACTAGGCGGTCTATGGCCTGGTCGGCATTTAAACCCTCCTGTAGTAGCCTTAAGCCCCGTGGTCCGAAAGTTGGGTTCACTAATGCTTGAGTCGATACTGCACCAACGCCAGATGCTACAAACGGACATAAACTACCAACCGCAAAAAACTTGGTGGTTACAGCCACCCCAAGGGCCCCAGTTTTTGGGTCTTTAGCTGCAATAGACCAAGTCATGACTTATCTCTTTCTTAGCATCAAGTATTCGCTAAGATATCTTCGACAAGTTGGACCCAATAACTGGCGCCAAGTGGAAGAATCTCATCGTTAAAATCATAGCGAGGGTTATGCAGCAGACACCCGCCAGCGGCTCCCCCGTTTCCAATCATCATATAGCAACCAGGTTTTTCTTGAAGCATAAACGCAAAATCCTCAGAACCCATTGATGGTTGCACATTAATGTCAACGTGCTCTGGTCCCGCAACTTTCTTTGCAGCATTTATCGCCATTTTTGTCTCGTCTGCAGTATTTATTGTTGCGGGATACACTCGTGTGTAATCAATTTCAGCATGTGCACCGTGCGACCGAGCAATACCGCTGGCGATCTCTCGCAACCGCGATTCAATTTCGTTCTGGTGATGTGGTTTCAACGCTCTTACACCTCCACGCAACTCAACCGTCCCTGGAATGATGTTGTCAATCTCTCCACCATGAATCTGTGTTACGCTGACGACCGCAGAATCAAGGGGATCTAGGGTGCGACTAGTAATAGTCTGTAGGCCGGTGACTATTTGAGCGGCTATCACTATGGGGTCGACTCCGAGGTGCGGCATAGCTCCGTGGGTGCCACTGCCCTTTACGGTGATCTGGAACGTATCAACCGAGGCCATGATGGGGCCGGCACGAACTGCAAATTTGCCTGGTGTGATTTCTGGGAAATTATGCATACCGAAAACACAATCGATCGGGAAAAGGTCGAACAAGCCATCATCTATCATAACTTTTGCGCCGCCCGCTAATTCCTCCGCAGGTTGGAATATGAAATGTACTGTGCCATTAAAGTTACGACTCGAAGAGAGGTGCTGTGCCGCGGCAAGTAACATTGTAATATGCCCATCGTGTCCACATGCATGCATCTTGCCGTCATGCTGTGAGCGGTACGCAATTTCATTCAATTCTTGAAGGGGCAACGCATCCATATCGGCGCGGAGTCCAATTGTCCGTGCTGAGTCGCCAACTTTTAGTGTGCCAACTACGCCAGTGCCAGCTAATCCGCGGTGAGTTGGAATATCAAATGATTCAAGTTTAGAAGCAACAATGTTGGAAGTGCGTATTTCATCAAAAGCAAGTTCAGGGTGAGCATGAATATCTTGCCTCCAAGCTGATATCTCATCATGCTTATCGATAATGTTGTTTCGGATTGACATTGGTAGTCACCTTGGTTGCTATGGCTGTTAAAATATTCAGTCCGCCAATATACGGGCAATAGGATGCCTCGTAGTAACCTGATGAGAGTCCATAAAATATTTTGACACTTCATAAGACTCTCTAACAGCATTTTGGCCTGACATGGGGAGGGCGTCTCCTTGATCAATTGCAACATTGATCGGTCCCATGCTGGGACGTAGTTGCAGATTTACTCTGCTGTAGATTGAGGTGGCGGAAAAGCTTTCTCGATCTGAGCGGCACAATATTTAAACTCTGGAATTTTTCCAAACGGATCAAGTGCAGCGTTAGTGAGTAAGTTGGCAGAAGCCTCAACAAAGGCAAAAGGAACGAAAACCATCCCGGGGCTAACCGCGTTGTCAGCGCGTGCCTTTATGTTGATTTCGCCACGGCGTGTGCGGATGGTTAGCCAATCTCCTGGTTCCATTGCGAGACGGCGCAAATCCTGAGTGGATAAACTGGCCACGGCCTCTGGCTCTAGTGTGTTAAGAATTGATGCACGCCTCGTTATTGCTCCTGTGTGCCAATGCTCCAGCATCCGTCCTGTTGTAAGCACCATGGGATACTCATCATCGGGTTGTTCGTCTGGCGGAACAATTCCAGCAGGAACAAACTTTCCGCGGCCGGACGTTGTTGGATAGCCCTCTCCAAAAATAATCTCATCTCCTGGTTGATCTTCATCCGCACATGGGTAAGTCACGGCACTCTCAAGCTGCAGGCGGTCCCAACTAATACCCTTTATCGAATCCATACAGCCGCGCATTTCTTCATAAATTTCAGCTGGGCCAGAATACTGCCAATTAAGACCCAATCGATTGGCCATTTCATTGATAATCCACCAGTCCTGCTGAGCACTTCCTGGAAGAGATAACGCTTTACGGCCCATTTGGACCTGTCGGTTAGTGTTAGTTACGGTGCCATCTTTCTCGGGCCAAGCTGAGGCTGGGAGGATTACATCGGCAAATTGAGCAGTCTCCGTCAAAAAGATATCCTGTACCACCAGGTGCTCGAGTTTAGCTAGTGCCTCGCGTGCGTGGCTTACATCAGGGTCTGACATTGCAGGGTTTTCACCCATTATGTAAACGCCCCGTATCGTTCCGTTGTGGATAGCCTCCGTTATCTCTACAACTGTTAGGCCCCGTTTGGGATCAAGTTCAGAGTTCCAGTAGTTTTCAAACCACGTTCTAATGGATTTGTCTTCCACGCTTTGGTAATCCGGAAACACCATAGGAATAAGACCGGCATCCGATGCGCCTTGGACGTTATTTTGGCCCCGCAATGGGTGGAGTCCGCTTCCAGGTCGACCAACCTGTCCGGTCATTAAAGCAAGAGAGATTAAACAACGCGCATTATCGGTGCCATGTACATGCTGAGATATTCCCATACCCCAAAAAATCATTGCAGCTTTAGCAGTGCCAAATACGTGAGCAACTTCGTGGATTTTTTCAGGAGAGATTCCGCATATCGGGGCCATTGCTTCAGGGGTAAATGATTTTAAGTGATCACGTATTTTTTCATAATCTTCCGTGTGGGCCTTGATATAATTGTGATCGACTAGGTCATCAGCAATAATTACGTTCATTACTGCGTTAAGCAGTGCAACATCGCTACCCGCATTAAACTGCAACATATGTGTAGCGTGCTTTCTTAAGGCTTGTCCGCGTGGGTCCATGACGATGAGTTTGGCTCCCGTCTTGGCGGCATTCTTAAGGAAAGTTGCTGCAACTGGGTGGTTTTCTGTTGGGTTTGCACCGGTAACCAAGATGACATCCGAGTTCACAGCATCAGTAAAAGGGGCAGTTACCGCTCCAGAACCAATGGTCTCCATCAAAGCAGCAACTGATGAGGCATGACATAGTCGAGTGCAGTGATCGACGTTATTAGTGCCGAAGCCTGTACGAACTAGTTTTTGGAACAGGTAGGCTTCTTCGTTGGAGCCTTTTGCGGATCCAAATCCAGCCAAGCTATCACCACCATGTTGGTCGCGGATAGCTTTCAATCCGTTTCCAGCCGCATCGAGCGCTTCTTCCCAACTGGCTTCTCGGAAACAAGCGAGGGACTGTGAAGGGTCAATACTGACAGAACTACTTTTAGCTTCTCCGTCTTTTCGGATTAGTGGTACGGTGAGGCGGCCAGGGTGCGATACATAATCAAAGCCATAACGGCCTTTTACACATAAACGCCCGGCGTTAGCTGGGCCTTCCCGACCATCAACGTGGTGGATACGGTCATTTTTAATGTTATAAGTGATCTGGCACCCGACACCACAGTAAGGACATACACTGTGAACCTGTCGGTCCATAGCGGAGCTTTTCGAATCTACTGCTGGCATTAAAGCGCCAGTGGGACAGGCTTGCACACACTCCCCACAAGCCACACATGTGGAGTTTCCCATTGGATCATCAAAGTCAAAAACAATTTTGGATTCACGTCCGCGATAGGCGAGACCAATGACATCGTTCACTTGCGATTCACGGCATGCCCGAACACAGAGGTTGCAGTGTATACAGGCATCGAGGTTTACGGCCATAGCTGGATGGCTTAGGTCTGCGTCTGGTGTCTTGCCACTCTGAAATCGGCTGCCTATTTGGTCTTGCTTTTCTGCCCAATGCCAAAAGTGAGATTGAGGGTCATGGGTAGACTTGCGCGGCGGTTGGTCTGCCAATAGTAGTTCCATAACCATTTTTCGAGCCGAAACAGTGCGTGGGCTATCCGTAGTTACAGTCATGCCGTTACTGGGTTTGCGAATACATGATGCGGCGAGAACACGCTCACCCTCTATTTCCACCATGCAGGCACGGCAGTTTCCATCGGCTCGATAGGTTGCGGCTGTTGACCAGCAAAGATGGGGAATATCAATATCGAGGCGTTTAGCTACCTGCCATATCGTTTCCTCTGGGTCCGCTGACACACTTTTCCCATCTAAGGTAAAGGTAATAGACTCACTCATTCCGTGTCCTCCGGGAAGTGCGCAATAACATGGTTAATGGGGTTAGGGGCTGCCTGTCCAAGCCCACATATTGAAGCGTCAGCTAGACAGCGTCCGAGTTCGCTTAGCAATTCTTTATCCCACTTTTTCTTTTGCATGAGGTCAACTGCCTTCTGTGTGCCGATGCGACATGGTGTGCATTGGCCGCAGCTTTCATCCTCAAAGAATTTCAGCAGGTTTAGTGCTGCTGATGCCGTATTGTCTTGATCCGAGAGAATAACCACTGCCGCTGATCCGATAAAAGCGCCGTGTTGTTCAAGCGTGCCAAAGTCTAAAGGTAAATCAGCCATTGAAGCAGGTAATATGCCACCAGAAGCACCTCCAGGCAGGTACGCTTTAAAATGGTGTCCGTCGGCCATGCCACCGCAGTAGTCGTTAATTAATTCTCGTGCAGTTATTCCGGCTGGCGCAACTTTGACACCGGGCTCCTTGACTCGCCCAGAAACTGAAAAGGAGTGAGGTCCTTGATGTGTGCCGCGCCCTTGATCACTAAACCATTTGGCGCCCTTTTCTACGATATCGCGCACCCAATAGAGAGTCTCAACGTTGTTAATTAGTGTTGGTCGGCCAAAGAGGCCGACCTGCGAGGGAAACGGAGGTTTATGACGAGGAAGCCCTCTCTTGCCCTCGAGGCTTTCCAGCATGGCCGATTCCTCACCGCAAATATATGCACCGGCGCCACGGCGGAGGAAGATAGGAGTCTTTTCCAACAGGCCCTCAGCTTTTAGACGGTCAATTTCGACGGTTAGGAGTCGGCGAATAGCAGGGTACTCATCGCGCAAGTAAATATAGATTGATTCAGCTTCAACAGCCCAAGCTGCAATCAGTGATCCTTCAAGAAAGCGATGAGGATCCGATTCCATGTAAAACCGGTCTTTGAACGTACCAGGTTCTCCTTCGTCAGCATTTACCGCCATTATTCGGGGTTGAGGCTCTTGGAGAACAAAACTCCATTTTTTTCCGGTAGGAAACCCTGCTCCTCCAAGTCCCCTAAGGCCGCTATTCTCAATTATCTGTATAACGCTGCTAGCGGTTCTCGTGCCTTCCTTACAGGAGTTAAGGATAGTATAACCACCATTTGCGACATATTCGTCAAAGTCAATATAAGTTGGTAGGGGTTCGGTAGTTGCACCAGTGTTGATAGCAGCAGTAAGATTCTTCAGCGTGCATTTGGTTAAGTGGTTATGTCCCACGCACGCCACTGGCGCGCCTTCACAACGCCCCATGCAGGGACCTCTTAGAATTCTTACCTCATTGCCAACACTCTCAGACAACTGCTTGAGAAGACTTTCAGAATCATATAGTTGACATGTTAGACTGTCGCACACACGCACGGTGAGTGGCGGTGGGGGAGTCTCTCCTTCCTTGACTATGTCCCAATGAGCATAAAATGTGGCGACTTCAAATACCTCAGCCAGGGGTATATTCAGGTCGTCAGCAATGGCAGCAAGGTGTTCAGCCGAAAGTTGGTTAAATTTGTCTTGAACCAGGTGAAAATATTCTATCAATTCGTCACGGCGACGAGGGCGATCACCTAACAGTGCTGCTATTTGGGCTGCTGATACTGGATCAACTTGTCGCCCGCGTGTTTGGGTTCGTGCCTTACCACCGCTAACTCCGACAACACGTTTTTTACTATCCATGGTTCGAACCGCTATTTTGATCTTACCGTTATTGCGAGGCCATCATGCAAAAGCGAGGCTGCCTACACAACTAATTCCCAGCATATTTTGTCTTTAGGCGTCACGTTGTGTCTCTCATGAGCTCACAGCAATTCAACACTAACAAAGGAATACCTTATTTTCACCGATTAGACACGTAGCAAAATGCCAAAAATCGCCAACATGTCATTCTTTTTGAGGTCTGGATCGTATTCATATGGATTAGCTTAGCTATTGTCGCATTGAAGTTTGATGCTTGACGACGTCTTTCATGTTATTCTTATCGAATAATACATTAAGCGTGTGTTGAGTATGTGTGATGAACCGACTGGATTGTGATTTTGATCTTGCGCGCGGTGCCCGTGTTGTCGTTGCAATGTCGGGTGGGGTGGATTCGTCTGTAGTAGCAGCACTTCTTAAGGATCATGGTTTTGACACTATCGGCGTTACCATGCAGCTTTATGATCATGGGGCGGCAAGCGGTCGTCCTGGTGCATGTTGTGCGGGTGCAGATATAACGGATGCGCGGGCGGTTGCAGGAGAGCTGGGGATACCTCATTACGTGGTTGATTATGAACGTGAATTCCGCAGCGAGGTAATTGAGGACTTTGTAAAAAGTTACATGTTGGGTGAGACGCCTATACCATGCGTACGTTGCAACCAAACAGTTAAGTTTCGCGATTTACTTAAGTTAGCGCATGATCTTGATGCAGATGCTCTGGCTACGGGTCACTACGTTAGAAGGCGTTTTGGGGCAAAGGGTCCCACTCTGCATAGAGCTCGCGAGAGTGAAAGAGACCAGAGTTATTTTTTGTTTTCAACGCGTGAGTCAGAGCTTCTTTATCTCCGATTTCCACTCGGAGAATTCACAAAGGCAGAAACGCGGAGTTTGGCGGAACACTATTCACTGCCCGTTGCCGACAAACCGGACAGCCAGGATATATGTTTTGTGCCTAATGGAGATTATGCTGAAGTAATAAAAAAACTGAATCCTAATGCTGGTCGTTCAGGAGACATTGTAGATTTAAAAGGTAGAGTTGTTGGCCATCATGAGGGAATAATTCACTACACAGTGGGCCAGCGTCGTGGCCTTGGAGTTGGTGGGGGTGTTCCGCTATATGTGGTGAGATTAGAGCCTGACACTGCACGTGTTGTTGTTGGCCCTAAGGATGCTCTTGCCTGTCCGACTATTGTTTTGCGTGACGTAAATTGGATTAATACCATTGTGTCAGAGGCGAAGTGTTCTGTAACGGCACAGATCCGTTCCACGCATATGGGCGTACCAGCAAGGTTTGTATCTCATAATGAAAATTTGACCATTCGTCTACAACGCCCTGAGCATGGTATTGCGCCTGGCCAAGCCTGCGTCTTATATGATGGGGACCGAGTTCTTGGTGGAGGTTGGATCGCCAGCACAGAGAATGATCGTCCAAGGGTCTAGCTTGGTGTTGGTTTATTCTAAAACTCGCTCACGATCTTGACGCGGTGTGGTTTGTTGCTCTATAGGCCTACAGACTGTGGGGCGGGGTAGCTCAGTTGGTTAGAGCAGCGGAATCATAATCCGCGTGTCGGGGGT
>CAJWJK010000022.1 GCA_913041535.1 uncultured Alphaproteobacteria bacterium
ACAATCTGGGACAGATGTACTACGAAGGACAAGGTGTTCCCCAGGGTTATAAGACTGCGGTGAAGTGGTGGACACTTGCCGCCGAACAGGGGGTTGCCGATGGCCAATTCAATCTGGGTTTTATGTACGAACACGGACAAGGTGTTCCACAGGACAACAAAACTGCGGTGAAGTGGTACAGACGTGCTGCCGAACAGGGGTATGCCAAGTCCCAGTACAATCTGGGACAGATGTACTACGAAGGACAAGGTGTTCCCCAGAACCATAAGACTGCGGTGAAGTGGTACAGACGTGCTGCCGAACAGGGACTTGCCCCTGCCCAGCACAATCTGGGTGTGATGTACGCCAACGGGGAGGGTGTTTCCCGGGATCTTTCAGAAGCATATGCCTGGTTTATGATTGCTCTTGCGCTCAGCCATGATGACGCCAAGAGAAGTATTGATAAGTTAATTGGCACCATGACCGCGGACCAGATAGACAGAGGGCGCAAGCTGGCGAAGCGGTACTGCGCTAAAGAGATTATCCCCGCCTGTTCGGCGGTGCTGGATCGGCACATGAAACAGGCGGAAGACACACCCCGTGCGGTTAAGGAGGAGTCCCAACCGGAAACTGCTGAGAGAGAGGGTGGCAGTGACCGGTCTGTTGCCGGTCGTCT
The DNA here is from genome assembly GCA_913041535.1 of uncultured Alphaproteobacteria bacterium. Taxonomy (GTDB): domain Bacteria; phylum Pseudomonadota; class Alphaproteobacteria; order VGEJ01; family VGEJ01; genus CAJWJK01. The sequence continues at coordinate 656 of CAJWJK010000022.1, forward strand.
TCGGGAGTTGAAGGATCTCTATACCGAAGGTCTTATCTCCAAAGACGACTACGACGAAAAGAAGCAGCAGATTCTCGATGCGTTTTAGGTTCGTCGGCCCGCTCATACAATAAACGCTGAATACACATAACTGCCGCCACTGAATCTAACTTGCACTCGATTACAATTAAGACGTACAATTTCTTATTAGCGATCCGTGTATGGAAACATGATGTTAGAGGGCGGATGGCGATGCGTAAAAAATTGAGCGGCATCATACCTCTTAGCGCACTGTTGTATTTATCGGCCTGCGCAACCGAACCCGAAAAAATTTCAGCAAGCTACGTTTCGGATCTTCAATACCAGAACTTTGATTGCGAGCAAATTGCTGCGGAAACAGCCCGTGTTCAAAGGCGGGTGAACAATCTTTACACCTCTTTAGATGATGAGGCCGATGCTGATGAAGCGCAGATGGCGATCGGGTTGATCTTGTTCTGGCCGGCTTTGTTCTTTCTGGAAGGAGGGGACGGTCCTGAAGCTGCGGAGTATGCACAACTGAAGGGGGAATCCGAGGCTCTTGAGCGTGCCGCCATTGCGAAACGATGCAGTTCATCGGGAAGGGCTTCAACCAGTGACGGTGATACCCGGTCTGTGGAAGCCCGCCTGAAAGAATTGAAACAGCTGAAAGATGATGAACTGATCAGTGATGAGGAGTATAGGGCCTTAAAGAGCAAATTGCTTTCTGATTTATAGATCCTCCAGTAACTCGGCCTTCTTGGAGTTATATTCTGCCTGATCAATCAAACCCTCTTCGAAAAGGTTTTTGAGGAGCTTCAGTTTTCCCTGAAGAGATGTCACGTTCCCCCCGTCAATCTCTCGTCGCTTGGTATTGTATTCGGCTTCGTCGATGAGGCCCTCATCATAAATTTGTTTTAATTCTTTGAGGCGGTCTTCGGGGTTGCTTTTCGGCACCACGTTATCCTTGGCTTTCGTCACACGCTTGGGTTCCTCATAACCAGACGGATATCGGATCTCAAGAAGCTCCTGGCTGTCCTTTTCTCCGGCTTGGGGGCCATCGGTAATGTGGGTATCAGTTCTCACATATACGCCTATTCTAGGTGCATACCATCGGGTGATTTTCTGACTGTATTTTCTTCCGCTGAAGTTCAGGGTCTCCACACCCGACAATACATAGGTAAAGTAACGTCCAGCGGGCACATTGATCTCTTCGGTGCGAACGACCTGGCCTTCCAATTGTGAGTTTGCATAAGTATTTCGGGAGAATTTCGCTTTATATCTTCCATGCACCCTTAAAGGCCAGGGTGACCTAAACCCCGACTTTTGAAACTTTAAATAGCCTTCGCCCCGTAAGAGCCAATTGGACATCATGCCGTGATAAATGAGTACATTATTGGTCGTGATGTCATTCTTTTGATCAATGATCTTGTGGTATGCCTTGATTCCGGAAACTCTCGTGACTTTAATCTCACCATCGGGATATTTTAATACCGTTCCCGCTGGAGGTGAGCGGTAATCGCCAGACATCTCTTCGGCTAACAATGCCCCGTGGCAAACCGCAATCACCACCCCGCAAGTCATAATAGAAACCAGTAGCTGTCTCATTACATCCAGCTTTCCCAGGACGTGGCAGTTACTCACTCTGGTACTACAGAACTATACCTTCAAATGTGTGCCACACAAATTTAAAAATTATGCGAATACGGATCAGACAGTTACCGTCGTGACAAACACCTGTTCCCACAATTCTGATTCAGCGTTACCATTTGTGTATGCGAATCGTGATAACTGCTCTCACCTGCCTGATGCTGTTGTTTCTCGGCACCGCCCCACGTGCACTTGAAGGTGGCGATCAACAATCTCATTTCCAAAAGGCGGACACCTACACGGTTAAGGTTCGCACCACGGTCGAATACCCTTTTGCGAAAGACCAGGTGGGATCATCGGCCGGTGCGGGTTTTCTGATTGATAGGAACTTGGGTTGGATTGCGACCAATGCCCATGTCTCATCGCGTAATCCCAGCAGGATTGAAGTGGCATTCAAGGGCGATACCTATATTGACGGCCAATTGCTGTACGTGGATCGTTTACTCGATCTGGCCATCATCGAAGTTGCAAGTTCTGCTATCTCTGATAGCGCGCAACAGGCGCTTCTTGAGTGTGGCACAGAGCCGGAAATCGGTACTCCCGTTGGTGCCTACGGGCATCCTTTCGATCTATCGTATTCTGGAACGAGGGGCATCGTCTCAGGGAACCGGTTTCGGTGGGGACGCTATTGGGTGCAGACGGATGCCGCAATTAACAGCGGTAATTCGGGCGGGCCATTGATTAATCTGGTTACGGGCAGGGTGATCGGTATCAATTCTGCGACATTTTCCAAGTTCATAAGCGAAGGAATAGGCTTTGCCGTACCCATGCCGCACGTCTGCCGAGTGATTGAACTGCTTAAAACGGGCGTTAATCCGTCAGTCCCTTATGTTCCTGTTAGTTTTGCGCTCGATGAAGATAGCGAGGATGATCTTGTCGTTGCCATGGTTTATCAGAATCAGCCCGTTACATGGCCCCTACAGCCGGGTGACCGTGTCGTTGGCCTCGCGCGCAATCCGGATGTGGAACTGAAATCCCAGGCAGCCCTCATCCACGCCCTGAGAGGCCAGACCGGACGTGTGGAGCTCATTATTGAACGATCAGGTAACACGGAATCCGTTTTCGTTGATGTGCAATCCCGCGCAAATCTTCTTGATCGGACTGGAGTGCATGCTTCCGGTATCATCTTTGGCAAACAGGAATTGAAGGATGATGAGATAATGAATCCAAGTGGCCTTCTGTTCATTCACGACGTTAAGAGTGGGTCAGCTGGAGAATTGGCCGGCGTGGAGGGGTGGAATTATCTGCTTTCCGTTGACGGAAACTCGATCACTACCGTGAGAGAATTATGCACCTACCTCAGGGGTGCCGAATCGACTGGGGATCCGGTTCGGCTCGTAACACGACTTGTGGCCTGGGCGTATCGGTCTCAGACCAAATATCGATCCCATACGCTTTATGTCAATGATGTTCGCCTCGTAGGCCCTCGTGCCTCAGAGCAATGTCCCTCATAGCACAGTACTGAATTTCCGTACCTCTATATCTGTCGCTAGAAAACATTTGGGGTCGCGCGTTACCCGCGTATGATTACTCTGTAAGGACCCGTAAGGAACTACAGAGGAGAACCCCATGAAAACGCCATACGCCATCCTGATTGGTTTAACGCTTATCGCCGCTGCTATCTTCTTTAGAGAGCCGCTTACCAAACCGGCTCACGCATGGGACGATTGTGCCACCGTATCTGACGTAGAGACGGCGGTTAATAACGAGATTATTTGGCTCTATAACAACCTCCTTCCTCTATTTCACCAACATTACTAACGCCGCCTCGCCGTCTCCACTGCTTTGCGGAAGTGACGCTTGAAGATGCGCCCACTCTCACGACGGGTGAGCCGTTGCGCTTCTTCATAGAACGGAAACGTCTTGCGGATACTCGCTGAAGGTTCGAGCACGTACTGCACTCTTATCGGGTAGCGTCTCTTTCCTTTGCGTTGATAGATCACTTGCTGGCCGCTTTTGGTGTGCCCCACAAATCCACGGGGTGATGACACTAAGGCACTTGGCCTCATTCCTTTCGGTACACCCCGTCCTGATCTTCGAGCCGCCAACTCACGGGAGGGGATGGCTATACGCCCACCTCTCGCCCGTTTGATCCCGCCCTTGCTATGACGTTCCAGATACTCACGCCCCACCTTGTCGGACAAGGAGGCCACCAGCCGAGTCTTGGTTGATTTCTCAACCCGCATGATGGCGGAGAAGAACTTGGGATCACGGACATCGAATGACCGTGGGTAGACTGTTTTGACGGCGTGTTCGCGAACTTTGAACATCGTGTCGTTAAGTGTGCGGCTGAAGGCGAAGGGCAGTTGCTTGCGGCCAAGCTGATCCAGTGACCGGTTGAGCTTGTGATAATTGCTTTGGATGTCGATGGATACGGGCATAAAAAAAACCGCCTGATCGGCGGCTCCTCACACAGTTCTTACATTCTATCCAAATGTGTATACCCAAGTAGGACTTGGCAACAAGTGTTAATAATCTTGGAACGGCACGACGTACTTTTCCCAAAGCTCGGACGATAGCTTCTGGGCTTTCAAGATCTTGTTAGTGTTCATCCTTTTTTCTTTGAGGGCGTGTTTTATCCAATCTATTTTATCGAATGCATTGTTTTTATCACGGCGTTAGTGGCCGCGTTCTTCTAACCACATTTTCTTCACGCTTAATATCCAAGCAGCCTCCTCCTTGGCACGGTTTTTGGCTTCGTTGATCTGAGCAGAAGTCATTTGTTCTCCAACATGTTCCAGATACTCTGCCGCTTGTTTATTGCCCCCTTCCTTGGCAAGTGACCACCACATGTAAGCCTTGAGGTAATCCTTGGGGACGCTATAGCCGTTAGCGTACATCACACCAAGATTGGTCTGCGCGAACGAGTCCCCTTGCTCAGCGGCTTTGCGATACCACTTCACCGCCTCATCGTCGTTTTCTGGAACGCCGATGCCTGCATCATACATTGCTCCGATGTTATACTGGGCACCAGCAAGACCCTGCTCGGCGGCTTTGCGATACCAACTGAATGCTTGGTAATGGTTCTGTCGAACATACAGGCCGTTGCTATACAAAATGCCCAGATTGTACTGGGCCTTTGCATCACCCTGCTTGGCAAGCGGTTGCATCTCCTTGAAGGCGGTCTCGTAATCACCACGAGCCCAAGCTTCTAAGCCGCTATCAAAATCCGCCACCACAGGCGTGGTGAACAGAAGTAGACAGGTGAGGGCGGTGAGGAGAGTGCGCATGCCTGATATTCTGCCCCACGGCACAGGTGATGAATACCCCTTCCGTTGCTTGCTCAACTTGCGATCAAGAGCTGAATTGCAAATACTAGAATAGCCCATTCCAATGGCGTCATCCCCTAGTCCTCCTTAAACAGCACGACGTACTTTTCCCAGTACTCGGCGGCAAGTTCCTGTCCCTTGGCGATCTGGTCGCGGGTCATCTTATCTTCTATCGAACTTTTGATAACATCTGCTGTCATCTCCCCCTGCGCGGCAGCGATGCTGGACCAAGCGTAGGCTTGCAGATCGCTTTGGGGGACGCCAAAGCCAAATTGGTACTTATTAGCGAGATATAGTTGCGCATCCAGATGCCCCTGCTCAGCCGCCCTGCGATACCATGGAACCGCTTTCGCGTAGTCTTGCGTCACACCTTCTCCGCTCCCGTACATCAAACCGAGTTTGTACTGCGCTTGCGCATTCCCCTGTTCGGCAAGCGGTTCCAATAGCCGAAAAGCCTCTTGGTAATCACCCGCATCGTAAGCATCGATAGCATCCCCCCAATCCCCCGCCACCACAGGCGTGGTGAACAGAATCAGACAGGTGAGGGCGGTGAGGAGAGTACGCATCCATGAATGTTAGTCGTGAATGAACTCTTTGGAAATGCTTACGGCATCCCGTAGTGATTGGCTAATGTGCGAAGCCCCAGCCGCAGGACTTCCACATAGCGTCGTGCGGGTTCTCCAAAGACACAGCAATCAACCACAATGTTCCGTGTTGGCCCCAAGACAACCATGGCGTGCTGTACACGCTCCCGTGCGGCTAATCTCTTATCGCTGAAATGGACCGCACTTCCTTCAACACGACCCGCCTCAACCTGAGAACGGGCCATCATCGTCAAACCGGCAAGTTCCCAGTCCAGACGTAAACGGTCTCCCGCTTGAAACATCCGTTCGTTCAGAAGGGCATCGTCATCAAGCTCCCCACGGTGGCGGTATCTATCGAGTGCAAAGGGAGTGAGGTTGCGTACGACTACTACTTTGTCACTGTCGCCGTCCCGTGGCTCCAACCGCCACTCGAACTTCTCCAGCCACTCGTCGGTTGGTGTGTCCATAGCGGACAGCCTTAATTTAGAAAGGGATTTCGTCATTCAGATCAGTGCTCTTCAATGGGGTGCGGATTGACGTCACAATGGACGACTTGGTGGAACGGGATGGTCTCTACTACAAGAGGTTCACCGATGTTCCTTTTGATGGGGAAGTGACGGGAAAGGAACAGGGATCATTCTCTGACGGTATGAAAGACGGTCCTTGGGTCAGTTACTGGACGAACGGACAGTTATTGTCCAAAGGAACCTACAAGGACGGGAAATCTGAGGGTCCTTGGGTCTGGTACAACAAAGACGGAACTGTGTTTAAGAGTTTCACAGGAACCTACAAGGACGGTGAGAAGATTTCCGACTGATCCCTGCTCACACGCACTCCGTCTCACACACACATGCGAACAACCAGCTGCCCTATTTCGGGTCTCAAGATGGAGCTGCTTTCTGATCTATAGGCGATGTGGTTGAAAGGGTCGTTCCCACAACTACCAACCCACATGTCATGATAGCTAAGAATGATTATTTCATTCTAACCAGTTCCCCTAAAGAGATAGCAGCGGTTGACGTCGGCACAAAAGACCATGACCAAGTTGGCCCTATCGGTCATTTACAGTCAGATTTACTCTTGTCCATAACGAATTTTCCATCGGCCCCCTTATAGAAAATTAAAGCAACGACAGCCTTGTTCGGTGAAAACTTCCGGTACCTTTGGCAGGCGTTGTCATCACTGCCTACTGGGACCATGTATAGATCATCACCAACAAGTATGGCATTTGCGGGGATACCTTCGGGTGGTGACGTCGTCGCTGTTGTATCAGGCTGACAACCAGCGGCTAACAGCACTAGTGCTGGTATAACAAAACACACTTTAATGGTTAGATTCAGCACTTTCAAAACTCTCGTTTCCACTTGAACCCTATTGCCGAGTCAGGATCGGCAGAATGATTGTGTCCAGGTTGCCACCTGAGCGTTGCAAAGGAAGCGAGTTCAGATTGGCTTCCATCATTCACGGTATAGGCAAGCTGTACGTTAATCTCGCGACCGTTTGGGGCCAAGTCCACGCGCTGTGTTTCCTGTAGGATGTTCCCACTCAGATCCCGACCGACCGGAAGAGTCATATCTGCATTAGATTTGCGAACACGCAGCGGCTGGCCAAGTAAAATTCCTAGTCTGTCGCCATCTCTAAACTGTGAGTGTGTGGTCAAGCCAAACGCAAACGCGTTGGCATAAATACGGCTCCAGTTGTTCAACACACTATTTCCCGAGAATGAGGGCTTAACGGTCGCATCTGTATAAGTGGCGAAGATGTTTGCTTTATCGTTGATATCCCATGAGGCGGAAAGAGATGCGTGCAAGCTGCGGTTATCATTGACGGTACCGAATGCGCCACTTGATGAACTGCTGAACAGAGCATTTTCCTCTGATACATACCCTGTTGCGAGTCCATAACTAAAACCGTTCGATGCTTTATGGAATAACTGTGCCTGTGCCAGGTAACCGGATCCAGAGATTGATGATGATGAGAATCCGTTGGATTGATGAATACCGAGATTAAGTTTCGTATCATTCGAAATAGAATGGGATAAACGTAAACTGTCGCCTTTGCCCAGTAGTGTTAGCTGTGGCGCTGATATCCAGTTCGAATTGAAGAAGATGCTACTTGATGCCTCTTCAGTGATTGTGTTTCCAAAGAATCCCAACGCCGACGTCTCATGTGCGGCACTAACTTCTGAACCTCTACCAAGTTCAGCTGAGAAACGAATGGCTCTGATGTCTCTTTGTAGTGAATCATTCCGTTCTATTCTATGCGACAAGGCTGAGATCTCATCTGTAAAGTCAGGCAAGTCCTCGTTCGCGATATCAAAATTCAACGACAGTCCTGTCGGCATCACGACCGATACCAGTTGAGTTGAATTATCACCAAAGAATGAGGCCATCATTGGGTCTGGCGTACTGTTAATAATACGGTTACGAAGGTCGATCTGATAAGGTCTGTCGTATGCATCCAGAATTATCGCTGACCCCAGGAAATTCTGTGTGGAGAATGCGCTGCCGAAAGGTGGGCCCAATGTTAGCAAAGTTTTTTGAATATCCACGCGAGGCCCGGTCACCAGATCTGAGGTCGAGAGGCTAAGAATACCCTGCGCTTGAAAGGCTGCCTGGAGGTTCAACAACCCTCGGCCAAAGATGCTATCTGTGCCACTAGCGCCCAAATCTGTTGCCGAGCTGAAAAGTAAGTCCACGGCCTGGGCACTGCTTAGCGTAGGAAAGCGTTCAAGTAAGATTGCCAATGCGCCAGAAACGTGTGGTGCAGAAAGTGATGTGCCAGAAGCGGTGAAGGTGCCCCCACCAACTGCCGTTAAAAGAATATCCTCTCCAGGCGCGACTAGGAATGCTGTAGCCGTGTCCCCTGCCGGATTGGAAAAATCAGAACGGTTATTGTTCTGATCGACTGAGCCCACCGCGATCATGTGACCTTGTGCGTTAAAGCCGTCAATAGCGGTAAGCAAATCACAGTTTAATGTCGGGCTACAGTTAGAGAGGCGCGCAGGATCGATTACTTGAGTTGTTCCTTGCCCGCCCTCATTTCCTCCAGCTGCAACAATGATGACGCCAGCATTTACCGCGTTTTGCAACGCTATTTGAAAAACTGGTTGTAGCTCAATAAAGGCACCAAGACTCAGGTTTATGATATCAGCATTGCTCGAGACAGCGTGATCGACGGCGTTAGCTAAGAATACTTCTGGAAAACTGCCAGTTCCGCGAGGGAACTCTGCATTTATTGCGAGTATCGTGGAGTCGAACGCAATTCCGTGGGTCAGCGAATCATTCCTGCGTGCGCCAATAATCCCAGAGACAGCTGTTCCATGGCCGTTCACATCCTGAAGGTTAGCGGAACTGTTGGTTACAATATCAGTGCTGGCTGTTGCGATTGCGCCGGTAAACTCGCTGTTACTTACGTCAATTCCGGTGTCAATGACCGCGACTGTTATGCCTTGACCAGTTCCTGAATTATCATAGGCAGTAAGAGCCCCAACTGAAGCAAGACCAAAATTGGCTTGGAACTCTGCGGTATTAAAGCTGGACGTGGTCGTGCTTCCGCTGCTAGTTCCGCCCCCGCTGCTACCTCCACCTCCGGAACACCCCAACAAGCTAGCGGTTAAGAAGGCTGTACAGATCTTTTGCAGATTACTACTCATAATGATCTTCCCTCCGGTAGCATGGCGTTCAATCAGGTACTGTAAAACAGACGCACTCTCCTATTAATCAACAATTACTGACTTAGCCGCATGCGTAAGTTGGGCAAGATTCGCTTAAATGTACGTTTATGAGGTCTGGAGAAAAGTGGATTTCCATCTCATGCTACAGTTGTTGCGTTTAAAGCAACTCGAATGTTTATATTGTATCAGGTCGGTACTACGTGCCATAGAAAAACTTTCATGCAGTGATAAACAAGCACGTTATTGGCCTTTTCGTCATTCTTATGATCGATCATCCTGTGGTACGCCTTGATCCCAAAAACGTTCGTGATATTATTCAATGGGTTAGAGTCCTTTTTCTTTTTGAGGAGGGGACGGATAATTTTCCATTTGCAGCACCACTTTCTGGATTTAGTCGAATTTAGGCCGTCTCCCTGTCGCCAAGGTCTCGGATAGAGTTCTGGCCCGTCCTCACATTCTCGGACTGTTATAGAATCGTCCGCGGCATCGCAAAGAGGTCAGAAAGAGACATGTCAAAGAGGACGCTGCGCTAGAGTTGCAGACGAATATTAGAAAAATCAGTGAATCACAAAAAGCGGCGTCTCATTCGACGAGTAGGGATGTGTAACGACACCCTCCCCCGGCAGAGGTGATAACCCAAGGCTGAAAAAACTGCCATGTTACTGGCACGTCGAATGCGCACACAGGTGTCACATGAAGAGAAAAGAGTCTGAAAAATGATATAGAATGGAAAGACGTTAAACCTTCATGTCATTTCGCTCCGGGTACGTCGCAAATACCGAACGGCGTGTTGATGAAAAAAGAATGACCTGGAATGGATCGCGGCGGCTTCCCTGTTCCATCCCCGGCGATCCAATCGGCATCTCAGGCACTGCCAATCCGATTGCCTTTGGGCGATCTCTCAGCAAACGGATTACCTCTCTTGCCGGCACATGACCTTCTATCACATAGCCATCAATTATTGCAGAATGACAGGACCACAATTCAGGGAACACACCAAGTTTGTTTTTAATGGGGCGGAGATCAGTGACATCGGTGGCCACCACTCGAAACCCTGCACTGCGCATATGGTCTACCCACGCGCGGCAGCAACCACATGATGGGGACTTATAGACTTTCAACACGTGGGTCTTTGCAAACGCGCTTGGTGCAAAGTGTCCGATACCCAAAGGTATAAGGCCCACAGCAGTTAGCTTTAAAAATTTACGGCGTGAGAGACAATCCACCATATTCCTCCCGGCTAGTCGTACTGAAACGGCACGACGTACTTTTCCCAAAGTTCCAATGATAGCTTCTGGGCTGCTGAGATTTGCTCTTTGGTCATATCCCCCTCCAGAAGGGCTAGATATCTTTCATCATACCCCTATGCATCCGCAACCGTGAACCACGCATGGGCGCGCACAAGGTTCTTAAGCACACCGTGGCCGTGGGCGTAATAATATCCGATTTGGAACAGTGGATTTCTGAAGCATACTTCTCCAGAAACCGGCAGGGGATAGCACGATTCATATATCAGACGTCAAAGGCGGCAGGGTCAAGAAAACGCGTCAGAACATTTGACGTCATGCGAGAAACATTATTGTTATATCCATTATGGGAGAGACTTCCGCACCAGCATTGGGAGCTAAATGAAAATACGGCACCGCCCTTCGGTGTTTCGTAAAACACCATATCTGCGTGGATTAACGGATTTTCTGGCGCGTGAATATTAGGGATCATAGCGCCCATTTCCTCGAGTAGAAGAAGATAGCTTTCAGTGTGATTTTCAGAGCGCGCTACAACCAACGCATGGGGTGGGGTGCCGTAATGTGGCTCAGCACGGTCAAATTCAAGCCCTGCCGCGCCACCACCGATTAGCCCAAACTCACCGATCCGCTCATCAGCGCCAATGCCTTCAAAAGCGAACGCGACACGGCGGTCGTGACTTTCGTCAAGGCGTTTAAAATATGATGCTATGTCAAAACCCATAGTCACTATGCCTGTGCCCACTAGGCGTTGTGGTGCGCGCCCAACATCGCGCCACACCCCCGCGGGCTCACCATCAATACTTTGAAACCCTTCGCCAGGCTCGGTAATCCAAGTACGACTACCTCCAGCTCTTCGCATTTCAATTGCACCTGGACATTCTTGATTATAGGCGATACGCCAATAAAAACCGTTTCCACCCATGTACATTAGGCGTCCGCCCTGGTCGGTGTAGGCCTTTAGGGCATCCCACATATGCGTGGAAGTGTACTCTGGATGAGTGCCGGTCATCACGGCCGCATAGGGCCGTAGCAACTCTACACCTTCGTTGTCGAGATCCTCGTCCGTGATTACGTCGCACGCGTATCCTTTATAATCAAGCCAATCAATAAGATGTGTGTCGGCGCAGAATTCTCGGAGGCTGGAACCGTGTAATCCAAAGGGACTGTTGTTTTTGGGCCGCATGTTGGTGATTGGCCGGAGGCGTGAGGAAACCGAGATGCCGCTTCCGTCAGAATGGGATTCGTATAGTGATTTACCCCACTCATCGTGTTGATAGGCCAGCAGGTTGTCGGGATAGACGATTAGCAGTCTAGAGACCCACGGTTCCGTCTCAGGTGCGTGCAAAACATTAAAGTTTGCGTAGGCCATGTAAGTAGCTGTTTCAGCAAGATAGGCAAGTCTAGCGGTTGGTCTGCCGGGCTTAGGTCGCACAAAAAAAGGAATATAATCTTCAATTTCTCCCGCCTTGAGCCTTGCCGCGTACACGCCGCTGCGGAAACGATCTGGAAGGTCGAGCGTAAAAGAGATGTTCCATCCGGAGTCATAAAGATCATCGTCGTGAAAGTGGATCGCTCCGTATTCTTCCGGAGCGTCTTCGGCTCGAAGCGTGTGGCCTGTCCAGTTATGACCGGTCATTGCCCGGGTCGGCAAGTGAACAGTTTCTCCGTTTATCTGGTTGATGGAACGATCCGTGATAGTCGTTGTTGCCATGTTTTCAGAGAAGTCCCACCATGCCAATGCAATGTTTTCTTGTTCAGGTTGTGGACGGTGTTTCTGAAAAGATATTTGTGTGCTTGAATCCAGCACATCGCCCGCCAAGCGTGGTCGATCAATTTTGCCGTTATAGTGATAACAAAATACAGATCTTTGGTCGTCGGTGTGCGAAAAACCTGCCGAGATAGTGAACGGTGCTCGATTGACCATACGCGGTTTCACTCGCGTTAGGCGCTCCGCGGTCGCACGACCTTTGAGAACAACATGGTCCTCAAGTGTTTCTTGAAATACCTGCGCGTTTCCACTATCTGTGTTGTAGGTGGCCGCAACGAATGCCCACTCACGTTCTCTTAGAGCAAGTCCAGAGCTAATCGTTTCAACCCGTCGCCCGTCACCTAGCAACAGAGCAGCAGCCCCAGTTTCGTCGATAATGAGCGCAAAACCAGAACGCTGCTTTGCTGCCCACCGACCAAGTATAACCTGCCGCCCTTTTTGGGGGGTTGTTGGCCAAATAAACGCTTGTAGTGTGAAACTGCTAAGTGCAGCAAGCGCGGCCTTTTCGTGAATCACAATGCAAGAACCAGGATAAGTATTTTGCCGTCTAGCGGGGTAGTTGTTGCTCACTGACGTTTGGACCACTTTTTCCTTAAAACCAGGCCCTGCTGGGTTGAGGTCTCCGTGAATCAAGCGAACAATATCGGCACGGTATTGCGTAACACCTTCGGCACTAACGTAGAAGTGAATAGAACCGCCCGGTGCCACGCTCATCGGGTCTGAATATCCAGTGATATAGCGTGCTCGAGTCATTGATCTTCCTCCAACCTGGTAAACGCTTTTAATCGGCGCCGGAATACAAAGCGTTCTGCTTCTAGGAGGTCGTTGAAAACATACCGTTTGTTTAGCTTAACTGGATTTTTTCGGCTGCCCGTCAATGTTGCGAGCACCCACTCGCGGTAAGGCTTGGTACAGACCAACACGAACTTTCCCTTAGTTGGACTGCTCCTTAATTTTTGGAGCAAGTGTCTCAAGGCCGGGCTGTGATGTCCGATGGGGTTTGCCTCAAACTCTGCAGTAAGCTCTGCAAGATTGTATTTAATCATTATTTCACCAGTTATGTAGAAAAGTTCGAAGTATCACAGAAACTTAGGTGAGGGCGGTGAGGAGAGTACGCATGTTTGATATTCTGCCCCACGGCAAAGGTGTTGAATACCCCTTACGGGACTTCTCAACTCTTAGGTTCTCTGTCAGACCTCCCTGATGAGAAACTTGCCCGCCACTCTCTGCCTAGCCCTTGCCATGCTTGTGCTGAGTGTGGGGATGCCTTGAGGCACTTGCGCCACGGCGCTCGGGGCTAGTATCTTTGGATGCGTTTACTGATAGTTGAAAGGGATGACGCTTATGAGCGTGCTAGTTCGTTTTTCACCACCGTCGCTGACTGCGGCACAATACGATGCAATCCTTGCTCGGCTTTACGAGGAAGGCATTCAGCCCGCACCTGGACTTGAACTCGAAGTGTGTTACGGGTCGGGAGACCAGATGAAGGTTTCCGTACTCTTTGATTCGCAAGAGAACCTCGATGCTTTCGGCGCCCGCCTTGCGCCAATCCTGGAGGAGATGGGAATGAATCCAGGTGAGCCTGAAGCTTTTGAGGTACACAACATCATCCGACCCTAACCGCCGCAAGCGCAACCGACAAGCTTGTGGCACGTCAATGAGCGATAACGATATAGAGTCCGTAAAAGCCTGTTTGGCGGAGCTCAAACAACTCACAAATTGCGACCTAATTACAGACGACGAGTACCGGAGCCTCAAGATGGAGCTGCTCTCTGATCTATAGGCGATGTGGCTGAAAGGGTCGTTCCCACAATTCCGATTTAGCGTTACCATTTGTGTATGCGAACGTTGATGACCTTCGCCCAAATCGCAGAAGCGCAGAATCGTGCTCGTGAGTGTATCCGTAAGAACTACAAAGGGTGTTGAGCCTATGTGGAAAAGTTTGATAGTGACTCTGGGTGAGAGATCTATCTATGTGGTTACCGTAGTCGCTGGCACTTTAATTATACTTTATGGCCAGGTGCTCGTGCCGTGGGTTCGAGGATCGAACAATGCTTTGATGGATATGATGGTTGAGTTTGAGCAGCAACCATTAGCGAGTATTCTAACATTTACTGTTGCTTTTTTGTTTCCTTTCAGTGTGGGGGTGTGTTCCTCAACGTTGGCCCAATACAGGATGGCAAATGCCAAAGTGGGGGCAAGTTTATCTGAGAATAAGTTTGGGTCGGCATTTAGGGTTGCACGGAATGGAAAAATTGTAGGGGCAGGCACTTTAACTGGAGCACTCCTGAAAAGTGATAGGGCGCAAATGGTTCAGGAATGGCTCGGGGACAAGTTATGGCGAGATATTGCTTCGGGAAAATCCACAGAACAAGGTTGCGTCATTTATGTAAAGGCGTGGAGTGGGCATTATGTCGTTAATTTCGCGCTAACCGTGGACAATCATATCAATCTTTATCTCACAAGAGCAAAATCTGACTCACAAGTGGAATAGAAAATTTGAGCCAGGTTAATCCGATTCTTTTATAAGTTGTGAAAACTCATCTTCAATTTGTCTGAGTTCCATGATTGCCTCCCGAATGTTTCTACCATCAGAAATATTTACTTCAACGTGTGCCGTTTTTCGAGTCATAGGCGTGGGGACATCAACAGAGTCAGCCATTGAATGTAGACGATAAACGCCGACAGGCTTTGTGAAGCCTTTGGGTGTAACGTCTTGTACCTGAGTACATTTCGCAAAATCTTTAATCAATAAATGAGTTGTGTCACTTACGTTAATAGTATCCGCTGGGGCTGCGGCTTGAAGCCGAGCTGCTAGGTTTACGGGACTACCCAGCACGGTGTAGTCCAAGCGTTGATCTGAACCAAAGTTTCCCACAGTACAATATCCGGTATTGATACCCATTCGGACTCTCAGCGGCTTAGAAATGCCATGAGATTGCCAGGTGGTTTGTAATTCAGCTACCCGTTCCTTCATTCTAATTGCCATCCTTGAGCACTTGACGGCATCTTTTTGGTCACCTTCTGTTTCTGGATCGCCAAAGAATACAAGGATTGCATCACCGATAAATTTGTCCAAAGTGCCACCATATTCAATCGCAATTTCGGACATTTCACTCAGATAAGTATTGATAAGAAAGGCAAGGCGTTCAGGCTCCATTCCATCACTTATCTCTGTGAATCCTTCGATATCGGAGAAAAAAATGGTTAAATTTTTTCTTGCTAAAGATTCGCTGGTATCACCCGAAGAGGAGAATATCGAATTATAAATCTGAGGTGATAAATATTTTGCAAGGCGATTCGCTACGCTCTCAAGTTTTTTGGTTTTTTCCTCAATAATTTCACTGTCCCGCATTTTCTCTTCAACAAGTTGTTCGCGCTCTTTACGAAGGGTGAATTCAGTAGTGCGATCCACAAATTGGCCTTGTACACCATTAAGGTATGAAAAACTGTCGTCACGTGTTCGGGTAGAGAGAAGCGAGAAGGCTCGTTCCTGGCCATCAATTTTTATGGGTATGTGTGGAATTAGGACACGTCCGTCACGGTCAAGCATGTCCGAGAATGATTGAATTTGATCTATCTCAACACCCAGCTGTTCAAGAACATCTGGAAAATAGGCGTTAGAAACATTGCCAAGGACAGGGAAGAACGTTCGAAAATTGTCATTAACCTTTAGAATTTTGAGATCTGAGTTAGCGAAGTAGGCGGCTGTTATAGCGTTTCTAAAATTAAAGAAACTCAAATCGATTATATTCCTTTGGTTGAAGAACTCTTGGATTTCCATAGTCGATACGCCTTCTTGTTTTATATTGAACAGAGAAAATGTTGGGAAAGTCTACGGTGGGTCAGCGAGGCTGTCCATTTGCAAGCCGGTTTTCAGCTATTCCGTCTGTTGCTAGGCGGCCATTAACCAACTTTCTTAAATCTTGGTGTTCCCTATTAGCTGATCACAACCAGAATGTTTCAAAGCTCATTGATTCGTGCGGTCTCATGACAATTTGGTGGCTAAGGCTATAGCGATAAAATTGTTTGAAATAGATACAAGTGAAAGTCGCACTATTGTGGTCTATGATGGCCGCCGTTGCCGCAGTAGCGGTGACTTCTATCTACGGAAGTGAGTTATTGAGGATTGTATTGTCGCAGATGGTAATAGTAGGTGCGTACCGGACAAATGTTTGTCATGGTGTTGCGCTATTATGTTGGTGGTTGAAGTTATAGTTAGGTGCGAGTAAATATCATCGGAATAAATTTTCTAGATGGTTGAACGCTCACAAAATGGTGAGGACTGTTGGTAGAGGGTTGATCGAGTTTCGTGCGCTGCGGTTGTTTTTTTAGGGGAGGGAATTATGGCATTAAGAATTAACGATGAGGTCCCGAATTTTTCGGCGGAGACGACAGAGGGTGTTATCAGTTTCCATGAATGGATAGGGGATGGCTGGGCTGTATTGTTTTCCCACCCAAAAGACTTTACTCCAGTATGCACAACGGAACTTGGTTATATGGCAGGCCTGCAGCCCGAGTTTGAAAAACGGGGTTGTAAGATTCTTGGACTCAGTGTCGACCCGGTAGAAAATCACAGGGAGTGGTCGAAGGACATTGAGGAGACTCAAGGTCATGCCGTCAATTACCCTTTAATAGGTGATCCAGAACTGTCTGTGGCCAAGCAGTTTGATATGTTGCCGTCAAATGCGGGGGATAGCTCTGACGGGAGAACGGCTGCTGACAACGCAACCGTTCGCTCAGTTTTTGTGATTGGACCTGACAAAAAGATCAAGGCTATGCTTACTTACCCAATGAGCACAGGTCGAAATTTTGATGAAGTGTTGCGACTGGTTGATTCATGCCAACTAACCGCTAAGCACAAGGTGGCAACTCCAGTGAATTGGAAAAATGGTGATGACGTCATTATTATTCCGGCAGTTTCGGACGATGAGGCAAAGGAGCGATTCCCGAATGGGTGGAGGGCACCGAAACCTTACCTTCGAATAGTGCCTCAGCCTGAATAGATTTGGGTTGGGCGGGGGATAGTGGACGGCCATTCCCCTGATGGTCAGTTTTGGACGTAAGAGCCTTGGCAGAGAATCCGGTCAGAGTTCTGCGATGACGAGGCTGCAGAAATATGAGGTATGATTTTTTTGCTCGGTATCGTGGTTAGTTTTTTCGTGCACGCTCAACTATTACACGCCCACGACCGCGCCGAACCAGATAGCCGCCACGCGGAATAGAAAGTTGATTTTTCTCAATTAGTTTCTGCAGGGCGGCTACAATCGTCTCCGCATTTTTATCAACGGGCATTATATTGTCGCGCGCCGACAGTTCTTGTTTTAACCACTCAGAAAATGCTCTATTGGCAATGCCATCGCCAAGAGATTTGCGAAGTGCATATAGCTTTCTCAACTGTCCCTTCGTTAGGCCTTCTTCGTCAATTTCTCCTCGTCCTCCCGATTTGTTTTGCGTTACTACCATCCCATGTTCCTATTAATCAAAGTTAATTCCCCAATATTTACGATAAACTGAGTAGCAAGTCACGTCACTAGGTAAGCTTTAGGGCACGAAAAGGAGTGATTGGAATACCTCTATAACTGCAAGATATCTTGGTCGCTATTTTGTTAGACATTGGGACTCCTGATAGCGGTTTTAGTTAGTTACGTCACCAATAAATATAGAGATGTCTATTCCTGGTATGTAATTTTCTGTGGGAGACTACTGTTCTGATTACTGAGGGAAGCCCGTCGTAGATTGAATTGTTATGGTGCGCTATTATTGCCAATAAACTGCGGGTGGTACAGCTAAGTAAGAGAATGGGCATGGAATCACTAACATCAAATGGTATGTCTAGGCTTCGGGAGCCCGGATTGTGGCGTAACGATCCACACCTTGAGAGATACGTAGTGCCTGGCGGTGGAGCAATCATTTTGGAACTACATTCGGGTGATGAACTGACCGTGATAGATGTAGAGGGATGTCAAATAGGGGAACTAGTTCCGTTCAACTGTAATGGCAACTCTGACCCAGAGGCTCTTACTGAGAGAATTACATACCCGGCGCGGGGTTTTCAAGAAATTCTGGGAGCTAATCATGATAGTCGGTCTTCGCTTATGTCAAAGCTTAGATCTTGGGACTATGACTTGGATACCGCTCGGGCTATTAGGCTTTTCTCCCGCGACTCCAGCTCAGGTGAACAAGACAGTTTTGTTTCGCAAAGGCGGGTGAGGTGCGTTATTTGCGCTCCTGGATCTCCTATGGCTGTTGACGAGCAAACTCCTCCCACTTCACTCATAGCTTGGGTTTGTCGTGCAGTTCGAAGTGAGATTATGGAACCTGCATTGCCCGAGCCTCTCGCCGAACCGAGGCTTGATTTCCGTATTTCAAAATGTACTGCTCGGGATTATGAAGTTCGGGAGGGTGAATATGTGCAGATAATTGATGTTGCGGGACGTGAGTGCTCAGACTTTATGGTATTTGATCAGTTTTTTGAGAACGCTTATATAATTGCTGATTCAAACCATGGTTTTAAGATGATAGGGGTTGGTGAGCTTGTTGCAGGCGAACTGATGGGCTCCCCAAATTCTCTTCTTGAACCATTTCGAATGTCCCGGTTTATTGAGGGAAAACAGTTCCCTGTATCCAATAGCCCATTTCCGTGGAGTTAGGTTTCCCTGTTAGATACCATCAGGGAGTAAAGAGGATTGGGTTCTCTGTTACGTATCCACGCAGAGAGCAAGTATCGCTATATCTAACACTTAGGAAGTAGAAATAACTATTATTGGTCACACTACAAGAATCATTGTGAATCTTTGGGATCCTTATCATTTGAAGCTGCGGGGTCTAGGAGGAAAGATGGTATTGGGCTATTCGCATCCCAAGATCGTCCAACGTTAACACGATGGTTAGACTGCGGCTTAACAGTTTTTTTATTCCCTGTTACATTTCTACGATTGCTGTTTTCTTTATCATTTACTGAAACTTTCCTGGGTGTTCTCCTAGCGCTAGAAGTTGACGCCGATTCGTGACCGCCCTGATTTGGTTTGGAATCGGGCCTTGATCGGCCTTTTGAATATTTTGGAGGCTTTTTGGAGTGGTCATAAGTTTTACTGCCACCACCTTGCCTTGGGGGATATTCGGCAGACAGAGTGGGTTGAACAATACCATCAACTTTAATTGGAGAAATATCCTGATCAGTGAGTTCTATAATAGCGGATACGTAGGGTTCGTCTTCGGGTGTTGCGAGCATGAAAGTAGTACCTTCCATTCCTGCTCGGCCCGTGCGACCAATTCGGTGGATGTAATCTTCTGGGTGAAGTGGAACATCAAAGTTGATTACATGGGGTAATGCCTCAATGTCGAGGCCGCGTGCGGCAACGTCACTTGCCACAAGAAGATCTACCTCGCCAGCTTTAAAACGGCGGAGCGTTTCAGTCCGCACGGCCTGCGCCAAGTCGCCGTGAAGGCCACTTGCCTGGAAATCGTGTTTTCGTAGCGAGGTCACAAGATGATCGATATCACGCTTTCGATTGCAGAAAATGAGTGCGTTATTGATATTGTATTGTTTTAGAAGGCTACGAAGTGCTTTACGTTTGTCACCAGCATTCACCACGACTACTCTTTGGACAACTTGCGCTGCTGTCGAAGATGGGGGATCGACGCATATCTCTTTTGGGTCAGAGAGGAATGCATCTGCAAGCACTCGAATTTCTGGAAGAAGTGTCGCAGAGAACATTAGTGTTTGCCGTGTGCGCGGCGTAAGGCGCACGATTCGCTCGACATCGGGGATAAAGCCCATGTCCAGCATTCGGTCAGCTTCGTCAATGACCAGCATGCCAACACCGGAGAGCATAAGTCGACCCCTTTCTATGTGGTCTAGAAGACGTCCCGGTGTAGCAATCAGCACGTCGACTCCGCGGTCAATAGTTTGCCCTTGATCCTGAAACGATTGGCCACCCACTAGTAATACCTTCGTAAGCTTCGAGTATTTTCCGTATTCATCAAAATTATCTGCCACTTGAGATGCAAGTTCACGAGTTGGCTCAAGGATAAGCGACCGTGGCATTCTTGCCCTAACTCTCCCCGTAGCCAGGATATCAATAAGGGGTAAGGTGAAGGATGCTGTTTTTCCAGTGCCGGTTTGGGCAGATCCGAGAATGTCATGTCCAAGTAAAATGCTTGGTATTGCGCGCTCTTGAATTGCAGTTGGGGACTTATAGCCATAATCCGCAATAGCGCGTAATAGTTCACTGCTTAATCCGAGTGATTGAAAAGACATACTCTGCCAGTACAGGTTATTGTTGACCGTTAAAAATTAGTGATAGGTGCTTCACATTGCGATTGTCACAACACAGCTTTTTTCGAATAGTTTCAAGAAAATAAAATTTGGGTAGACCTCTTGGAATGTAGTTGTCGTTATCCATTTAGGAGACGGAATCAAATGTCCAGGGATTCGACAGATTGAGCACGTTCTTGAATAAACGCAAGGCGCATTTCAGGTTTACGTCCCATCAACCGTTCAACCTGTGTATTCGTTGCGCTCTCTGTACCATTGGCGACAATCACCTGAAGCAATTGCCGTGACTCTCGATTCATTGTTGTTTCTCGCAGTTGGGAGGGAGGCATTTCTCCAAGACCTTTAAATCTGCTCACACCGACAGTGCCAGAGCTGCCAAAGGTCGATTTAATTAATAATTCTTTATCAATATCGTCTCGGGCATATACCGTGGTTTTGCCTTTACTGAGCCGATAGAGTGGAGGTTGTGCAAGATAGAGGTGTCCGGATGTAATTATACCGGGAAGTTCGTGATAGAAGAAGGTCATCAACAGGGCAGCAATATGCATTCCATCTACGTCAGCATCTGTCATAATAATTATTTTTCCATACCTTACATCGTTAGTATCCAATTCTTCATTTTTTGGATCTAGTCCAAGGGCATTAATTAGCGTAATTATTTCATTAGACGAAATTAATTTTGATAAAGTTTTTGTTCTTAAATCTTTTGCATTTCCATTCTTTTTTGATCCGTTTATATCAGTATAGGTATTAAGGATTTTACCGCGTAGTGGCAAAACAGCTTGAAATTCTCTATTTCTTACTTGTTTAGCTGAACCACCCGCTGAATCTCCTTCTACAA
>CAJWJK010000023.1 GCA_913041535.1 uncultured Alphaproteobacteria bacterium
TAGTCTGATCCATAAATTGTGAAAGCTGTGATGACCCAAAGAACTCTCTAACTGCTGCAGCCGCAGGTTTTGCATTAATTAGATCTTGCGGCATAACGGAATCTAACTCAACAGAGCTCATCCGCTCGCGGATCGCTCTCTCCATCCTTAGCAAACCGATACGGTATTGATTTTCCATTAGTTCACCCACCGAACGTACTCGCCGATTACCCAGGTGATCTATGTCATCGATCTCACCGTGACCATCTTTTAACCGCACCAATAATTTTATAACAGAGAGAATATCCTCTTTACGCAATACTCGAAGTGTATCTTCGGTCTTCAATTCTAAACGTGCATTCATCTTAACACGTCCGACAGCAGATAAGTCATACCTTTCACTGTCAAAAAACAGACTGTTGAACATCGCCTCGGCGGTTTCGGGCGTTGGTGGTTCGCCTGGACGCATTACCCTATAAATATCCATTAGCGCTTCATTGCGACCCCTATTTTTATCGATGGATAGCGTGTTTCGGATATAAGGCCCAACGGTTAAATGGTCGATTGCTAACAATGGGATTTTTTTAATACCAGCTTCTATCAGCAAGTCTATGTTTTCTTCAGTTACTTCGTCTCCGGCTTCAACATAAACTTCGCCGGTTGCCACGTTGATGAGGTCTTCGGCTATATACTGGCCGATAAGTTCTTCGTTTAAAATAAGTTGCTCTTTTAATCCATCCGTTTTCAGTTTAGTAGCAAGTCTTGGTGTTATGCGGGTCCCCGCTTCTGCCACAACTTTACCATCCTTAGCGTTAATCAGGTCGCTTTCGACTTTTGTACCACCAATAAATTCATCAGGATCAAATGGTGTTTTCCAAGCGTCTTTTACCCTCGAATAAATTTTAGTTTTGTAAAATTCCGAAAAGATTTCCTCGGTAGACATCCCGGTTGCCTCGTCCGCAGCCAAAATTTTTCCTTCCGATTCTATCTCTTTTCTTTCTGTTTGCGTTTCTTTAGAATCCAATGCCATCATTAATGTCGTGACAGGTAATTTTCTGCGCCGATCAATTCGGACATAAACTAAGTCCTTGGCGTCAAATTCAAAATCGAGCCAAGATCCTCGATAAGGTATAATACGAGCGGCAAATAGATACTTTCCTGAAGAATGGGTTTTACCTTTATCATGGTCGTAAAAAACGCCTGGAGATCTGTGCATTTGTGAAACTATGACACGTTCGGTGCCATTGATAACAAATGTTCCATTATCGGTCATCAATGGAAGGTCGCCCATATAAACGTCCTGTTCCTTGATATCACGAATTGAGCGAGCACCAGTATCTTCATCCACATCAAACACAACGAGCCGCAATGTCAACTTGAGTGGGGCAGCAAATGTCACACCCCTCTGCTGACATTCTTCCACATCATATTTCGGCGCTTCGAGTTCAAATTTAACAAACTCGAGTGTACCATTTTCTGAAAAATCCTTAATCGGAAATACAGATTCAAAAACAGCCTGTAATCCCGAGCTATTGCGTTCGTCTGTCGGAATGTTAATTTGAAGAAAATTATCGTAAGACGCCTTTTGAACTTCAATTAAATTCGGCATGGCGGTAGCCTCTTGAAGCCTACCAAAATTTTTGCGTATACGTTTACGTTGGGTGAACGACTTAGCCATTTAAACCTCTTAAACGCTGAAAGCGATCGCATGCGCAGATGCACACGCCAGAAATGATCTGCGTGGAACCGCAGAAATGAAAACGAAATCCGGTATTTCGATCTGACAAACAAACCGAAACATCGGAATTCAACTTTGTACCCGACTGCAACAACGGTTTATTTAAGTTCTACTGTTGCGCCAGCTTCTTCTAGTTTTTTCTTGATCTCCTCCCCTTCGTCTTTGGTAGCACCTTCCTTAACTGGTTTCGGCACACCCTCGACCAGATCCTTAGCTTCTTTGAGACCAAGACCTGTGATAGCTCTAACTTCTTTGATTACGTTAATCTTCTTATCTCCAAAACCTGTGAGAACGATATCAAATGAGTCTTTATCCTCTACTTCGCCAGCCGCCTCTCCACCACCAGCTACGGCAGCGACAGCAACTGGAGCGGCAGCGGACACACCCCATTTTTCTTCGAGAATCTTACTTAACTCTGCCGCTTCAAGAACGGTCAAAGCTGAAAGATCATCAACAATTTTATCAAGATCAGTAGCCATTATATTCTCCTAATTATCTTTGCGTTTCTA
Organism: uncultured Alphaproteobacteria bacterium; assembly: GCA_913041535.1. Classification (GTDB taxonomy): domain Bacteria; phylum Pseudomonadota; class Alphaproteobacteria; order VGEJ01; family VGEJ01; genus CAJWJK01. The sequence goes on from CAJWJK010000023.1 coordinate 2,227, forward strand.
TCTAACAATATCGGGTTAACCATTCTATGCGGCTTCACGTTTCGATGCATATGCTTGAACTACTCGAGCCAGTTGACTACCTGGAGCCTGAATTACCCCTGCGATTCTTGTTGCAGGCGTATTAACCATGCCCACAATCTTACCACGCAATTCGTCAAGCGATGGCAGTTTCGCTAAAGTTTTTATCTCCGTTGTGTCCACAGCATTTTCATATAAACCACCACCGACAATCTCAAACTTTGCGTTATCATCAGCGTATTCCACGGAAACTTTAGCTGCCGCCACAGGGTCTTCCGAAAAAGCTATCGCTGTCGGTCCAGCAAACAAATCGGTGAGATGTTCAAACTTAGTGCCCTTTAAAGCAAGACGCGTAAGTCGATTTTTTGTGACTTTGAAGCTGGCCCCCGACTCGCGCATCCGGCGTCGAAGGTCAGTTGACTCCGCAACTGTCAGCCCGCTTGGGCGAGCGACTATCACGAGATTAACCGACCCGAATACGCCGTTAAGCGAGGCAACCAGCTCCTCCTTCTGCATTCGGTCCACGCAAATTCTCCTGCGTTATGCTCGGCATCAAAATTAAAAATACCGAACCCGTTTACACTTGGCCCCATCGGCTAATCCGATGAGCCCGGATCGCCTGCCCCAGAAGTTCAAGCCACATCCCGCATTAACTGAGTAATACAGAAACGCTTGCACCCCCGTCTATACAGGCAGGTAAAACCCGCTTTACCCCCATTAGCCCATTTAAGGGCCTTTTGGGTTCCTGTAGTCTCGGACAGGACGGAACCAGTGATACGCTCTGATTCCATACACAACTATCGTTTAATAACTTAAAACGACAGAAATTCAATTATTTCTCGCCTAGTTTGCGAGAATAGTCGATACATCAAGCCAAACACCCGGTCCCATCGTTGAACTCAATGAAATTCGTTTAATATAGTTACCTTTTACACCGCTTGGCCTCGCTTTATTCACAGCTTCCACCAGGGTACGAACATTTTCTACTAGCGCCTCTTCACTAAAACTTGCTTTTCCCACTCCCGTGTGAACGATACCCGCTTTTTCCACTCGGTATTCAACTTGTCCACCTTTCGCGCTTTTTATCGCTTGAGCCACGTCTTGAGTTACAGAACCTAGCTTTGGATTAGGCATCAAACCTCTTGGGCCTAGAATTTTTCCAAGTTTACCTACAACTGGCATCATATCTGGTGTAGCCACACAGCGATCGAATTGGATATCACCTTTCTGAATGGTTTCAGCTAAATCATCTGCACCCACAACATCCGCGCCAGCGGCCTTTGCCTCATCAGCTTTTTCGCCTTTTGCAAAAACACCCACCCGAATGGTTTTTCCAGTACCATGAGGTAAATCAATCACCCCCCTGACATTTTGGTCTGCATGGCGTGGGTCAACGCCTAAGTTCATTGAGAGCTCGATAGTCTCGTCAAACTTTGCCCTAGCATTTTCTTTTACAAGTTTGATAGCTTCCGAAATTTCGTAATGTTTTTTATGATCAACAGCCTCAGACGCTGCTTTAAAACGTTTTCCTGACTTAGCCATTATTTAAGTCCCCGTAACCTGAATACCCATGGAGCGTGCAGTACCAGCAAGAATTTTAGTCGCCGCCTCGGTATCATTTGAATTAAGGTCATTCTTTTTTTGGTCAGCAATCTCACGAAGCTGAGACATGGTAACGGCACCAACAACATCACGGCCAGGTTCTGTTGAACCTTTACCTAATTTAGCTGCTTTCTTGATAAAATAAGAAGCTGGAGGGCTTTTCGTCTCAAAGGAAAAAGAACGATCCGCATAAACGGTAATAATCGTAGGGATTGGTACACCCTGCTCACCACCCTGAGTATGAGCATTAAATGCCTTACAAAATTCCATTATGTTTAGTCCAGCTTGTCCTAGCGCCGGTCCAATAGGAGGAGATGGATTTGCCTGGCCCGCAGGCACCTGCAACTTAATATAACTATTAATCTTTTTTGCCATTTTATCCTCAGTCCTTTACCTAAGGGTGCGGTGCGACTATGGCCAGCCTCCCACACAATTCTGCCGATAAGTCGGCGTTTTTTTTTGACCTAAAGTTTCTCGACCTGTGTGTATTCTAATTCTACCGGTGTTGCACGCCCAAAAATGGATACCGCGACTTTTAAACGCGCTTTTTCTTCATCAACTTCTTCAACTACCCCGTTGAAGGAACTAAATGGCCCGTCGGCAACCCTTACTTGCTCACCGACGTCAAAGTTTATCATTGGTTTAGGACGTTCGATACCCTCTGCGACCTGATGCATAATCCTATCTGCTTCTGCCTGACTTATAGGACTGGGTGTTCCACCACTTCCTAAAAATCCAGTAACTTTCGGGGTATTTTTCACCAAATGCCATGAGTCATCTGTCATTTCCATCTTTGTTAAGACATAACCTGGAAAAAACTTTCTTTCTGAACTGACTTTAGCTCCACGACGAAGATGAACTACCTCTTCAGAGGGCACCTCAACAGCCTCGATTAGGTCGTCCATTCCCTTTTGTTCAGCCTGTTCACGGATGGACTGTGCCACCTTGTTCTCAAAGCCGGAATAAACGTGTACAACATACCAACGCGCAGTCACCAATCATCCTCCCAAACCCAGAACCAACTTGACAAGAACCGCTAAAGCTTGATCAACAAAAAAGAAAAACGTTGCGGTCAAAATAACAAAAATGAAAACCATTACGGTTGATACCGTGGTTTCTTTTCGGGTAGGCCAAGTGACTTTCGCCACTTCTCGTCTGACCTGTTGTACGAATTCCATAGGATTGGTTTTCGCCATATTAAATTTCACTTTCATAGTTCTGCCAACAAAAACTAAGCACCAAACAGATCACTGGCAGGAGTGGAGGGACTCGAACCCACAACCCCCGGTTTTGGAGACCGGTGCTCTGCCAATTGAGCTACACTCCTCCAACAGCAAAGCTGCATTATCCAGTGTTACTCTACAACCTCAGAGACAACACCGGCGCCAACTGTACGCCCACCCTCTCGAATTGCGAACCGCAAACCCTGTTCCATTGCAATCGGAGAAATTAGTTCTATGTCCATCGTCACGTTATCCCCGGGCATAACCATCTCAGTGCCTGAAGGAAGCTCCACTTGGCCAGTAACATCGGTGGTTCTGAAGTAAAACTGCGGTCGGTAATTGGTAAAGAAAGGAGTATGCCGACCACCTTCATCCTTGGTCAAAATATAGGCTTCTGCCTTAAACCGAGTATGCGGTGAAATTGACCCCGGTTTTGCTAAAACCTGGCCTCTCTCTACTTCCTCGCGCTTAGTGCCGCGCAACAAACAACCGACGTTGTCGCCCGCTTCACCCTCGTCCAGAAGCTTGCGAAACATCTCAACGCCCGTACAGGTCGTTTTCACAGTCTCCTTAATACCAACAATCTCTATTTCTTCACCAACCTTTACTATCCCTCTCTCAACTCTGCCTGTCACCACTGTACCTCGACCCGAAATTGAGAATACATCCTCAATCGGCATCAAGAATGGCTGATCCTTCGGACGATCTGGTTGAGGAATATAGCTGTCTACCGCCTCCATCAATGCCAAAATACTCGCACGTCCTGCTCCTTCATCATCCACACCCTCTAACGCTTGCAGCGCAGACCCTTGGACTACCGGAATATCATCTCCCGGAAATTCATAACTCGATAGCAACTCGCGCACCTCCAGCTCAACCAGCTCCAACAACTCTGGATCATCCACCTGATCAACCTTGTTGAGATACACTACAATCGCCGGAACCCCTACCTGACGCGCCAAAAGAATATGCTCGCGAGTCTGCGGCATCGGCCCATCAGCTGCTGATACCACTAAAATCGCCCCATCCATCTGAGCTGCTCCTGTAATCATGTTTTTCACATAATCAGCATGACCCGGACAGTCCACATGCGCGTAGTGACGGTTGTCTGTCTCATACTCAACGTGCGCTGTTGCAATCGTTATACCGCGAGCTTTCTCTTCTGGTGCCTTATCAATCTCATCGTAAGCGGTGAACGTTGCTCCACCTGCTTCCGCCAAGATCTTCGTTATCGCCGCAGTTAACGTCGTCTTGCCATGATCAACGTGACCAATCGTGCCAACGTTGCAATGTGGCTTTGTACGCTCGAATTTCGACTTAGCCATGATCCCTTACTTTCCGTCTAATCCTGTTAACCCCATTACCCTACTTAAGCAAGCTTGGCTCTAACTTCGTCAGATACCGACTGCGGTACTGGCTCATAATGATCAAAATGCATAGTAAATTGTGCCCGTCCCTGACTCATTGATCTCAAACTATTGACATAACCAAACATGTTGGCAAGTGGAACCGTTGCTGTAATAACAGTGCCGCTTCCTCGCCTCTCTGTACCAGAGATTTGCCCTCTCCGACTATTGAGGTCACCAATTACGTCACCCATGTAATCATCCGGCGTCACTACCTCCACAGCCATAAGAGGCTCCAATAACCTCGGCTTAGCCTTGAGTGCCGCTTCCCGAAAAGCAGTACGGGCAGCTATTTCAAAGGCAAGCGCGCTTGAATCAACATCATGGCTTGCACCATCAACAAGTGTTGCAGAGAAGTCAATTAGAGGAAAACCGGCCAAAACACCAGACTCGGCCGTATCGTGGATACCCTTCTTAACAGACGGAATAAATTCTCTAGGTACCGATCCACCAACAACGGTGCTCTCAAATATTACGCCAGACCCTGGCTTTAGTGGCTCAAGTACAATCTCTACCCGCGCAAACTGACCTGCTCCGCCCGTTTGTTTTTTGTGGATATGGTCAATCTTAGATGGAATGGAAATCGTCTCACGGTAAGCTACCTGTGGCGCGCCAATATTCGCGTCAATCTGAAACTCTCTTCTCAGTCGATCTACAAGTATCTCGAGATGCAGCTCGCCCATGCCCTTTAGCACTGTCTGGCCGCTTTCCGTATCTGTTGAAACTGTAAATGAAGGATCCTCCGCCGCCAAACGAGAGAGAGCTAGGGACATTTTGTCTTGATCATTTTTAGTCTTGGGCTCCACTGCAATTTCAATTACTGGATCAGGAAAATCAATGCGCTCTAGAACCACCGGTCTATCCTTAGCGCACAATGTGTCGCCCGTGGACGTATGCTTTAGACCTGAGATTGCCACAATATCCCCAGCTCTTGCCTCTTGAATGTCTTCTCTACTGTTAGCATGCATCTTCAACATGCGACCAATACGTTCGCGCTTTTTCTTTGTCGCATTTAGAATTGTAGATCCTGACTCTATGACACCTGAATAGACTCGAATAAAGGTCAATGTCCCAACGTAAGGATCATTCATGATCTTAAATGCAAGAGCGGCAGAGGGTTCTTGGTCGGAGCTCGGGCGTTCAATCGCCTCCCCACTGTCAATATCCAATCCTGTGATGGCTGCCACATCTGTCGGTGCCGGCAAATAATCCACAACAGCGTCCAGCAACGGCTGTACACCCTTGTTTTTAAATGCTGAACCGTTAAGCACAGGAACAAAAGCACCCGTAAGAGTCCCCTTTCGAATGCATTGCTTTAAAGTGTCGTCATCTGGCTCTTTACCGTCAAGGTAAGATTCTAAAGCCGCATCATCTTGCTCAACCGCTGCTTCAATCAACCGACCGCGCCACAAAGACACGGTCTCTTCCATATCTTCCGGTATCCCAGTCTCATGGAACTCCGCACCGAGCGTCTCTTCCTTCCAAACAACACCTGTCATTCTGACAAGGTCAATGACTCCCATGTAGTCGCCCTCCGCCCCAATCGGCAACTGGACAACCAACGGTGTAGCTGCTAATCGATCACTGATCATATCTACGCAGCGAAAAAAGTCTGCCCCCACTCTATCCATTTTGTTAATCAAACAAAGTCTAGGAACATTATACCGGTCTGCTTGACGCCATACCGTTTCCGTCTGCGGTTCCACCCCCGCAACGCTATCAAATACGGCAACAGCTCCATCAAGCACCCTCAAGCTTCTTTCAACTTCAACCGTGAAATCAACGTGCCCCGGAGTATCAATAATGTTGATACGATGGCTTCGCCACGAACAGGTAGTGGCAGCCGAAGTAATCGTGATCCCACGTTCTTGCTCCTGCTCCATCCAATCCATGACAGCTGTACCTTCGTGTACCTCTCCCATCTTGTACGAACGACCAGTATAGTAGAGGATTCGTTCCGTAGTGGTTGTCTTCCCAGCATCGATGTGTGCCATGATGCCAATATTACGGTATCGCTCGAGCTGTGTAGGACGGGCCATAATTTGATCTCATTACCAGCGGTAATGCGAGAAGGCTTTGTTGGCCTCTGCCATGCGATGCGCGTCCTCTCGCTTTTTAACTGCCGAGCCACGGTTGTTAGCTGCATCCATCAACTCACCAGATAAGCGACCAGTCATAGTAGTCTCATTCCGCCCACGTGCTGCACCAATTAACCACCTAATTGCGAGCGCTTGACCACGATCCGGACGCACTTCTACCGGGACCTGATAAGTAGCGCCACCTACCCTTCTTGAGCGCACCTCAACGGCTGGACGAACATTTCCAAGCGCATCATGGAAAACCTTTAATGGCTCTTGGCCGGTGCGATCCTGTATGCGATCAAATGCCTCATAAACAATCTTCTCAGCACCCGATTTTTTCCCTGACAGCATAAGCGAATTCATAAACTTAGTAAGCACCTGATCGCCAAACTTGGGGTCCTTAAGCACCTCCCGTCGTTCTGCTGCCCGTCTACGTGACATAAACCTAAATCCTATTTTGGACGCTTAGCGCCATATTTCGATCTTCGCTGACGTCGATCGCCAACACCTTGAGTATCAAGAATCCCACGAATGACGTGGTAGCGCACCCCTGGCAAATCCTTAACTCGACCACCGCGGATCATGACAACGGAATGTTCCTGAAGATTGTGTCCTTCACCAGGAATATAGCTGGTAACCTCAAACCCATTGGTTAACCGAACTCGAGCCACTTTCCGCAACGCCGAATTCGGTTTCTTCGGAGTAGTTGTGTAAACTCGAGTGCAAACGCCACGTTTTTGGGGACACTCCTCCAGCGCTGGCACTTTATTACGCACTATCGGTCTTTGGCGTGGCTTACGAATCAACTGGTTAATTGTCGGCATTCTAAGTAACCTTCGGCATCATATACGAACGTGGGTTAGCAAATACAAAGACCGAACACCATCTTCTAGAAACAGAACCACACTCATGGCTCATGCAGCTAGTTTGAGTCCGGGTATAACTCCAAATAAAAACCTGGCGCAGCACGAGGGCAAAAACCTACGATCTGCGCCAAAGACGGCGGCATCGTAGTGACAGCACTGAAGGGCGTCAAGGCCAAAAAGTAATGTTTTCTAGTGACTTCTAACCCATTCCACAGACATAAACTTTTGCTAGCAACATAGTAACAAAGTTTTGCAGCACTGGAGGAGTCAGGAAGCACTAGCCGCTTCATCCATGGATGCCTCACCAGGCGCCCCACTTTCTCGAAGCTCTTTCTCTTCTGCTAAACCTTCCTCAATCTCTCTATCTCTATCCGCTGCGAGTGATCGAGCCTTGTTCATCATGGCCCCGGTACCAGCTGGAATTAGCCGTCCAACAATAACATTTTCCTTAAGACCCCGTAGTCCATCGACGCGGCCTGAAACAGCAGCTTCGGTAAGAACCCGGGTGGTCTCCTGAAAAGATGCCGCCGAGATAAATGAACTAGTCTGCAATGATGCCTTAGTTATTCCTAAAAGGACGGGATCCGCTGTGGCGGGCGTCCGTTTATCCGCAATAGCCACCTCATTAACTGCTTCGAACTCTGCACGATCAACCTGCTCACCAACCAACAACGTGGTATCCCCTGAAGCTGTAATTTCCACTTTTTGGAGCATTTGCCGAGCAATTACCTCTATATGCTTATCATTTATCTTGACACCTTGGAGACGATAAACCTCCTGTATCTCGAAAACCAGATACCTCGCGAGGGCTTCAACCCCAAGAATACGTAAAATATCATGAGGCACTGGGTTGCCGTCGAGCAATAGATCGCCCTTTTCGATGTAATCTCCTTCGCGCACCCCTAAGTGCTTACCCTTGGGCACCATATACTCTACCGGGTCGCCCTCAGCTGGACGGACAATAATGCGACGTTTAGCTTTATAATCTTTACCAAATTCCACTGTACCGGACGATTCACTCATGACCGCGTGATCTTTAGGCTTTCGAGCTTCAAACAGCTCGGCAACTCTCGGCAGGCCTCCTGTAATATCGCGTGTTTTTGTCGACTCTCTCGGAATCCGTGCAAGAACATCGCCAGCTTTCACGGAATCACCATCTTCGACAGAGAGAATGGCATCTACTGACAAGAGATACTTTGCCTCAATGCCGTTTGCCAACGTTACCACGTTACCTTTTTTATCATGCAATGTAATTCGTGGCTGCAAATCATTACCATGTGGCTGCTGTCGCCAATCCACCACAACTTTGGTAGCTATGCCAGTCGCCTCGTCAACGTAACCTCTTACAGAGACTCCTTCGACCAAGTCTTGGTACGATACTATCCCCTCGCTCTCAGCGATGATAGGCAACGTGTATGGGTCCCACTCTATTAGCTTGTCCCCCTTTACAACCTTGGCTCCGTCGTCATGAAGAAGCCTGGCGCCATAAGGAACGCGATGTTTGGCTTTTTCACGGCCATGCTCGTCAATGACAGTAATCTCACAATTTCGCCCCATCACCACTAAACGACTCGAGCTATCCGTTATGACATTACGATTATTAATTTTGACCTCACCATCGTATGCAACTTCCACGCTCGATTGCTCGGCCAACTGAGCAGTGCCCCCTATGTGAAAAGTGCGCATTGTTAGTTGAGTGCCTGGCTCCCCGATCGATTGAGCAGCGATAACCCCTACAGCCTCGCCAATGTTCACATCAGTCCCGCGCGCTAAATCACGCCCATAACAATGACCGCAAACGCCGCCCGTACTCTCACACGTAAGAACTGACCTAATCATGACCGACTCTGCACCCGCAGTCTCAACACTCTGGCATAGAATCTCGTCAATCATCTGACCAGCCCGAATGACGACTTCTCCAGAAACGGGATCTATTACATCAGCTGCTGCGGTTCTACCAAGAATCCGCTCAGATAAGGGTACAATTACTTCACCGCCCTCTATTACTTCTGCTACCGTTATTCCCGCATCAGTTTTGCAATCTCTCTCAGTAATAATGCAATCCTGTGAAACATCTACGAGACGCCGAGTAAGATAGCCAGAATTTGCCGTTTTAAGCGCAGTATCAGCCAAACCCTTACGGGCACCATGCGTGGAATTAAAGTACTCAAGCACGCTCAAGCCTTCTTTAAAGTTAGATATAATGGGAGTCTCAATAATTTCACCCGAAGGCTTTGCCATCAAGCCACGCATACCAGCTAACTGCTTCATTTGAGCCGCTGAACCACGTGCTCCAGATGTCGCCATCATATAAATAGAATTTTGTGGTGATTGACCCCCTTCTTCTATCGTTTGAGTGTCATCTGTTGCCGAAATAGCATTCATCATCTCGTCAGCCACGCGGTCCGTACACTGTGCCCACGCGTCCACCACTTTATTGTATCTCTCCCCGTGGGTAATGAGGCCGTCTTGATACTGCTGATCGTATTCCTTTACTAGATCTCGGGTGCCTCCCACCAACTCATCCTTGGTCTCCGGCACCACCATGTCATCCTTTCCAAACGAGATTCCAGCACGACATGCATGATCAAAACCCAATGACATTATACGATCTGCAAATAAAACAGTCTCTTTCTGCCCACAGTGTCTATAAACGATGTCAATTAGAGAACTCACTTCCTTCTTTGTAAGAAGGCGGTTGGCAAGATCAAACCCTATCTTTGGGTGACGGGGAAGCAACTCACCAATGAGCATGCGACCTGGCGTGGTATCAACCCGCTGCACCACTTCCTCTCCATCAGTCCCCACAGCTACATAGCGGGCCTTAACCTTAGCGTGCAAGCTAGTGGTTCCGAGAGCAAGAGCTTGCTCAATCTCTGCCATATCCGCAAAAATAGAGCCTTCCCCTAACTCTCCATCACGCTCGATAGTGAGATAATATAGACCTAAAACAATATCCTGCGAGGGCACTATAATCGGCTTGCCATTGGAAGGACTTAGAATGTTATTTGTAGACATCATTAACACCCTGGCCTCAAGTTGAGCCTCCAATGACAGAGGAACATGAACCGCCATCTGATCGCCATCAAAGTCAGCATTGAATGCTGTACATACAAGCGGGTGTAACTGGATAGCCTTACCCTCTATTAGGACTGGTTCAAACGCCTGAATTCCAAGCCGATGCAGAGTAGGAGCCCGATTCAAAAGCACAGGATGTTCACGTATCACCTGCTCCAATATGTCCCATACCTCTGGTCGCTCCATTTCAACCATCTTTTTTGCCATCTTGACAGTTGCAGCAAGACCAAGAGTTTCAAGTCGCGAATATATAAATGGCTTGAATAGCTCTAGCGCCATCTTCTTAGGTAAACCGCACTGATGCAGTTTCAACTCCGGACCAACAACGATCACTGAACGCCCTGAATAATCTACTCGCTTACCAAGCAGATTTTGTCGGAACCGACCCTGCTTACCTTTCAGCATATCGCTCAATGACTTCAGCGGCCTCTTATTAGCACCAGTTATTACTCGCCCACGCCGACCATTATCAAATAAGGCGTCCACTGATTCCTGCAACATACGCATCTCGTTACGAACAATAATGTCGGGAGCACGCAACTCCATTAGCCTCTTTAATCTATTATTCCGATTTATGACGCGTCGATACAAATCATTGAGATCAGAAGTCGCAAATCGACCCCCATCAAGGGGAACTAACGGTCTCAAATCCGGTGGAATCACAGGAATCATTGTCAAAATCATCCACTCCGGACGATTGCCGGAATTTATGAATGACTCAATTAACTTTAGCCTCTTTACAAGTTTCTTTGGTTTTACCACTGAGGTAGTTTCAGAAATCTCCAAGCGAATATCGTCTCGAGTGCGCTCTAGATCAATCGTCTCGAGCATGGCACGGATCGCAGTAGCACCTATTCCAGCACCGAATGCATCCTGTCCGTATTCATCCTGAGCTTCGTAATACTGCTCCTCACTCAGCAACTGACCAACTTTTAACGGAGATAGTCCAGAATCAGTGACGATGAAATGCTCAAAATACAAAACCCTCTCAAGATCTTTTAGGGTCATGTCTAACGCAAGCCCAATACGTGATGGAAGAGACTTTAGAAACCAAATGTGTGCAACTGGAGCAGCCAACTCAATATGACCCATTCGCTCTCTCCGGGCCTTAGAAAGAGTGACCTCTACACCACATTTTTCACACGTTATTCCTCGGTATTTCATGCGCTTGTATTTGCCACATAGACATTCATAGTCTTTGACTGGCCCAAAGATACGAGCACAAAACAGACCATCTCGCTCAGGCTTAAAGGTCCTATAGTTAATTGTTTCCGGCTTTCTAATCTCCCCAAAAGACCAAGAGCGGATGCGTTCTGGGCTCGCAAGGGAGATTTTAATTTGGTCGAAGGTCTGCGCTGAACCAACTTGGCCAAACACCTTCATTAACTCATTCATAATTTACCTCCCCTGCTAAGCTGAAAAGCACAGACGCATAGAGCCCGTAACTACACACAACCTCATATCAATACGAACGCTGAGACATATCGACGTTTAGGCCAAGTGATTGTAGTTCTTTAACCAAAACGTTGAATGATTCTGGTATACCAGCTTCAAAGGTGTCATCCCCGCGCACAACTGCTTCATAAACTTTTGTTCGGCCTGCTACATCATCTGACTTCACCGTCAGCATTTCCTGCAACGTATATGCAGCCCCATAGGCCTGGAGCGCCCAAACTTCCATCTCCCCAAACCGCTGACCACCAAACTGAGCCTTTCCGCCAAGCGGTTGTTGCGTAACGAGACTATAGGGACCTACCGATCGAGCATGTATTTTATCATCCACCAAGTGATGCAACTTCAGCATGTAGATATGTCCAACGGTAACCGGTCTATCAAATTCCTCACCCGAGCGACCATCAGTAAGCGTTACCTGCCCTGTTTGATCGAGACCAGCCTGCTCTAGAAGTTCCACAATGTCACTTTCATTGGCTCCATCAAACACCGGCGTTGCAAATGGCACGCCCTCTCGCATGGTATTCGCCAGCTCAATCATCTCATCATCTGGCAATCCACCCATCACCCTATCAAATTCAGCCTTACCGTAGAGACCTCGCAGCAATCGCTTAAGTTCATCAATCTTTGCCCCACGCCTAACCTTCTCAACAACTTCACCTATCCTCTGTCCCAGTCCAGAAGACGCCCAACCCAAATGAGTCTCCAAAATCTGGCCAACATTCATGCGAGATGGAACCCCAAGAGGGTTGAGAACAATATCAACAACGGTGCCATCATCCAGGTATGGCATATCTTCAATTGGTGCAATTTTTGAAATGACACCTTTGTTTCCGTGTCGCCCCGCCATCTTATCACCAGGTTGTAACTTGCGTTTTACAGCAACAAATACTCGCACCATTTTCATCACACCGGGAGGTAGTTCGTCCCCCCTTTGAAGTTTCGCGACTTTATTCTCAAAACGCTGCTCAAGCACACTGGTGCCCTTATCGAATTGCTCTTTTAACGCCTCAATATTTGACATTACCTTGGCGTCTTTAACACCGATCTCCCACCATTGACGATGACGAAGCTCAGACAGAACACCATCAGTTAGTTTGTGGCCGGGTTTCATCCCTTTGGGAGCGCTGGTTGCTATTCGACCAAGCAAAAGGCCTTTCAAACGAGCATACGTATTTCGATCAAGAATTGCTTGTTCGTCATCTCGATCCTTTGCAAGACGCTCAATCTCCTCACGCTCAATGGCAAGTGCCCGTTCATCTTTATCAACGCCGTGACGAGAAAATACCCTTACTTCAACGACAGTGCCCTGCCCCCCTGGAGGCAGCCTGAGAGAGGTATCACGAACATCCGATGCCTTTTCTCCAAAAATGGCCCGCAGGAGCTTTTCCTCTGGCGTCATTGGGGACTCACCCTTAGGTGTTATCTTTCCAACCAGAATATCGCCCGGGCCAACTTCGGCGCCCACGTAGACCATGCCAGCTTCATCAAGGTTACCCAAACCTTCTTCACCAACGTTAGGAATATCTCTAGTAATCTCCTCCTGCCCAAGCTTTGTGTCACGTGCCATCACCTCAAATTCTTCGATATGAATAGAGGTGAACACATCATCGTGCACAACACGCTCAGAAATCAGAATTGAATCCTCAAAGTTGTAGCCACCCCAAGGCATGAACGCGACCAAAATATTTCTACCAAGAGCAAGCTCACCAAAACTCGTAGAAGGCCCGTCAGCAAGGACAGTCCCAGCGTCTACCCCGTCACCGACTTTGACCAAAGGTCTCTGGTTAATACACGTATTTTGATTTGATCTCTGAAATTTTAGCAGATTATATATATCGACAGTTGAGGACGATAGATCATTGTCGTCATTAGCACGCACTACGATCCTTGTTGCATCAACTTGATCCACGACGCCAGCACGCTTGGCCACAATAGTCACTCCAGAATCACGAGCGACGACCTCCTCCATGCCTGTACCAACCAATGGAGCTTCTGCTTTAATTAAAGGAACAGCTTGACGCTGCATATTTGAACCCATCAGGGCACGGTTTGCATCGTCATTCTCCAAGAATGGAATAAGAGCTGCAGCCACCGACACCACTTGCTTTGGCGACACATCGATGTACTCAACCAACTCTGGCCTAACCAAAACAAAATCACCGCTCATTCGACAACTCACAAGATCAGCCACAAACCGTCCGCGAGAATCTATTTCAGCATTTGCTTGCGCAATTACATATTTACCCTCATCGATCGCTGACAAGTAAACAATCTCCTTGCCCACGCGACCTTTAGCGACCTTACGATAAGGACTTTCTATAAACCCGTACTTATTTACTCTCGCGTAAGTCGCAAGTGAATTAATTAGACCAATATTTGGGCCTTCTGGAGTTTCAATAGGACAAATCCGACCGTAATGCGTGGGATGAACATCGCGCACTTCGAAACCCGCCCGTTCGCGCGTTAAGCCTCCAGGACCCAGGGCAGACAGGCGCCTCTTATGCGTAATTTCGCTCAAAGGATTCGTCTGGTCCATAAATTGTGACAGCTGTGATGAACCAAAGAACTCTCTCACCGCCGAAGCAGCCGGCTTTGCATTAATCAAGTCATGAGGCATTACGGTGTCGATTTCCACAGAACTCATGCGTTCTCGTATAGCACGCTCCATCCTAAGAAGTCCGACGCGATACTGATTCTCTAGAAGTTCACCAACAGATCGCACTCGCCGATTTCCAAGATGATCAATATCATCTATATCACCACGCCCATCCTTGAGGTCAACTAGCGTCTTAACCACAGCTAATATGTCCTCTTTACGAAGAACCCGTACGCTATCGTCAGCCTTGAGATCGAGACGCGCATTGATTTTTACACGCCCAACTGCAGACAAGTCGTAGCGTTCTGGATCAAAGAATAAGCTCTGAAAAAGATTCTCTGCTGTCTCTTCTGTTGGCGGCTCCCCCGGGCGCATCACTCTGTATATTTCCATAAGAGCTTTTACTCTATTATCGCTCTTATCAACGAGCATTGTATTTCGGATATACCCCCCAACGTTGATGTGATCTATGAACAGTGTGGGAATAACAGGAACTTTGGAACTGTTGATCTCTTCGATACTTTCTTCCGTAATTTCCTCACCTGCCTCAACAAATATCTCTCCAGTCTCTTCATCAACAATATCCTGCGCTGCGTACTGCCCCACCAGAACCGAGGATTCAACTAGCACCTGCTTTACACCTTGCGAGGCTATTTGTTTCGCGAGTCGGGGCGTAACTTTGTCCCCAGATTCGAGAAGCACCTTGCCGTTCGCAGCGTTAATAAGGTCGCTCGTCAGCTTGACACCTCGAAGGGCTTCATTATCGAAAGGCGTTTTCCAACCTTTCTTATGTCGCACATATTCAACAGTGCGGTAAAAATGACTAAGAATTTCCTCAGCATCGAACCCCAGAGCAAACAACAGGGTGGTCACCGGCAGTTTCCGACGTCGATCGATACGTACATGAACTATATCTTTTGCATCAAACTCAAAATCGAGCCACGACCCTCTATACGGTATGACCCGCGCAGCAAATAGAAACTTTCCTGACGAATGCGTCTTGCCCTTGTCATGATCAAAAAAGACGCCCGGTGACCGGTGCATCTGACTCACAATCACCCGCTCCGTTCCATTGACGACAAACGTACCATTGTCGGTCATCAGCGGCATATCGCCCATGTATACGTCTTGCTCTTTTATGTCCAGAACCGATTTGGCCCCCGTCTCCTCATCGACCTCAAATACTATTAATCTCAACGTCACCTTAAGAGGTGCAGCATATGTCATTCCCCTTTGTTGACATTCTTCTACGTCATACTTGGGATCTTCAAGCTCATATTTAACAAATTCTAACGAGGCGGTTTCAGCAAAATCGCCTATAGGGAAAACTGATGAAAATACACCCTGTAGACCCGTATTATCTCTCTCATCAGCTGGCTGAGCGAGATCCAGAAGCTTATCGTAAGAGCTCTTCTGAACCTCTATAAGATTTGGCATTGAAGCAACTTCGGGAATCTGTCCAAAACTGCGGCGAACGCGTCTACGTCCCATCAGGGATTGTACCATGAGTACTCCTTGTTAAGAGCGCTTCCTTAAAGAACCCTGATACTAGCTCAGGCGCCCTACATAACTGCCTCACTTGAAAAAAAGATGAGCCTCCTACCACGCTAAACACCGCCGAATTAGATCGTCAACACCAAGGTTATCGGTGCTTCTACAAGCGTCGACAATGGCTAGAGCGAGGTAGAACAAAAGTTATTTTATTTCAACAGTTGCGCCAGCTCCCTCCAACTGCTCCTTTAACTTCTCGGCCTCATCTTTGGAGATACCCTCCTTAACATTGGCTGGAGCCCCCTCTACCAGGTCTTTAGCCTCTTTTAAACCAAGAGATGTTACGCCACGAATTTCTTTAATAACATTTATTTTCTTATCTCCTGCAGAAGCTAGTACTATAGTAAATTCACTTTTTTCTTCAGCTGGAGCTCCTCCTGCTCCTCCTGCTGCTGGTGCAGCTGCAACAGCTGCAGCTGCTGTAACTCCCCATTTTTCTTCAAGTTGTTTTGAAAGTTCAGCTG
>CAJWJK010000024.1 GCA_913041535.1 uncultured Alphaproteobacteria bacterium
GAAGATAGGTCATATTCTCACAGCTTAGAATTGTGCTTTTACATATTCAACTGCATTTCTGAAAATTGACATCCCTTCTCCTTCTCCTGGTGGCGCATCATTGAGATCTCCTTCTCTTGTCCAAGTTGCCCCTAACCAGGCGGAGTGGTTAGCTTCAGGATGTGGCATCATACCATACACAAGGCCGGTTGGATCGCAAACTCCCGCAATATTGCGCATGCTTGCATTGGGGCACATTGGGTATTCTAGGGGGTCGTCGGAGGATGATGGGTAGGTGGTTTCTGGATCTACATATCTACAGACTATTTGTCCGTCTTCTGACCATTTGTCTAGCAATTCAGATGTTGGTGTCACGAATTTTCCTTCGCCATGCCTAACTGGCGTCCGCATTCTCTTGAGGCCTTTTGTCCAGATACAGGGGCTTTCTTTGTTAAATTCCAAAGTTACCCACCTATCTTCATAATGTCCGCTATCATTCAAGGTGAGTGATGCAGTCTGTTTCAATGAGACTTCTTTATCGCCGGGCAATAATCCCATTTTTACTAGGACTTGGAAGCCGTTACAAATCCCTATAACTGGCTTTCCAGATTTTACAAAATTTTGCACTTGGGCTCTAAGCCCGAATCGCAATCTATTACCAAGTAATCTCCCACTTCCCAAATGATCGCCGAAGGAAAAGCCACCCGGTATGGCTAGAATGTGATAATCATCCAATGCGGCATCTCCGTTAACTAGCCTGTTCAGATGTATCCTGTGGGATTCCGCTCCGGCCATTTCGAATACTGCTGCTGTCTCATGGTCACAATTAATTCCGAAGCCCGTTAGTACGGCTACTTTAACGGTCATTTTGGTCCACCTCCGTCTAAGGTTCCTTTCCAAGCAGAACGTAGTTCTTCGATTGATCCAACCAAGACTGTAGTGCCGTGATTTGAAACAACCAAGTCATCGCTATCTCCGACTATTCCGATTTTTGTGCATGCCAAACCACCCATCATACTTTCAAATAATTCAGTATTTTCGGGTGTGACACTTACTAAAATTCTACCAAGACTCTCGCTGAAAAGTGCGCCCCATGTATCGAGGTTGGTGTCATGGGTTTGCAGCTCTGAAATATCAATAGACGCTCCTGCATCAATGCCAAAACAGCACTCAACGAGTGCTGTTGCAAGTCCCCCGTCCGAGCAATCATGCGCACTTGCAACTAACCCTTTTCTCATTGTGGACGTCAAGGCTCGATATAGTGTGATGTTGCGTTGGGGATCTACGTGTGGGGCCGTCTCCCCTATTCCCCCACCCAACTCTTCGGAGAGCATGTAAGCAATTTCGCTTGCGCCGAGTTCTTGGTGTGTTTCTCCTAGGAGATATATTGCATCCCCATGGTGTTTGAAATCGCTCGATACTGCTTGCCTTACATCTGGGTGATCACCAATCAGACTGAATAGTAGGGTTGGAGGGATGCTGATTTTTTCTCCATCTAAAATTGCATCGTTTTTCATGGAATCTTTGCCGCTAATACACGGTAGTTGGTATGCTCTGCATACTTCATCCAGTGCACGATTTGCGCGAACAAGTTGTGCTAGTTTATAGCGGCCATCTGGGGTTTTGGTCGATTCTATTGGGTCGCACCAACAAAAGTTGTCTAGGCCTGCTATCTTATCCAAATCAACACCTACACAAACGGCATTTCTTAGTGCTTCATCGACGCTGGCTGCAGCCATAAGATACGCATCGATATCTGAATACCTTGGCACTATTCCATTTGATATCACTACCCCACGGGTTTCTCCTAGTAAGGGGGCTATTACAGCAGCATCACTAGGGGCGTCGTGGTTAACTCCGCAAAACGGTTTGATTACTGATTGGGCTATAACTTCATGATCATAAGAACGCACCCACCATTCTTTACTCGCAATGTTAGGGCGGGCCATGAGTCTACAGAGAATCTGTCCCATATCTTGAGGAGTAATGTGTGGCGGGAATGAAATTGGTTTGTTAGAAGGAGGGGTCCATTCAGACTCTAGTTCTAATTGGGGACACCCATCGTGTAGGAATGAAATAGGTAAATCTGCAACTGTGCTCTCTCCATATCTAACTAAAAATGTTCCAGAGTCGGTGAATGTGCCAACTATGGTTGCTTCAACTTCGTGTAATTCTGCAAGTGCTTCGAAATCTTCTATGTCGTCTTTTCTTACCCCGACTGTCATCCTTTCTTGTGACTCCGAAACAAGAATTTCCCACGGACTTAATCCTGCTTGCTTTAGGGGGACTTTTGACAAATCTAAATCGGCTCCGCCTGTTAATTCTGCCATTTCTCCTACGCTAGATGATAGTCCGCCAGCACCATTGTCGGTAATCACTTGTATGTATCCTAAATCTCTTGCCTCGAGTAGCATATCGAGCATTTTCTTCTGGGTGATTGGGTCACCAATTTGTACTGCACTACTTGGACTCTCGTCAGTTAGCTCAAGGCTTGAGAATGTAGCCCCATGAATTCCATCACTTCCAACCCTTCCCCCTACCATGTATACTAAATCTCCAGGAGTGGGTGTTTTGATGTGGCTTTCGCGACCATCAGGGAGGTGTCTTGGCAATAGACCTACAGTGCCACAATAGACAAGGGGTTTGCCAATATATCTGTCATCAAAAATAATCGAGCCGTTTACTGTTGGTATTCCGCTTTCATTCCCTCCAGCGCGAACCCCTGCATGGACTCCGCGCATTACTCGAGATGGATGGAAGAGTCCTTCTGGTAAAACGCCATTAAAATCTGGTGGGCCAAAACAGAAGACATCAGTATTGGCAATTGGTCGGGCTCCAAGGCCCGTTCCCAAAATATCTCTATTAACTCCTACAATTCCTGTCATTGCACCCCCAAAGGGATCTAATGCGGAAGGCGAGTTGTGCGTTTCGGCTTTCATACATAGGCTCCATTCTGGCGTCCACTCGATGACGCCTGAGTTATCATGGAAAAGTGAAAGGAGCCAGTTAAATTCCTCTTGCATGTCTAAGGCTGGGCGCATTATGTGGGTTTTGAAGAGTGAGTCAATCTCTACATCCTCTCCTGTTTGTGTATCGACATGGTGGATTTTTGCAGCGAAAATTTTGTGTTTGCAGTGTTCTGACCATGATTGTGCTAAACATTCCAATTCCACATCAGTAGGGGCCGCTGGCGGAAGCCCCCTAGATGTACGGATTGTTTGTACAGATTTGTCTCGGTAATGGGCTTGTATGGCTTTCATCTCTTTCAGATTTAGTGCTAGTAGCCCCTTCTCTGATATCTCTTCAAGGTCTGCATCGCTAACTTCTAAATCTATGGTTTCAGGGGGTTTGTGGGCTATTGGTGGCCTGTTTGGAAATTCTAATGTTGCTTGGCCAGTTTTCGAAATTGATGCTCGTTCGATCATTGGATTGTGTAATTGGTTACTTAGCCAATCGACATCTAATCCCTCGGGGATTCCCCAAAACATGTAGCCTGTAGTTGTGGAAACTTCCATGTCTCTCTTTTCTGGGAATAGTGTTTGAAGGCCATCTAGAGCTGCTTGGGCCCGGTTGTCTGTTACTCCTGGTTTGAATCCTACCAAGATAGTTACATCTGGATTTGTTTTGAAGTGTGATGTTTCAATAAATGTTTGATTGATGTTTCCGTCTTCGATTATTGGATCGCTGAATAATTCTGTCGTTGCCCGTTGCAGTTCTTCAGGCGTGAATTCCCCTTTGACTAAATATCCTAGCGTGCTTCTTACTTCTTGTGTTGGAATGTTGTGATTTCCCATTAACTGCCTTCGGACCGATTCGCCTCTAGAATCTATCATTCCGCCCCCTGTTTTGGGAAGTACATCGATAGAGTGAACTGGTGTCGCCATTTAATTCGTGCCCCTCAGCACTAAACGCCCTTTGACGACATCCCATGAATACATCGATGCTTTACACTGGGTTGATTTTCACTCCTGTAAGGAGTGAGTTGAGATACTGTCCTGTATAGGATGTTGGGATTTTTGATACATCTTCTGGAGTTCCTTCGGCAACTATTTGTCCACCTCTGTCCCCTCCTTCCGGCCCAAGATCAATTACCCAATCAGCTGATTTTATTACATCCAAGTGGTGTTCAATTACGAGTACTGTGTGGCCTTTGTCCCTCAATTGGGCCAGTACAGAGATTAATTGTTCTACATCGTAGAATGAAAGTCCAGTCGTTGGTTCATCGAGGATATAGAAAGTGTGTTTATGGGATGGGCGACCAAGTTCACTAGCGAGTTTTACTCTTTGGGCTTCTCCACCGGATAGGGTGGTTGCCGGTTGACCAAGCCGTATGTATCCAAGGCCTACTGATTCCAATGTCCAAAGTATACGGTTTAGTCGCTTGTGATTTGAGAAAAAGTCAGCCGCCTCTGAAACTGACATCTCCAGCACTTCGTGGATGTTTTTTCCTTTCCAGAGAACTTCTAATGTTTCTCTCGTGTATCGCTTCCCTTTGCATGTATCGCATGTTATCCATACATCAGGTAGGAAATTCATTTCGAGTTTTAATGACCCGGCTCCTGAACAAGCTTCGCAGCGGCCACCTTTGACATTGAATGAAAAACGACCCGGTTGATAGCCTCTAACGCCAGATTCAGGAAGGCCGGCATACCACTGGCGAATTGGTGTAAAGGCGCCAGTATAGGTAGCAGGATTTGAGCGGGGCGACCGACCTATGGGAGACTGGTCAATATCAATGACTTTGTCGAGATGCTCAATTCCTGTGATGCTTTTGTGAGCACCAGGTGAAAAACGTGACGAGTGTAACTGACGGGCCAATGCCTTGTAGAGGGTTTCAATAATAAGGGTAGATTTCCCGCTACCGGAAACGCCAGTAACACAAGTAAAGGTGCCCAGTGGGAAGTCAATTTCGATGTTTTTTAGATTGTTGGCACGCGCTCCTTTGATGATTAGGCTATGCCTTGGATCGGGCTTTCGGCGAGTATTTGGTATTGGAATGCTTTTTGTACCGCACAGGTATTGGCCCGTGAGACTTTCTTTGGTTTGAATTATCTTACTGACTTTTCCTTCGGCAATAACTTGGCCACCATGAATTCCAGCTCCTGGCCCCATGTCTACTACATGATCGGCTTCATGTATGGCTTCTTCATCGTGTTCGACCATAACAACAGTATTGCCAAGGTCCCGCAGTTTCTTGAGCGTTTCTAACAACCTGGCATTGTCACGCTGGTGTAAGCCGATTGATGGTTCATCGAGGACGTAAAGGACACCAGTTAGGCCGGCTCCTATCTGTGATGCTAGTCTAATACGTTGGCTTTCGCCCCCGGACAGCGTGCCCGCATTGCGCGATAACGTTAGGTAGTGCAATCCGACATCATCCAAAAATCCAAGCCGTTCATTGATCTCTCGGAGAATTCGGTTAGCAATCTCTTGCTGCTTTTGCGTTAAAGAACTTTTTATTGTTTTAAACCAATGGCGCGCCTCTACGATTGTCATCTCTACAACCTCAGCTATGTTCAAATGGTTGATCTTTACTGAGAGAGATTCTGGCTTTAGACGCTGTCCCTGGCACGTTCCGCAGGGTTTTCCGCTCTGGTAGCGACTTAGTTCTTCACGTGAACGTATGGAATCGGTTTGTCGAAGTCTGCGCTCAAGGTTTGGGATCACGCCTTCAAATGGTCTTTTGGTAGTGTATGTGCGTTCGCCATCGTTATAATCAATTTCAATGGTTGTGTCGGTTCCATTGAGAATAGCGTCGCGAGTGGCGATTTTTAGTTGCGAAAACGGAACATCAATATCGTCATCAAAATGTCGAGTAATACTTATCAATGTCTGTGTGTAGTAGCGCGATCCAGACTTTGCCCAGGGCACGATCGCTCCAGCCCGCAAAGATAGTGTGTCATCGGGCACAACAAGGTCAGCATCAACATACATTTGGCTACCAAGTCCATCACATGTTGGACAAGCTCCATATGGGTTATTAAATGAAAAAAGCCGAGGTTCTATTTCCTCTATTGTGAATCCAGAGACGGGGCAGGCAAATTTGGCGGAAAATGTCGTACAATCACCACTGTCAATATCTTCGACAATGGCAAGTCCGTCCGCAAGATTAAGAGCAAGTTCGATACTATCTGCTACGCGACTCCCTATATCTGGGTGGAGTACAAGTCTATCTACAACCACTTCGATGCTATGCTTGATGTTTTTCTTAAGCTCTGGGAGGTCATCCAGCATAAGTAAGTTCCCATCAATTCTTACACGTTGGAAGCCCTGTTTGAGAAGGTCACCAAGTTCTTTTCGATATTCCCCTTTACGCCCACGTACAATGGGAGCTAGTACATAAATGCGTGTTCCTTCGGTATTCGCCATGACGGTATCCACCATCTGGCTAACAGTTTGGCTAGAAATGGGAAGGCCTGTCGCAGGGGAATACGGGATTCCGATTCGTGCATAAAGCAGCCGGCAGTAATCGTATATTTCCGTTACTGTGCCGACAGTTGACCTAGGGTTTCGAGAGGTTGTCTTCTGCTCGATCGAAATTGCTGGGGATAGACCCTCAATGGATTCAACGCGAGGCTTTTGCATTAGCTCTAAG
Organism: uncultured Alphaproteobacteria bacterium; assembly: GCA_913041535.1. GTDB lineage: Bacteria > Pseudomonadota > Alphaproteobacteria > VGEJ01 > VGEJ01 > CAJWJK01. The sequence goes on from CAJWJK010000024.1 coordinate 6,575, forward strand.
AACTGACGGGCATATGCGGATAGGCTTTCAACGTAGCGACGTTGGCCCTCTGCGTACAATGTATCGAACGCCAGCGATGATTTTCCAGAACCGCTTAAGCCAGTGATCACTACTAAGCTATCACGCGGTATATCCAGGTCAACTGATTTCAAATTGTGTTCGCTAGCGCCGCGTATCACGATAAATGATTGCATGGGAAACGATAACTCCTCTGGGCAGCGCAGTATATGGCATAAGTTGTATTTTTGCCTTTGTGGATTAAGATGCTGACACATCCTTGAGCTCATCGTAATGGCACAATTCTTATCTTTTTACCTGCGCCCTATAGACCTCTATGTTGCATATGGCCACAATGTGCAAAGCGGAAGTAATATGGGTCAGTTGGTGGTGGTTTCTCTCTCTGTTTACGAATGAACTGACATCGATAGAATTGAGAGATTCTAACATTTGGACGCAGTAGAACTCGTTATGGGCGGGGACGAGAGCGTGGTAAAGTTACAGGACTGAATTACTATTTGGAGAGGTGATGATGGCAGGAAGTGTAAATAAGGTCATTTTAGTAGGAAACCTGGGACGTGATCCTGAAGTGCGTCATATGCAATCTGGAGATCCAATCGTTCAGCTGAGTGTTGCAACGTCAGAGTCATGGAAGGACCGTGATACTAGTGAACGGCGAGAGCGGACAGAGTGGCATCGTGTCGTTATTTTTAACCAAAATTTAGGTCGAATTGCTGAACAATACTTGCGTAAGGGATCAAAAGTATATCTAGAGGGTCAGCTTCAGACGAGAAAATGGCAAGACCAGAGTGGTGAGGATAGATACTCAACTGAGGTGGTGCTTCAACGGTATCGCGGAGAACTAACGATGTTGGATGCTCGAACATCTGGCGATGGTGAGCAAACGACTACAGCAACCAATTCATCTTCTGATGGTGATTTGCGTGTTGACTTGGATGATGAAATCCCATTTTAGGTAAAATGAACGTTGTCAGATTAGTACTGTTTAATATTGTTGAATCGCGCGTGATGATAATGAGAGCTAAGTATGGTCTCTAAGTGGTTTCAGTGGGCAATAGGCACAGTTATTTATTATGACTGATGTGGAGTTTTCAGCACAGGATATAGCGCCCGTCAGTATCGAAGACGAGATGCGCCGTAGCTACCTTGACTACGCTATGAGCGTAATCGTATCTCGCGCCCTCCCAGATGCTAGGGATGGTTTGAAACCGGTGCACAGAAGAATCCTTCATGCGATGCGCGAGGGCGGTTATGTGGCAGAACGACCCTACCGTAAGTCAGCGCGTATCGTCGGAGATGTGATGGGGCGATACCATCCCCACGGTGATCAGGCCATTTATGATGCTATGGTTCGGATGGCACAGGTTTTTTCAATGCGCCTTCCACTTCTTGATGGGCAGGGAAATTTTGGCTCAATCGATGGGGACCCTCCGGCCGCAATGCGGTATACGGAGGTCCGCATGGCGCGATCGGCTCACGCTTTGCTGGAAGACATTGAAAAGGAAACGGTGGACTTTGAGGATAACTATGACGGGTCTGCACGCGAGCCAGAGGTGTTACCGGCTCGTTTTCCTAATCTTCTTGTTAACGGCGCTGGTGGCATCGCAGTTGGTATGGCAACCAATATACCTCCTCATAACCTTGGGGAAACTATAGACGCTTGCTTGGCACTGATTGATGACCCAGATATTACAGTTGATGGATTGATGGTCCATATGCGAGCACCGGATTTTCCAACTGGTGGCATCATCATGGGAACTAGTGGGGTCGTATCGGCCTTTGCGACAGGTCGAGGATCTGTGGTGATGAGGGCAAAGGTTCATGTTGAACCAATCCTGAAGGACCGTGAGTCAATTGTGGTCACTGAAATCCCTTATCAAGTCAATAAAACCCGTTTGGTTGAACAGATTGCTGAAGTTGCCAGAAATAAGAGGGTGGAGGGAATTTCTGACCTTAGGGATGAATCGGATCGTGATGGTTTGAGAATTGTGATTGAGCTTCGGCGCGATGTGAATACCGATGTAATTCTAAACCAACTGTATAGGTTTACGCCGTTGCAGACGAGCTTTGGCGTTAACATGTTGGCCTTGAACGGCGGTAGACCGGAGCTGATGAATCTTAAGCAGTTGTTGGAGGCTTTTGTTGCTTTTCGTAAAGAGGTGATTTCACGTCGCACTCGTTTTGACTTAGGCAAGGCACGCGAGCGGGCACACCTGCTGATCGGTTTGGCAGTTGCGGTGGCTAACATAGATGACATCATAACTCTAATAAGATCTGCAAAGGATCCTGTTGTCGCTAGGGAGAAGCTTGTGGCGGAGTCATGGCCGGCTACTGAAGTGCAAACTCTCATCACGCTTATAGATAGTACTGCAGAATCTGAGTTTGATGGCTTTTATCGCATAACCGAAGCACAGGCTAAAGCGATCCTCGAGTTACGGCTTCAGCGATTAACTGCTCTTGAGCGAGATAAAATTGCGGATGATCTTACAGATATTGTTAGCAAGATTAAGGGTTACTTGGCGATTCTTCAGGATAGGGAGAAGTTAATAGCTTTGTTGCGTGATGAACTTATTTCATCAAAAGATGAGTTTGCTAATCCCCGTCGCACAGAAGTTGAGGCGCAGGGTATTGATTACGCTGATGAGGATTTGATTCAGCGTGAAGACATGGTTTTGACGGTAACACACAGCGGCTACATAAAGAGAGTTCCGCTCAGCACCTATAGAGCTCAGCGTCGTGGTGGGCGTGGGCGAGCTGGGATGGCGACTCGAGAGGCAGATTTTGTTACCAAGGTGTTTGTGGTTAACACGCATACCCCCGTTCTATTCTTTTCCAGTCTGGGTCAAGTGTATAGCCTGAAGACGTATCGGTTGCCACAAGCGGCGCCTCAGGCACGGGGAAAAGCCATGATCAATTTGTTGCCGCTTTCAGAGGGAGAAACCATAACAACACTGATGCCGATGCCTGAAGATGAAGAACAATGGCAAAACCTTCAGATAATGTTTGCAACTGAGCTTGGGCGCGTTCGTCGGAATAGATTGTCAGACTTTACCAACATCATGGCTAACGGCAAGATAGCAATGCGCTTGGCCAATGATGATCGGTTGATTGGCGTGCAGACTTGTGGAGAGAGTGACGATGTTGTGCTAGCAGCACAGAATGGTAAGTGTATCCGCTTTGCAGCTAAAGATGTGCGGTTATTTAAGGGGCGAGCGTCACTAGGCGTGCGAGGCATGAGATTATCGGAGGACGCTATAGTGATATCGATGTCAATCTTGCGCCACGTGGATTTGGATATGGCTGAACGCAAGGCTTATGGAAGCGGAGACCAAGCTATGAGTGCTGACCGCCGATCTCAACTTGCAAACGAAGAGCAGCATCTACTCACGGTAACAGAGAATGGGTATGGCAAAAGAACTTCGGCTTATGAATATCGTGTGGTAGGGCGTGGTGGTTTAGGTGTTATAAATATTGAGACGTCAGAACGTAACGGTCCGGTAGTCGGAAGCTTTCCTGTTTCAAACGAGGAAGAAATCATGTTGGTTACAGATGGGGGGCAAATAATTCGAATGCCGGTAGATGATATACGTATTGCTGGTCGCAACACGCAAGGTGTGATTTTGTTTCGTACTACCGATGACGAAAGAGTGGTGTCTGTTGCTCGTCTGGATGATAGTGGGGACTAAAAAGGTATGTTGGAGTCATCATGGGAAATCTTACTGCAGTGTATCCGGGTACATTTGACCCAATTACGAATGGCCACATAGACATTATCGGGCGTGCTGCTCGTATCGTGGATCGGCTAGTGATCGGTGTGGCTGGAAATCTTGGCAAACAGCCAATGTTCAGTGTGGACGAGCGTTTGGAGATGGTGCGAGACGACATAAAACCATTATGTGGTAGTGATTTTGGGGCGTTAGAAGCGCGCGTATTCGATAACTTGTTAATGGACTTTGCTGTTTCAGTAGATGCTAGATTCATTATAAGGGGACTGCGAGCTGTATCAGATTTTGATTTTGAGTTTCAGATGGTTGGTATGAACGCCCGACTAAATCCAGAGGTAGAGATAGTATTCCTCATGGCTTCTGAGAGACATCAGTTCATTGCATCGCGCTTTGTTAAAGAGATTGCGTTGATGAGAGGTGATGTGACGAGCTTCGTATCGCCTGCCGTTGCCACAAGGCTTGATTCAAAAGTGTCAGAGATTCATTCGTAGTAATCAGCTTGATGAGAATAGGAGAGTTAATAAGTGAATGTTGATAAGAAATTTATCGGTGGTGTTCATCAGCGTTGTGTTGGTTATGTTTCAGACTGAGGCAGGTGAGTTGGATCCGGAGAATACCATTATTCTGGAGCTTCAGGGTGGAAATGTGGTTATCCAGATGTTGCCGGATCTTGCGCCGAGACACGTCAAGAGAATAAAGGAACTAGCCCGCGAAAACTTCTACGATGGGGCGCCGTTCCATAGAGTTATAGAAGGGTTTATGGCCCAAACCGGTGATCCCACGGGAACAGGAATGGGGGGCTCTGGAATAAAATTAGAAGCTGAATTCACCGACACACCACACCTTCGCGGCACTGTATCGATGGCGCGGGCAAATGATCCAAATAGCGCTGACAGTCAGTTCTTTATCTGTTTTGATTCGGCGCCACACCTTGATGGACAGTATACGGTGTGGGGTCGTGTTATTGAGGGCATGGATCTTGTTGATGGCTTAACAAAAGGGGACTCCCCTTCGGGTCATGTTCAGGAGCCTGACCACATTGTGAGCTTGCGAGTTGCGGCGGATGTCTCTGATTAAGGAATATCGGCATTAGCCGTCTTATCCGCAATGCGGACCAGTGAATTTGATTTCGATCTTCCCGGGGATTTAGTCGCTCATCGTCCTCTTGTACCACGTGACGCAGCACGCCTTTTGGTGGTAGGTGGTCAGAAGTTGTCTGATCATTTCATTAAGGAGTTGCCAGCTCTCGTGAGGCCCGGGGATCTTCTTGTCTACAACAATACGCGGGTAATACCGACTCGTCTTCGGGGAAGGAGGGAAGGGGCTGCGGTTGAAGTCACTCTTGTTCGTGCCCTTAGTCCACGTCGCTGGAGCGCCCTTGCGCGATCATCTAAACGTCTTCGTGTGGGCGAAGAGATAACATTTTCTAAAGATCTAACCGCTGAAGTTCAAGGGCGGAGTGAGTGGGGGCATTTGTTTTTGTCATTTAACTTATCTGGTGCTCGTCTCTCCAGTATCATCAAGGACATAGGGGAAGTGCCGCTGCCACCTTACATAACGCGACAAAGGGAGCCAGATAAGAGAGATGTTTCTGACTACCAGACTGTTTATGCGGCTCGCGATGGTGCTGTTGCTGCTCCGACCGCTGGTCTACATTTTACTAGAAAGTTGCTCCAAAGAATAGATTCTGTCGGTGCACAGCGCGCCTTCGTTACACTCCACGTAGGGCCGGGTACATTTGTTCCAGTGCGCTGTGATGATATCTCTTTGCATCAGATGCAACCTGAATGGGGTGAGATCACTAATAGGACTGCTGAATTAATTAATCGAACTCGTGAGCATGGCGGACGGATTATTGCGGTAGGAACGACTAGTCTCCGTCTGATTGAGAGTGCGGCCGATAGGAAGGGAATTGTAAAACCCTTTAGTGGAGAGACTGACTTATTCATAACCCCGGGCTACAAATTTCGTCTTGTTGACATATTGTTCACCAATTTTCACCTTCCGCGCTCAACGCTCTTCATGTTGGTCAGCGCCTTCTCGGGTTTGGGAGTAATTCGTGAAGCCTATTCACACGCTATGAAGCAAGGTTATCGTTTCTATTCGTATGGCGATGCTTGTTTTTTGAAACGGCAGGATTAATGACTGATGGACTAGAGTTCAATGTTTTAGCGGTGGACTGTGAAGCTCGGGCAGGGCGACTAGTTACCGCTCACGGGGGAATTGACACGCCATGCTTTATGCCTGTTGGTACTTCTGCCACAGTTAAAGCCATGACACCTGAAATGTTGGTAAAGGCAGGGGCACAAATGGTTTTGGGTAACACCTATCACCTGATGTTGCGGCCAGGGGCGGAAACAGTAAAGCAGATGGGAGGGCTGCATCGCTTAATGAACTGGCCGCATCCTATATTAACTGATTCAGGTGGCTATCAAATACACTCGCTAGCACGGTTGAGGAAACTCAACGAAAATGGCGTAACATTCAAGTCTCATATAGATGGTAGCCTTCATCAGCTTACACCAGAGTCGTGCATGGAGACACAGTCATTATTGGGTACGGATATTGCTATGGCATTGGATGAGTGCACGGGCTACCCTGCGGATGTCGAAGTGGCAGAAGAATCGATGAACTTGACAACCAAGTGGGCATTGCGTTGTCGTGAGGCCTTTGTTTCTAGCCCTGGGCGAGGTGTTTTTGGGATTGTGCAGGGCGGCATGTATGCACATCTTCGCCAGGAATCAGCCGCAGCACTTAAAAAAATAGGATTCGATGGGTATGCTGTTGGCGGGTTGTCTGTTGGTGAGAGTAGGTCGGAGCGTGTTGAGATGACCCAAGTCACATCGTCTCTTCTACCAATGGAAAAGCCACGTTATTTAATGGGAGTTGGAAAACCTCTAGACATCATAGATGCTGTAGAGTGCGGAATAGATATGTTTGATTGTGTTCTTCCCACTCGTTCAGGTCGAAATGGGCAAGCGTTCACACAGTGGGGAGTTGTTAACCTTCGCAATGCGCGCCACAAAACTGACCAACAACCGTTAGACAGTCATTGCCCGTGTCCGACGTGTACCGGGTATTGTCGTGCCTATTTACATCATCTGGTAAAGGCCCGTGAAATTCTTGGGGCTATGCTTTTGACTTGGCACAACCTCTATTACTATCAAGACTTGATGAAGAGGCTTCGGAATGCTGTCATTGGTGGCACATTCGCGGCAGTGGCCGACGAGTTGCGTGCGCGGTTTAGTTGGGTCTGATTGGTGTGTGTGCAGACACTAGTTGAACGCGCTGCGTTGACGTCTGGTGAGTCGGTTCATAAAGTCTCTATCAGAAAGGGCGCGTAGCTCAGTTGGCAGAGCATCTGACTTTTAATCAGGAGGTCCTAGGTTCGAATCCTAGCGCGCCCACCACTTTAAGGACTTTAAATCAATCACTTAGGAGACTTTTCCTTTTCGGGTAGAGGTAAGTATATTCCCATTAGCAGCACATTAGCAGCACCAGACATCCCCATACACGTCTATAATCAATTCCAAATTCATTCCGACCCCAGGTGAGGTAAGTGGGTGCAGGCGATGATATCCTGCGCCCACCAAGTTTACTTAAGAGCTATCTCGCTTGCTGCTCCATTTTGCTTTTTCCGCCTCGGACAGCTTCCGGTGAGGTGGAGCAGGTCGATAACTCCACTTTGGAACATGCCTGTCCCGATCCACTCGCATTCCACTGATTACGTATGGAGGGTCGCTATCAGGGGGATATTCATGCGGCCCTTTTGCAGGCCGTGTCTCGTAGCCAAGATCACCATCATCCTCACCATTGGCATATGAGAGAGCTTCCTCCAGTGTCAAGAAGTGCTCTTTGGCGAAGGTCTTCTCAGGCATAAGGACGTAGATACCGACGGTGTAGATAGTCTCCTTCTTTCCCTCTGCAAACCTCTCACCCTTTTTGACCCATATATAGACGGGCACCTTTCTGGGATTGTCTTCTTCTCCCATAACCCGGCAAATAGCCTTTGTCTTCCAGTTGCGCTTGTTAAGCTTTGCCACGATGTTGGCTTGGGAGATCCCGAACATGACATCTTGGGGCGGTGTTACGTAGGAAGTACAAATACCCATTTCTCATTCCTCTCTTTAGTGCTTTAGGCGGAATGCCCCGGCGCACAATCTGAAGTTCAAATGCCGGACCCATAAGGTGGGTCAGTCCTCGAGGTTTTAGCTGGAGGGGTTACCAAACTTCTCTTGCGATGGCCTGGACCTGCTCCACATCCAAGCAACCGGTGTTATTGATCCAGTGGTAATGATCAATGGCGCCATAGGCTGTAAGCACCCTCCATGTTTCCATAAGCATGTGGGTTGCAAGCGTGACTTCGTCGGCATGAATGCGTGGGGCGAATGCGACAACGTCCCAGTTCCACCTCCACGGTATGCCCCGATCGTCAAGCCAGTTGTTCCAGAGCAGCCAATGCTTGGGTTTTGGATTCAGGTAGTAATTATCGATCCGATTATGGGCAGGAGACCATGCCCACTCCACACTGCAGACGAAGGTATGTTTTCGAGGACAACCCTTAGGGTATTCCTTGCCTAGTGAATCGATGTATTCGACTGAAACATCTAACCCCTTAGGTCTGGGTGGAAATTCAACCACCTCGTTAAGCCTCTGTTGCGGCCGGGCCTCGGGTGACATTGGAATGAACGAAGTATGCTTCGTTTCCATCGTGACTTTCCTCTCTTTAGTGCTTTGGACACCGTGTCCGGGGGCACAAGCTGAAGTTCAAATCCCCGACCCGTGAGGTGGGTCAGACCAACGAAAAAACCGCCTCAGCCAAAGGCCGGGCGGTCCCGAACGCTTTAGCTGCATTTGTTGAGCGCCCGCAAGCTGATTACTCAAATCGGCGCCTTGTCAAACCTACCAGCACGCCATCGGCCTGACACTCCTCATATAGGGTGTATTTGCCTAAACATCAAGGGTGCATCCGATTGCCGTGCTTCTGGGAAGTGCGGGGGCGAGTTGGAGTGCTGAAGGTTCGGCGCTCAGAAGCGACGGACTTTATAACAATGTTATTTTCCGAATAACTCCGTTTGCAATCCTCCGCCACCACAGGCGTGGTGAACAGAATAGGACAGGTGAGGGCAGTGAGGAGAGTACGCATGCCTGATATTCTGCCCCACGGCACAAGTGTTGAATACCCCATAGGGGACTTCTCAACTCTTAGGTTCTCTGTCAGACTTCCCTGATGAGACACATTCTGACATCTGTGGTCCTGATTGTCCTTCTGTTCCCCGCACTCGCAGTGGGGGAAGAGGTCACAATGGACGACTTGGTCGATCTGGATGGTCTCTACTACAAGAAATTCACCGATGTTCCTTTCACAGGAGATGTAACGGGAAATGGACAGGGATCAATCTCTGACGGGAAGAGGAACGGTCCTTGGGTCTGGTGCTACGACAACAAATCTCAGTCCTATGGCGTGGAACTTTCCTCATACCCCCCTTTTTTCCAACAAGGATAAAGCGATTACCTCTGAAATTATCTGGAGTCTGAACAATGGGTCTCTTTTCAAAATTATTTGGATTAAATGATCCAAATCCTCATGCCATAAACCAATATTTTCATGGTGCATTATGGTCATATGGATTTCTAAGAAATGAGAATTCGAAGTACGCAGCTATAACTTCCGGTAAGGTTGCTGACACTGGGCAACGATACGGTCTTGTAATGTATAGCTCCGCTGCCGCTGAAATAATTTCAGAATCCGGTAGAGTGGAAATCGACCCAACCAATATCTCATCTCGATTTTTGGAAATAGTAAATATTTTGAACGAAAAAAAAGGACCACCTCCTGAGGTTAATTTATTTAACGAAAAAAATAATGGTGAAACAGTTTTGAAATTAATTAAAGAAGGATTAATTAGCTCTGCGCATGATATTTCATTGGGAGGTATTATTACAGCAGTTTCCAAAATGGCAATAAAGGGCCAAAAAGGATTTAAATTAAACAAACTTAAAGTTCTAATGAATAAATTTGATTATTATTTTGGAGAGGACCAAGGAAGATATATAATTGAAATAGAGCCAGAGAATCTTTCAAAAGTACAAAAAATTTTAAAAAACAATTCAGTCCATTATGATCAGATTGGAATTGTAACTAAAAATGAGATAATAGTTGATAAAGAGCCAATTCTGCATATTGACGATTTGATTGAATGTAATAAAAATTGGTTAAAGAATTATATGGATAATTAATATGGCAATGGATTTAAAAGAAATAGAAAAATTAATTAAAGAGTCAATGCCTGATGCCAAAATTGAAATTCAAGATTTGGCTGGTGATGGAAATCATTATTCTGCGACAGTTACATCGTCCACTTTTGCAGGAAAAAGTAAAATTGAGCAACATAAAATGGTATACAATTCATTAAAAGGAAAAATGGGAAATGAACTGCACGCACTAGCAATTAAAACAAAGGAATAGTATGGATCAACAAACAAATGAATTAATTAGTAAAGAAATAGAAAGTAATGAAGTTTGCTTATTTATGAAAGGAACGCCTGATGCTCCGCAATGTGGATTTTCAATGGCAGTTTCAAATATGCTAAAAATTTTAGAAATAAATTTTAAAGGTGTTAACGTATTAGAAGACGAAAAACTAAGACAAGGTATAAAGGAATTTAGTGATTGGCCAACAATACCTCAGTTATATATTAAAAAAGAATTTGTTGGTGGATGTGACATTGTAAAAGAAATGTACGAAAATGGTGAACTTAAAAAAATTCTTGAAGATAAAGGAATTAATTTTAAGAAATAAT
>CAJWJK010000025.1 GCA_913041535.1 uncultured Alphaproteobacteria bacterium
CGCCCGTACAGCCCAACGTAATGCTGCCTGTGTAATCGACACGTTGGGTGACAGGTCAGTCAGATACCTTCACACCGTTCTTGTAGGTTCCTGTGAATAACTCATCTACAGTTCCGTCTAGTTTGTAATAGACCCAAGGACCGTCTCTCTCACCGTCCTTGCAGATTCCTTTGAAATGTAACTGACCATTATCGTAATGCGAGACCCAAGGACCGTCTATCCCCCCGTCTTTGAAGGATTTTTCCCAATATAACTGTCCGTTGTTGTGATAACTGACCCAAGGACCGTCTTCCTTCCCGTCCTTGTAGGTTCCTTTGGACCATAACTGTCCCCGAATATTTGAAGAGATAATTAAACATAGTTAGGTTCAGAACCAGTACTTTTGTGTTTTTCGCTATTATTAAAGTTCTCTTATTTACTTTCCATTTGGGATAGGGGTTGCGATTGAGAATCATTCGCATTACTATATCTTCTTATTATGAGCATACGATTATTGAAGAGAAAGTGATGTCCTTGCCGAACAACTCTATCCAACAATTTCAGTCGTATGTACAAATTAAAGAGGTAGCAACACCCGAATCCTTCTGGCTTTGGGCAATTTATTATTGGGCTAAATGCAAAAATCATAAGCATGACCCACAGCCCATGCTCTCGGCTGCATTTAGTCAGATTGAAATAGATGTTGATGGAGATAACCTAAGAGGCGCAAAATTCCATTATTGCCTGACCCTACTTCACGACGATTGTATAAGACCGCTTACCATCGGTTGTGAAGCCGCATGTGGAGTTCTTGGCCTTACCGAGCGTATCATTCTTGCTTGTATTGCTCTCCAGCAACGCGATTCCGACTCGCGCAGAGTATCTGGAATGATTTTGTCCAATTTTTTACCCGAATTGGGAGCAGATTATATTCTTGGTGTATTTGACGATCTTGCTTCGATTTCCAAAATGAAGGGCATGCATCTTCCCGTGCGTCCGAATTACTTGGACCTAGCCAAGACTGATTGTCAACCTCTTGCTGAAACCTCAAAACAAGATTGGATATATAATTAAGTGACCGATACCCTTTTTATTAGAAAGAGATTACCGACCTCAACGTTCAAAACACGATTCATGGACGAGTCTTCAAATAACAGTGCCGATTATGTGTGGAAGGATGTTACAACCAAGGAGCTATTTGGGGACATTCGTGCAATCCTTTTTTCACTTCCGGGCGCATTTACCCCTACATGTACTACTTTTCAATTACCCGGATTTGACCGCCTATACAGTAAATTTCAGGCTCATGGTATCGCCAAGGTCTACTGCCTATCAGTTAACGATGCATTTGTCATGAACGCATGGGCTAAATCATTAAACATATCAAACGTCAATATGCTTCCAGATGGATCCGGAGAATTTACTAGAAAGATGGGAATGCTGGTAAAAAAGGACAATCTGGGATTTGGCATGAGATCATGGAGATATGCTGTCGTAGTTAACGACGGCATTATAGAGGCCTTATTTGTAGAATCTGGGTTTTCAGATAACTGTAAAATCGATCCGTACACAGAAACTACTCCTGAGAACGTACTAGCTTATCTAGATGGTAAAATATAGTGGGGACTCGCTTGACGAACAGACTGCATGCGCACAGAACTTCTCCATATATTTGCAGAAATCGAATAAATGGCGGATGGGGTGGGATTAGAACCCACGAGACCCGCAAGGGCCTGCCGGTTTTCAAGACCGGTGCCTTCAACCACTCGGCCACCCATCCCCGCTATATCAACGATGATAATTTCATTCTTAGCCTAGAAGGGACACAAAAGCAGTACAGACCCTTTTGGCGGTTCATATCTTTGTTCCTGTAATAGTCGATTGCGTTTAATGCATTAAGTATAGCGATTAGTTTTGTGTCGCGTTCCGCTTCAAGACCAGAAATACGTGGCTCTGATGATGGTATCTGGCGTCGTGTCCGTGAAGTGCCATTCACTCGCAACTTCTCCGGGCCCGAGCAAGATAAGGAGTTGATGGCGACATTACTCCAAGAACTGCCGGGCATATTGAACTGGGCTATTGAGGGCTCCCTACTCTGGCAATCTGAAGGACTATCTCCTCCAGCATCGGTAACTGAGAGTACCCAAGATTATCGGACTGAGATGGACACCGTGATATCCTTCCTTGAGGAGGAGTGTGAACAAAACCCAGTACAAAGAACATCGGTAAAAATCCTGTATGAAAACTACCTCAGTTGGTGCAGGTCACAAGACAGACATCCCCGCACAAAAGTACAGTTCGGCAAAGAACTTACTTCTAAAGGCTATAAGCAGGTGACTTACATCTGTGACAGGAATGACAGGAATGACAGAGTTTCTATAACTTTCCCTAATCACTCTCATGGGGAAGTTTCTATTTCTTCGTCATTTCTGTCATTAAACGAAGAATAATAAATATATACCTACCTCGTTATAGGCACGGGCAGGTAAACAGCCCTGTTGATCCATGTGTCTGCCATCAGAAGCTACGGTAAGTGGTTAACACCGGTAACACCTGATCTGTGTGCAGGGCTATGAATATATACGTAGGCACCCCCACTGGCCCATGCATGGGGGGCATCAAGGATGATCATATTCGGGTAGACCACAGGGTAGGTCACAGATGCATCTTGACGATGTATTTGACTGGTGAGAATCTAGGCCCTGCTTAGATTAAGTTGATTAGCTGGTACATACACAAGGCGTCATCTACATGTCGGGTGCGCCAAACTAACCGAAAAAACCATTGGTCGATAGTAGACTTTTTACAGTGATCAGTATGCAGGTGACTTATGGTTCCAGTACAGTTCGCCCAATTACTTTTCCATCACGTAGGTCGGCCAGGGCTTCATTTGCTTCCGACAGTGGCCGAGTCTGAACTGTGGGAGGGGGGAGTTTTCCGCTTATTGCTAGAGACATAAGATCGTGCATTTCGTTAAGGTTTCCTACAAACGAGCTTAGAATATTGACCGAGCGTAAAGGAAACATTGGAGCTGGGACCGTAAGGTTTCCCCCAAAAAGACCAACGATCACCAGGGAACCTCCTCGACCCAGGCACTCAAAACCGAATCGTGTAGTTTGCGAGCTACCCACAAAGTCAATGACAGTTTGTGGGCCGCCATCACATATTTCACGCACATGTGTGAGGGCGTCGTCTGCTGTAGAGTCGATAGCAAAGTTCACACCAGAATTAAGGGCTGCTTGTCGTTTTCTCGGATCAACGTCTGTCGCGATAAGCTTGTTTGCACCGAGCGCCCGAGCGATACCGATAGCCATAAGACCAAGGCCGCCGGCTCCAATAATCAATAGCGATTCATTTCGTGCTTGGGGTAACACCTTGTTCAGTGCACTGTATGCCGTGAGTCCAGAACACGCATAGACACAGGCAGCGCTGGGTTCAAGATGTCCGATGTTAACCAAGTAACGTTCATGTGGAACAATGACGTGATCCGAGAATCCGCCAGGGACCCAAGTGCCGATAAATCGTGGTTGTACGCATAAATGCTCCAGATCCTTTCGGCAGAGATCGCATCTGCTGCATCCTATCCATGGGTACACGAGCTTTATGTCGCCAAGCTCTGGCCCACGCACCTCAGGTCCTAGGGCCACTACCTCACCAACAATTTCATGCCCTAGCGTGAAAGGCAGTTTCAGGCGCTTAGACATGTCTATCGATTTTCCATCACCCAAATCAAAGAAGCCATCGAAAAGATGAAGATCGCTATGGCACACTCCACAGGCTAAAATACGAATCACGATCTCGGTGTCGGTGGGGTCTGGATGCTTGTTGACGGTTGCGACCAGAGGATCACCAAAGTTTACCAACTGCATGCTACGCATTTAAGGCTCCATAAATGATAATAGCTAAACCACACAAATATACTGCAGTAGGCGTGGTTAAATGAACGACTGTTTTCTTCTTCATTGTGCCGAAAGTCACTCGAAACCTATATGTCACATTTATGTTGGTAAACAGTTCAACAGACGTAGAGGAGAAAAGATTCTTCTAAGAAAATTGATCAGCGGCGTGCTGCAGTCACATAATGCGACTCTAAGTAGAGGGTACAGACTGCTAACAATACTATGTTGCTATGGGTCAGGCGCAATAACGGTGAGAGTGTTTGCTTAGTAGGCTTGGTAAAAAACTGGATTCTGGAGGCTAGTCTGTCAGGCATGAACACTGGTAAACTAGAATGATGCGGTGGTTTGCTCGCACGAAACGTAATTGCCCTATTAGTGTATAGTGTGAATGTGGGCAAGAGGGAATTATTCGACTATGACGATTCATGATAGCGAGATCGAAGCACTAAGAGTACAGCATCAACAACTAGACGAAGAGTTGGAAGAAGAGAATCAACGCCCTAACCCTGATTCTGTTAAAATTGGTGATATAAAACGCCGTAAACTTCGTCTAAAGGATAATATTGCTAGGTTGAGTCGAGAGTAATTCTGAAGCAGAATCAGCGGAATATCTCTGTGAATACGGCAATATGTGCTGTTCTTCCTGAAGCGTTAGTTAGGACAAATATTAATTTTCAAAAGATGGGCTAGTGTACTGTGTAACGAATGGCGTGGGCGGCCATGATCACTTAATGCATGTTTTCATCAGTCGGCCTTGGCACGTTTGCGCAGTATGTACTTTTGTATCTTTCCTGTGGAAGTCTTCGGTAGGTTTCCAAAGACGATTTGTTTGGGAACCTTGAAATGGGCCAGGCGGTCACGGCAAAAATCGATGATTGATTGAGAAGTCACTTCCGTTCCTGGTTTGAGCGCAATAAAGGCGCAAGGGACTTCACCCCAATGTTGGTCGGGCGTCGAGACAACAGCTGCTTCAACTATTTCAGGATGCTGATAGAGAACAGTTTCAACCTCGATGGTCGAAATATTTTCACCCCCAGAAATGATAATGTCCTTAGAGCGATCTTTTAGTTCTAGATAACCATTCTCATGTACGACCCCGAGATCGCCTGAATGGAACCAATCATTTTGGAAAGCCTGTTCTGTCTCTTTGGGGTTGTTGAGATATCCTTTCATCACAGTGTTACCCTGCATCATTACCTCTCCCATAGTCTGGCCATCTGCAGGTACCGGTTGCATGGTTACTGGATCGCGTACAGATAAGCTTTCGAGCACTGGGTAACGTACCCCTTGCCGAGCTTTTAGAGAGGCGCGCATGTTTTTCGGTTGATCATCCCATTCGGAGTGCCACTCACAGACTACAGCGGGTCCATAGGTTTCTGTAAGTCCGTACACATGAGTTACATGTAAACCTATTTCCTCCGCTGCTGTGATAACTGAGGGTGGTGGTGGTGCCCCAGCAGTCATGACCTCAACTACGTGAGACGGACGTTCGTCGGTTTTTGGAGGATTTCCAGCCAGCATATTGAGAACAATGGGGGCACCGCAGAAATGGGTGACGTGGTGGTCCAATATTGCGTTGTATACGGCCGAAGGATCCACGTGTCGAAGACATACGTGGGTTCCGGCAACTGCGCTTAAGCTCCATGTAAAGCACCAGCCATTACAATGAAACATTGGCAGGGTCCATAGGTAAACTGGTTGGCGTGGCATGTTCCAAGCAAGAACATTACCTAGTGCGTTAAGGAGGGCGCCACGATGATGATATACGACTCCTTTTGGGTTTCCTGTCGTTCCGGAAGTGTAGTTAAGGGTGATTGCCTGCCACTCATTTTTTGGCTCTTTTAGCGGGTAATGATCAGCTCCCTCAAGGATAAAGTTCTCATAGTCGATCGAACCAATTAGTTCTCCGCTGTCTGCTAGAGGGTCGTCAATGTCTATGACTAGAAGCGGATGATTAATCTTATCAAGAGATTCTTTGACTAAAGAACTAAATTCGCGGTCAGCAAACAGAACCTTGGCATTTCCATGCTCAAGAATGAATCTTACCGTAGCGGAATCCAGTCGGGTATTGATTGCATTGAGTATGGCTCCGGTCATAGGCACACCGTAATGTGCCTCCAGGTGTGCGGGTACGTTGGGTGCAAGTATTGCAACCGTATCACCTGGGCCAATTCCTCTTCGTGACAGTGCTCCAGCTAGACGGCAGCAGCGGGCATAAAACTGTTGGTAAGTACATCTCCAATCGCCATGAATTACGGCAGTGTGGTTTGGGTGTACTGTAGCAGCGCGAGAGAGCAATCCTAGGGGAGTCAATGGTTGATAGTTAGCCGGTACTTGGTCAAGGTTGGTTTCATAAGGTTTGGTCATGGCCATTATTCCTGGCATAGCTCTGATCAGCAGGGATGGGCTGGGAGAATTATGAGTCGATATGGTTACAATGACATTTCTCTGTCGCGTCGGAAACAGGCTTTATCCCTATTGAGGAAGGTGGAGTGGTGAGTCATTACAATGAGGTCTACCAGAAATGGCAAGAATCGCCAGATGCTTTTTGGGCAAAGGCAGCTAAGGGTATTGATTGGTATCGCAGCTGGGATAAGATTCGAGATGATTTGAGCTCGACATCCTCGCGTTGGTTTTCTGGAGCAGTGACTAATACTTGTTATAATGCTTTAGATCGTCACGTAGAACGAGGCCGAGGAGATCAGCCGGCACTCATCTATGACAGTGCCGTTACCGAAAAAACTATAAGTTTCTCATATTGCGAGCTTCGTGATGCCGTGGCGCATTTTGCGGGAGCTTTGGAACGGGCCGGTCTACGGTATGGTGATAGAGTAATCGTATATATGCCCATGGTGCCAGAGACAGTGGTTGCGATTCTCGCATGCGCGCGCATCGGTGTAATTCACTCTGTGGTGTTTGGTGGTTTTGCGGCTAAGGAGCTAGCGACACGTATAGATGATGCACAGCCAAAGCTAATCATTGCAGCCTCATGTGGTATAGAGGCTGATCGTGTAATCCCCTACAAGCCACTAGTCGATAAGGCGGTGAAACTAGCTCAATTTAAACCTGAGTTATGCATTATTTTGCAACGTCCACAACACGAAGCCACCCTGGAATTACCGCGTGACATTGATTGGAGGGAGTTCGTGGAGGGTGCTAAGCCCTCCGAGTGTGCCAAAGTGAAAGCTACAGACCCGCTATATATTCTTTACACATCGGGTACGACCGGGGTGCCAAAGGGCGTGGTTCGAGATAATGGTGGACACATGGTTGCATTGAGTTGGAGCATGAAAAATATCTATGGCATCAACCCTGGAGAGGTTTTCTGGGCAGCGTCAGACGTAGGCTGGGTGGTAGGTCATTCTTACATAATCTATGGGCCGCTATTACATGGTGCTACAACTATTTTGTATGAGGGAAAGCCGGTTGGAACTCCAGATCCAGGAGCATTCTGGCGTGTCATTTCCCAGCACAATGTGTCCACACTATTTACTGCTCCAACTGCGTTTCGTGCTATTCGGAGGGAGGATCCTGAAGCACGGCATCTTGCCCACTATGAACTTTCCCGGTTTAGGACTCTATTTCTTGCTGGCGAGCGTTCGGACCCAGAAACTTTACGTTGGGCAGAACAAAACCTTGGTGTGCCAGTAATTGATCATTGGTGGCAAACAGAGACTGGCTGGCCTGTAACTGCCAATTGTGCCGGGCTTGGGTTTTTTCCTGTAAAACATGGTTCTCCAGGGAAGCCTGTGCCAGGTTTTGACGTGCGAGTGCTCGATGAAAATGGAGAAGAAGTACCGAATGGTACAACAGGTTCTCTCGCCCTACGCTTGCCGCTGCCACCGGGTTGCCTGCCAACCCTTTGGAACAATGATGTTGGATATCGTGATTCTTATCTTTCAGAATTTGATGGCTTTTATGCGACGGCGGATGCCGGATTTATCGATGATGAAGGCTATGTTTACGTGATGAGTCGGACCGATGACATCATTAACGTGGCTGGGCATCGACTTTCCACCGGTGGTATAGAAGAGGTACTGGCAAGTCACCCTAACGTTGCTGAATGTGCAGTTATTGGAGTTGCTGATAAGGTCAAAGGTCAGGTCCCTCTGGGGCTTGTTGTTCTTAAATCAGGAGTAAATAGGCCAACCAGAGATATTGAGAATGAATTAGTGGAATTAGTACGGGATCGGATAGGGCCCGTAGCGAGCTACAAGATTAGTAGAATCATTAACCGTTTGCCTAAGACGCGGTCGGGCAAGGTGCTGAGGGCCACGATGCGTTGTATTGCGGACGGAACTCCGTACCGCATGCCGGCGACGATCGACGATCCTTCTATTCTATCGGAAATAACTGATTCATTACATCAGATTGGTTTGGGCATTGAGGCAAAAGAGGACTCTAGTTGATGAAGATGGAGAAAAAGGTAGCCATAGTAACTGGTGCTGCGCGCGGTATTGGGCGTGCTTGTGCAGAGCGGCTGGCAGCTGAGGGTGCCAGCGTGGTGATAGCCGACATATTAGACGACGAAGGCGCTGAAGTGTCTCAAACTATTAGAGACGGGGGAGGCGAAGCAATGTTTATTCACTGCGATACTGGAG
The DNA here is from genome assembly GCA_913041535.1 of uncultured Alphaproteobacteria bacterium. GTDB lineage: Bacteria > Pseudomonadota > Alphaproteobacteria > VGEJ01 > VGEJ01 > CAJWJK01. Next base: position 8,480 of record CAJWJK010000025.1, read on the forward strand.
ATGCTCATTCCGCGTCAGAGCTAATTTCAGCTTCTATCGACCAATATGGTCAGCTTGATATCTTGGTTAATAACGCAGCAATAGCGTCTGTTGGGGATTTTCTTGACGTAACGGAAGAAGACTTTGACAGTGTTCTTCGAGTTAATCTCAAGGGATACTTTTTGGTTGGCCAAGCAGCGGCCCGTGCGATGGCTGCACGCGGTAGTGGCAGCATCATTAATATGTCTTCAGTAAATGCAATTATGGCAATTGAGAGCATTGTCCCGTACGTTGTGAGCAAGGGCGGTGTAAATCAGCTCACATCGGTTATGGCGATTGCTCTTGCTAAATTCGGGATTAGGGTAAATGCGGTTGGTCCGGGGACTGTGCTGACTACAATGTCGGCCGGTTTGCGTAGCGATCGAGAGGCTCGAGAGCGCTTATTGTCCAGAACACCGCTTGGCCGTTTTGGTACTCCAGATGAGATTGCGGGAATCGTGCTGTTTCTGGCAGGCGACGATTCCACATACATTACGGGGGAGGTTATTTATGCGGATGGTGGGCGACTCAGGTTAAATTATACGGTGCCAGTTAAGGAATCAGACGAAGAAATAAATACGTAGGCGTTGGATAGTGGGCGCTAAAATGTCTAAAGGAGCTGTCCGTAGAACAGATAGGTGCTTTTCAAGAGGAGCAGTCGGGCTCTAGTGCGGAACAAATATATTGCTACCGTTTTCCGTTTCGCAACGCTTATACGTTAATCATTTGGCTCCTTAGTGATTTGACTGTCGTCCGAAGGTGTCGTTGTGCTCCTATTGTCGGGCCAGATGGACCCGAGAGTAGCTCTGTCATCATCACTCCTGTTTGGGGGTTCTTCAACAGGGCCTTCTGATTTTGGTGACGTTTCGGTTGGGTTGGTCGTTGGCGTGAAAACGTCATCTGGAGTTGGTTCAGAAGCGTCAGGTTTTTCATGGTTTTCGCTTAACTCATCTGATGAATCCCCGAAAACCGATTCACGGGTTGGCGATGTGTCGTTAGAGAAGGGCGTTTCGGATATTGGATTTTCAACCATTAGCTGCACGACGTTTTCGGGCTTTTTGTCAGGAGGTGGGGTGCTGGGTTGCTCCCGCTTTTTTGATCGTGAGTCTTTCGCTTGGCGCTTGCGAAGCCGTTCTTGTGCTTTATTGACTGCTTCGTCTAAATCCGTCTGATTACAAAGCCCAAGTGATACAGGGTCTTGTGGTCGGATATTCTGTATATTCCAGTGTGTGCGATCACGGACACTATTAATGGTCGGCTTAGTTGTTCCCACTATGCGCGAGACCTGCGTATCGTTCACTTCTGGGTGATACCGAAGCAACCACGCGATGGCATTGGGGCGATCTTGTCTCTTGGATACGGGCGTATACCGAGGTCCCTTGGGCCGTTTATTTGGAAGCTTTACGCGAGGCTCTGCAAGCGTAAGTCTACTCTTAGGGTCTGCTTCGCAAGCTGCAATCTGTTCGCGAGTAAGTTGGCTGTGTGTGATCGGGTCTAAGCCTTGTATGCCGATTGCCACCTCCTCGTCAGCAATTCCTTGTATTTCGAGCGGATGAAGGCCACAAAACTCTCCAATTTGCTGAAAACTCAGAGCTGTATTCTCGACGAGCCAAACGGCAGTGGCTTTGGGCATTAATGGCAGCATTATAAGACCTCCTTGCCTCTAGTACTCTAACCAATTACAGGTCGCTAAAGCGAGTCATATAGAGATAAAGCCCTTCGCGCACAATCAGAACGTATTTCATTGTTTGCTTGCGGGACACTAGAAATTTGGCATATAAGAGGGAATGACGGTTCCCGTAAGGGAGTCAATAGGGAATACGGTAGGTCCTTAATTGCCAAGCGATGGTTTGTTCTATGCCATGTGGCTGGTTAGGGATCTTAGCCGTAGCTGCCCCCGCAACTGTGTGCGGCTAGTTTAATATCTTCGAAGCCACTGGGAAACTGGGAAGGCAAGGTATTGAACATCGAGTCGCGAGCCAGGAGACCTGCCGTCTAAAGGCGATCACCCAACTGGTGGACGGGGTGTGCCTCCAGCACGGGCTTCCGTAGAGGTGACGTCGTGCGTGCGGCTAGTCGCTACAGAGGCTTGGGGGAAAAGAATTCAAATTATGAACTTGTTAATCGAGTGCGCGCCAAATCGGTTGCGTGCAGAGCTCCGACCCTGTCCTTGATGTACAGTTTTTCTTCGCGTCATCAAGAGAGGGTCTGACTTGTTTAGAGATCGCATCGCTACGACCACGCTAATCATAGCGTTAGGGACGCTAGGTCTATCGATTGATGCAGAAAGCACCCAGATTCTTGAGCCAGTTACTGTCAGTGACGTAGTCGTAACAGCAACACGTATGCCAACGGCAGTAGAGAAAGTCGGTAGTTCCATCTCTATTATCAATGATGAACAAATTAGACACGCAGGTTATCGTTACGTGGCTCAGGCGTTACGTAATATTCCGAGCCTGAGCGTTACACAGCTCGGTGGCTCTGGCCAAGTAACATCCGTATTTATGCGCGGGACAAATTCGAATCATACGCTTTTACTGGTTGATGGAATGGAGCTGGGTGATCCAAGTTCAGTGAACGGAGCTTTCAACTATGCGCATCTGACAACCGCAGGCGTTGAGAAGATTGAAATCCTTCGTGGTCCCCAGAGCACTCTTTACGGGTCGGGGGCCATTGGAGGTGTTATTAACATGATGACGAAACCTGGTAGAGGCGTTCCACGTTTAGATAGTTGGCTTGAGATGGGATCCCATCAATCAATGGACGTTGGCGCACGTCTGTCTGGTGAGGTAGGGAAGTTAGCATTTTCTGCGATGGCTGCAGGTTACTCAACTGATGGTGAGTCGGTAACAGCTGAGCGTTTACGAGCAGGTGCAGCTTCTGAGCCTGATGCCTATGAGAATCTTACCAGTATTCTGCGTTTAGATTATCAACCTACGCCGTACGGACGATTAACGGCGAGCGCTCGGTATATTGAGACAGATACAGACCTTGATCCCATTGCGGAGGACCCAAACGCATTTGAGGCAACGCAGCAATACTTTGGTCGGGTAGCTGTCCGTGCCTTGCTTTTTGACGGTCGGCATGAGACTACCGTCGCCCTTGCGCACTCGCACCACGATCGTGACAACATTGATCGACCAGATGAGCAGTCAGTAACTACCAGTAGTATTTTTGACAGTGGTGATCGAAACAAAGTGGAATGGGTAAACGATCTCTATCTTCATGCTGACCATATATTCAAGCTAGGTTTAGAGCTGGAGTCGGAGCGCTACACTGACCTACAACATGCCAACTTCGGTTCCGGATTCATAATATCGGGTGCTAGTAAGGCCGATGCGGTAACGCGAGCTCTATACCTGCAAGATCAATTTTCGATGTTTGATGGGCTCTTTGGCACGGTAGGCATACGTATTGATGATCACGATCAGTTTAAACCAGAACTCACTTTTCGTTTTGCGCCTGTCTATCATTTTCGAGGGAGTAACACTCGACTAAAGGGGTCTATAGGAACTGGGTTTCGAGCTCCCTCATTGTTTGAATTGTTTGGCTCCTCTTTTAATAGTTTGGGAGGAATTGGTGCTGGGAATCCTAATCTTAATCCAGAGAGAAGCCAGAGTTGGGAATTTGGAATCGATCAAGGATTCTATGGTGGAAAGATGTCGTTAGGAGCAACCTATTTTGAGAGCGAGGTTGAGGATCTGGTAGTCGTTGTATTTAGCGGCTTTAATTCCAATACAGCCAACCTGAAAGAGGCAAAGTTGAGAGGCGTTGAGGCGACCATGACCTTTGTTCCACGGGCCGCATGGATGTTGGAGGCGGCATACAGTTATACTCGGGCCGAGGATAGCGAAAATGGTTTAGACTTACTTCGCCGACCTAAACATAAGATTAATTTGCAGTTTCAAGCCAAACCATGGTCGCAAGCTACTGTTGATGCACGGATGGTGTATGTCGGTAAAAGTACTGATGTAACGTTTTCAACCGGCCAAATAGTTAAGCGAGGCGGTTACTCCGTTGTTGACGTTTCTGGTCAGCATGAATTGTCATCGCAATTGCGGTTGACATTCCACCTAGAAAATATTTTTGACCGTCGGTATGAGGTTGCTGACGGTTTTCGTGGGCCAGGGCGAAGCGGACGTTTGGGCCTGCAGACGAGTTTTTGATGTGGTTGCGGCTTGCAAAGTATCTCTTGTCGCGTTGTTAGTTTTGTTAATGACTGGATCAACGGCTTATGCGCAGCCTAAGCGGATTGTATCTCTAAATTTTTGTGCTGATTTGTTGTTGCTCCAACTGGCTGACAGGAGTCGAATTGCTTCCCTTACACATTTAGTCTCCGACAGCGAACTCTCGATGTTTTCTAAAGTCGCTGAAAATATCTCACTCAACCATGGCACTGCTGAGGAGGTTCTGAGGTACGACCCGGACTTAGTAATCAGTGGATCATTAACGGCATTGCCAACGGCGGCGTTGCTTCGACGGCTTGGAGTGCGTGTGGTAACCATTCAGCCAGCTTCAAACTTTGACGAGATCCGCAACGTTGTGAATAGGGTGGCCAAAGAGATTGGTGAAACTGAACGTGGTAGGGTGCTCATAAGCAAGATGGACTTTCGTCTTTCGCTGATCACGCCATCACCTAGCAACCCAGAGCGTGCCATAGTTTATCAGCCACATGGTTATACGGCGGGCAGTGGAACCCTTGCCGACGAGATAATAAGAGCTGCCGGTATGACTAACGCGGCAGCAGAGTTAGGAATAGTAGGCTATCAACAAGTCTCCTTGGAAACGTTAGTCGGAACTGGTCCAGATTGGCTAGTGACAAGCAGTTACCGCCCTGAGCAACCCTCCCTTAGCGGCTCACTCATGGAACATCCGGTATTACATTGGCGCGAGGGTGAAGGTCTTATAGCTTTGCCTCCCAAGTATTGGGCTTGCGGAAATCCGATTGTGGTGGATGCTGTCGAGCGCTTAGCTAAATTGCGTAAACGCTAGATGAAGAAAGACCTCGCTTTAAATTTAGCGTTAGCAGCGTCCGTCGTGCTTGCGTTTATAAGTTCGGTTTCAGTTGGGTCAAACCGAATACCACTGCTTGACGTGTACCATCTCTTTACTGGCAGTGGGACTGATATTGTCAGGCTCGTTTTGCTGGAAATTCGCCTACCACGATCTATTTTGGCCGGCTTTGTTGGCGCAACTTTGGGTTTAGTAGGTGCAGTGATGCAGGGGTTGCTTCGCAATCCCCTGGCAGAGCCTGGCCTTATCGGTGTCTCGGCATCGGCGGCGTTGGGCTCCGTACTCGTATTCTATAGTGGTATGGCAGGGTTAGTGCCAATGGCTTTGCCGCTTGGGGGTATTGCCGGCGCGCTCGTGGCTGCCATCGTTATTCATATTTTAGCACGAAACGATAATAGCATGCTTACGCTGATACTGGCCGGAATTGCCTTAAACAGTCTGGCCGGTTCACTTACCGCACTTGCTTTGAGTTTGGCGCCGAGTCCATATGCAGCCCTCGAAGTCGTTTTTTGGTTGTTAGGATCTCTTGTAGATCGTGGCTTTAACCACGTTGTGCTTGCTGTTCCACTTATTTTAGCTGGGTGGCTATTTTTTGTTGGCACAGGTCGTGGCCTTGATGCGCTCAGCATAGGTGAGGATACGGCTTTAAGTCTTGGGATCAATGTTAGCAGGCTACGGTTTCAGCTGATTTTTGGCGCTGCTCTTGCAGTAGGGTCGGCCGTTGCGGTGACAGGTGTAGTTGGGTTTGTTGGATTGATGGTTCCACATGTTTTAAGACCTATGGTGGAAAATCAGCCTTCAAGACTGTTGTTGCCGAGCGCATTAGGTGGTGCCGTGTTGCTGCTTGTGGCTGACCTTGCGGCTCGTATAGCGTCTACTGGTGCCGAGATTAGATTGGGGGTAGTCACAGCAATACTTGGTGCTCCATTTTTCTTCATTCTTATATTTAAATCGAGAAGGACCATGGTTTGAATGTACTTGAAGCTCAGGGTTTGACCGTTAAGAGGGGCGGTGTATCCGTAGTCAGTGGTGTTGACCTGATTGCTAAAGAAGGCCTCGTTCTTGGATTAATAGGTCCAAATGGTGCCGGCAAAACGAGTTTATTGAGAGCGCTTTGTCGCCTTGAGACTGCTGCAGAAGGACAGATAAAGCTTGCTGGTGTACCAATTAATAGCCTTGACCGAGTTCAGCTGGCTAAAACGGTAGCTTATTGTGCTCAAGGTTCGACATGTCATTGGCCGCTACTGGTTAAAAGTCTCGTTTCTTTGGGTAGGATACCGCACTTGACGCCTAGGCATGGGACTGGACTGAAAGATAGAGATATAATTAATCGTGCGCTTCATGAAACGGATACAGCGCATTTGTCTAGCCGCGCAGTAGATACTCTCTCCGGTGGGGAACTCGCGCGGGCTTTATTAGCGCGTGCGTTGGCGGTAGAGGCATCTGTGCTTCTCGCAGATGAACCGATCGCCTCTCTCGACCCTCGATACCAACTTCAAATCATGACAATACTGAGAAATCGTGCTCGTGCCGGCACTGCAGTGATCTGCGTGTTACATGATTTGAGCTTGGCGGCTAGATTTTGCGACTTTCTTGTGTTGATGCATGGCGGCCGAATACATTCGAAGGGAACGCCAGATGCTGTGTTAGTGGAAAACAATTTGGCAAATACATTTGGCATTCATGCAGTTACAGGTCGGTTCCAGGAAGAGCTTTACCTAATACCTTGGGGGCAAGTGCCCGGCAGCAATTTTGATGAAGGGGGTTAGATTGTTATCTGGAATACGATGGGGGCTGTTCTTTTCCATTTGGCTGCACGGCCTGCTTGTTGCAGCCTTGGTTCTGGCAGACAGGGAAGGCTGGCTGTCTCCCTCGCTCTACAAGCAAAGAGATGGATTAGTTGCGGTCACCTTGATTGTAAATAGCACCCAAACCCAGGTGTCTCATAAACTTGTACACGCAAGCCCGACTTCTGGCTCTCTTACGCCTGTAGAGGGGAGTGGTATAGCTTTGGCTGCTATAGCATCTTCCCGTTTGCCAGTAAGAGTCTATGGCAGTGAAAGTCGCTTATTGCGAACATCTGAGGGCATGGGGTTAACCCCGATAAAAAGCATGACAAAGTTGACGCCAGCTCAGGTCTTGTTAACCAATCTTCGGGAAGCGGCTACGGAACCATCGCATACTTTAAAGCATCGTAAAGTTTTAGCCGCGTTAGTACGCGCTAATATAAAAGCATTGTCGCGAGCTAATAGCTCAATTGTTTTAACTCGTTCAGCCAATCCTGCTATCGAGGGTCCACTTTTACCGACACGGGATGCGATTTCTTTATTATCAAGGGATAAAAAATTATTAATAATTTCAAATTTTTCTGCAAAAATTAAATTATAAGTAACGTTTATTATTATGATTAT
>CAJWJK010000026.1 GCA_913041535.1 uncultured Alphaproteobacteria bacterium
CGATTGGCCCATCAGTTTTGAGGATATTGAGCCCTATTACGTGCGTGCTGAAGATCGGATGGGTGTCGCTAGCACTGCAGGCATTGACCCTATGCGGTCTAGTAACATGACAAAGGTTCTTTTTCATGCAGCTAAGGCTTCTGGTTACACTGATTATCACACAGGCCGTGTTGCGATAAATCAAACGCCACGGGATGGTCGCAACGCGTGCGATGAAATCGGTTTTTGTATGTCTGGCTGCAAATCAGGAGCTAAATGGTCAACTTTGTACACAGAGATACCCAAAGCTGAAGAAACCGGTAGGCTTGAGGTGCGACCTAACTGCATGGTCCTTCAAATTCAACATAATGAACAGGGCCGCGCAACGGGCGTCCTCTATGCGGATAAAGACGGCAACCAACACCTGCAGAAAGGTCGGATGGTTGCAGTTGCCTGTAACTCTATAGAAAGCCCTCGATTGCTGCTAAATTCTGCCACGAGTCAGTTTCCTGATGGTCTCGCAAACTCATCAGGCTGCGTGGGTAAATATCATATGATCCATACCAATGCGCAAACATATGCTACTTTTGAAAAGCCGGTTAATGCTCACAGAGGTCGGACAGGTGCAGGAAGCATTGAAGATGAAGGTAGGCATGATCCGTCACGTGGATTTGCTGGTGGTTATGTAATGCTTTCGATGGGAGGAATGGGTCTCTACGGCTTAGCTGCTTTTATGGGAGTTGGAGATTGGGGACGCGATTTCACATCATTCATGGAAGCTTATGACTCTGTGGTTGGGGTATACATGATTGGTGAGGACATGCCCCTTGCAAGCAATAGAGTGACCTTGAACTCGGATGTTAAAGATCAACATGGCCTGCCCGTACCACACTGCCATTTTGACGAACACCCCAATAATGTGCGGATGAAAAACCACTTCTACAAACAATCCTCTGCCTTGTGGAATTCAATAGGTGCAAACCGAGTTTACGAAGCAAAGATGCCACCATCTACCCACAATCTCGGCACAAATCGGATGAGCGATAATCCAAACGAAGGAGTGGTTAATAAATGGGGGCAGACACACGACATTCCTAACCTTTTCGTTTCAGATGGCAGCCAGTTCACCACCGGTGCCGGCTGCAATCCCACCCTGACAATTGTCAGCCTCGCGATTCGTCAGGCAGAGTTTGTCGTAGATCAATTACAAAAGAACGAGTTCTGACACCTTAAGAATTTTGATTTTGTGAAACTCTCCAATTTCGGGTGCCAATATCCTTGGTTGAGTTTGAATTAATAGGTCTATAGCTGAAGCCACGTAGATGCTTGACAATAATAAGCGTCTACGTGTCACCTCAATTATTCTATGTGAACTCTGTGTCCACCTAAGCCCGTGGCATCCCAATCAATCTATACCTTGCAATGAAAGCGAAATATTCCGCCCTAAATGCAGGCCAATACGGAGAATTCAATTAAATCAATGCTTCTCCAAAAGAACCATAATTACTCATGCCTTGGCCGCAATAAGCTCGACCTCAACGAGCCATTCCGGTTTAGCCAACGCCTTCACGACTACGGCAGTTGATGCGGGACGCGAATCACCCAAAAATTTAGCACGTGTAGTTGCCATAGGTAAGAAGTCTTCTTCCCTCGTAATATAAGTGACTACTTTGACTACATCATCAATACCCATATTAGCTGATTCGAGTATAGCTGTTAGATTGTTCCATACAACTTCTGTCTGGGCCTCCACGCCGTCTGGAGTGGTACCGTCTGGTGCAATTCCAATTTCGCCAGCAGTATGTAGAATTCGAGCTCCCGGGGGTATCTCAACCCCATGACTATACGCTGCTATAGGAGGCGCAATATTGCCTGGTACATGCCTAGTATTCATCTATTGTTCTCCTCAAAAAAAGACCACAAAGCAATTGAACGCTATATACGCGTTAATGGCCTTGTTGCAAGGTCGAAGACCTAATTACAAAAACGAATAATTCATGTTTTGTATGGGGCAGTCTATTTCATTATTCCGAATTATCCAGACCATCACTGCTTAAAGCCGTTTGAGCGATAAAGCTGTTAGGACTAGTTTACGCGTTTTATGAACTCTATATTCTTTTACTTGCTGTCCCTGATGTATTAACCGAAACTGGGGTTCAAACTCTGACCACACCTAGCAACAGCGTTTGGCACAAAAATTATAGATTCGTAATTTTAATAGCCTCAATGCTAATAATGTTAATTGGCGGAGGTGGTTTATTTGCTCTTGTCGTAACCCTAAAACCAATTGCCTCTGAATTAAGTTGGCCTCGAGTAATTCCCTCGCTGGGCTATTCTCTTCAATTCTTTGGTGGCGGCATTGGTGGGATTGCCATGGGTTACTGGTTGGACCGCCGCGGTATCGCGGGACCAGCAACACTCAGTGGCTTAATGATAGGATTAGGTTCAATTGCAACTTCATTCGTTAACCACGAATGGCAGTTCTATCTCATCTGGGGTGTAATGATGGGGCTTCTTGGTCAGTCAACCCTTTTCACCCCCTTGATAACGAATGTAATGAAATGGTTTGCTGTGGGAAGCGGTGGAGCTGTAGGGATAGTTGCTAGCGGTCAAAGTCTCGCCGGTGTGGTCTGGCCACCTGTGTTTCGACACCTCAATGAGACCATCGGTTGGCGTGAAATGTTTCTTTGGTACGGCGTCTTTGCCATCTGCACCATGGTACCACTTAGCCTCTTGCTACACAGAAAACTAGACAACGGGTTATCCTCCCAACACGTCAGTGCTACTCATGAGGAAAAAGTCAAGCCAATACAAGCCTCGTCAGAGCATTGCCTCGGCCTATCTATGGCTCAACTACAGATACTACTATCAGCAGCCATAATAGGTTGCTGCATAGCAATGTCACTACCTCTTGCTCATCTGATTGCATACGCCACAGATGTAGGATTCTCCACTGTTAGAGCCGCTGAAATGTTATCGCTAATGCTCCTTGCAAGCTTTTTAAGCCGCGGTTTTTTGGTCGGCATTCTGACCAGTTGGCTAGGCGGACTACGGGCATTATTTGTTTTTTCTGCTGTACAGGCCACTATGTTAGCAGGTTTTACTCTTGTCGATACCTTAACTGGATTCTACGTCATTGCAGTAATCTACGGCCTGGGCTACGGCGGTTTGACCCCCTGTTACCCGGTCATAATTCGCGAATACATGCCCGACAATCAGGTAGGAACTCAGACTGGTATCGTAATATTTTCGGGTACAATCGGAATGGCCATAGGTGGATGGTTAGGTGGATTCGCATATGACGTTGCTAATACTTATGAGCCTGCTTTTCTTATTGGTGTTGCTTTTAATGTAATCAATCTAGGAATCATTGCTTTACTCGTAGCGCGCAGCGCACCACAGAAAATTTAGTTAAGAATTAGACTATGGTTTTCGCAGACACACGAAAGAGTTAGCTAATAAGCGCAGGTTACTGTTTTCCACTACGGATTGAACAAGACAATTATACGCTACTTGGTTGCTGTGTGTGAATGATACATCGTAGATTCCTTGCCAGCATTACAGAGAGATCGGAAGCTACCCATGGAAATCTTAAGTAATCTAACAGCGAGCGACGCCATAGAAAGAATTCGCCAAAAACAGATAACCAGCGAGGCATTGGTCGAATCCTGCCTGGAGAAAATTGATGCCCGAGAACATGAGATTGGGGCATGGCAACATATAGATGCTGTGCACGCTCTGGCGCAGGCACGTGATCGCGATAAGGAGTCAGCTCAAGGTATGCTGCATGGCATACCGGTCGCGGTGAAAGATATCATTGAAACCCATGACATGCCTACTGCATACGGCTCCTCTTTATACAAAGGTTATAGATCCCCATGGGATGCCGCATGCATTGCCGCATGTCGTGACGCTGGTGCCGTTATATTGGGAAAAACAGTCACCACCGAATTTGCTTATTTTCATCCAGGTAAGACCAGTAATCCCCACAATATGACTCACACGCCGGGTGGTTCTTCAAGTGGCTCTGCAGCAGCAGTATCAGATGGAATGGTACCCATTGCATTTGGTAGCCAAACTGCAGGATCTGTCATCCGCCCAGCCTCATTCTGCGGTGTTGTCGGTTACAAAGGAACATACGGATTGTTTTCCATGGCTGGCATTAAGCCTTTTGCTAATTCACTAGACACCTTAGGCGTTTTTACTAGGAAGGTTGCAGATGCCGCACTTATGCATGCAGTTCTTCTAAGAATTCCATTGGACGGAAAACCAATAACTTCTCCACCACGCATCGGACGCTGTAACACCCATGAATGGCCACAAGCCGACATTGCGACAAGGGACGCATTAGACGAGGCGGTTAATTATTGGCGGGCTGCTGGCGCGGAGGTCGTTGATATCTCGCTCCCAGATTCATTCAAAGACTTGGCAACTTCTCAGCTGACTATAATGACCTTTGAATCTGCAAGGACTTTTGCTTTTGAATACAACTTCCATGCCGATAAACTGAGCAAACACATGAAAAAAATCGTAGAGGATGGCCGTGCAATCACAGAGCTCGCCTACTCAAAGGCTAAAGCACTAGCCAACGAATGCCGAAGAGAGCTTCCAGCATTATTTTCTGATCACGACATCCTTGTGGCCCCGAGTTCGCTCGGTGCTGCTCCCCAAGGCTTGGATACGACCGGCGATCCACTGTTTAACCGCATATGGACTCTTCTTGGAGTGCCATGCGTTAACTTGCCAGGTTACCGCACTACAAACGGGCTTCCCGTCGGCGTGCAAATAATTGGTTTGCCCGGTAATGATAAAAATCTTTTGGATGTTGCTACTTGGTTAGAGGCTCAGCTGGCTTGATATACTCCATCACGCATAACACACTCTGGTAAGGCTGTAGTGTCATTCAGACGCAATAATTCGGTTTGGGAATAATTTACTATATAGAAAGTTATATGTTCCATTTAGAGAGCGAATAAACAGTGTATGAAAAACAGAAGAGAGTTAGGCCGATAAGATCAGAATATTATCTTCAAGTTGCTTAAAGGGTTTGACCATCATCTGCAACCATGATGCTTCCTGTAATGGATCGCGAATCACCTGACACTAACAACAACAATACCCCGTCAAGATCACTTGGCACTCCAATACGCCCTGTCGGGAATTCAGCGATAGCTTTCTGTCCTCTCTCGGAAAGAAAGAAATCCCGATTCATATCGGTCATAATGAAGCCAGGTGCTATAGCATTCACTTGGATATTGTATCTCAGCCACTCTTTAGCCATCGCACGTGTCATTATCTCTAGTGCTGCCTTTGACATGCTGTATAGGGATAATTGCTTTCCTACTTGTGTTGCTGCGATTGAGGAAATGTTTACAATTTTTCCTCCGCTTCCATGGCGGATCATGTGCGCACCAACAGCCCTCGCGACGAGCCAGGAGCCCTTTACGTTCGTATCCATGATATACGAGTAATCATCAGGCGTCTGATCAACAATCAAACCAGCACGCGCCACACCCGCATTGTTTATGAGTATTGATAAACGCCCCAGAGCCGATTCAGCTGTAGAGATAGCATTTGAGACGCTAGCGTGATCGGTCACATCTAGCTCAATTGGAATTGCGCGCCCTCCTCCTTCCGCGATCTTGGACACTAGCTCAGAAAGGCGCTCCATCCGTCTCGCACAGACAGCAACGTTTGCCCCTGCCCTAGCAAGGGTCTCTGCCATATGGCGGCCAAGTCCACTTGACGCACCAGTTATTAAGGCATTCTGACCCTTGAGGTCAGAGGAAGTCGATGGTTCATCGGCAATAGAGAAATTCTTAGGCATAACTCTTACCCACAACCAACCAAACAGACAGAAACGAACTAATGTTACTCACCAACATAGTAATAGGCGTCCTAATAAATTAAGAGCATGTCCTTTGGCGGCCCCTTGAGACATCAAACAATATGATAATATTTAACAATTAATTGTTCCAAACCAGACCCGATTCTTGAGATGTCCATGATTCTGATATCTTCAATGCACGCTCAATTTCAGTTGAGCTCATCAGAACTATTATTTCGGTCCTTAAGCGCATGGCCTGTTTGTGAAGAACAGCAACATCGCTTCTGCTTGCAAGCGTCAACCACATATAAGCTTTCACAATATCCTGTTGAACGCCACGACCGTGAATATACAGTGAACCCAATGCTAACTGAGCGCCAAAATGACCTTGCCGAGCTGCTTTATAGAACCATCCTGCTGCAATTCCGTTATCGCTCTGTATTCCTTTACCATGAAAGTACATTGTTCCAACCATAAATTCGGCACCCGAATGGCCCTCAGCCAAAAGGGGACGAAATTGTTTAAGAGCGACATCATATTGATTTTGCGAATATGCGCGCATCCCATCATCATATCCAGCTTGTGCCAATGGCATAATGAATTGAGAACCCATAACACAGAACCCCAGCGTAAGCGCACTGAATAACATAACAATCAATCGGGACATATGACATTATCCTTGTTGGCAAAAACGAGTATATGATACGAGCAGTATTGCGTTAAATAGTCTGACGTTCATCTAAAGCTTCATTCTCCACAGTTATTCTGTGGCGCAAAATGACTAAATTGGCTAAAGAGAATACGAGTGCTATCTCCCATGCACCAAATACCATTGGCAAAATTGCAACCTCGCCTGCAACGATTGCGTAATTGGGATGTCGCAGATAACGATAGGGCCCACGACGTACCAGCGGCAAGTTTGGTATGGTTATTATGCGTGTAGTCCAAAACGGACCGAGTGCCCATAACGTCCAAAGACGAGCCACTTGAAGAACGACATATGCGCAACCCCAGAACCAGTTGGGAACGGCGTGTTGATCTATAAATAGTACCAGGGATGCTAACCATGCTACATGAAAGCCAACAAGAAACGGGTAATGCCCTGCACCGTATTCAATCCCTCCTTTTTTGAATAAAGCTCTCTCATTCCACCGCGACCAAACCAACTCAGAAAGCCGTTGTAACGCCACAAAAAGGACACTCACATAGAGTATGTTTATGTAAGCACTCAAGATGCCTTCAGAGTTAAGAATCCACACGTAAAGCCGGGGCCAAGTGCAGACATGAGATGAATACCCTTCCGATCCAATTGTTTTACCGCATCAAGAACAAACAAGACCGTTGCTGCCGACATGTTACCATGTTGATTAAGAACATCACGAGACAATCCCAGCCCTCCAATCGGCAACCCAAAAATATCCTCAAGTGCAGATAGGACTTTTGGACCGCCCGGATGACAAATGAAAGTGTCTATATCACTGAACGAAAGGCCTTGATCGTCAAGATATGCGGTAGCTACCGATTGCATATTTGACCTCACTAAGTTTGGAATATCTTGAGAAAACAAAACACCAAGACCATCATCACGAACTTTCCACCCCATAACATCCAAGGAGTTAGGCCAGGTGTGCTCACCCCATCCCAAAATTTTATATATTCCCGTACCGCAACCAACAACAGCGGCAGCCGCACCATCACCAAATAGTGCCGTTGCAACAACGTTACTCTTGTTAAAATCGGTATTTCTAAATGTCAGACCACACAGCTCAACCACAAGAAATAGGTAGTTTTTATGAGGCTCGGCAAGGGCGAGGGCTGCTGTTCGAGAAAGTCCGATAACGCCACCGACACAGCCGAGGCCAAAAATAGGGAGCCGCGCTATATCGCGACGAAGATTCAATCTGTCAATTAACAGAGCGTCTAAACTGGGCGTGGCAATCCCAGTCGATGAAACAACGACGATCCCATCAATATCTTTTATACCTAAATGTGCTTGTTCTATTGCAGACTGCGTCGCCACTGCGAGTAGTTCTATGGAATTGTCGACGTACTTTTCGTTTTTTTCCCGAAAACTATGAGGTTGTCCGTACCAGGAGAGAGGCACACAAGAGTATCTCTTACTGATACCAGCATTAGCAAAGACCGAAGCAAGACGTGAAAAGTCGCCAAATGATCCGGAAAAGTGTTGTGAGGCAGCAAGGGCCACCTGCGATTGTTCAAGCACGTAAGGTGGCACCACCGTAGCTAAAGATTTTATATTGGGGAAATGGTTCATTATACTGACATACATTTACGTAGTATTAGCGTTAACTACAACTTGTATGGACATATGGGCAACCGCTTCTTATATCACCATAATTAGTAGTGTATTGATAAAATACCAAGGAACGGAGTAACAGAATGAATGAGGACGCTGGGCCCGAGCGACCTAAGCTCGTGCGACCACCGCCAAAACGGCCGTTTCGCCGACTTCGGACATATTTCCTCACTGGAATCATAGTGACGGGGCCGATTGGAATAACAATATATCTGGTCTGGCTAATTATAGCCTTTATTGACAATCGTATTACACCTCTTATTCCGGACCGGTACAATCCTGAGTTCTATTTGCCGTTCAACATTCCTGGCCTTGGATTGGTTGTTGTATTAGTAGGATTGACGCTAGTAGGCTTCATCTCAGTACACTTTCTAGGCCGCACTTTTTTTCTTATTGGAGAGAATCTTGTTAACCGCATGCCGGTTGTCAGGTCGGTCTACGGTGCACTGAAACAAATCTTTGAAACGGTGCTGGCCCAATCATCCACATCTTTCAGAGAAGTTGTACTCGTAGAGTACCCTCGTCGTGGTTTATGGGCCTTAGCGTTCGTTACCAGCGTTACTAAAGGTGAGGTACAGCGCCTAACGGAGAAAGATGTAGTAAACATCTTTTTACCAACCACACCTAACCCAACATCTGGTTTCCTTCTATTTGTTCCAAGAAATGATCTGATCTCTTTGGACATGACTGTGGAAGAAGGAATAAAGATGGTTATATCTGGGGGCTTAGTAACACCCGACGACCCCAAACGATCAAAAGCGCAATACGCTGATTGAACTTCCTTTATTTGCGAATGGGTCACCCCAATGGAGACAGAGTCAACCTGAGCTTAATAACCGAACTGCGCTATCACGCTCAAACAGGTACAACAGAACGCGTAGTGCCAATCCGCGCGGGCCTGTAAGGCTAGGATTCTCGCTAACCACCTGCTGTGCGTCTTTACGGGCTGCAATTAGCAAGCCTTCGTGGGCATTGATGTCTGCTAACCTAAAGTTAGGAAGTCCACTTTGCCGGGTCCCAAGAACCTCGCCCGCGCCCCTCAGTCGAAGGTCCTCGTCCGCAATTCGAAACCCATCATCTGTTTTTCTCAAAATATTTAGCCTTGCCAGTGGAGTTGGCGCCAGCGGCGTTGTGTACACCAGCAAACAGGTTGATTGCCTTTTTCCTCGGCCCACTCTGCCTCGCAGCTGATGCAACTGTGCCAGCCCAAACCGTTCCGCATGTTCTACAACCATTACTGTCGCTTCTGGAACATCAACACCCACCTCAATAACTGTCGTGGAAACCATGATACACGTATGTCCCCTCAAGAAAGATATCATGACCTCATCCTTTTCAGCATTTGACATACGACCATGCAACAGGGCCACTCTATCCCCAAAATACGCCACAAGATCTTCATGACGTTTCTCTGCAGCAGCTAAGTCTAGGTCTTCCGATTCACCTATAAGCGGACATACCCAATAAGCTTTCCCTCCCCTCTTAATCTCTCGCCCAACAGCACTAATAACTTCCTCCAAACGATTTGATGGAATGGCCCTAGTCGTAACTGGATTTCGACCAGCAGGCTTCTCAGTTAACCTCGATATATCCATATCGCCATAAAACGTCATTGTTAACGTGCGTGGAATCGGAGTAGCGGTCATAACGAGTGTATCCGGAGCGTTTCCTTTAGCCGAAAGTGCCAGTCGTTGATGAACACCAAATCGATGTTGTTCGTCAATTACTATCAGCCCCAAATCCGCAAACTCCACCCCTTCTTGGAATAGCGCATGTGTACCAACAATAATTTGAGAAGCACCCGATCCAACATCAGCTCGAACCGAATCCCGTTCCGTTCCAGTATCACGACCCGTTATTAGAGTGATTGTCACTCCCATATCCGACACAAAATTCTCTAACGTTTTGAAATGCTGTCGGGCAAGAATTTCTGTAGGAGCCATCAAGCAGGCTTGGACACCACTTTCTATAGCAACTAACATTGCGATAAACGCAACCACAGTTTTGCCACTGCCGACATCGCCTTGAAGCAGTCGAAGCATACGCGATGGTCTACGTAGATCGTCTATTATCTCTTCAAGGGACACCTGTTGCGATGGTGTCAGCTTATATGGTAGTCCCGCTATACCCTCCTTATATAGTTTGTCATCACCTATCAAAGGTCGACCATTACCATCTCGTGTATGGGCACGTGTTAAACCAAGAGCCAGTTGGTTAGCCAACAACTCATCGTAGGCTAAACGCTGGCGGGCAGGTGCCATTACCTCTGTATCAGTAGTTGTGGAAGGGCAGTGCAAGTGAGTTAGTGCGTCTTTCCAAGACATCCATTTCTGGGAATCTCTATACTCCAGTGTCAACCACTCGGGCAATTCTGATGCTCTCTCTAACGCTGCCTTTATTGCCCTATTGACCGTTTTTCCGTTAACTCCTGCAGCCATAGGATATACCGCTTCGACAACCGCTATGGCTGCAAGTTCGTCGGGTTTGCCAATACGATCTGGATGCGTGATCTGCAAACTTCCGTTAAAATATTCGATAACCCCACTTATGACCCGTTGGGAGGAAGGTGGAAATCGTTGTAATAAATACTCGCGGCGAGCGTTAAAGAATACTAGATCAAGGTGCCCGGTCTTATCACTACAGCGAACTCGGTAAGGCCCACGACGAGCAGGGGAAGGTTTATGCTCGCCAATGTTCACCGTTAAAGTAACTAAAGAACCATGGGGTGCATCTGCAATGGAAGACACTTGCCTTCTGTCCAATAAACCTGTTGGTAGGTGCCAGAGTAAGTCAACAATGTTTGGACCAGCTAGAGCAGAGAGAGCATCACCGATCTTCGGGCCCACTCCTGGCAAGGTTGTTAATGGTACAAATAAAGAGAAAAGAACATCTGGTCGCATCTTTACCTCAACCTATAGACCAATTTTCAAACTTAGCGTGGGAAACGCAGTATTGCCATGGTGCGATTAACACATGCACATATTCGTGTATTGCAATAAGGATGCTGATATAAACACCAGTCACAGGCGGCAAAATGGCAAAATCTCTTGATATATCAACGAGACGCAAGTACTTGGAATACCTTAGTCGGCGGCGGGGAACAAAAGAGCTCGATTTATTCCTCGGAGCCTTTGCTGAACGCAACTTGTCAACATTCGATTCCGCCGAACTCGAGGAGTACGAAGAAATCCTCACTATGGAAGATACAGATTTGTGGGCTTGGCTTACAAGCAAACGGCCTTTACCAAAGAGCCTAAACCGCCCCGTTATGAATCTATTAATGAAGATGAAATACCGTGCCTAACTATCTGTTAAAGTTAGATAATTCAATTTTTGATAAAGGATCATGGACCATTGGAGAAGCTCCTGAAGGCCTTGATGCAATGGTACTTGAGGAGCTTACCGCCACTGCAACTGGAACAATTCTTTTCTTAGCGCACAACGAAACTCGCTTAGACGAGATGTCACAAACAATTTCCTTCTTTGCACCAGATATTCAAACACTCCAATTCCCCCCCTGGGATTGCCTTCCTTATGACCGAATCTCGCCAAACAGGGAAATACTGGCAAAACGCCTTGACGTACTTGGCAATCTAGTAACCAACGATACTTCTACGACGAAAGTTATCCTTACTACCATAGGCGCTGCTATCCAAAGGGTGCCTGACCGAAAGACAATAGAATCTGCACAATTGAACATCAACAAAGGCAATCATTTAGATCGAGCCTCATTGCTCAATTTTCTTGCAAACTATGGGTATTTTTCTTCAGCAACCGTTCGTGAACCCGGAGAGTTTGCAGCACGCGGAAGCCTAATCGACTTATTCGTACCCAATGCTTCTCACCCAGTCCGGCTTGATTTTTTTGGAGACATCGTAGACTCGATTCGTAGCTTTGACCCCCTAAGCCAGCGTAGCAAGGAAACACTTGATCAATTGGTAGTTGGACCAGCCAATGAAATTATTTTTGACGATGATTCTATTGCTCGTTTTCGTGCCAAATACACCTCTCTCTTCGGTGTACCCAAAGAAGACCCCCTATATGAAGCGGTTTGTTCACGAAAGCACCATATAGGCATGGAACATTGGCTACCACTTTTCCACGAAACAATGGAGAGTATTTTTGACTACCTTCCTGATGCCTTGGTGGTTCGAGATCATCACGCGCAAACTTCTTGTGACAATTATTTTAAGTTGATTGCGGATAATTTTGATGCACGTGATACGGACATGGCTAATCCTAAAACACACGCTCCCTACAATCCTCTTCCCAAAGATGAGCTTTATCTCGGTTGGAATCACCCTCGGGTTCGTGG
>CAJWJK010000027.1 GCA_913041535.1 uncultured Alphaproteobacteria bacterium
GAAACCGGCTACCGAGACCACCTACGGGAAATACTGCCTTTCTGGGTAGATTTGGCATCTCTGAGTCCTACGAGCTACAAAGCTCCGCAACAGATAACCTGATAGTGCGGTGAGATTATGGGCTGTTATCTGCCACTGTGACAAGTTTAAGCTTAAGAGCCAAGCAAGAATTCCTTTGCTTGATTTATTTTGGCGGCAAGGTAATTTGATCCGCCCTGGTCCGGATGAATCTTAAGAATTAAACGATGATGAGCTGCCCTGATTTCATCATCTGAAGCACCTTCCTCAAGGCCCAAAACGTTAAATGCCTCCTTACGAGTCATATGCACATCATTATAATTGGCCGCACCATCTGAACGATTGCGCCATTCAGAACCCTCTACCCGATCAAGGTAAGCCTCTATTAGCTGAGCAGATTGACCATCGTTCTGTCGGCATTCTGACAGTAATTCCATTAGCTCATCAAACGTAAGATCAGATAGGTCTTTACCCATAAATCTACCTTTCCTAATCTCACCAGAGATTGTGCTGCTGTCATGGTCTAATGACATTCGAAGGTATGGTGTTTCAACAACTGACGACTGGCCAGAAGAAGGCCGTTGAGACAAGCCTGGTATCCAACTACCCCCACCCCGACTTATTCGGCGCCAAAGAAACATCCCCAACACAGCTAAAGGTGGCACTAACAAAAATCTCTTTGTTAAAGTGAGATAAACAACTAATGCCGCAATTAAGGCTATACCGCACCACTTGACAGTCTTCGCCACAGCTTGGGGATCAGCAGTCGAAAACCAGCGTGCAAACAGACCTGCTGCTAGGAGGACACAAACGCCGAGAATGAGCCACGTCATAGGCTTCTTATTTAATTTGCTGCGCGATTAATAGAGCATCTTTACCGGTGCGAGCTCCAAAATCTGCAAGAGCGCGCCTCCCCCCAGCAGCGTACACTGCTACTGCCCGCAGAAGATCACAAAGCTGCTGAGCACTAGACAAATCAAATTGGCAATAAGCACCCTTGGTTAACCGCGCAATTTGACGAAAAGCCATTTGTGCAGTGGGCTCAACTCCTTCTTGAAACAAGAACATTGGCACGCCAAGAACACCGAGCTCACCCGCTACACGGCAAACGCTATCAATATCTTCCTCCAAGCAATCCCCAACGAACACCACAGCATCCACGTTACAATTCCTCGTCTCGCAAATTGCATGGTTTAAAACTTTTTCCATTTGAGTATGTCCACCAAGGCATTGAACTGCAGTCATCTTTTCGACCAAGGCATCTGAACGGGTGTACCACGGTGTTATTTGAAAGTCACCAAACCCTCGATAAAACACCATTTGCATCTCAATCCCTCCGAGTCCTGCTGTCTCATTAAACATCTCTCCCTGAATCCCACACGCCCTATCCCATGTCGGCTGTCTACTTGCCGTTGCATCAAGAGCAAAAATAAGGCGGCCTCTTTGTGTGATTGGTTTTACAACAGGGATTGCAGACAACTTATCGAGGAATGCAGCTACATTATTCGTTGAGTTGGCTAGTTTTCGATGACTATGACTCTTACGCATTACTGATACCCACGTACCGACAGAAATTGTTCAGTATCTCAATTCATAGCTACGTACTTGTGCACACCATACCCAATTTCGAGCATAGGATGCCGGCCATTTAACCAAAATACTAGCTTTAACCACCCAAGCACTAGATATTGTGAATAATCAGCCCTTCAAATTGGCCGTCTAGATATTTGAGCATATATTTTCTAACAACCCAATGTATGTACAATAACTTAAGATTAATATGTGCTGTAATATAGATGCCAATGTTTGACAACTTCTGATCTTCATGTCCGATCTACCGGCGGGGCGCCCTTTGATCGTAACGAAAGACTAATGCAGCATGTTGGAACGAATTCATAGTGTTGTAATTGGCGCTGGGGTCATCGGCCTTGCTATTGCGCGAAACCTTGCTCTCTCAGGTCGCGATGTCATTGTAATTGAAATGGCCGGACAGATTGGCACTGAAACCAGTTCCCGCAGCAGCGAAGTCATCCATGCAGGCATCTATTACCCATTGGGCAGTTTAAAAGCACAGTTATGCGTAGAGGGACGCAAAGCAATTTATGAGTATTGTGACCAATACGGTATCCCCTATAGGCGCACAGGTAAATTGATTGTGGCAACACAAGAATATGAAAAAGAGGCATTAAAAAAATTGCAAGCTAAAGGTTTAGCGAATGGAGTCGACGATTTACAATGGCTCGATGCAGCAGACGCTCGAGCAATAGAACCAGCGCTTTCCTGTGTAGCAGCGCTAATGTCTCCATCTACCGGGATTTTAGATAGTCATGCATTCATGCTGACACTTCAGGGTGAGGCAGAATCACATGGCGCAATATTTGCTATGTATACAAAGTTCCTTCGCGGTGATGTCAACGAAGCCGGTTTGCGCATAAGAGTCGGCTATGAGGATGGCGAGATGGAGCTCCTCTGTAACGAACTTATAAACGCGGCAGGATTAGCAGCACAGAATGTCGCGAGAAATATTACTGGAATGCCCGCGGATATCATCCCTGAACTCTACCTCTCAAAAGGCAACTACTTCACAGCCAATGGCACATCTCCATTTCGAAGGCTGATATATCCGCTACCTGAATCGGCAGGACTTGGTGTCCACCTCACCCTAGACCTTGCTAACAACATGCGGTTCGGACCAGACCAACACTGGGTAGACAGTCTTAATTACGATGTTGATAAAGATGAAATTGAAAGGTTTTATGAAGCAATCAGAAAGTACTATCCTAAGCTTTGCAACGACTCGCTGAAGCCCGGTTACGCAGGGATTAGACCCAAATTGCAGGCACCTGGAACGCCGCCGTCTGATTTCTTAATCCAATGCGAGAAAACGCACGGCGTGAAAGGTCTTTTAAATTTATTCGGGATAGAATCGCCTGGTTTAACAGCATCGCTGGCAATCGCGAAAGAGGTGCAAATTCGTCTTGAAACACCGACACAATAAACATTGCCTCTACTTGCACACGAACAAGCAAGCGGATACCGTGGTCATCGCCTAACCGAGTCTGATAATGATAAGAATTTTTATATTATCTGCAGCACTCACAGTGTTTGCACATTCAACGCTGGCATCTGATGTCGAATGGTGGGAAGAATACCTTGCGGGAGCAATGGCTCTCCATGGTGGAGCTTCTGAATCAGATTGGAGAATTAACGTTGGCTCAGGGCTTGTAATGGCGCCTGATTATCCTGGCAGCACCGAATATGAGGTACTGCCAGTTCCCCTAATTGATGTTGAGTGGCGTGAAAAATACTTCGTGAGCACCCAGCGCGGTCTAGGAGCTGTACTGTTTCGCGATGGCCAAATGCGCGGCGGTTTAAGGCTTACATATGATCGAGGCCGGCAATCCAGCCAAAACTCTCGTCTTGGGAACCTCCGTGATATTGAATCAAGTATAGAGGGCGGTGCTTTCTTTGAGTTATATCGAAAAAATTGGCGCTTCCTTGGCGATGTTCGGAAAGGCATTACGGACGGGCATCAAGGAATAATCGCCAGCGGCAGTGCTGCCATGGGGGGGCGATTCAGCGAACAGACATATCTAATCGTTGGAGCAAAAGGACACTACGCTGACAAGACCTATTTGAGTTCATACTTCAGTAGCGGAAGCTTTGTTCCCCAATCTGGTGGTGTTCGTGATATTGGTGGCTTTATGAATTTCATATTCATGATCACACCAAACGCATACATGACACTTGATAGCCGCCTTAGTCTATTGCTCAGCGATGCTGCCAATAGCCCTTTATCAGTTGACGACATCCAGTATTCTCTCGGAAGCATTATTGGATATCGGTTTTAGGATAGTTAATTGTTTTCTTCCAACGTATTCGTTAATACGTTGTTATTAAACACTTTTATAGATGACGATTACTGATAGAAAACGAATCATTTGCCCAAGAATTCAGATTAGGCCCAAAGCCTCCAGTTCTGTTACCAACTCTGGGGGCAGATCGTTACTTTTACTGACAGTAACATCGCGCGGTGCATCGTTTGGTTCTAAATAGCGCCAACCCTGGTGCGGTCTACGCGGCTGCAACTCCGTCTCAATCAAGAGAGAATCCAACATAATTCCACAACGCTTAACATCATCTCGATTATCCACCTCCTCGAATGCTACGATCCTTTGACGGGCTCGAATATAGCCCTTAATTACCCAATACATCGAACCTCCCGCTAGTATCTCCCGCATCCTCCTTGGTCGATTTCTTGTAATATGGCGAAGCAAAGGCGTCTGCCCGCGTTGGCGCATAGTCTCCATGCGCTTGGCTTGAATCTCGCGAAGTTTTCCTATGCTAGAAACCCCAACACACAACTTAATTATATGTAATGGCATGTCTATCAATCAGATAAAAATTCAAGAATATTAGAACCATCTTCAACTTCTACCCCGATGGAATAATGCACGTTTCCAACACGACCACTACTCGGAGCACGAACTGTATGCTCCATCTTCATCGCTTCTACAACTACCAGTGGTGCTCCAACCTCAACATTATCCCCTGACTTTACAAAGATAGCAGAAATTCGACCTGCCATGGGCGAACGCACATCTGTATTGTTTTCGTTTTCCGTAACAGAGTTGGCAAGCCCGTTAACTACTTCAAGCTGATAAAAACGTCCGTCCCAACGTAACGATAGACTGGAGCCATTCAGCGCAAACTTTACAAGCCTGTACACACCTTCAACTTCAGTTTTTATATATCCCTTCATTAGGCTGCCACGCACTACAACTGTTTTTTTGTCAATGGTCACGGAGCAACCGTCTGGTAGGCGAACCACATCCATATCCCACTCACGCACACTTCCACGAAACTTTATGCGCTCGGTCGCATGCCCATTAAGTACCCAACTATTGGTACAATGCCATGGCGAGTTCGGATCAACGGATACACTCAATTGAGAAATTGTGTTGGCACGTCTCTGGTCAAGAATACCAAGACAACCTATAGCCAACAGGGCATTACACGGAATGTCTAAAGAAAAGGTATCCAGGTGTTCTTCAACAAAATCAGTTTTTACAGAACCAGCAATGAATCTATCGTCGCTTAATATGGCTCTCAGTAGATCAAGATTAGTGGAAACACCCGATATCACGATCGAGGCCAAAGCCTTTCGTAGGCGCATTAGCGCCTGCGTACGGCTGCTGCCCGCAATAATAAGTTTAGCAATTAAAGGATCATAGTGGGTAGGTATAGAATCGCCTTCCACAAACCCAGTATCGATCCTCAGCCATGTATCTGAATTTGGCCAAACTAGTTGATCCAAGACGCCTGACGCCGGAATATAGTTTTGGCTAGGGTCTTCCGCATATATACGAGCCTCTATAGCATGACCAGATAGAGAAATGTCTTCCTGTTTAATTGGAATCTCTTCCCCCCATGCAATGCGAAGTTGCCACTCGACCAGATCAAGACCAGTTACCATTTCCGTAACTGGATGCTCCACTTGTAGACGGGTATTCATCTCCATGAAATAAAACGCATCCGCGTGATCTGTATCTACCACGAACTCAACTGTACCCACTCCTCTATAGTCTACAGCTTGAGTTAACGAAATAGCTGCCTCACTAAGTTTTTTTCGCATTGTCGATGAAAGATCAGCCGCAGGAGATTCCTCTAAAATCTTCTGCCTATTGCGCTGAATAGAGCAATCTCTTTCAAAAAGGCTTATGCAATTTCCCAAATCATCACAAACAACTTGAATCTCGATATGTCGTGCGTTGGTGATAAATCGCTCGATGAGAACTCGATCGTCTCCAAATATTCTCTTTGCATCCTGACGTGCTGCATAAACTTCGTCAGCAAAGTTCTCGTTTTCTTGAGCTATACGGATTGCTCTACCGCCCCCGCCTGCAATCGGCTTTATCAATATTGGATACCCAATCTGATCTGCCTCACTCTGCAGTCTTTCTATCTCTTGACCGCCCCCATGATAACCGGGCACTACAGAAATACCTGCAGACTCAGCGATACGCTTTGAGGTGTCCTTTTCACCCATAGACCGAATCGCAGAGACTGGCGGGCCAATAAACCGAATACTTTGACGTTCACACAATTCTGCAAAGTTAGCGTCTTCCGAAAGAAACCCATAACCCGGATGTATTGCATCCGCTTCATGATGGCTTGCTATATCGGCTATCTTCTTACTATTAAGATAACTGTTTTGCGGTTCAGAAGACCCCAAGTTCACAGCGACGTCTGCAAGTGAAACATGTAACGAATCACGATCAGCTTCCGAAAAGACAGCAATGGTGTTAATACCCATGTTGCGCGCAGTACGAATAATTCGACATGCAATCTCGCCACGATTTGCAATGAGCACTGTCTTAAACATTACATAACCGTGTCTGGTCTCTACTTAACCCAGACTGGGGCACGTTTCTCGAGAAACGCCTCAATACCCTCTTTCGCTTCGTCCTGTGTACGACGGCGGGCAATTCGGCATGCAGATTCTTCAATTAGATCGCTATCAATGGGATACCCCGAAATCTTCAGTAAAAAATTCTTAGCATCACCAATTGCCTCTGCACCACCAGACAACAGTGAATTAGAAAGCTTGTCACAGTCAGCTTTCAACTCTTTATCATCTTTACATTTGATATGAACCAAACCCATCTTCAATGCTAAATCCAGATGAATGGTTTCAGCAGTGAGTGCGTATCTGCGCGTATGCCTTGCGCCTATGGCTGCAATAACGTAAGGCATTATAACCGCCGGTATCAAACCCAGCCTTACCTCACTCAGCTTAAAGCGACAAGCCGGAGTGGCTAAAACAATGTCACAGCAACATAAAATTCCTATCCCACCCCCATATGCAGGACCATGTACAAGTGCAATAGTCGGTTTGGCTAATTTATTTAATGTAGAAAGAAGACAGGCAAGTCGCCGAGCATCTGAAAGATTTTCATTCTCAGTCATCCTAGATGCACGACGCATCCAACCAAGGTCTGCTCCAGCGCTAAAACTACTTCCATTAGCCGCTAATATAACAACACGAATCGAGTCATTAACTGACACACTTTCTAGTGCACCTAAAAGTTCCTCGATCATCTGTTCATCGAAAGCATTATGAAACTGGGGTCGATTTAAGGTCAGAGTTGCAACCTCTCCCTCTATCAACGTAAGAACCGAGTTATTGCCCACAACTACATACGAAAGACGCCAAAGCGGCTTTCCTCAATTGGCGCATTCAGCGCTGCTGACAATGACAGGCCAAGAACTGTTCGCGTTTCCTTGGGATCAATAACACCATCATCCCACAATCTAGCAGTCGAATAATATGGGTGACCTTGAACATCGTACTGTTCAAGTATCCCTTCTTTAAAGGAATCTTCCATGGACTTTGACCAATTCTCTCCTTTAACCTCAGCATTATCGCGACGCACTTGAGTGAGGACACTGGCAGCCTGCTCTCCACCCATTACCGAAATCCTTGCATTTGGCCACATCCATATAAAACGAGGCCCAAATGCTCTGCCGCACATTCCATAATTTCCTGCACCAAAAGATCCACCTATAATAACAGTTATTTTTGGCACGGCAGCACATGCCACCGCCATAACCAATTTTGCACCATCTTTAGCGATCCCACCCGCCTCATACTTCTTTCCTACCATAAAACCAGATATGTTCTGGAGAAAGATAAGTGGAATACGTCTCTGGGCACATAGCTCTACAAAATGTGCACCTTTGAGGGCGGACTCGGAATATAACGCACCATTATTAGCAAGGATGCCAATGGGATAGCCATGAAGATGAGCAAATCCAGCAACCAATGTTTTGCCATAAAGTTCTTTAAACTCATCAAATTCACTCCCATCAACAATGCGTGCAATGACCTCGCGAACATCATAGGACTCACGGGGATTGCGCGGAACAACCCCAACCAGTTCTTTTGGGTCATACAAAGGATCTCTAGGTCGTACACATGCGACATCAATCTTCTTTTTCAGATTCAAATGCCCTATGGCTTTACGGGCCAAGGCTATAGCATGAGAGTCATCACGTGCCATTTGATCGGCGACACCCGATACACGTGAATGAAGATCAGCACCACCCAGTTCTTCAGCTGAAACCACCTCACCAGTAGCTGCCCGAACCAAAGGTGGGCCACCAAGAAAGATCGTACCTTGTCCTTTAACTATTATACTCTCATCCGACATCGCTGGAACATAAGCTCCGCCTGCTGTACATGAGCCCATCACTATTGAAATTTGAGGAATACGGTCTGCCGACATTCGAGCCTGATTATAGAAAATTCTACCGAAGTGATCGCGATCTGGAAAAACTTTATCTTGCTCCGGCAGATAGGCACCTCCTGAATCAACAAGATAGATACAAGGCAGACGATTCTCCGATGCAATCTCTTGAGCGCGCAAATGTTTCTTAACGGTTTCAGGAAAATATGTCCCGCCCTTAACCGTAGCGTCGTTAGCAACCACAACGCATTCATGACCACATATACGCCCAATCCCTGTGATTATTCCGGCAGAGGGCGCCATACCATCATACATGCCATGCGCGGCCAATTGAGAGAGCTCAAGGAAAGGAGCACCCGCATCAAGCAAAAGTCGCACCCGCTCTCTCGGCATAAGTTTACCTCGGCCCACGTGCCGTTCGCGAGCCACTTGCCCGCCACCCTCAGTTACACGCTTTACTTGGGACCTAAGGTCCTCGACCAATTCACCAGCATACTTGGAGTTGGCAACGAACTCGGACCCTGACCCATTAACTGCAGTTTCGAGCACGTTCAAGAGGCACCATCCAATTTATAAGGGTAGTCCGATTTCCCTTTAACCACCCGTTCAGTCTATACAACTGTATAACTTCTACCAACCACCGCCAGACAACCAAATCTCCAACTGGTCTAACCGATCAGCACCCCAGAATGGTTCACCGTCTACCAAAAAGAATGGTGAACCAAAGACACCGCGTTGAATAGCCAAATCCGTTTCCGTCTTAAGCCTTTCTTTAATATTTAACCTTTTCATTGCAGCCAAAATATCTGCCCTTTCAACACCTAAACTGCCTGCAACCTCTGCAGTCACATCAGGGTTGCTGCAGCTTCGACCTTCAACAAAATAAGCATTATAGATAGCTAATGCAAAACGCTTAGCAAGCTCTTCATCTTGATCATGAAGCCAATAAAAGGCACGAGAAGGTGCAAGCATAGCATGAGGAAATCCAGAAGGTAGAGAGAAGTCAATGCGATGCATACGACATGTCCGCGCAATATCATGAACCGCGTAATCGCCCTTCAAAGGATAGTTTACAAGCGCTTCCGCCCCTGTCGCTTTAAATGCGGCCCCTAACATGAATGGCCTCCACCTAACCCGTCTGCCGTGTCTGGCCGATAAAGCCTCTATAAACCGACTGGCGACGTAACCGTAAGGTGATGCAAAGTCGAAAAAAAACTCAACGGGCGTCATGTATTATGCGGTCTCCTCGAAAACTTCTCGCCCAATAAGCATACGTCTAATCTCAGAAGTGCCCGCTCCAATCTCATAAAGCTTAGCGTCGCGCAGAAGACGCCCAGTTGGATATT
Source organism: uncultured Alphaproteobacteria bacterium (assembly GCA_913041535.1). Lineage (GTDB taxonomy): Bacteria > Pseudomonadota > Alphaproteobacteria > VGEJ01 > VGEJ01 > CAJWJK01. The sequence continues at coordinate 9,614 of CAJWJK010000027.1, forward strand.
CATTTGTATAGCCATTGCCACCAAGACACTGAATAGCCTCTAGTGCCATCCAAGTTGCCCTCTCAGCGGCATAGAGGATAGCACCCGCAGCATCTTTACGACTTGAATGTCCCCGATCACACGCCGCTGCAACAGCGTAGACATATGATTTGCAAGCACTCATCGTCGTGTACATATCCGCTAATTTACCTTGCATAAGTTGGAATTCACCGATTGCTCTGTTGAACTGCTTTCGCTCGTGTAAGTACGGCACCACAATATCCATGCAATGTTGCATGAGACCAAGTGGCCCGCCAGCCAACACAGCACGTTCATAGTCTAGACCACTCATCAAAACCGATATTCCACCACCAACCGCGCCTAATACATTCTCCATGGGCACCATACAGTTATCGAACACTAATTCGCATGTATTCGAGCCCCGCATACCAAGCTTATCAAGCTTTGGCGCCCTCTTAAAACCAGGCGTACCGCCATCAACAATAAACGCAGTGATTCCCCGAGACCCTGCATCAGGGTCTGTCTTCGCATAAACAACAATTATGTCAGCATCTGGGCCATTCGTTATCCACATCTTATTGCCATTGAGGACATATTGAGATCCTCGCCTCTTGGCACTTAGCCGCATTCCAACAATATCGGATCCGGCACCAACCTCACTCATTGCAAGAGCCCCAACATGGTGACCAGTTATGAGCTTTGGCAAATACTTGTGCTTCTGTTGGGCAGTGCCATTACAATAAATTTGATTAACACAAAGATTTGAGTGGGCGCCGTAACTCAGACCTACCGACGCTGAGGCACGACTGATTTCCTCCATCGCTACCACATGCGCGAGATATCCCATACCCGCGCCGCCATAATCTGGACTCACTGTAATTCCAAGGACACCAAGAGCACCAAGTTTAGCCCATAAGTCTCGCGGAAAATCATTATGTTTATCAATATCGGCAGCACGTGGAGCGATTTCCTTACTAGAAAAAACCGCAACTGAATCCCGTAAGGCATCTACGGTTTTACCAAGGTTAAAATCAATACTAGGCATTCGATTCGAAATCATAACAATCGTTAATGTTCAATAACAGGAGAGTCGCAGACACGAGTTATCACTAACTGACAATATATTGCGACCCACATTAATTACATAGTGTTTCCAATTGGGCCCGATATTTACATAGGTCTGAAATAGGTCGTGTTGCAACACCGCTCTCCATAGCCGCTTTAGCAACTGCTGGAGCTACTTCGAGTAGAATCCTCGAATCTAATGGCTTTGGTATCAAATACTCTGATCCAAAACCGAGAGACCCGATTCCATAGGCCCTCATCACCTCATCACTTATGTCCATTTTTGCGAGACCAGCCAGTGCGTGAACACAGGCTAACTTCATTTCTTCATTAATTGACGTTGCCCCAACATCAAGTGCACCCCTAAAGATGAATGGAAAACAAAGAACATTATTTACTTGGTTTGGGTAATCAGAACGCCCTGTGGCAATAATAGCATCAGGGCGAGTTTCTCTTGCAACATCAGGCGAAATTTCTGCCACCGGATTCGCCAAAGCCATTATTAGAGGTTTATCCGCCATAGTTTTTATCATTTCAGGAGTAAGCACGCCTGGAGCGGATACGCCGAGAAAAATGTCAGCATCGTTCAGCGCATCAGCCAAACTGCGAAAATCAGTATCAGAAATCCACTTTCGTTTATACGCGTCAACATCATTTTTGCGATCGCCATGTAATATTCCAACCCGATCCGCAACCAGTATGTTGCTGGGTTTAAGACCCATACTGACCAATAGTTCCAGTGACGCGAGCGCTGCGGCACCAGCCCCCGAACATACCAATTTAATGTCCCCAATATTCTTTCCGACAATGCTGAGGCCATTATGTATAGCAGAAGCAACGACGATTGCCGTTCCATGCTGGTCGTCATGAAATACAGGAATATTCATGCGTGCTCGCAACTCTCTCTCGATTACGAAACAATCAGGAGCTCGAATGTCCTCAAGGTTTATCGCCCCAAACGTAGGTTCTAGCGCTGCAACAACCTCAATAAATTGGGTGGGATCAATTGCATCTACCTCAAGATCAAAAACGTCAATGCCTGCAAACTTTTTAAATAATACACCCTTTCCTTCCATCACTGGTTTAGCCGCCAATGGCCCAATAGAGCCAAGCCCGAGCACTGCTGAACCATTGGTAATCACACCCACGAGATTGCCACGCACAGTCAAACTGACAGCTTCGGATTGGTCCTTCAAAATGGATAAACATGCAGCAGCAACTCCTGGCGAATAAGCCAACGTGAGATCGTTCTGTGAGCTGAGTTCCTTCGTCGGAACAACGCTTATCTTTCCCGGTTTTGGACGCCGATGATAATCGAGCGCCATCTTGTCTAAATCGTCAGACATCAAATCTCCGGCCTATCTCAAAGAGTACAGAGTGCCACTAGCCAAATAAGAACTCAAAGCCGACTCTCCGCTCCTTAAATCCACCCCAATAGACCCGCAGCTGTATCTGAGAGCCAGGTATATGGTGCGGTCGAGAAGACTCGAACTTCCACGGGATATTATCCCACAGCG
>CAJWJK010000028.1 GCA_913041535.1 uncultured Alphaproteobacteria bacterium
GTTGGTTTTTGGCATCATGGATATGATGAACCTAGCCCACGGCTCGCTCTATATGGTAGGTGCCTACATCGCTGCAACGGTGACATTGGCAACTCACTCATTTCTGATTGGTATTTTTCTTGCTTTACCCGCTACGCTTTTGATTGGCGTTCTGCTTGAGGTCGTAATTTTAAGACACCTGTATGACCGTGGACATTTGGATCAGGTCTTGGCGACCTTCGGTATGATCCTGTTTTTTAACGAGCTTGTGCGTCTTATTTGGGGGCCTGCGGGCATTGAGGTTCCGTTGCCCAACATTCTTAATCAATCGCTGACTTTGTTTAGTATTCCACTCCCGGTATATCGGATTTTCGTTATTGGCGTGGGGCTACTCATCGCGGCATTTCTCTACATTTTAGTCGTTAAAACGCGAACGGGAATGCTAATTCGTGCTGGGGCATCCAATCGAGAAATGATCGGAGCTCTTGGTGTGGATATTAAAGTTGTTTTTACATTGGTTTTCGGTTTGGGAGCGGCACTTGCCGCCCTTGCTGGCGTTATGGCTGGTCCAATTTTTGCGGCTACTATTGGTATGGGTGAAAATATCCTTATTCAGGTTCTGGTGGTGATTGTGATCGGCGGTATCGGGTCAATCCGCGGAGCTTTTGTCGGCGCCCTCCTGATAGGGGTTATTGAGATACTGGGTCGATCATTCCTAGATGACTTTTTTAAACTATTTCTTCCTGTAAATGCAGCTGAGACAGCAGCCCCCGCTGCTGCGTCAATGCTAATTTATATTTTGATGGCTGCAGTGCTTTTCTTTAGGCCGCAGGGCCTGTTCCCGGCTAGGAGTGGCTAGGGCATGAAAGTTAGTCGCGAAACGATAGTATGCCTATTAATATTCTTGCTTCTGGCCATGGTACCAGCCATAGCCGCTTTGACCGATGTACCGTTTTATCTCGATTTAGCTCGTCGCATGATGATTTTGGCCATTGGCGCCCTCAGCCTGAATTTGATTATGGGGTACGGTGGTATGATCAGCTTTGGGCATGCCGTCTTTATCGGTATTGGCGCGTATACCGTAGGAATTTGTGCCGAACATGAGATTGTTAGCGGATACATCCAGTGGCCGTTGGCGCTAATTATTAGCGCGATGTTTGCTGTTGTATTCGGTGCCATTAGTCTACGGACCCGAGGTGTTTACTTCATTATGATTACGCTGGCTTTAGCGCAAATGATGTATTTCCTTGGTGTTAGCCTCGATCGTTATGGTGGTGATGATGGTTTGCCACTTGCAGAACCCAGCAATTTTTCGGGATTAATTGACCTTAGCGAGAAGACTAGCTTGTATTATCTTGTATATGGGTTGCTTATTTTCTGCCTTTGGATTTCTCAAAGAATAGTAAATTCTCGATTTGGTATGGTGGTTAAGGGCGCACGTTCGAATGAGGAAAGGATGCAAGCAATTGGCTTTCCCACTTTTCGGTATAAATTGACTGCTTTTGTGATAGCCGGTGCTATGGCAGGTCTCGCAGGTGCGCTTCTCGCAAATCATACTGACTTCGTTAACCCTGATATGATGCATTGGACACGATCTGGAGATCTGATAATTATGGTTTTGCTTGGTGGAATGGGTAGTCTTTCTGGCCCCATAGTGGGTGCGCTTGTCTTTATCTTATTAGAAGAAGCACTTTCTGGGATCACAGAATATTGGCAACTCATATTTGGACCTTTTCTCATACTAGTGGTTTTGTTTGCGCGAGGTGGATTGCTGGGATTTCTAGAGAAGGAGCAGGAAATCAATAAATTTCCGGAAAGGGACAATGGTTGAATCCTTATTAAATATAGAAAACCTTCGAAAAAGTTTTGGGGGAGTATTGGCTACGGATAATCTATCTTTATCAGTGGAGCCTGGAAAAATACATGCTGTTATCGGGCCGAATGGTGCGGGTAAAACCACGATGATCTCTCAAGTTTCGGGGGCACTAAGACCTGATTCAGGGCGCATCTCGTTTAATGGAGAAGATATAACCCGATCCTCCCCTCCCAATCGTTCACTCCGTGGAATTGCCAGAACTTTCCAGATAACAAGTATATTTAATGAGTTTACAGCATTAGAAAATGTGGCATTAGCCGCTCAGGCCCACGATGGACATTCATTTAGATTTTGGCAGCCCGCAAAAAAAGAGGCTCGGCTAACCCAACCGGCCAAAGAGGCGTTAGAATTGGTCGGTTTGGAGAACCGGGCACAAGTGCTGGCATGTAATCTTTCGCATGGTGAGAATAGGCAGCTTGAAATTGCAATGGCGCTTGTAACACAACCAAAGTTGTTACTACTCGATGAGCCAATGGCCGGAATGGGCGCTGATGAATCCAAGAAAATGGTAGAAATTCTTAACGGTCTAAAAGGTGAGCATACTATCCTGCTTATTGAGCACGATATGGATGCTGTTTTTGCCTTAGCCGATCAAATAACAGTCCTTGTATATGGCAGCGCTATTGCTTCGGGTTTACCTGAGGATATTCGTTTGAATCCAGAGGTGCGGGCTGCTTATCTCGGTGATGAGGAGTAGTCAAATTGCTGTTACAAGTTGAAGGGGTTGAAACAGCCTACGGTACCAGCCAAGTATTGTTTGGAATGTCACTGGACGTAGAAGCCGGAGAAATGGTGACGTTGATGGGCCGCAATGGAATGGGGAAGACGACCACTATTCGGTCGATTATGGGAATGATGACCCCGCATAGTGGTAAGATCACTTTTAATGGCGAGATAATATCGGGCATGGCTTCTCATCGAATTGCTAAAATGGGTATTGGTCTTGTGCCCGAGGGGCGACAGATATTTCCCAATTTGACAGTTCGAGAAAATTTGGTGGCAACCGCACGAAACGTTTCAGGTAATACTAATCCATGGACTTTTGAAAAGGTATTAGAGAGGTTTCCAGCCCTTAAATTACGTATAAACGGCATGGGTAACGAATTATCGGGGGGTGAGCAGCAGATGTTGGCCATTGGTCGGGCGCTGATGATTAATCCGAAGCTTCTCATTTTAGATGAAGCAACGGAGGGTTTAGCCCCCCAAATTCGTACCGAAATTTGGAAATGTCTTGAAGATCTTAAGACCCAGGGCCAGTCAATTTTGGTAATTGATAAGAATGTTGCAGCGCTTACCCGCATAGCTGACAGGCACAATATTATTGAAAAAGGTCGAGTAGTTTGGACTGGTACCTCAGTGGAGTTATTAGAAAATCCAGAAGTTCAACAACGGTATTTGGGTGTTTAAGAATTAAAAAAGGCGTACTGTCACCAGCACGCCTTTTCAATTAAATACGGCTTATGCCGCAAATTAGTGTCTTTATTTTAGAAGATATTTTTTCAGCTCGTTGAAATAGTTCTTTGGCATCTTCTTCTCAGCTGAAGCCCAAGTGGCGCCCATCACTGTCCTGGTGAACGCTTTACCATATTCACCTTGTAGATAAACTGAACAGGGCAAGATTTTTTTCTTGTCTTTAAGTATTGCTTCTACCATCTCTGTTGCAGCAGAACCTGGTGCGTACCAAGCACTTGTTCCAACAAGTTTCGTGATCTCTGCACCACCATTTGCTGTACGTTTTGAGATTGCCTCAATCTGATCTTTCGATAACAACTCAGTAATTGGAATGCCAGCAACAGTAGAGTACCGAGGTAAAGGCACCATCGTGTCGCCATGTCCTCCGAGTACAAAAGCATGGACATTTTCAACTGAAACGTTAAGCTCCATTGCAATAAAGGTCCGCATCCGAGCAGAATCAAGAACTCCTGCCATACCAATAATACGTTCCCGGGGAAACTTCGAAAGTTTCAATAGAGCTTGCGCCATCGCGTCTAACGGATTGGCTACTGGGATAACAATAGCATTTGGGCAGTGCTTGACTAGGTTCGGTGCAATGCTCTCCATAATTGCAAAATTGTCACGAACTAAGTCGTCTCGACTCATTCCTGGCTTGCGTGGTTTGCCAGAGGTAATGACAACAATGTCAGCTCCTGAAGCTTCTGCCCAGTCACCGCCACCGATTACTCGAGCATCTGATTTTTCGATCGGACAAGCCTCGTACATATCCAAAGCCATCCCAGCCGCCTTTTGTTCAGCGATGTCGATAATAACTACATCTGCAAGTTCTTTTGCTGCTATGGCATGTGCCACAGTGGCACCGACATTGCCAGCACCCCCTACTACTGCTACTTTCCGATTCATTAGCGCCTCACGTTAGTTTGACTAGACCACTTAGGGGACGTGCCCCCTATACTGGAACTAGCTATTCACAGTTTCTGTGGAAAAGCCTGTTGAAAACTCTTGAAACAAGTAACAATTTACATCGTATTACGAAAATTTTAGCAGTTTGCACCATCGTAGTGCGATAAGCATTTAAACCAAGTGATCTTGTCAGCGCAGACACGCATAAAATATATCTGATATGAAGATTGTTATTGCAGACAAATTGCCAGCATCGGCTATAGCCTTACTGCGCAATGAGGGCTGGACAGTTAAAGCCGAACCAGCTCGATCAACTGACCAATTAATAGCAGATCTCTCTGACGCTGACGCATTGATCATTCGAAGTGCCACTCAAGTAACTTCCAGCCTAATTGAAGCAGCGCCAAAACTTCGTGCAATCGCACGTGCTGGAACAGGCGTTGATAACGTTGACGTGGGCACTGCTAGCGAAAAAGGCATCGTTGTAATGAATGCGCCTGGCGCGAACAGCATCAGTGTCGCTGAACTAGCCATAGCTCTTTTGCTCGGACTAGCTCGCCGTATCCCTGCCGCAGATGCAAGCATGAAACAAGGCAAGTGGAATAAGCGTATGTTTATGGGAGAAGAACTTCGAGACAAAACTCTCGGATTAGCTGGTCTCGGCCGCATCGGTCAAGAAGTCTGCCGTCGTGCGCGAGCGTTGGAAATGCGCGTTATAGCGCATGACCCCTTTATCGCAAAGCCGGTGGCTGATGATCTGGGTGCTGAACTTGTAACACTTGACGATCTATTCGCTAGATCTGATTATCTCTCACTACATATCCCCTCCACTGATAAAACACGTCACATAGTCAATGCTAAGCGGTTATCTCAAGCTAAGAAAGGAATCCGCATTGTCAATACAGCAAGAGGAGATTTGATTGACGAAGTTGCCTTAACTGAAGCCATCCAAACAGGGCATGTCGGTGGCGCAGCACTTGATGTATTTGCTGTTGAGCCTCCAGCCAACAAGCAGTTGCAAACCTTTGAAAACGTAATAGCAACACCACACATTGCCGCATCGACACGGGAAGCACAAGAGAACGTTGGACTAGAAACTGTAGCAACACTACGAGATTTCTTGCGCGATGGCATCATCCGTAATGCTGTCAATTCTCCCTCTGTGTCTGCAGAGGAATTTTCTCGATTACAGCCTTTCATCGCTCTTGCTGAACGACTTGGAGCTTTCCTTGCACAGATGACATCAGCACGCATTGAAGCAGTCGGTATCAGGTACTACGGCAACCTCGCAGATACAAAAACAGACCTGATTGGAAACGCCGTTTTGGTGGGCCTCTTTAAGCCTATCCTCTCAACGGTAAGCTCTGTGAATGCTCGTACTGTGGCAGAAAATCGTGGGATCGAAATAATTGAATCCCAGAGTTCTCGTCAACGAAATTTTACTCGTCTTCTTTCAGTCAAGTTACATACGAGCGAGGATGAACGCTGGGTAGAGGGTGCCCTATTTGACAGCTCCGTGCCACGCCTAGTGCTTGTAAATGGCGCGGCTGTCGAAGCACCTCTTGATGGAGCAATGATTGTCCTGAGCAACACGGATCAACCCGGAGTTATTGGCGATGTCGGTACTATATTAGGAAAACACGGTGTCAATATTGCTACTTTTGCTCTTGGTCGCAACAAAGATCAAGCGGTAGGAGTTGTAAATATTGATGAGGGACAAACACCCTCCGAAGAAGCAATCTCTGAGATTCAAAACCTCGCAGCTGTAAAAGAGGTCCGCCTCGTCAGGGTTTAAGATTTAGACGAAGGGTCGTGCCATTATCGGCACGATACAATTCAACACCCCCTGCATTAACCAAAGAAACACTGTAGTCCTCACCAAGAACATCCCCTTTTTTAAGAAGGAATAGCTGATTTGACATCGTAATGATGGCCGTATGAATAGCACCATCACTGGTAGATGCTTCTGCAATACCAATAAGCTTGATCTCTGCACCCTCACGAGATGTTTCTACAAACTGGTCCACGGAGGAACCTGCTTCTCCATAGGACTGAGATGCTAAATCTTCATCTGCCAACGAAAATTGAAAAGGATTTCGAACTGGAGGTGCGTACTCAGTAGGAACTTGAAACTGAGCGCCAAGAAGATCGTTCTGAAAAGGAACTTGTGTAGAGGAATCGTTTATCTTTAAAGATTCCACCGAATTCTCTTCCATCGTTGTGGCACGATCTACCACTGGATTGATCGAGGTTATCCACATTGCAAATAACCCAGCCCCAGAAATTAATACGGTAGATTTCAAATACATCATAAAGATTTACAGCTACTATGATGACGTCAACGCTCTAGATTATCGTCAGCGTTATTTGTAACAAAACAACGATCGAACTTCGCTGTGATATGATTTATTGTGCATCCCGTAAAGTTCCGAGATCCATTCGATCCAACCTCACAGCCACTATACACTGTCGTCTTAATACCTGCGCGTTTTCATTCAACACGGCTTCCAGGGAAGCCGCTCGCAGACATCGCAGGAAGCCCCATGATAGAGCATGTTTACCGTCATGCAGCAACAGCTAACGGTGTCGATGCAGTGGCAGTGGCCACGGATGACAAGCGTATCGTGGCAGCCGTCGCTGCATTTGGAGGTGTGGCAAGACTGACAAAAACCTCGCATCAATCAGGAACAGATCGTATAGCCGAATTAGCTGCAGAAATTCCTTGTGAAATTGTCATAAATTTACAAGCTGACGAGCCAACCACAGAGCCTGAAACTATCTCTAATCTCGCACAGGAAATTTCAAAAGACCCTGCAATTAAAATGGCAACAGTGCGTCGTCCAATTACAGACCAATCAGATTATGCCAACCCCAATGTAGTTAAAGTGGTAATCAACTGTAATGGTGACGCTCTCTATTTTTCACGTTCGCCAATTCCCTTTGCTAGTAACGCAGCCCACTCTGCAACTGTTTTTCAGCATATTGGGTTATATGCCTACCGGCGTTCGTTTTTACTGAACTACGCTAACCTAAAGCCCTCCCCTCTCGAACTAGCTGAGTCACTGGAACAACTTAGAGCCCTGGAAAATGGGGTGCGGATTAAAACTATTGAAACTAGCGCTGAATCAATTGGCGTTGATACTCCAGAGAGCCTAGAACAGGCTCGCCAAATACTCTCCCTGAACAGCAGAGTTAAAACATGACAACGGATAAGCCTGGCACACGGCCCGTCAAATACATTTTTGTCACTGGTGGTGTCGTGTCCTCACTTGGTAAAGGCTTGGCGGCTGCTTCTATTGGACGTTTGCTAGAAGATCATGGCTACACAGTGGCACTTCAAAAATTTGATCCTTACATCAATATAGATCCGGGAACTATGAGTCCCTATCAACACGGGGAAGTCTATGTGACAGATGATGGCGCAGAAACTGACCTCGACTTAGGTCATTATGAACGTTTCACGAATATGGTGGCTTCTCAGCATAGCAATTGGACAACGGGTCAAATCTATCTTTCAGTAATTCAGAAAGAACGACATGGCGACTATCTTGGAAGGACTGTTCAAGTTATCCCACATATTACCAACGAGATTAAAGACAGCATTCGTCTGGCAGCAAAAGATATCGATATCATGATTGTTGAAATTGGCGGTACTGTTGGAGACATTGAGAGTTCCCCATTTCTTGAAGCAATTCGCCAATTTAGACTTGATGTAGGCCGAGAGAACACTTTATATATTCACTTGACGCTTGTGCCTTATATCGGAACAGCCGGTGAACTAAAAACTAAGCCAACTCAGCATAGTGTTCGTGAACTGCGCACAATCGGTATTCAACCAGATATCTTGCTCTGCCGAACTGATCGGTTTCTTGACTCAGATATCAAACAAAAAATTGCTCTCTTTTGCGACGTTAACGAAGAGGCTGTTATTACTGCGAAAGACGTAGAAACAATCTATGAAGTGCCCCTTGTTCTAGCAGCAGAAGGAATCGACCCGATTCTATTGAAATTACTAGACCTCCCGCCCACCAAGGCTAATACTGAAGCCTGGGAAGACTTAGTAAAACGTATCAAACACCCAAAAGAAGAACTCACAATACATGTTGTTGGAAAATACACAGGTTATGAGGATTCCTACAAAAGCTTAAACGAAGCAATCTATCACGGGGGGTTTGCGAACGACATCAAGATCAACCTTAACTGGGTTGATGCAGAAGCTCTAGAAAACGAGGAAGAAACATCTTTATTGGCTGAAGCCCATGGCATTCTTGTCCCAGGTGGATTTGGAACTCGTGGTACTCGTGGAATGATGAAAGCAGCAAAGTATGCACGAACTCAAGGCATTCCGTACTTTGGTATCTGCTATGGATTTCAGTGGGCAGCTGTGGAATTTGCTAAAAATGTCTGCGGCCTTGAAGATGCAGACTCCACTGAATGTAACGAAGATGCTACTCATAAGATAATTTACAAACTTAGAGACCTCCTTGGTGTCGACGATCTAGGTGGCACTATGCGACTGGGACAATATCCTTGCTCTTTAGTTCCTGGATCTATGGCTGCACGCATCTACGGCACATCGATGATTCACGAGCGACACCGTCATAGATACGAATTTAATTGCCTCCATGAAAAGACCTTACAAGCTAAGGGGTTTCAGATTTCTGGGCGCTCTCCAGATGGAAAATTTGTAGAAATTTGCGAAATTCCAGACCATCCTTGGTATCTCGCAGTCCAATTCCATCCAGAGTTTCAATCAAAACCTCTTAAACCTCACCCTCTCTTCTCTAGTTTTGTTCAGGCTAGTCTTCAGCATAAGACTGGGCAACTAATAATAAATACGGCTGAAGCTAGCTAAACAAGAACCTAGTAGCCACTCTAAGAACACCAAGTGGCCTGTCATCCTAATCAGCGTTACTATAATGGCACTCGTGCATCAGATTAGGATTGGCTCATTATCAATTGGCGGCAATAGCCCTCTTGTTTTTATTGCAGGCCCGTGTGTTATAGAAAGCTCGGTCCATGCAGTTGACATGGCTCTCAAAATTGCTGAGATTGCTTCGAGAACAAACGCTGCAATTATCTTCAAGGCCTCTTACGACAAGGCAAACAGAACTTCGATAGACTCATTCCGTGGGCCAGGACTTGAATCAGGTCTTCAAACTCTTGCTGAGATTAAATCTCAAACTGAACTGCCGCTATTAACAGACATTCACGAACCAAGCCATGCGAGTCTTGTCGCTGAGGTTGTAGACGTTATTCAAATCCCTGCATTTCTTTCACGCCAAACTGACCTTTTACTGGCGGCTGCGAAAACAGGCAAACCTGTAAATGTAAAGAAAGGTCAATTCCTTTCACCAAAAGACATGCGTCATGTTATAGACAAAGTGCTATCAACTGGAAACAACGACGTCCTTATAACAGAACGTGGAACAAGTTTCGGATACAACAATCTAGTTGTAGATGTTCGAGCATTTCCGATGCTTCGTGAATTGGGTTGTCCGGTAATATTTGACGTGACACATAGCCTACAACTCCCAGGCGCCGGCGACGGAATAACAACAGGCCTCTCAAATTACATTGATCCGCTTTCAGCAGCTGGTGTGGCAGCAGGTATAGATGGCCTCTTTTTAGAAGTACATGATGATCCTAAGAAGGCCAAAAGTGATGGTGGAAACTCCCTGCGTCTCGATTCGCTAGAACCTCTAATTCAAAAACTCTTGCAAGTCGATAGCGTCGTCCGTAACAATCCTAACCCTTTGTCCAAGCAGGAATGAGCGTGACATCAACATCGCCTGATCGCAAACTTGCCAAGAAGGTTCTTCAAACAGAGGCTGCAGCAATTCTCGAACTTGTGGAACGTATTGACGACCAGTTCGACAAGGCTATTCGCCTATTAATGAACTGCCGTGGCCGAGTTATTGTTACAGGAATGGGAAAATCTGGCATCATCTGTCGGAAAATTGCAGCTACCTTGTCGAGCACTGGTACGCCTGCATTCTTTCTTCATCCCGCAGAAGCAATTCACGGAGACCTTGGGGTAATTCAATCAACAGATGTTGTTATTGCACTGTCTTATAGCGGTGAAACAGAGGAAATACTTCGACTACTTGAAACAATCAAGCGCCTCGGTGCAAGCTTAATCGCCCTCACAGGAGAACCTAATTCGACACTTGGAAAATCTTCTACGGTCACACTTAATTGCCACGTCTCAGAAGAAGCTTGTCCATTAAATCTTGTTCCAACTGCAAGTACTACGGCAGCCCTTGCTCTTGGTGATGGGCTAGCTATGGCACTGCTAGTGACAAAGGGCTTTCGTCAAGAAGACTTTGCAAATCTTCACCCGGGTGGAAACCTCGGCAAACAATTAATGCGCGTTGAACAACTCATGAAACGTGGTCCTGATATACCAAAAGTTTACGCTGACACACCTGTGTCGGAAGTTGTAAGTGAAATATCAAAAAAAGGTCTTGGGATGACCTGTGTCATTGATAATGAAGATAAGTTGCTTGGAATAATAACGGATGGTGACCTGCGCCGACACATGACAACATCAAAAAACATACTATCGCTTACCGCTAGCAAGATCATGACCACTAAACCACTAACTGTGAATCCTGAGGGACTTGCTGTTGAAGCGTTGCAAGTCATGGAAAAACAAAAAATTACCGCCCTGGTGGTAATAAGATCTGGAACTTATATGGAGGGTGTCATCCATATCCATGACCTCTGGCGAACGGAAATGTTTTAATGTTTTTCTTCATACTCGTCTGATATGCCTTCTGCTTACCACGTCAAAGTCCTGACCTGTATTATTGTCACCTCGGAGTGACACAGTTTTTACATTCTAAATAATGACAACAGACCTATATCTCCTGGCCATCTTCATTGCTCTACTCATAGGTATACTTATTGGCAAGGGTTGGGAACGCTACAAGCTTCGGGACGGAAGCTGGACTGATCGTCGACGCCTTAATGAAACACCACACTATTTACTTGGCTTGGTTTTCCTAGTTGACAATCAGATCGATCAAGCTATCGAAGAACTAACAAAAGCCAGAAAGATTCATCCAGATGCATTTGATATCCAAATAGTCCTTGGAAATCTGCTTAGAGAAAAGGGGCAGGTTGGAAAGGCAATTCATCTCCATGAAGCATTATTGCAACGGCCAAAAATAACAACACCGGAACACGCATGCGTGCTTTTATGTTTGGGGCTTGATTTTCGTCATGGGGGTTTCGTAGATCGCGCCTCTGAGACTTTTCAAGAAGTTGTCAAGCTGGATCCGAAGAATCGATACGCGTTGTTACATTTACAGAAGCTACACGAAGAACAACACCAATGGGGCGAGGCGATTAATACTCGCAAGAAAATTTCAGAAATAGAAACTGGTCAGAGTTCAGAAGACAATAGAATTCTTGCATTCCTGCAAAATGAAATTGGATCAAGTCAAGCAAAGGCCGGAGAGTTAA
>CAJWJK010000029.1 GCA_913041535.1 uncultured Alphaproteobacteria bacterium
AGCTGGAGGAAACGTTCCCTTGATGATGTTCAAGGAACTGGCCGGAGAAGCCTTGGAATCTGGTAGGCCGGAGATTAAAAATCATTCGGTCATGACCCGCTTCCCTGAGAGTATTTATCGGCATGGTTAATTGATCAGCCTCTAGGAATTTTTTTCAGGAAGATTATGAGTACAATAAACCCTCAAGACCGTTTAATCTTTGCGCTGGATGTTCCGGGTAGAAAGGAGGCGGAACATTTCGTCCGGGTACTGGAAGGTGTTGTGGGTTGCTTTAAAATAGGACTGGAGTTGTTTGTCCGTGAAGGTCCAGATATCGTAAAGATGATTCAGGATAATTCCTCGGCGGGCATTTTTCTTGACCTCAAACTTCATGACATTCCGGCAACCGTAAGGGGAGCGTTGCGGTCAGCACAGAAATTGGGAGTCCAATATATCACCGTCCATTCTACTGAGGGGGAAGTAATTCTTGAGACGGCAGAAGAGGTGAAAGGTTCTGGTCTTGAAGTGCTGGCGGTTACGGTCCTCACAAGTACCAGCGCTTCATCACTTTCGAGCCTGGGCATTCGTGAAGATATTAATGCGACGGCATTGGTATTGGATCGCGCTGTCCGGGCAAAGAACTCGGGGTGCTCCGGAGTTGTTTGTTCGGGAGAGGAGGCCAAACTAGTCCGGCAGAAATGCGGTGAGGATTTTAAAATTGTGGTGCCAGGTATCCGTCCGCAATGGGTTGTTGTGGAAGGCGATGACCAGAGCCGGATTGTAACCCCTTGTCAGGCTCTACAAGATGGGGCAGATCTCATTGTTGTTGGCAGGCCTATTCGCGATGCTGCGGATTCAAGGGGGGCGGCCCAAAAAATTATTGGAGAAATTCAATCCATCACGGAATAGAATTTGCTCACCCTTTGTTAAAACCTTGTTTTTTGATATTAATATTATCAGGATAGAGTTTTTCCATGAGTTCCACCTTGCTAAACTTTATTTATCTGCTAAACCTGGTTTGTTGGATTGGTAGTATTATCTTTTTTTTCTTTTTCGTAGCTCCAGCGGTCTTTAAAAGTTTGGACCGGGAAAAAGCAGGAGAATTAGTTGGATATATTGTCCCCGGTTACTATAGAGTCAGTTATGTTTGTGGGTCTCTGTTGTTGGTGGTACTCCTGCTGGCCGGATTTGAAAGCGTGGGTCTCAAATGGTGTGCCTGGGGAATTATGATGCTCGGAAGCGTAATTGCAGGCTTGGGGTTGAACCCAAAGGCGAGAAGTCTTAAAGAAAAAATAAAAAATGCTTCTGAAGTAGAAAAGCCTGATTTGGAAACTCGCTTCAAGATTCTCCATTCTTTATCCGTAAAGTTGAACGCAACAGTTCTTTTTGCCGGACTCTGGCTGCTCTGGTTGAGTGCCGGAAAATTTAAAATTTAGTTTCCCGAATGAATATTCTAGGAATTTCCGCATTTTATCATGACTCTGCCGCATGCCTGGTGCAAGACGGTGAAATCATCGCCGCAGCACAAGAGGAACGATTCACACGCAAAAAACACGATGCCGCCTTTCCCATTCAGGCAGTGCGGTTCTGCCTGAAGCAGGGAGGTATCCAGACCTCTGACCTCGATTATGTGGGGTTTTACGACAAGCCATTCATCAAGTTCGAGCGCATACTGGAAACCTATTTAGGTATTGCTCCAAAGGGTATGAGGCAATATTTGTCGGCAATGCCGGTTTGGTTGAAAGAAAAAATATGGACTCGGTCTAATATCCGAAAAGATCTGGACTATAAGGGCCCTGTTTTGTTTGCGGAACACCATGAGTCCCACGCGTCCAGCGCGTTTTTCCCGTCTCCGTTTCAGGAGGCTGCCATACTTACGATGGATGGGGTCGGAGAATGGGCGACCAGCAGTATTGCTGTGGGAAGAGGAAATAAAATTGAATTGTTGCAGGAGTTGCATTTTCCACATTCTTTGGGTTTGCTTTATTCGGCGTTTACGTATTATCTCGGATTCAAGGTCAACAGTGGTGAATATAAGGTTATGGGACTGGCTCCGTATGGTCAGCCAAAATATGTAGACCTTATCCTTGACCGTCTGATAGATCTCAAGGATGATGGCTCCTTTAGAATGAACATGGATTATTTCGATTATCTCGGCGGGATGGCCATGACCAATAAAAAATTTGCTTCGGTGTTTGGCCACCCTGCACGTGAGGCCGAAACGCAGCTTACTCAGAAGGAAATGGATATCGCAGCATCCCTGCAAAAGGTTACGGAAGTTATCATGCTAAAAATGGCACGGCATATCCGCGGGCTTACTGGAATGAAAAACCTGTGTCTCGCAGGGGGTGTAGCTTTAAACTGCGTGGGCAATGGGAAAATTCTCAAGGAAAAGATTTTCGATAAGATATGGATTCAACCTGCCGCAGGCGACGCGGGGGGCGCTTTGGGTGTGGGATTGAGTATCTGGCATCAAATGCTGGGCAATGAAAGGGTAACCAAAGGAAAGGACAAGATGCGGGGGGCTTATCTCGGACCGAAATTTGAAGAATATGAAATTCGGAAATTTTTAGACGAGCGGGACATTTCTTATAAACATTTTGATAATTCACAACTTGTTACCGCAGTGGTCGAAGACTTAAAAACGGGTAAGGTCATCGGTTTATTTCAGGGTCCGATGGAGTTTGGTCCACGCGCGTTAGGGGGACGGAGTATTATTGGGGACGCTCGAAACCCCAGAATGCAGTCGACGATGAACCTAAAGATCAAATACCGCGAATCGTTTCGTCCCTTTGCTCCAGCAGTTTTAGCCGAAAAGGTTCAGGAATGGTTCGAGATTGAAGAGGAGAGTCCTTATATGTTGCTCGTGGCAGGGGTACGCAAAGACAAACGCATTCAAATGACCGAGGAAAATAAGAAATTATTTGGTATTGATTTGTTGAACATTCCGCGCTCGCAGATCCCGGCAATTACACATGTGGATTATTCAGCAAGAATACAAACAGTTCATAAAGAAACAAATCCAAAATATTATAATTTAATCTCTAAATTTTCTGTTTGACACGCCTGTTCCAAATTTTCGGTAACGAATGTAAACGCGTTCATTCCACGACGTAAAAATGTACGGCGATAACTTCCTGAAATGAGCCCCAAGACACGTGCCCGGTTTATGGCCTTCCACACAAACTGGTTATAAGTGCTGTGGAAATTTAGTTGTCCTTGCTTGCGAGAGCCTGTGTCGAATATCTTACGTACTAAAGGCATATCAAAAGTGCTTGCTTCATAAGGGATTTCGCTGATTCCCGTTTTCATTTGAGATTAAATCTAACATTTTACCATGAAATGAATGATATGCGGCGATCGGCACCGTTCCCCCATCATTCGATAAGATTCACGATCAGGAACACCTCCACCGACGACAATAAGCCTTAAATTCGGATATTCCCATTTCAACAACGAGTACGCCCCAAGAGCGTATTTCAACCCTTTTCTTGATTCATTAACTCTACCAACAAAGACCATATTTATATCAGCATCCTTCATAACCGAAGGTTTAGGTGCAGGCATTGAGAACCTATCAACATCGAGCCCATTTGGAATAACTCGATAATCACCTGGGAAATACCGGTTAGCAAAGTTCTTCGCTGGTTTGGAAACAGCTATTCGACCATTCAGCCGAATAGCTCCACGATTCAGAATTCTCTTCCAAATGGTATATCCGTTACCTCGACCCTCGTTGTAAGCATGAAAAGTACCAATAGTCGCAGAAGGCGAGAACCTAGAAGCCGTTAGGGCAAACATTGGCATCAGTGGCTCATGAATGTGCACAATATCGAACCGTTCAAACTCGAGCATATTCTTAAGTCGCCATTCGTGCCAGACAGAAAATGAAATCCGAGCTATCGATCCAGCCGTCGGAATTGGCACCGACCTTCCGAATGAATGAAATTTGACATCACCAGTATCTACGGACGATTGTTCACTGGTGCAAGGGGAAAGAATTGAAAGTTCATGCCCACGTAATTGCAACTCTCTACTTAGAGAAGCAATATGCCGTTGGACGCCACCAGGATGGGCGAAATCGTAAGGAGAAACTTGTGCGATTCGCAATTATCTACACCTAAGCTCCCAAACATAATAGACACAAAAACTAACTAATTAACCATGCGATTCTAAATTCAACCAATCATAGTAGCTGCAAAGATAGAGTGCTAGTCGTTGTGCATCATCACATAGCAGAAATCTATAGCACATCAGCTCAGTTGATATTACCGTCGGCAAAATCCTGAACTGCACGTCTGGCATCATCGTCTCGCATTTGAATAGGTGGTGACTTCATGAAGTAAGCAGATGCAGGTTCAATTGCGCCGCTCACACCCTTATCGAGCGCTATCTTAGCGCTACGAATAGCATCGATAGCCACACCAGCGGAGTTGGGACTATCTTCGACCTCAAGCTTAAGCTCAACGTTTAATGGCTGGTCACCCCAGGACGTGCCTTCAAGTCGAATGTATGCCCACTTACGGTCTTCCAACCACGGAACATGATCAGATGGACCTATGTGAACATCATCAGTTGGCAATTCCTTTTCCAACTGTGATTGGACTGCATTAGTCTTAGAGATTTTCTTCGATGTAAGGCGAGATCGCTCAAGCATATTGTAGAAATCTGTATTGCCTCCGAAATTCAACTGGTAAGTCTTGTCTAGACGAACACCACGATCTTCAAACAACCGTGCAAGCACTCGATGAACGATAGTAGCCCCAACCTGTGATTTAATATCGTCACCAACAATAGGTAACCCGCGATCAGCAAACCTCTTCTGCCAGTAAGGTTCTTTTGCAATAAAAACAGGAATACAGTTCACAAAAGCACATCCGGCGGCTAAAACCTGCTCAACGTACCACTTGGTTGCCTGCTCCGAGCCCACAGGAAGATAGTTGATCACCACATCGACTTCGCGTTCTCGTAAAATCCCAACAATGTCTGATGTTTCACCGGGAGCCTTTTCGACAATCTCCTCTAGGAATTCTCCAATACCGTCATGAGTCATTCCGCGATCAACCGTTACACCCATATGAGGAACTTCATGAAACTGGAGAGCGTTATTATTTTTTGAAATAAGAGCTTCTGAAAGGTCCTTCCCGACTTTCGCATTGTCAACATCAAAAGCAGCAACGATATTCACATCACTCAGAGCATATCCCCCTAGAACGTTGTGCATAAGCCCCGGAATACTGGCAGAGCCTTCATCAATCTCACCGTACTTATAAAGTCCTTGAACCAGGGAAGATGCGCAGTTACCCGCACCGATAATCGCTACATTGATTTTGCTCAAGATCCAGCCTCCATTACGAACAATAAAACAAGATTTAGTATCAACGCCGTACAATCTCCATGCCCTATGTTTGTGGCCACTTTGCTGAAAGGCGTTCGAACAGACTAATTGCTCGGAATGAAACTTTTCAAGAATATCCTCGCCAATATAGGCGCATTGTTCTTAGATGTTCTGTCCTTGTAAGCGTCGTTTCAAATACTAAGTACCCTCGCAAGGTAAAAGTAACCAAAAGCGGCGGAAGCCTGTGAGTTTCACAGGCTTCCGCCGCTTTGTTAATAAAGTCCTAATTAAAACTGGTTAGTGAACCTTTTTATCAAGTCGTCTCCATCCAAGTAGAGCCAGAGGGGCTAACAGCAACGCCAGAGTACCAACACTCGCCGGGCCACCTTCACGCGCACTACAAATACCACCACCGTCTTCCTCTTCTTCCTCTTTTTCAACTACCGAAGACGTGTTTTCAACAATTTCGTCAGGAGCCGTAGCTATAGGAGTAGGCGTCGGAGTAGAGGTTGGAAGCACAGTCGGGGTCGGCGTAGGTGTAGGTGTCCGTGTGGGCTCTGCGGTAGGCGTCGGAGTGACCGTGGGCACCGGAGTAGCTGTTGGCTCTGGAGTGCTGGTCATCGTTGGTGTTGGAGGAACAGGCGTCGGAGTCGGCAATGCTGGGAAGACCAACAAAAAGTCTTCACGCGGTTCTCCATTTACAAATACGTCCGATTGGATCGCCTTCATATCTCCAATAAAAAACTCCACAATCTGTCCATCATACTTTTCTAATAATGGATCAACCGTCAGAAAGTACTGGCCGCCAAACACTGAAGCATCGGCAGTCACATAATCATCAATCACGGCATAGATCAATGTTCCATCTGGTGGTGGAATCGAACCAGCCCGAATTCTGCCTTCGTAAAAAGTTGGCGACAAAATCACCGGTGTTGAAGTCGGTGTAGGCGGGACCATAGTGGGTGTAGCTGTAGGTACGGGAGCAGCTCCAAACTCAATATCAAGTTCTCTCAATTGCGGCAGTTCCCATTCAAGTGCATATGACTTATCTGATTCATTCACATATACAAAAGGTGAAGTTTGCAGTGCCTCGATTTGATCTTCAAGCCAAAAGGTAATGGTTTGTCCTATGTAATTGCTCGGCGCATCCACGAGTACTACATATTTGTACTCAGAATGATCTCCTATCGTTACCGGTTTGGATTCCCAGTCGTCTATTTTTGCCTTTAGCGTCATACCATTCGGATCAAGTCCTCCTGCGATGGCCACCTTGCCATGCAAGGTAACGAATGAAGCAGCTGGCATCGTGCTGGGATCGCCTGCCTGAGCCGAAACTTTTTCGGTAATACCCGAGACAAGACTAGCCAGCACAGCACTAGCCAACAACATCCCCAGCAGTCTAAGTTTCATGTTCGGATCTCCATTGCCATTGGGCATTTTCTTCTTATTCAAACCATGAATTAGCAGAACGCCCCCCTCCCGATATTCGGAAGGGGGGCGCCCGTTATTACTTTCTTACTTCAGCAATCGTCTTTACGGAACGATGTGCGGAAGTCCTCCGTTGGTCTGTGGACTGATGAACACCCATACACCAGAACCAATAGTCATGGTGTCTGCAGTTACCAGCTCACGGAACTCGGATGCGACAGTGTTGAACGTGTACGCTCGACCGTTATTCACGGTGTTGAAGTAGGTACCAACAGTTACGTTGGTCGCAACACCAGAAGCGTTAGGTCGTGTCAGCGTGGCGTTCTTGTTGCCCTTCTGAGTTTGCGTCCTGCTCTGGTCGACCACACCAACCAAGTTCCAACCGTCGCCGGTTGCAATCGTGGTCAGGCCTGGGCGAGCATCGCCTGGCGCCGTAGGACCTTCGAGAGAGATTGTCTGATCTTCAAAGTCAGAAGTCTCAACCCAGTATCCAGGTCCTGCGGTAACAGTCGTCAAACCAGGGTCGGTCTGAGACGTGAACGTTCCATCAACCTTAGAAGCAATTCTCCACGGTTGAGCAGGTGTAGTTGCGTCGTAGGAAACAACCTGTTTTATACCTGCGTTCGAGAGAACAGAATCGACAGCTGAATCAGACGGGTTCGAAGGCACGGAAACAGAGTTCCAGCCAGCGAACAATTCGACCACAAAGTCTTTACGAGCGCTCTTTGTGAACGTGGTTGTGGTTGTCAGCTTGTTACCAGCTGCATCCACACCCTTGACCACGTAGGTGTGCTCACCATCGGCAAGCGCATCTTTCGGCTGGTAGAAGAATGTCTTGCCATCAGCAGAAGCGATAACCTGATCGGTTACGGTAACAGCAGTTGCCGTACCGGCTGCGATTGTAGCCTCACTAATTGTGACGGTAGAGTTCTCCGAACCGGCCTTGTAATCAGTCGTCAAGAACGGATTAGTCTGTGTCGTCGTGCCAGCGTTAGCAGGCGTCGATGTAGGTGTCGACAGAACAAGGTCTAGCGTGTAGGCCCTGGTGTGCACCGCCGGACTCGCTGTGGTCGGAGCGTTTGTCGTCGTGGCGTTAGCCGCTACGTCAGTTGAAACAACCTTTACAGCTCGGAATACTGCCGTGTCCGCATTGATAGCGGCAGAGGCTAGCTTGTTAGCGGTGAACTTCCATACGTTGCCGCCCTGTGCGACTGCAAGAACACCATTGTACCTTACGGCAGCGGCGGCCTTACCTGAGTCTGCACCAGAAACACCGGTGGCAGAAATGTCTGTCACGGTAACCAGAGGCGGACCTTGCAAGGCCTCGTCCGAAGTTACTGTAATTACCATAGCGTCCTTGGTGTAGTTAGCAGCGTCTTCCTTGTTGTCTGCAGTTCCAGTTCCTGAACCGCCACTTGTAGCAACAGTGATAACAGGAGAGAGCTTGTCAGTGGCATTGGTAGTACCAGCACTTGAGGAGTTACCCGCAAGGTCCTGGACTGTACCAACGAGCTTGACAGCAGGAGTGTCATTAGACGGTATTGTCGAGTCGATGTCTAGGTAGACAACAGCATCTTTCACGGTGACGGTGGCAGGCACAAATGTACCGCCGGTGCCATCGAGAACAACCGAGAAGTCCGTAGCTGCTACTGAGTCAGCGTTCAACTTGCCATCGAATGTGACCTTAATCATGTCACGTACATTGGCCTTGGCTGTACAACAAGCAAGCGTTTCATCGAATCCAGAACCAGCCTCTGCGGTCGAGATCGACGGAAGTACCTGGTCAATCCTGATCGTGTGCGGCTGGTTACCGTGTCGACCTACTGTCGATCCACTAGTACCTACTGCACCAGCATAGTTGTTTGCAGCATCAGAATCTGTGTACCCATAGTTACCGGCCAAGTCAGCAGCTCTAGCCTGGAAGTCAACTATGTGATCCGGGTTAGTCACGCTTGTAGGCAAGGTGGCAGTAGCAGTCTTGCTGAATTCGAATGTCTTCGTTCCGTCTACCACAGCAGTCGGGAGAGTAACGCTCATTAGGTCAGCAGCGACCGTGGTAACAGTCGAGTTTGACCCCAAGCTCTCTCCAACTCCATTGTTCTGCGCGGCAGAAGTTGATACGAAAGTAGTTTTGTCTTTACCTGGCGTGGCAGACCAACTGCTTCCCACTGGTACAACCAACGTGGTGTTAGTTGCGTCAGCACTCTCGTCAACGTATAGAGCAAACGTGCTTTCGTCTATACCCGACTCATTGTCAGTAAACGAACCTGCGAACGTTGGGAGGCGGCTCTGACCGGCTGATCCGGTTACCGGAGCAGTAAAGGTCAAAGTAGGCGCCGTAACGTCAAGCGAATAACTAGCAGTTCGACTTACGTTTGTAGAGGTACCTGAGGTAACTTTATCAACGTAAGTAATAGTGATCGGGCCAGCTGTTGCCGGGATAGTAGCAGCAGTAGCTAGCGTACCTCCCTTGACAGAACCCTCACACTTGCTTGGGTCACCGGTCCATGCAGGGCGCTTGGCAACTATAGTCGGACAGTAGTTACCACCAGTACCTTGAGTCGTCCTGGCAGTTCGTTCCTGAACCTCTACGTAACCTTCAAACCGACCAGAGTTGAAACCGGTCTCCGTAAGTGTCACAACTGAGCCGGTCGTGTCAACAACACTCTTCACAGAGGCTGTTATAACGTCCTTAGCAGAGGTGTTGTACCTGAAGGACGTTATAGCGTTCACGGCTGAAACAGTCCCCGAGGCAATTGACACATCGATAATAGGTTTGCTTGTTACGCCATCACCAGCTTGAACAATACTAATGTTCAAGTTGGTTAATTCGGTTACAGTTTTGCTGCCGGTCTTGTACGCCTTGATGGTGCTTGCGGCACCAACGATAGGATTGCCGACATCTTCAAATGTGATACGAACCTGCTCACCAGCAGTTTCAAACCCTGAACCGAAACCCTGTTCGACGTTATCACTACCAAGCCAGGCGTTAGCCATGTCATAGCCGGTACCATCGTGGTTAGCCGTCGCAACCGTTGTAGTGTTAACGTCTGCGTCGAGCACTGTTACGACAAATATGTTCGAGCTGGTGACAATGTCACGCGCACTCGACCCTGTTGTAACGAACGACGGGTAGGTCCCATACACCGTGGTAGCAGTTGTCCTAGCGGTAGGAGCCATGTGATTCGTTGCATCAGATGGGTTACCCGCTTCCGTGGTCAACTTAGAGGCGACGTTGGTGACATACACCTTGCCGTCTACTGCTGCACTGGCGGAGTTGTTAGAGAGTCCTACGACAGCTATCCCAATTAGCGCTACAAACGCCAATCCGGTTAGCAATTTTGCTGAAAGCTTCACAGCTTCAGTCCCCCTTGATCCTCGTTTTTAGCCACAACAATGGCAAGAGGCTTGAGAAAAAATTCCTCTGCCATTGCCCGGTGGATAAGAAACCCGGAGATCTCCAATATTTATTTCCTCCCACATCTGTAGGAGGTTTGCCGGTTCCATTTTTTGTCCAGTGTGAATCCCGCCAACCGGCGCGCGGAATCCCACTTTGGGACAGATCTACACGATTTAACCATCGTATCGATCACGATGTCAAGCCATTCAGCACAATCGAACAAACGTTTTTGACACTCCATCCAAATTACGCACCAATTGCGTAGGTCGGAAACAGGGCACCAAAAAAACTGCTCTAGTGAACATTATTTCGATTCACCGAATGAATGGCATACAGTCCCGTAACAATATAAAAGGAGTTTGCATTACCAGAGAATTACATATTAAAAACGTATTTCGTCAATAATTTCAAACTCGTAACGTCAGCTAAATGATTATTCAGACTTATCTGGTTTAGTAATCGACCCTAAGAACTCGTCATTTGTTTGAGTTCTTCCCATCCGTTCAAGAATTCGCTCTGCAGCCTCTGTTGGGCTATTCGAATCCTGGCCGATAATACCCATCATACGTCGAAGGAGCCAGACCTGCTTCAGAGTAGCGTCATCTTGAAGTAATTCTTCGTGCCTGGTGCCGCTCCGTTCGATATCAATTGCTGGCCAGAGCCGACGCTCGGCCATTCTGCGGTCTAGATGGAGCTCCATATTGCCAGTGCCTTTGAATTCCTCGTAAATAAGATCATCCAGCCGTGATCCGGTGTCTATCAAGGCAGTCGCAATAATAGTCAGACTACCCGCCTCCTCACAGTTTCGGGCAGCACCAAAAAAGTGCTTAGGCGGGTACAGGGCATTAGGGTCCATACCTCCCGACAAAGTTTTACCACTACTAGGAACAGATAGATTGTATGCGCGCGCGAGGCGGGTAATGCTGTCCAGCAAGACAACTACATTTTCCCCACTTTCCA
>CAJWJK010000030.1 GCA_913041535.1 uncultured Alphaproteobacteria bacterium
AAAGGTCTCACCCTCAGCCGTGAAATCTAGTTTGTCGACGTCCTGCTTCGCCTCTGCGGGGGTCCCAACATCCGGTGAGATATCGTCTATGGGTTGTTCTTCCAAGTTTTCGGGCATGATGTATTCTGGGTTCGGTATATATCCTCTAATCTAAATTATCACACGACTACTTGTATCGATGATAAATAGAACATCTGCAGAAAACTATGAGTCTCAGCACGAATGATCAGTGACTCCGGTCACATATAGTTCTATGTAGGATTCTAAATCAAATGAAGAGGTTACCCACGAGTAACCTTTCTTCGACACATCGTCATCAAATCTTATCGGACGAAGTCCAAGACATATGGGTAGAAAAAGAGGAGCTCGGTATCATTAAGAGTTAACTCTGCTGGTGCTTTGGACATTCTGGCAATGCATATTGAAATATTTGCCAAGGTAATAGGAATATAAAATTAGATGGCAATTACAATTATTTTAATAATCTTGATAGTAATCCTGGTTATCTTTGGTGGCGTCCGTATGGCGCTGGCATACGCAGAAAGCAGGCGCGCAAAAGCATTTGCAGAAAGAGCGCTTGTTGAAATGCGTTTAAGAGAGGCATTAGAAGACCAATTAGCCGAAGAAAGAGAAAAGCGGGTGAAGCTAGAGAAGGAGTTAGCAGAATTTCATAAAAATCAAGATGAAGTGGACACGGAAGAATAGCCCACACATGCAGCAAAATCAGCAAATTAAAGCGAAAGCATATGACACCAATCAAACCCTATACCTTCTGGGGATTCCTTAAATCCCGAGGGGTGCATTTTGTTTCTGGAGTTCCTGATTCGACTTTCAAACAAACGTACGATTCGTTGATAACTGATGACGACATCACGTTTGTACCTGCTGTACGTGAAGATGTGGCGCTTGGATTGGCCAGCGCTGCTTATTTCAACGATCGCCTTGGCGCTATCATCATCCAGAACTCAGGTATCGGAAACGTAGTAAACCCTTTGACGTCATTTAATCTGATATACCGCATCCCAGTTTTAATGATAATCGGATGGCGCGGCTACGGAGGACCACCGAATGACGCTCCGGAACACTGGATCATGGGAGACAAATCTCCTAGCATTCTGAAAACCCTCGATATTCCATTCGAGTCGCTAGAGGCAGACGGGTTCAAAGAAAGTATAGATGGTCTGTTAACGACCATGACTGAAAAATCACTGCCCGGTGCCTTACTGATTCGTTCAGGTGTAGTCCAATGATTAGTCGTATCCACGCCATCAGGATCATAGCGGAATCTCTTCAAAAAAATGATCTGGTGGTCAGCACAACCGGGATGATCTCCAGGGAATTGTTCATTACAGATGACAGATCCGGTAATTTCTATATGCTAGGTTCAATGGGACTAGTATCATCTTTCGCTTTGGGTTTAGCCCTCCTAAACCCATCTAATCGAGTAGTCGCTCTTGAAGGCGATGGCAGTGCTTTGATGAGCATGGGAACTCTGGCATTAGTCGCGAGTGAAGCCCCCAGAAATTTCCTGCATATCATATTGGACAATGAAAGTTATGAATCCACCGGCGGGCAACCGACAATCACCAATCAGATAGACTTGGCCAAAATCGCCTCTAGTTGCGGTTATCAGAAGGCCGATCGAATCGAAAATGGCGACCAATTATCAGTAGCCTTAACTAATAGCAGAAACAATCCTGGTCCACGAATGATTTTGGCCAAAGTCGGAATCGCACCAGTGAAAAATATCCCGAGAGTTACGCATCATCCAATTGATATTCGCGACAGATTTAGCAATGCAGTTAGCAATATGCTACCCAAATAATATATCAAGACCACCCATAGAAATATCTCTCCGAGTAATCTGCTCAGCTGATTCTTAACTTATCTGAGATTGGGTATTTAGCGTCACTCTAATTAACACATCGGATTATGCGAATCAAAAAGCCGGTACGTAGACACCATAAACTCCTCGATCCCGAAATGTAGAAATTGTCCGTATAGTTCTAACAACGTATCGATTCCCAATGGTGGATATTGGCAATTATTGGCCCACAGAAACTAAAGGACAGAGACCCTGACTTGGCGAAACCTTCTCATAACTATCAGCTACCTGAAATAGTAATCCTTCGTTAAATGGCCCTGAGATGAACTGCACTCCGATTGGGAGGCCGGCCCGGTTTGTACCGCATGGAACAGAGATGGCAGGCAACCCCACCGCGTTCAATGGGCTGGTGTTTCGAGATATGAATCCTGAACCTGCTCCTCTAACCCTATGGTTTTCACCATTGATGTCGATATACGTGGCGTCGATCCTCGGCGCTGGAACTGGAGCAGTTGGAGTTACTAAAAAATCGACCTGCTGCATGACCCTTAGGTATTCTTCTTGGATGAGGCGCTGAACCTTTAAGGACTTGGAATAATCCCTCCCCAAAACAAACTGACCTGGGATAGTTCTGTAAAATACGTCGGGACCATAATCTCCACGATGATTTTTTAAAAACTCTTCGTGAGTTACAACTCCATCCGCCATCGCTGAAATACGCATTGCTCCAATGTACTCCATGGTCGGTAGATTAACGTCTTGGAGATCGGCTCCCAATTCTTCTAGACTAGCGATGCTTGCCCGTACAGCTGTCTCGACATCACTGTCCAACATGTCGAAAAAGTGATTCGAAGGAACCCCCATCTTGAGACCTTTAATTCCCTTGCCTATAAAAGAGCTGTAATCAGGTACCGCCACTGGCACCGTGCTCGGGTCCAATGGATCGTTACCGGCTAGGACTTGGAGCATCAAAGCGCTGTCAGCCACCGACCTAGTCATAGGGCCAATATGATCACCATTGAAACTAGTGACCATCAACCCTCTCTGGCTCACTCTTCCGTAGGTCTGCTTGAGGCCGACTACACCGCAAAATGTTCCTGGTAAGCGAACTGAGCCTCCTAGGTCTGTTCCAAGCGACGCAAAAGTGATGCCTGCGGCAACATTTGCCCCTCCACCACCACTGGAGCCGCCCGGAACATGGTCGAGTCCCCACGGATTATGGACTGCCCCGTAGTGAGGGTTATTGGAGGTAGCACCCGCTGCAAATTCTTCAAGGTTCTCCTTACCGATAATGATTGCACCGGCATTTCGACAGCGAACGACAACCTCAGCATCTTCCTCTGGTACATAATTGGCCAATACTTTTGAACCTACTGTCGTCGTTACACCAGCTGTTGCGAGATTGTCTTTCAACCCGATCGGGACGCCGTGGAGCGGACCACGGTACTCTCCTCGAACTAAGGCCTGCTCAGATTCGCGGGCTTGCTCCATCGCACTTTCATACATCAAGGTTATGAACGAATTCAACGTCGGTTGTAATCGGGCCGCTTCCGTAAGGGCAGCCTCTGTGGCTTCCAACGGAGAGATCTCTTTATTCTGGATCTTAGGCGACAGTTCAGAGATGGTCATTCTCAGCACATCAACATTAGGCATAATTTAACTCCTAAAAACCAAATTCAGTTGTCCGGTCCTATTGACTCCCATCAGGTAGTTGCATTAGCCGACCTGAGAACGAATCCGAAAGGTCCAAAAATTCCAGTTTTTCGAGCTCTGTGAAATAGATATCCAACTCTGGGCGTACCAAACTTAGTTCCTCGTCAGATAATTCTACGCCGTTGTAGTCCCGTATCATCGCCTTGAGAGTTTCATTCGAAATCGACATATTGATTCCCCTTTAAGGTCTTGCACATCTCTATATTCTTATCTGCACAACACTCTATCTACTGGCAAGAGTTTAAGATGGGATGCTGCAGAAATCCAGTGGAGATGTCAGCATCAACTTTCCATGGGGCGTTAAGAAAATACACGTATGCACTACTGAAAAAGCGACATGGGATCGGGCAATCATGATTACATTATCTATATCTACTCTCCAGGATCTAATCCCAAGCTACTAATGCCGAATGAATGTCCAGCTTCTTCCGTAGTGGATACTACGGTAAAATCCAGTACGCCCAGCTATTACCCGGAAAAATAAAGATGAGACGTTACTTGAACTATGACTATTACGGCTCATAGGTAACTCAGTATTAGGAAGTTATATATGCCAGGTACAAACATCGACTATTCAACCATTTTTAACAAAACCCTCCCGCCTCCATCCAACAAATGGCAAGGCCACCCGAAATATAACTTTATCGGTGGGCATAGTGACCCTAAATTAGTTCCCATGGACAGTTTCATCGAGTCTGCTGCCAATGTATTTACGGGAGATCCAAGAAATATCGCCATGTATAACTTTGAAGGCGGCCCTCAAGGAATCCTTTCATTAAGGAATTTCCTAGTTGGTAAATTAGCAGCCGAAAGGGGGATAGATGTTTCCGCCGAAGACATCCTGATTACTTCTGGCTCCGGTCAAGCTATAGAACTTATAAACGAAGTTTTGTTGGAGACAGGTGACACTGTCATCGTAGAATCATTCACGTTTTCCGGTGCATTATCGTATCTACGACAGCGTGGGGTTAATTTTATTGGGGTCGATACTGACGATCACGGCATACGTATGGATCATTTAAAAGGGATTCTCGAGGGACTCAAACTAGAGGGCATTAGACCCAAATACATCTACACAATACCAACCCTTCAAAATCCAACTGGTTCTGTAATGAGCATGGAACGCCGATACCAATTACTCAATTTAAGCGAAGAATATGACGTACCGATATTTGAAGACGAGTGTTACGCAGACTTAATCTTTGAAGGAGAATACGAAAAAGCGATAAGAGCGCTCGACGATTCAAATCGAGTATTACATATCGGATCATTTTCTAAATCTTTAGGTCCTGGACTAAGGCTCGGATATGTTGTGGCGTCATGGGACGTTATGAGTAGGCTTCTATCTAGAAAAACCGACGCAGGAACCGGCGTAATAGATCAAATGATCGTTGGTGATTATTTCTCAAAACATTATGATGAACATATCCATGACATGAGGAGCGCTCTTAAACGAAAATGTGACGTACTTAGTGCAGCTTTACGAGAACATTTCGGTCCATTGGTCGATTTCGAAGAGCCCCGTGGCGGTATGTATTTATGGGTTAAACTTCCTCCAGAAACCGATTCACGGGCCTATGTACAAAATGCCCTGGACGAAGGAATAGCCTATAATCCGGGCCCTGACTGGTCTGCCAATCCTGATGCAGCGGCAAATTATATCAGGCTGTGCTTTGCCCTTCCCAGCGAAAGTGAAATACGCGAGGGGATCGAGAAATTGGCAAAGGTATTTAAACTCTAATAGGCTAGTATCCTAGTAGGTAGCCATTCGAATATAAGCGAAACTCGCCCAACTAATCTAATGAATTGTCGAGTGATCGAAGCAGTAGCACTCGGTCGATTTGTACAACAAGAGAGGACAAATGATTTACAACGCGGAACGAGGTGACATATCGATTGCGGTTGGGGGTGACGCCATGATTACAAGGCGTATGAGTGCTTTCAACGAGCCCAATTTTTTGGGACTCATCGAGATCCTCAAGAAAGCAGATGTCTCCGTAGTCAACCTTGAAATGCTCTTCCATGATTATGAAAGTAGTTGGCAATTTACCGACACTACCTACACAAGATCAGACCCGCATAATCTATCCGACTTGAAATCAATGGGAGTCGATGCCGTTACCACAGCCAACAACCATTCATTTGATTTCTCAGAAGGCGGGTTTCTGACCACACTTCGTCACTGCAAAGAATATGACTTGCCCGCAGCGGGTGGGGGTATAGATATCGACCAAGCTCGAGCTCCGGTATACGTAGATTCAGCCAGAGGTCGGGTAGCCGTTATGTCCGCCACCAGCACTTTTAGCGAACAATCCCGAGCAGGGGCAGGACGTCCCGATTTTCCAGGAAGACCCGGCGTCAACGCATTACGGCACGATATAGTTCACTATGTAGAACGAGATGTATTTGATGCTTTGCATAAAGCCAATCAGGAACTTGGCTATGAGGGTTTAGCCGCAGCAAAACGGGCGTTTGGATTCCGAGGAAACGAAAACCCTATCGACCCATCCACAGAAATCGATTTCCTTGATAGGCGATTCGAGTTGGGAGAGGAATTCGGGGTCAAAACATCAGTCAATGAAAGCGATAGAGCAGGTATTGGAAACTGGATCAGAGGAGCACAAAAGCAGGCAGATTGGACTATATATGGTTTCCATTGTCATGAAAGCGGACAAACCGGGGAATTCCATGGTTTGAACCGATTAGCTCCTCCCGAATTCCTAGAAGACTTCGCCCATTGGACTATAGACCAAGGATGCGCTTTATTTGCAGGCCACGGACCGCATCTATTAAGAGGTATAGAAATCTATAAGGGCAAGCCCATCTTTTATAGTCTCGGTAATTTCATATTCCAGAATGAAAGCGTATTGCGGTTGCCCGATGAGGCTTACCGGCGTTTCGGTTTGGGATATGATCAAACCCCTGGTGATTATTTGGACACCAGATCAGGCAGTGGCACAAGGGCGTTTGCGGGGAATCCAGTATTCTGGCAGAGCGTTGTAGCCATATGTAACTATACCTCCGGAAACCTCAAAGAAATTGTGCTTCATCCCATAGATCTTGGATACGGTCGGCCAATACCTCAAAGAGGCAGACCGGTTTTAGCAGAAGGAGACACAGCCGAAGAAATCTTGGTCTGGTTAAAGAATGCTTCAGAACCTTTCGGAACAAAGATTGAGATAGAAGGATCTAAAGGTTATATAAGGCTGTAAAGGATTTTTATCCCTGTTTATTGCACGAATAACACAATGCCTGAGTGATCTAGACTAGGCGCTCGCCAGACACGGCATTAGTTTTAATCCAGAGAATTATGTGATCTTATGAGTACCGCTGTCGCACAATGGGAGAAACATGATGACTGACAAACCTCTTCTAAGGAACCAGGTCGGTGGTATTTTATACCTGACTCTTAATAACAAAGATCGAATGAACTCTCTATCAATGAGTTTACTATCAGCGTTGAAATCTAGTTTCGAAGATATCAAGGACAATCCAACAGTAAAAGTTGTAGTTATACGCTCCGAAGGACCCGCTTTTAGTTCCGGGCACGACCTGAATGAATTGGTTAATCGCGACACCGAAAGCTATTCAAGGCTTTTCTCAGCATGTACGTCAGTGATGGAAGCTATAAGGCTTTCTCCGAAACCCGTCATAGCCGAAGTCCAAGGGATAGCTACAGCAGCCGGCTGTCAATTGGTAGCTACATGCGACTTGGCTATCGCTGCAGAATCCGCGTTATTTTCCACACCAGGTGTCCAAATTGGCCTGTTTTGCACCACTCCGGGAGTGGCGGTTTCCCGGACGATCCACGTTAAGAAAGCGATGGAGATGTTGCTCACCGGCGGGACAATCACCGCGCAGGAAGCTGTAATGTGCGGCCTCATTAACCAAGCGGTCGAAATAGATAAGCTCAAGAATGAGGTGGAACTGCTAGCTCAAAAGATATGTGCAGCCAGTAGTTCTACAATTGCTATAGGCAAATCCGCTTTCTACCGACAACGTGAAATGAGTATACCCGACGCTTATCAAATGGCTGAGAAGGTCATGGTCGAAAATCTGTTGTCTACGGATGCCCACGAGGGCATAACGGCTTTCTTAGAGAAGCGCAAACCGCACTGGACCACATAACTAATCTAGGGTCAGGCGTTTGTCATGCATTCGCCTACTACCTACTATCTTCTATCTTGATTCAATTTTCTCAAGCTACAGCTACGGCCGATCAACAATGAACTTCTTTATACGGTTGTTACCGTAGTCTGAAATATAGACGGTGTCGTCAGATCCCGCAGCGATGCCTCTTGGCTCGTGGAAGTTTCCGTCACCCGTACCATACGTGCCCCATTGACTAATAAACTCACCTTCGGGGGTGAATTTCTGGATTCTATGGTTGAATGCATCTGCAACGTAAACGCTACCATCCGATGCTACTGATACGCCAAGCGGATAGTTAAACTGCCCGTCGCCTGTGCCCAAAGTGCCCCATTTGCTAACAAACACGCCCTCAGAGGTAAACTTCTTTATCCGATTGTTAGAATAGTCCACAACGTAAACACTACCGTCCGGTGCCACCGCAATGCCCTCCGGGTCTTGTAACTGCCCATCGCCCGAACCTTCTGTGCCCCATTTTCCAACGAACTCGCCTTCGGGGGAGAATCTCTGGACACGGTTGTTGGAATAATCTAGAACATAGACGCTACCATCTAATGCCACTGCAACGGCTCTTACTTGGTGGAAATACCCATCGCCACTGCCTAAGGCCCCCCATTTCCTAACCAGGATACCTTCAGGGGTGAACTTCTGAACGCGGTGATTGTCAAAGTCTGCTACATAGACGCTGCCGTCTGGTGCCACCGCGATGCCGAGTGGCAATGAGAACTCCCCGTCGTTTATACCTTCCTCGCCCCATTGTCTAATGAACACGCCTGCGGAAGTAAACTTCTGGATACGGTGGTTTAGTGAATCTACAACGTAGACACTGCCGTCCGATGCCACCGCAACGCCCTCTGGCCCCTGAAAGTTCCCACTTAACGTACCCGCTCCGCCCCATTCGGTAGCGAAGACTTCAATGGAGGTCGACGTTGAATCGGATGTAACATTCTGAGCCGGTTCAACTGTTGAAACAAGTACCTCGTCGGCAACAAGGATAGGAGCCTGTTTACTATCCGAATCACCACAACCGAACAATGCAAGTATTAATGGCACAACCAAGATTGAAAAAACTAGGGTTAATCGATTCAACTCAATTCCTTCTGCCCTTTGCTGCAACATAGTTTTCGACTAGCAAGAGGCTATTGAGTATACGGCATACCCGTATTTTGAAGTTGTTTAGGGTCTACAATGAAATGTTCGGCCACGGTACCAACTGTTACGCGGTAACTAAAAAGGTTGACTGATCCAATATTTAATAGATCGATGGTATTCCCAACATAAGAACTGTAAGCGCTTATATTTTGCATACGTTGAAGAAATTAACCAGTACCTCATCTATTCAACAGATCGCATATTTATGGCAAGTGAAAATAACAAACGACTACAATGACTCTTCCCATTGTAGTTCTAGCCATTTTAACTTGAAT
The DNA here is from genome assembly GCA_913041535.1 of uncultured Alphaproteobacteria bacterium. GTDB lineage: Bacteria > Pseudomonadota > Alphaproteobacteria > VGEJ01 > VGEJ01 > CAJWJK01. The sequence continues at coordinate 9,115 of CAJWJK010000030.1, forward strand.
CTACAACACTTTATTCGCACAATTATCTCTACAACGCAGCCAATAGAAAAAGCTTCTACAATGGCAAATGGCAGACCTCAATAAACCAGAGGCTTTTCCGTTTCCTTTGGCGCATGTCCTGGACTTCAATCAATAGTTTCAATTAAGAATATGGCAAATTCATTCTCTGGCATAATGACTCCTGCGAGAAGGCATATTACACTCTGATACCCACGACGAGAGGTGTAGCATGGCACGCTTATCTGAGAAAATCGCGGTGATCACCGGAGGGGCCGGAGGAATCGGCCAGGCAGCAGCAAAGCACTTTGCCGCAGAAGGGGCACGGGTGGTGTTGGTTGACCGCGATGAGTCAGCGCTTCAGTCAGTAGTACGATCCCTGGGGGGGGACGTTGCAAGCTACGCTGTCGCCGACGTTACCCAACCAAAACAGGTCCAAGAATACGTCAATGAAGCTGTCCAACGATGGGGCGGCATCGATATCTTGTTAGCTAATGCCGGGATAGAAGGAATAGTTTCGCCCATACCAGACTATCCAGTAGACGTGTTCGAGCAGGTGATGGCGGTCAATGTTCTTGGAGTTTGGCTGGGTCTAAAATACGTCATCCCCGAAATGCGTAAGCGGGGTGGCGGTAGCATTGTAATCACTTCATCAACTGCTGGTATCGGCGGGACCTCAGGCATGTCAGCCTACACTACCAGCAAGCATGCTGTAATCGGCATGATGCGTTCGGCTGCTCTGGAATGCGCTCCCATGGGAATCCGCGTAAATACCGTCAACCCAGCTCCCATAGAAACACGTATGATGCGTTCATTGGAAGAGATGAGAGTAGCTGCGGCAGACGATTCTAAGGTGACAGTGGAGAGGACCAAGCAGTCCTACTCGGCGCGAATACCACTGCAACGATACGGATACCCTGAAGAAGTAGCCAACATGATGATGTTTCTCGCAAGTGACGAAAGCAGCTACTGTACCGGCGGCGTCTACATGGTAGACGGAGGCAGGTCGGCAGGCGGAACCTAGACCTTATTACGTCATTCGTACTACAGCAAGGAACGGACATTAAAACGGTCGGTGCCAGGCTAGGGCACTATAGCGTTGCGTTTACCATGGATACATACGCCCGTCTCCTACCATGTATGCAGAAATCGGCGATGGAGAAATTTGAAAAGGCGTTGGCAAATTCCCAATAAAAGCGTTTATACCTAGAGGCTTCGAAAATCTAGGTTGCAATTAGTTTGAAAAACTCAAAATAAAAAGCCTCCCAAGTTCTCTTGGGAGGCTTTTTTATGCTTAGTCTCTGGTAGGGCGTAGGGGATTTGAACCCCTGATCTCCGCCTTGAGAGGGCGGTGTCC
>CAJWJK010000031.1 GCA_913041535.1 uncultured Alphaproteobacteria bacterium
AAAAAGTTGCTCAAAAGAATTGGAATACCGTAATGGTAGCTCCATTTTTTAATCGAGGTGGCCGTGATTTGATCATCATTTCCCCTAGCCCCATCAACACGCTAGATGGGCTGAAAGGAAAGAAGATTCGACACTTTGACAAACTAGCGATGAAGGCTATGAAAGAGATAGGAATTCCATCTCAATCTTTACCGCAGGCCGAGCTTTACTTGGCTTTAAAGACCGGTGTCGTTGATGCGGCCGTCCATGGGATGACCAATGCAGCTAGGCAGTCAATTTATGAGGTAGCACCATATTTCTCAGAATTTACACCGTTTCCAGGTCAGGGTGCTGCTTATGGGCTGATTGTGCATCAGAAAAACTATGACAAGCTAACTGATTCACAGAAAAAGGCATTGGAAGATGCTGGCATAACCAGTTGGGATTCTGGTCTGAAAAAATGGAGGAATAAAGAACTTACCGAGAAAGCTCGTGCTTTGATGATTTCAAAGGGTGGAACAGACATGGGTCCGTTTTCGGATGCAGAAAGGAAGAAATTACAAGCTGCGATCTTTACGACATGGAAATCTGAATGTGAAAAATTAGGTCCAGAAGCTGTCGATCTATTTAATCAAGTATCGGCAGTTCTCAAATAAGTTGCTGGTGTGTTAAGGGAGTTGACGGCGCTAACTTATGTCGTCTCTCCCTTGCACAAATCATTTGCCAATATCGTGTCGATGATACACATCTGGATTGTTTAAGAACTATAGGTGTGAACTAAATGCTTCTATCGGTCGTTAGGAGAATAGAGTTAATCCAGCAATATATTGCGTGTGTAGCACGATGGACTGCTTACATTTCGGCAATTGGTATATTTTTTATAGTACTTCTTCTTGTCGGAAGCAGCTTGAAACGCTACTTGTTTCAACAGCCTATTCATGTAACGGAGGAATTAGGTGGCCTTTTGTTTCTGGCCACGACATTTCTAGGGTTAACCTACGGCTTCGTAAAGAACAGACACGTTCGCTTGGAAGTGTTCTGGCGAAAGATTCCTAGTCCTTGGAATAACATCTCTGAAGCAATTGGCTATGTTCTATGTATCGGTGGATTGACGATATTGATTCGTGAAACATGGGCATTGACAGTGTTTAGTTATGATATCCAAGGCAAGTCTGTCATGACTGAGCTTATTTTGTGGCCCTGGAGATTGATTATTCCAGTTATTCTGACCTTTCTTGGATTGGCAATATTTGTACGGCTATTACAAATCCTATTGCAACTTTTTGTTGATAAATCCGCAGGTGAGGATTCTTAGATAATGGAATTATGGATAGTAATCCTGGCGCTATTGGGGATTACATTATTAAGTGGTAATTTGATTGGAATCACGCTAATTCTTTTTGGCATTGTTTTAGTTGAATACACTTTCGACGGTAATTTTTTGGTTCTAGGTAATGGCCTTTGGAATTTGTTTAATAGTTTTGCGTTAACCGCATTACCGATGTTTATTTTTCTTGGGGAACTGCTAGCCAAGACAGGTGTCTCTCGACAAATCTACACAGCTCTTTCGCCGCTGTTTAGTCGTCTTCCCGGTCAACTTATTCAAGCAAATATTGGGACATGTACTATGTTTGCTTCGGTATGTGGATCGTCCCAAGCTACGGCAGCGGTTGTTGGTTCAATCGCTTATACAGAATTAGAAAGACAGAAATATCCACCACGGTGGATTGCCGGGAGTATCGCTGCCGGTGGTACGTTAGGAATAATGATACCTCCAAGTCTAGCGCTCATACTCTATGGGTGGTGGGAAGAGGTGTCAGTTGGCAGGCTATTTGTCGCAGGAATTATTCCAGGGATTATTACCGCTAGTCTTTTTATGCTCTACATAGGAACTATAGCGAAATTAAGACCTAGTGAATTCCCTAAGAGGGAGGTCGTTCCATGGGGCATCGCTATAAAGGCGTCATTAAAGGTATGGCCCTTTATCTTCTTGGTCTTTGCAATATTAGGAACCTTAATTTTGGGTCTCGCCACGCCAACCGAGTCGGCAGCTTTGGGCGCCGCTACCGCAATGATACTCGCGGCAATGAATAGGCAACTATCTATCAAAGTACTTTGGGATTCTTTAGTCGATACTGTACTGGTAATGAGCACGATAGGTCTGATAATTATCGGTGCTACTGTACTGTCTCAAGCATTGGCGTTATCTGGGTTGCCCAGTCAGATTGCACAGATAGTGGCCGATAGTGGGTTGCCACCCATTGTAGTTTTGATCGCTGTTTATTGCTTATATCTGGTTCTAGGATGCTTGTTGGCGGCGATTGAAATGCTTCTCATAACGTTACCGTTTACGTTTCCTCTAATCATTGGACTTGGATACGACCCCGTATGGTTTGGGATCGCGGTAGTTATGCTTATTGAAATTGGAATGTTGACACCACCTTTAGGAATGAATCTGTTCATTATTCTTGCCGTTAGTGAGGGGCGAATGAGTTTGGGTGAGGTGGCTCGTTCCTGTATTCCTTTTTGGTTTATTTTGATCGGCAGTCTTACATTGATTACAATATTTCCACAGATTGCATTATTTTTACCAAACCTAGTATTCTAGATTCTCTTCAATATTAAGCATTCGACAGTTTCTAAACAGATCGTGACGTATCCCGTCTTAAGATATCGGCAAGAACGATAGGATCGATATTTCCGCCACTAACGAATGCTACAACGTTCTGTGCGGTGGGCAGTTTGTCGCGGTGGAATAGCCACGCTGCAGCAGCGACCGCGCCACTAGGTTCGACTACGAGCCCAGCATCTAGCGTTATCCGGCGAATCGCGTTTTCAATGTCCTTTTCAGTTACCACTAGTATGTCGTCTACGAAGGCTTGCATGTGTTGGAAATTTCTAGTGCCTATCCGCGTGGCTCTCATACCATCAGCCATGGTCTGACGAGTCTGTTCGAGTTTGAACTCCACAATATGGCCGCGTTGAAAACTGGCGTAGGCATCCCCAGCCAGTTCTGGCTCAACACCCACGATCCTGGCTTTACTACCGCTCAGTTTCAGGGCTGCAGCGACTCCACTCAGTAAACCACCACCACCAATGGGAACCAACACTAAGTCAACTTCTGGGAGATCGTCAAAAATCTCAAGGCCAGCTGTGCCTGATCCAGCAATGATAATCTCATCATCGAACGGTGGGATCATGGCAAGTCCACGCTCTGTGGCTATGTTTTCTGCTGTAATCTTCCAGTCTTCTTCAGAGCCGTCACCGACTTCAACAATTGTCGCTCCCAATTTTCTAGTCTGTTCTTTCTTGATCGTTGTTGCTATCGACGGCATAACGATCGTAGCATCTATCCCAAGGGTTCCTGCTGCATAGGCTACTCCTTGAGCATGGTTGCCACTCGAGAAAGCGATTACACCGCTGGTTTTCTCCGCGACTGAAAGTGAAGCGATTTTATTGTATGCACCTCTAATCTTGAATGCGCCAATGGGTTGTAGGGACTCTGCTTTGAGATATAAGGGTGGAGAATGTGGATGTTCAAGCAATTGAACGATAGGCGTGTGCATAGCCACTCTGGAAATTCGAGTCCTCGCCAATTGGATATCATTTAGGGTTATTAGGGAGGATTGCATTAGCAGAAAGGCCCCTGAAAGAATTAAGGTTTGTGCTTCAGATTATTACCATCAAGATGATGAGCACATCCCAGAAAATGATCGAGACAGTTAGATGAGTTTATCGGTTACTCCTACCGGCCGAGGTGCTTCCTTTATTCTCTCACTAAAGCGTCAGAAACCTCAAAGATGAGCAACAAAGCTTCCACAAACTTCAGTATTCTATGGGAGGAACATTGTACACTTATCCCTATTATTAGTGAGCTAAAGCGCGTTATGGGGAGGCAGGCTACGGACCACGAGGCCGGATATAGAATCTCTCCAGGCGGATAAAAACACGAAGTTCGAGGTTCTAGCTTTGTACCGTTCTCTGAATATCCAAATCTAGCAACTATCAAAATGAAAACAAAGAAACTACCAGTGCCAACGCCGGATCTCAGGCAATGTGTTTCGGATCTTGAATCTAGTGGATACTGCTATCTTGCTGATGCATTGAGCGCTGCGAACGTTTCGCAATTGCGGCAACGCTTGTCAGAGCAGGCCCAGGCAGAGGAGCAACAGGGATTTGCATACAAGGATGGAGCGCCAGACCAGAATTGGGGTGATTTTCGAGACGAAGATGGAGAGCTTCGTCCTGCGGCTTTTGACCCTGATGCTGGGGGTGTTAACCAACGTATTTGGATGCTGGTAAACAAGGGTCGACTGTTCGTTGAACTGCTTCAACATTCACAGGTTCGCGAGATTGTGAGTAACGTCCTCGGTAAGGAATATCTACTCTCCTCTCATTCTGCCAATATCGCTCGCCCAGGTGGTGTCGCCATGCGGTTACATACCGATCAGTGGTGGATGCCACCACCGACACGACCAGACCGACGCTGCTTACCAGCCGGGTCGATCAATCGAACGAATTTTGATGTAGATAAAATTCATGGTACGGTGATTTCACCCCCGGTCGTCGTAAACCTGGTCTGGATGCTGGATTCTTTCTCGGAGGAGAATGGTGGTACTCGACTGGTCCCTGGGAGCCACTTGCTTGGCAGACAACCCGATGAGGATGCGGTTTCCGTTGCCGCTACTGCACCTGCTGGCACGGTCTTGTTGGTCGATGGACGGACCTGGCATGGTACTGGGGCTAACACCGGCAACGGCGAACGTCGCGCGATCCTCACAACGTTCTGTGCGCCTCAGTTCCGTCCACAGGAGAACTATACTGTCGGCACGCGGTCAGAGGTGTTGATGAGCGCAGATGATGACCTGCGGATGTTGTTGGGTTTTAAGATATGGAACGCATACGGTCGTACCGGACATCCAACGGACGAGTTCATTTCGATGGGTTCTGAACCAATCGGAGAGCTTTCACCCAGATAAACCAAAGAACTCGATCATTATTAATAGTTACTTGTCTAGGCGATAAAAGACAGCCTTTGAAAGAAACTGACTAGAAAATCATTTCACTAATTTGGATTAGATAATGTTAATTACTAATGTATGTACAACGCCACTTCTGGTGCGGAACAAAGTGCCTTATCACTGGGCGCATGGTGTGACGTACGGCGCGGAAGTGATTTTGATTGAAGTACAGACCGAAGATGGTAAATCCGGCTATGGAGAAACCATAGCAACGCCGAGTGCGGTCGGAGTCAAGGCGTTTGTCGAGCTAGCGGGTCGGCACCTGATTGGGAAAAGCGTTTTTATGAGCCGCCAAATAATGGCGGAATGTTACCACTCTTTGTTTCAAGCTCATGGGACTTGTAGTGCCCCTAGATTCGGCGGACAGATTCTAGCGGGTCTCGAGATGGCCATTTGGGATGCGGCAGGCAAAACTGCCGGTTGTGCGGTCCATGAGTTGCTAGGCGGCAAAGTACGAAACGAGATTGATTACTTTGGTTTCATACAAGGGGAAACAGCCGACGAACTTGCGCTAGATGCCACGCGACTGGTTGAACAAGGATATAGGGTTATCTACGGAAAAATTGGTCGTGGAGAACAACTTGATATCGAGATTGTACAGAAAGTACGTCAGGCGGTTGGAGAATCTGTGCGACTTCGGTTTGATCCTAATGAAGCATGGGATCCATTAATGGCCACTAGAATGATACATAGATTGGCTGAATACGATATTGAGATGATCGAACAACCCTGCGATCATCGGAGCCTGCACGCATTGAAGCAAATCAAAGGCAGTAGCTCAATTGCGATCGCAGCAGATCAATCGGTATTTAATCTAGCGGACGTCTATGATGCGGTGACATTGGGTGCCGCAGATCTAATTGTGCTGGGCCTGCATGAAACCGGGGGAGTGATGCCCTTTATAGAGGCGGCAGCTGTGGCTGCCGCGGCGGGTATAAACGTTTGTATTCACGGGTTACACGAAACCGGCATCACCACTTGCGCTGCAAATCATGCAGCAGCGGTGATAACTAATTTGGATGATGGGAACCAATATATGAACCATTTGCTGTCTTCAGACATAATATCCAGCCCAAATTTAGATCTGACAGACGGATCTTTGCCAGTCTTGTCTGGCCCCGGCTTTGGATTCGAGATAGATCTAGATGCTGTTGACAGAGCTGCTGAAGATCATCGGTCGACAATGTCTAACTCTTCCCCTGGGGCTCCAATTTAGACACTGTAGTCTTTACCCGATTGGTTAGAGTCAACAGATAGTCATTTGGAAGGCGCTATTGCTCGGTCCCAGAACGCAAGTAAATCCAAATCACCATCCATCATTGTGGCTGTTTCTTTGAGGTGTTTAATCATAAATGGCATTTCTGTATGAACTTTAAACGCCTCTTCGTCAACATAGACTTCGTATAGTAGAAATTTCTGAGGATCAGAAGAAGCAACACTGACTTCGAAACTGATACAACCTGGTTCTCTAGTTACGCTATTTTTTGCGTGGCGTCTAATTCTTCTGTTGAATTCTTTCAGGTATCTTTTTTTAACTCGTAATATTGCAGTTACCGTGTAAGGCATAAGTTTCTCCATTCAAAATTCGATCGTAAGTGTTTCGCAGTAACTCAAGATGATGATCTTTGGTAGTGGGTCTTATGGATGGTTAAGTGTCGTTGCGGATAAGGTCAAACGCTTTTTCTCCAATCATTAGACAATTCGCATTTAAATTGGCACTGACCACAATTGGCATTATTGAAGCATCAGCCACAAATAGATTATCTATACCTCTAACGCGCAAACGTTCATCGACCACTGCGAGTGGATCTGTACCCATTTTGCAAGTACCAGCGGGATGGTATACCCCCAGCGAGTTATCTCTGATATATGAGTACCATTCATCATCCGATTGTACGGAATCGCCCGGTGCAACTTCTTCAACCACGTATTGAGCCATGGGTTCTGTCTGAAAAATCTTTCGTTGAAATCTAGCCCCAACAGTTAGAGCAAAAAGGTCACGTTCATCGCTAAATAAATTCGGCTGAATAGCTATTGGGTCTCGTGGGTCAGAAGACTTAAGATAAACATGACCTGCTGAATATGGTCTGTGAAGATTTGTTAAGCCAGTAACTGTTGGTTTGCTATGTAGCTCTGGTCCTAGCTCACTGAGTTTGTATCCGGCTGGTGTATAAAGATATTGAACTCGTGAATATTGCTCATCGGTATCAGAGTTGAGTACCCCGACGACCTCAGCCATGGGGTTTGAAAGGGGACCTGTCCCTGAGATTAACCACTTCAGGCCAAATGACAGGTAATCCACAAAGCTTGTTTGGACATTGTATGTCGGCGTATTGACACGGATAGATTGCTCGAGTCCCGCGTGGTCTTGAAAATTTTGACCGACACCAGGTAGATCTAGGACTGTATTGATATTGTGCTCTTTAAGGTGTGAAGCGGGGCCGATTCCTGACAACATCAGCAGGTGAGGGGAGCCAAACGTCCCACCGGATAGTATGATTCCTTTGTTGGCGGTAGCAGATTGCTTTTCATTCCCACGTTCAAATTCGACCCCAATTGCTTTGAGTCCATCAAAATTTACCCGGGTCACGAACGATTCGGTCACGATTTCGAGGTTTTGCCTATTCTTTGCTGGCCAGAGATACGCTCGAGAGGCGCTGAATCGCCAGCCCCGTTTTATCGAACCCTGGACCAGTCCAATGCCTTCTTGTGGGGGCGAGTTGTAATCCAGAACTCGTTTCATGCCTGCGTTTTCGCAAGCTTCTAGAAATTTTTCAGTTAAATGGTGTGGCGATCGCAGGGGGCTGACATTTAGAGGGCCTCCGACGCCTCTGAACTCACTTTCACCACCTTCATAGTTTTCCGATTTCTTGAAATATGGAAGGACGCTATTGAAGTCCCAGCCATCACACCCTTGGGCTGCCCAGTCGTCGAAATCTTCTGGGTTACCCCGAACAAAGGACATGGCGTTTATCGATGTAGTACCCCCGAGGACTTTGCCGCGGGGCATGTAATCTGTTCGGCCGTTTCGTGTGGGGTCAGGTTCAGAGGTATAGCGCCAATCAATCTCAGGATGTCCATAAGCTTTGAGCATACTGTAGCCGGGCACAAGGACATTAGCTCGGCGGTCTGTTCCACCAGCCTCCAAGAGCAATACAGTTGTCCTTTTGTCTTCAGATAGGCGTGACGCTAGGACGCTTCCCGAAGAGCCAGCTCCGACGATAATGTAGTCATAATCCATAGTGATACCTATCGTTGTCTACGTTTCTTGATATTTCAGAGTATATTCTTAATATATCAGTGTATAGTATAGTGTCTCGTGCCGTAAACAAATGTAGCGCAACTAGTGGGCAGTATGGCTAGAAAATGATTCCTTGCAATATCACCTACAGTACCTTGGGAGACAGCTAAGAATGAAATTTAACGACAGAGATATTCATGCTTACGATAACGCAGTTAAGTCAATTGAGCATGAACGGAAAGGCGCCTTTACAAGACGTCGAATGCTAAAAGCGTCAGCAGCGACGTTAGGTGCATCTTTAGCAGCACAATTTACACCGAGCACCGTTTATGGAGATGTGAGTGGAACAATCGTTCACTTCGCAGCATCAGGTAAGAGATTGTCGAATACTCTTACCGCCGTGAAGCCATTGTTTGACAAAGTGTATCCAAACGTCAAATTGGAAGTTGTTTCCAAACCTGTTACGGAAGCGCTTACTCAAGTTAATACGTATATGGGATCTAAGAGTAGTGCATTTGATGTGGTGACCGCTGACCACGCTCAGTTTGCTGCTCTCCATGCGATGGACGCATTGACCGATCTAGGCCCCTATCTGAAAGGTCATGAAGCATGGCTCGCTGATTATGATCAAGACGTTCCTCAAATGTATCGGGAAATGTGGAACATACCAAAAGGTCCCGCACCGCCTGGATTTATAGCGGGTTTGGCACCAGACGGAAATGCCATGATGACCTTTTATAGAAAAGATGTTTTCGATAAAGCGGGTATTAAGCCTCCAAAAACATGGCCCGAGGTGCTAGAGGTGGCGAAGGAAATACACGATCCCGCCCATGAGCGATATGCTTATTGCGCTGCGATGGCAAGGAACTTTTGGGCCGGTTACCAGTATTTTGGCGCAATTGTCAGTTGGGGTGGCCACACTTTTGTTGACGAAGACGGTGGGAATTTTGAACCTGCAATGAATACAGAAGAAGGTTTTCAAGCGTTGAGTCATCTTGTGGAACTTCAGAAATACGCGCACCCGGTGACTGCCAATGCTGGAGAAGACGAGGTAAACAGAGTCTTCGGTAACGGTACTGCTTTATTTAGCCCACTTTCATGGGGTACCGCGGTTCTAAACGATGCGTCATACACTGATCTACATCGCGAATGGAACATGGCAGTCTCTCCAAAAGGTACCACGCCAAATTCAGATCATAGAGCGCTGACGGGTGGTTTCGGCTTCTTCCTCCCGACTTGGGGTGGTAACAAGGAAACGGCATTTGCCTGGACTAAGTTTATGAATTCGGGTGACCGAGAAGAGGTGGGTGGTAGTCCACTTATTGCAGATGCGATTGTCGGGGCCGGAGGCCAGTTAAGTCGACTTTCTACCTTGAAACGCTGGTCTGATAGAAAGCCTTTCTTTAATGGACTTCTTGAGTCCTTCCCCGTCTGTGTGAATAGTTCACCTATTGTTCCTGAAGCGTATGCAATTATGGGTGCGGTTGGTGAGGAAGTTGCCGATGCGGTAAACGGAGAAAAGAGTGTAGAAGCAGCATTGAAGGCATGTGATAAGAGAGTACGCCGGATTATGGAAGACGG
>CAJWJK010000032.1 GCA_913041535.1 uncultured Alphaproteobacteria bacterium
TAACCCCGCCAACTAGCCAACTAGGCTCCCATCAACCAGCCCCTCTCGAAGGGGCACTATATCGCTATCCATGCTATCGGTAATGAGTTCAATAAACAGTATACAATGTACGCATAATGCAGTACATTGTATTGCTTATTTATCATGGAGAAGCACAGTGTCGCGTTCCAAAGAAGAGACTTTGTCAATACGAACATCTAAAGAAATCAAGCTGTTGCTAAAAGCAGCAGCGGAAAAAGAACATCGCTCTCAAGCGTCTATGATAGAAATACTAATTTTGGATTATGCAAAATCGAATGGGCTAAGCACCATCATAGCCTCAGATAATACTAAGTAGTTACGTCTGATTATTTTAAATCGTTATTAATATGATGAAATAATTAGTATTTAATACGATAAACGACTGAGTAATTCGATTATAAATGAACATTGCAAAGGGGAATAATAGTGGCTAACGGTAAAATACTGAGACAGTTGATTAGGGCTGGAACCATTGGTGATTCCGAGGCCTTTCGGCTTGCTTCAGAAGCTGTTATTCAAGATGAGCGTCAAAAGCAACATCACCTTCTTGCAAATGATCTTGAGCAGATATTGTATGGTGAGCATTTAAGACCGCTTAAACAAAATGGACGTAACGCTTTGCCTACTCCTCCTGTAGATAAAGAGCGAGGACTACCACTTTTAGATGTTCGACAAGCTCAGCGACCAATAGAAGAAATGGTTTTACCTGAATCTAGTATCGCACCCATCGAGGAACTTCTTGAGGAACACCGCCGTGTCGATGTACTGAGAAGTTTTGGAATGAAGCCTTCTGGAAAAATTATTTTTCATGGTCCTCCAGGTTGCGGGAAAACCTTAGCAGCTGAGGTCATTGCTTTTGAGCTTGATTTACCTCTTGCAATTGTTCGTCTCGATGCGTTGGTATCTTCTTTTTTGGGTGAAACAGCCGCGAATCTTCGCAAAGTTTTTGATTTTGTTTCTGAACATTCTATGGTGGTTTTATTTGATGAATTTGACGCCATAGGCAAAGAACGTTCTGACTCAGGTGAACATGGTGAGTTACGCCGCGTCGTTAACGCAGTGCTTCAGATGATGGACGCTTATCAAGGGAAGAGTCTAATTTTAGCAGCTACAAACCATGAGCACATTTTAGACAGTGCTATCTGGCGACGCTTCGATGAAAAAATTGACTTCCCATTACCTGATGAGCTGCAAATACAACAAATTCTTTCACTCAAATTGCGTGGTGTACGTCGCCAATTTGAGTTAGATGATAAATCTATCCTCGGGATATTTTCTACAAAGAGTGGCGCTGATATTGAACGTATTGTTCGTAGAGCAGTAAAAAGGATGATCCTACGTAGTCAGGAATTTTTGACCGTTAAGGACTTGAAGCAAGCAGCTTCTCGAGAAAGTTAAAAAAGGGACTAGGAATGGCTAATTATGAACATCTTAAGATTGAAAGAGAACTGCTTGAAAATGAACGTAGAACAAGGAAAGTCAATATCCCAAAACATCCACGAGGTGATCTTCGGGGGCATGGTCAAAAATTATCTAGAGACTTAACTGAATCAATCAGATTCGCACAAAGTCAGCAAACGTCACGTCCGGGTAATTTTGTACTGAAAATTCGTTATACAGGACTTCTCGATATTACCCATCTAAACAAACATGGTATCGAGTTTGTAAGCCAAGAAGACAATCATCTGTGTGTTGTTTTTGTTGATGAAACCGGAATGACTGTGTTTGAAGATCACCTGCAACGCTTAGGTTTGGACGAGACAGAATTGACGTACAAGCAGATTCTCGAGGCCATAGAGGGAATCGATAACTGGACAAGTGATGACCGGAAAAGTTGGGCTCTAAGAAGGCATGGCTTACCAAGGTCAGAGAAGTTTCTCTTAGATGTAGAGCTTTGGCCTGTAGCTGTTGCTCATCACCCAGAGAGATTAAGCACTTGTGATGCATTTGAGCGTTGGCTAGCTCATAACGGAATACGGCGAACAGATAAAGTTAACCTTGATAGCTTAGTAATGTACCGTTTGGAGGTTAACTCTAGTCAGGCTAATCTACTGCTGAATCACTCTGATGTCAGACTTGTTGATCTCCCCCCCAAGAGCGGTATTCGCTATAGCCAACTAAATTGTGACATCAATAGAATTCCTGAAGGAATACAATCCCCTACTCATCAAGCTGCAAGAGTTTGCGTCCTTGATAGCGGAGTAAATACTAACCACCCCCTGTTGGCACCCGCAATTGCGGAAAGTGCAGACTTTATTGGTGATACAGACGGCATGGATTTGAATGGTCATGGCACTGCTGTTGCTGGTGTAGCTCTGTATGGTGACTTGGAAGCGTGTAACTCAACAAATTATTGGCACCCTGAACTTTGGATTTTCAATGGTAGAATTCTTGATGAGAATGCAGAATTTGACTCCAGTTCTATCGAAAAAACTCTCATTGAAGCTGTAACCTATTTTGTCGAAGAACACCAATGTCGGATTTTCAATTTGTCGTTAGGGAATTCCAATGCACCTTACGATAATCGTCATATTCGAGGAATTGCGTATGTCTTGGATAAATTGGCTAGGGACTTCAATATCTTATTTGTCGTTTCTGCTGGGAACTTCTCAGGCTCTATCGATCCAGATGTGCCAAGACATAGCTGGAGAGACGAGTTTCCAGAATACCTTCTAGCTGACGAAAGTATTATCATAGATCCAGCTCCGGCACTAAACGTTCTAACGGTGGGAAGCTTGGCTCGACATAATGCGACTTTCGATGCTCAACGGTATCCTGAAATTGGGCAATTGGCTCCAGCCACAGAAAATCAACCATCCCCATTTACACGTCACGGTCCCACTATTAAAGGTGCAATTAAACCCGAGCTGGTAGCTATGGGTGGAAACTTGGCTTCTCCAATAAGAACAGGCAACGAACTCAATGCAGTTATGCGAGGCATGGGGGTACTGACCTGTAATAGTCGATTCGTTGGGAACACATTGTTTAGCGAAATTAGCGGAACAAGTTTTGCGGCACCTTACATTACCCATCTTGCAGGTCGTTTATTGAATAACTACCCGAAGGCTTCTGCTAATTTGCTCAGAGCACTACTGGTTAATCATGCGAATATGCTGTCGGAGATTGAAAGCAGCTTTCCTGAAGATATGAAGAAATCTTATAGGAGCGCAAATGGACGAGATGCGTTTAGAGATATAGCTGGTTATGGTGCTGTTGATGAGGGGGAGCTTTTTAGATCTTCACAAAATGCCGTTGTCTTAATGGCTGAAGAGAAAATTGAAAACAACTCGCATCACTTTTTCGAACTGCCGCTTCCCGATGATTTTTTAAGGTCTCAGCGTGCTTCCAGAGAAATTAGAGTTACTCTGTCTTATTGTCCAGCGGTCAGGACAACTAGGATAGACTATGTGGCCACTAAAATGTCTTTTAGGTTAGTCAAAGATCAGTCGCTTGAGTCTGTTCAAAGGCATTTCAATCACAGTACTCAGGATGAAACTAAAACCAGAAATGATGATGCTACAAGTAATAGGGACATAAGTGCTGAATTAAGAGGTAAAGGTACAGTTCAATCTTCAACTTGGCGGATTAAACAGCCGAAGCCTTCTGAAAAGTGGTTTGTTGTAATTACTCGACAAGATAGAGATTGGGGTGAGGCGTTGAGTTTCGAACAAGAAGACTATGCCTTGGTTGTGACTGTCACTGATCGAGAGAATGAGGAAGCCCAGCTGTATAGCCAAATATCACAACGCATAGAGCTTAAGGCTAGAGAACGTGCACGGGCTCGAGTGTAGGGAATTCTTGTTCTGTAAAAATCACCCATGGAACGGGAAGATTTAATTTTTCGGGCCATATGTATTAGGAAAAAAGGATGAAACTGCACAGTATTCGGGTTTCAAATTTTCAGAGTTTTGGTGCTGAACCAACAGAACTGACACTGGAAAATATTACCTATCTGATTGGCCCCAACGGGTCAGGCAAGACTGCTGCACTCCAGGCTTTGTGCCGACTGTTTGCATTTGATCCATCATTACGCCGTATTCAGCGCTCAGACTTCCATGTCCCGCACGATGAACAAGAAGCGCCCGAAGAAAGGCAGTTATGGATTGAGGCGGACTTCGTGTTCCCCGAGTTGGAGGATGAAGAAGATAACTCGACCGTTGCTCCCCATTTCAGTCACATGCGCCTTGATGACCCTGACGGAATTCCTAGGGTACGATATCGCCTAAGTGCCACTATGGGCCTGGATGGGGATATTGATGAGACTTTTGTGTATGTGCTTGAAGCTGGCCCGGATGGTTCGCCTCTAAATCCTCAAACGGTTCCAAGGTCTGAACGAAATCACATACAAGTCCACTATCTGCCCGCAAGAAGAGATCCGACTGACCACATAGCATATGGAACGAACGCGCTGCTTGGCCGCTTGCTACGGGCAGTGAACTGGGAAAATGAACGGGAGGAAGTCAAAGGGTTCACCGACCAGATTAGTGAGAGTTTGGCTGCTAATCCATCGGTCAATGCTTTTAGTGCCCACCTGAAGAAAACTTGGGGCACCCTTCATAAAGGCAGCTACTTTACAGATCCCAAGATTACTTTTGTGGCATCTGAGATCGAGGCGTTGCTTCGTCATTTGTCCGTATCATTCTCGCCTGGACATGATGAACATCTTGTCGATTTTTCCAGACTCAGTGACGGCCAGAAGTCGATGCTCTATCTGTCATTGGTTCTTTCATCTCAAGCAATTGGGCGTGCTGTCCTTGCCGGTGAGGACGGCTCTTTTGACCCAGAAAAATTGCGTCCGCCAGTCTTTACTTTGATTGCCCTTGAGGAACCAGAGAACAGCCTCTCGCCTCACTATCTGGGGCGGATTGTCAGCGCTCTGAACTCCATGACGAGCAACGAGGATGCTCAGGCCCTAATCGCTACGCATGCTCCGTCAATGTTACGACGTGTCGATCCGGAACATATTCGATATCTTCGACTTACCGAAACCCGGCAATCAAGAATTACGAAAATCCAATTACCCGCTAAAACCGATGAAGCGCACAAGTTTGTACGCGAGGCTGTCCAGGCATTCCCTGAGATTTACTTCTCACGTTTGGTTGTGTTGGGTGAAGGGGATAGCGAAGAAATTGTACTACCGCGCCTTTTCCAAGCAAAGGGTGCGCCAGTTGATGAATCAGCGGTTACGATTGCTCCGCTTGGAGGTAGGCATGTCAATCATTTTTGGCGCCTGTTATCAGCACTGCAAATCCCATTTTTGACCCTTCTCGATTTAGATGTGGGCAGATATCAAGCGGGCTGGGGAAGAATAAAGTATGTAAATAACCAACTTGGCTTATATCAACCTGAAAAAGTTCTGCCAAATACTTTTTCTTTATCAGATTGGAATGATGACAAAGTACCTGTTCGTACCCACCACTTCTTTGAAAACGGCACTAAGAGTGTATTTGCAGAGCTGGAAATGCGTGGTGTGTTTTTCTCATTTCCAATGGATTTAGATTTTTCAATGCTCCTTGCTTTCCCAGATGCTTACGGTGTTCAGCAGGAAGTTCCGGATGACTCAACAATTAAAGCCGTGTTAGGCAAGAGCCATCATGACCCATCCCAATATAGCTATGACGAGTTAAATCTTTTCTCTACGTATCACAAGCTTTTTAAACTGGGCAGCAAGCCCGCTGCTCATATCGAAGCTCTCGCTCAACTAAGCGACGAGGATTTGCTGGCGAACATGCCTGAATCATTTGGACGACTCACTGATGCCGTGATCGCCAAGCTTGCGGAACTGCCCGAGTGATTGCTGTAGATGCATGGCTGCCTTCGGATGGGCTAACTCTTGAACCCAATGCACTGCGGGCTGCGAAGGAACAAGCGCGCTGTCTTGCACTGACGGCGGGGCCGGGCGCGGGCAAGACGGAAATGCTTGCACAAAGAGCTGACTTCCTCCTACGAACCGGAACCTGCCGTTATCCGAAGAGAATACTCGCTATCTCTTTCAAAGTTGACGCCAGCAAAAACTTGAAGGAGCGAATCCAGCAACGCTGTGGACAAGAATTGGCTTCCCGTTTTGATAGCTACACATTTCATGCGTTTGCAAAGCGTATTATTGATCGCTTCCGAGTAGTGCTTACTGGTAATGATGCTCTTGATCTGGATTATTCGATTGGCGAAAGAAAAGTCACAAAAAGGCAAATTACATTTCATGATCTTGTACCGCTAGCAATTCAAATTCTTAAGGCCTCCACTGTCGCAAGAAATGCCATACGCCAAACTTACAGCGATGTTTTCTTGGATGAATTCCAGGACTGCACGGATCAGCAGTATGAACTCGTGAAGGTAGCCTTCCAAGGTACGAGCATTCGTCTCACTGCTGTCGGTGATACCAAGCAGAAAATCATGGGATGGGCAGGTGCATTGGACGGAATTTTCCAAACGTTCGCTAGGGATTTTTCAGCGGTCCCATTAAACATGTACCGAAACTTTCGTTCAAAACCACGCCTGCTTCGGATGCAGAACGAGATAATTCGCGTGCTCGATCCGGCTTCCGTCATGCCAGATCACCAACTTGCTGGTGAAGAGGGAGAGGTCTTCGCGTGGCAATTCGAGAATGCCCAGGGTGAAGCTGAGTACTTGGCCGATTTGATTGCCGGGTGGATAAGAAATGAACAGGTTCCGTTATCCGAAATCGCCGTATTAGTGTCCAAACAACTAGATCTTTACGCCAATCACCTGATGGTGGCATTGGAAGTTAGGGGAATACCGTACCGGAATGAGCAGGAGATGCAGGATATTACTGTCGAACCTGCCGCAAGGCTCGTTGTTGACTATTTGTCCTGTCTCTATGGCCAGCGAGAGCCCAAAGCCTGGATTCGGCTGATGAATCAATTGATTCCCTTTGCCGATGACGAGGTGCAGTCTAGCGTCAGGCAAAATTTCCAAAGCTTCTTCAAGGAACAGCGAAAAATCATCGCCATGGCCGAGTTGTTGGATGAACCGTTTTCGGGATGGTGGGATTCTGTGTGTAGATTTTTGAAGAAAATAGGAATGGAGACTCTTGTTGCTCTCTCGCCTGACTATGAGTCACATGCCAGATTAGGTGAAGTTGTGGGAGATACCAAAGCGCGCATTGAAGAATTGCTTGAACTTACCCCCGACTTGCCTCAAGCCTTGACTCGTTTCTCTGATGATCAGGCTGTGCGTATTCTGACTATCCATAAGAGCAAAGGATTGGAGTTCGACTCAACGATAATTTTGGCCGTTGAGAACGAAATATTTTTTGGGGATCAAGATTCTAATCTGTGTGCTTTCTTTGTTGGTGTATCCCGTGCCAAGCGTCGGCTTGTTCTTACATACGCTAAACAACGCGACAGGCCCCTTAACTATGCTAAAAGATGGGATGTAATTCGAACTCCACAACAGGAATATCTTCAATATGCAGCACAGTTTATTACCGATTTAACGCACATTTAAAAAGTCATTAGCTAAACTACTCAGTTCAAAACTTGCAAAGCCATAAACCGTCCTCAAAAACGTTCTCTTTACTAAATATAATGCAACATCTAGCGCGATGTCAGCTCCAAAATATACTGGAGCTGACAAAGATTTTTTCTTCTAGTTATTCCCCGAAATTTCCTCCGTCGCCTCCTGACGCAGTTTCTGGGCATCCATTCCGTTTAGCCGTTCAAGGGCTCTGTCTGCGGCACTCTGACGATTTCCATCAACGTTTAGCGTACTTCCTGAGCCTGTGAGTCTTTCCAGATCCAGTGACGGTACTTCGGGTAGGTTGCCTGTTATCGATAAGATACCTATCCATTCATCCAGATTGACTTGGCTCCAATCCACCTGGTTTAACTGACTCGCGGTCAATCCTTCACAGTTTGGAGATTTCGCACTGCCCCAGCCAAGGCCCAATTGCGGACGCACTTGCTCTTGAATGATCCGTGAAAGCGGCGAAGTAAAGCAGCAATATGATTGCCGTTTCTCAACACAGGCACCTAAGAACTTAGACTTGCAGTAAGAGCCCACATAGTGGCAACTCTTCAATACCCGCTTAGCGTTCATCTCAAACTCACTCTGCTCACATTTCCAGATAAGCTGAATGAGGATCATGGTGACTGAGTAAATCATGTAGGCCGTCATAACCGTACTCAGAACCGCGCCCGCAGCGCCACCCAGCGCAAAGTTACCACCCGAAACGACACCATCGGCTCCAACTGCGCCACCAACGTTACTAAACAGTGCCGATTGCGCCCCCGAACCAAAGGTCGTACCTACCCATTCAGCCGTTTTGTTGGTCAACACCTGCATGAAGCCAGTCGCAGCTTGCTCCGCTCCCGCGCCAGCAGCCGTTGATGGCCCAGCCCCCATAAGAGAGTCCCAAGCAGACACAAAGGGCTCTTTGACCGCACTCCAAGTACTCGTGATTGGCTCCCTAAGCGTATTCCAGGAACCATAGATTGCCGACGACGGATTCATGGCCATGACTGCCGTATCAAGCTTGTTGACCGCCACAATCATTGTGATGTAATCCGATAACGACACGCCACTTGGCTTTTCACAGCAATCCACTATACCGCCAACGGCTTTTTTGCACTGGCCAGCATTACCTTTAAAGACCGTACACTCGACGTTATCTTGGCCATCAGCTCCCGTGCATGACATATCATTGGTCATAAACTGCGCCGCATTAAGCATCGCGGCGGCCTCTGCAAAGTTAGCCTGCTTGATTGACTCTGGCTCTAAACAATCTGTGCCCATACAGCGAACTGGCCCCTCACAGTTGTATTGAGTTTCCATTCGTGCATTTTGCACTTCTACGCTTTGTCCGCAGTCATACACCAAACTTTGGATATAGCAGAAGCCTTCATGACCAGCCCCGCCTTCAGTGCATTCGGTTCTGACATATTGGCAAGCCAGATTTTGCTCTAGCGCGGCACACGTATTGGTGGTCGTGTTTTGTCCGTTATTGACGATAGTTTGAGTATTACCATTGGCATCTACCCAGCTATCTGAGCTGCCCATGTTGAACTCAGGATGAGCAGTCGAAGCATTGTAGGTCGCTCTTGCCCTCCAGCATGAGAGTCCCAGTCCATCAGAACTGCCGCGACTGGTTAAATGAGCAGGAGACGAAACAACCGCAGGATAAAGGCTTCCAAGATTAGCCAACTCGCCACTACCAACCGTTAACCCGTCGATTCGTTTTGTGCCCGTATCCAAACACTGCCACTGCACCGCAGTAAACTGATCCGTTTGCATCAAGCATTGCTCTATGCCCGGATCACTTGATTGATGAACAATGTCTTGCTCTAAGTACTTGCCAGAGAAGGTCAATGAAGCGCTCAGTTTCGCAGGAACCAAACACTTCTGAACTTCTCGGCTGCAAGTGTCGAAATCGACTTTGTACCAGCCGGATTCGCATCTGGAACGAGTGACTTCCTGAGGTTCATGCCACGAAATAATCGACCCATTAACGACCTTGCACAATGAGCCAACCA
>CAJWJK010000033.1 GCA_913041535.1 uncultured Alphaproteobacteria bacterium
AATTACCTGTTCCTAGTTCCGGTCCAAATGTCGTGTTGTGCTGAAGCATCTGTACCAATGGCTATTGAAGCAGCGCTCGGTTCTTTACATTCATTTTGATTGTGCCACAAATACACCATTCCAGTCACTGCCTGGGGGGTTATCCATAAAGGCCTGTATTCTCTCGTTATAGAGATCATAAAGCACCTCCAGTCTACTGTCTTGATCAAGCTCCCGACATTCCCCTAATGATTTCGCAGCTTTAACCCATTCTTGCGCTCTATATGACGCGAGCATAGCCCCGTGGGCAGAAATCAACCGCTTAAACTGATCACTTTTCGCCAAATCAGCATCACCAATCAAACCAAATATATTAACCGGCTCTTGCTTTCCCTTAACTGCAATTAGATCAAGCTCTATCGTCGCGGACTCTGCTGCTGCCAACTGAGTCTCTGGCCCCACCACTATACCTACACCATAGTTCTTAGATTGCCCTTCAAGGCGTGCGGCAAGATTAACGGTGTCCCCTAAAACTGAATAGTCAAACCTCTGTGTGGACCCCATATTACCGACACAACACATCCCTGTGTTTAAGCCTATACCAATATTGATTGGAAAGCTTTTCTGTCCCTGTTCAGTCCTTTCAGCCTCAATGTGCCGATTCAACTCCTCAACAGACTCAATCATCTGTAACGCAGCGACACATGCATTTCTAGCATGATCCTCATCATCGAGTGGAGCATTCCAAAACGCCATAATGCAGTCGCCCATGTACTTATCGATGGTACCTTTCCTTTCCATGATAATGTTTGTCATCGGGGTAAGAAATCTATTGATCAAAGACGTAAGTCCCTCTGGATCATCCTTAAATTGCTCAGATATGGTTGTGAAACCTCGTACATCAGCGAAAAGCAGGGTCATACTTCTCATCTCTCCGCCTAATGTTAAACGGTCAGGATCCCTCGCAAGCTGATCCATTAGAGCCGGAGATAGATACTGATTAAACGCCTGCCTGACCTGACGTCTTTCGGCAGACGTTCGGGAATAATTGGTATAGGTCAAAATGGTATAGAGCAAAAAAATGGTAAAAGCCGGGAAAGTTGCATCGGTAAGCATTAGGTATTTTTCGTACATATGCCACGAAACTCCAGTAGCCCCAGCCAACAAGGCCATGAGAACCAAACCGCCCCACGCAGCACCAATCATAGGAAGAAAAAGAACTACCAATAAACCGGCTACAAGCGTTATGGTCAGTTCTATACCAACAATATCCCGCGGCCTTTCAAGCAACGTCTGAGTCAATATGTTCTCAAGCAAGTTTGCATGCACCTCCACACCTGGGAGGTTTTCACCGAGCGGCGACACCCGTATGTCAAGCAATCCGGCCGCACTTGTACCCACGAGAACCAACCGTCCTCTAACATCGTTCGCTGACACTTTCCCAGACATCAAATCAGCTGCTGATATATACATTCCGCTGCCGAGATTATCTTTATGAGTACGGTAGTGCGGATACAACTGTCCGTGTCTATCAGTCGGTATCTTAATGCCCTGCACTACAACGTCTTTTACTCCATCTGCTCCTACCCGGACGCCATACGCGGATTGGCCGGTCGCCACGCGCAACATCTCGATAGCCAAGGCAGGATATATACTTGTTCCAACTCGTAAGATTGCCGGCACCCGCCGTACCACGCCGTCCTCATCCGATTTTAGAGTGACCATACCCCTACCAGATGCTACGTCCGATAACTCATCAATATTTCCTATCGCTGATTGGTATGTCCACAAGTATGGGGCAGGATCACCTCCCACAAGAGCCACTGGGCCAGCTGATGGCATTTTCTTTTGCGTATCCGAAGCTGAGTGCACGGCAGTCTGCCCAAGAACCACTCTTGATCTTGAGATAGCGTGCGCGAAAACGGAATCATTACTCGGCAGTTGATTCAACTCTGTGACCACATTTGAACTCAACCCCAAGCGATCTTTAGCGAAAAGGTCTGGTGACATTCTATCACGTTCAACGAAAAAGATATCAAAGCCTATAACTGCTGCCCCCATTTTCGTGAGACGGTTAACCATTTGTGCCAACAGCGTGCGTGGCCAGGGCCATTGACCTAGAGCAGCTAGGCTTTGCTCATCGATATCAATGACAACCACCTGACGCGGAGCTCGCAAGTCGGCTACTCGGGGTTGAATCCGTTGATATTGATCAAACGACTTGTTTCGTAGAAGTTCCACAGGTGCGGGATCCATTGCCCTTATAACGCAAAGAGCCAACACGAGAGCGATGCCCAGAACCCGTCCACGGGTAAGCCCAGAAACTCGCCTGATCAATCGGCGACCAGACGTGTATAGCTGCCCACTAACCAATGCAACCCCCCGCTAACATGGCACCAGCGTATTTACGTCAACGACGTACCGCAAGACGTTCATCAAATTCTACATATTTTCAGACGACAGGAATCTGACAAATGTTAGTACCGTTGCTATTTCCGCATATCTAACGCTCAGTAAGGGCAGCGAGAGAGTCAGTTAGGAACGGATCAAAAATATAGTCGAAAACTGTACGCTCCCCTATCAATATTGCGCAAACCACCTGCACCCCCGGTCGCAGCACAAAGCTTCTCCCTGCCCTTGCAAAGATTGTTTCAGCTAAATCAATTTTCACAATGTAATGATCCATCCCATCTTCATCGGTAATGCTATCTGCACTGATATGCAACACAGTTCCGTCAATTTTTCCGAAGCGTGCCGCATCCAAACTCGCTAGTCTAATATTTACTTTTTGTCCTAACTCGATGTAGCCGACATCGTGAACAGGCAGATGCGCCTCAACTATAAGGTTTCGCCCTTCCGGAACAATTTCCACAACGGTTGCACCCGGATTTATAACCCCACCAACCGTATTTGCGTGAATCCGCTTTACCACACCAGAGATAGGACTCCTTAGAATCGTTCGTTCAAGATCATCTGTAAGTTTGGATCGACGCTCCCTTAAGGCATCCGCTGCCATTTTCTTTTCAGATAATTCCTCTCGCGCTTTTTCACGGTAATTATCTCTAACTGACAGTAGTCTGAAATCTGCCTCACGGATCGCCGATTCTACCCTGACTAACTCAGCTTGATCTTCTTCTATGGCACCTATTAAGGCGCCCTGCTCCCTCAAAAGATTCAGATGAAGCATACGATTCGTTAAATTATCTTCCAACAAAGAGCTGCTGATTTTTACTTGCTCATCAACAAACTCTAAGAGGCGTTGCGTGGACTCTATTCTGCCTTGAATCTTGCGTGCATTCTCCTTTTGCTGGAGAGCAGCTTCTTTTTGCGCATCCACAAGATTCGATATCTGCTGGGTACGCAATTTAAACCGTGCTTGAGCTTCTGCTACAATTTTTGGATATGCTGAGCGGTGCTCCTCAGAAAACTCGATGCGATTTTTCTCTGCCAATTCGGCTTCAAGTCTGATCTGATCTGTAAGATATTTGATCATCTGAACGTCGAGTTCCTCAACTTCAGCTGCTGTTCCTATAGATTCTAGTGTAATTAACTCGGCTCCTTTGCCAACGAGGTCACCCGGCTTGACATGGAGCTCGTAAACTATGCCACCCTCAAGATGTTGTACGAGTGCTAAAGGATGTTTAGGGATCACTACACCCATTGCCTGACTAACCACGTCAAGCTTCGCTACAGCGCCCCACACTCCTGCTGCACCAAACGCGCCCAAAAAAATAATTATGAGGATATGTTGTTTCATAGAATTGAGTTCATAAGATCCAAGTTAACGACTCCGTTATATAAGGCCACACAACGTGGACAATGGCCGCCAAAATAGACAGTTCGTTGACAGGACTATATCTTCACCAAATTCTGCCATTTCCTCTAATTCTTTGCGACAGTCGAAATGCGGGGAACAGGACGCATCCCCAAATCAATCACATGATGTGCACCGCGAATGATATCGGCGTCATGGGAACAACAGATTATGGTCGTGTTTCCAGAAGCTAGTTTGTTCAACACATTGTAGACATGTTTCTTTCCGTCCGCGTCCATCCCCTCTGTCGGTTCGTCAAAGATGGCAAGTGGCCCTCCATAGGTCAGTGCGCGCGCTAACGCCAATCGCCTTCGCATGCCAAGACTCAGATTAGATCCAGCCGCATGCAACTTTCTATCAACACCCACACTAGTCTGCGCTACAAGATGACCGAGGCCCACCCGCTCCAAGAGATTCTTAATGTCTCCATCACTTATGTCCGACTTATAATATGAGAAGTTATCTCTGATGCTGCCATCAAGAAAACGAGGCTCCTGTGGAAGGTACATCACCTTCTTCCGCCACCAGCTCAACTGGATCTGACTCAGGTTGACGCCATCGACTATGATGTTACCAGTAGTAGGCTCTAGAGCACCGGTAAATAGTCTTGCCAATGTCGTCTTTCCACTACCATTCGGTCCAGTAACGACCAGAACTTGGCCACCAGACAGATCTAAATTCACTGATTCAAATACAGATGCGGCAGAATCCGCATACCTGAAACCAACATCTCGAATACGCAAACTTCCACTATATTTGGTGAGTTCTACGCCCGACACCGCCTCAGACGGTAACTTACTAAAGGTATCAACAGCCCGTATCTTGTCTCTAGTCTCTTTATAACCTTGGAGAAGTTGCCCAACCTGCATAATAGGGCCGAGCGCTCGAACGGCCAAAATGTTTACTCCAATCAAAGCACCTATACTCAAGTCCCCGTAAACGACTTCCTGGGCACCGACCGAAACGATCAAGACTGTAAGAACACCTCCCGCTAGACGTCCAAGGGTTTGTATGCGGCTACCAGAATCCATGACTTTGGTGGCTGCCGTCCGCAAAGCTTGAGCATTCTGCCTCCAGCTATCTCTTATCGCCACGGCATAACCAAAAAATCGTATAGTCTCGGGAGCGCTCAACGACGATTCAATCATTGCCGATGAACGTCGATTCAAACGGTCCAATTCCGCCTTCTTAGTAATCGAACCCCACCAAAGGAAATAGCAAAATACTGTTACTCCAATGATGAAAGCTGTCGCAATAGCACATAGCGTGGGGTCCAAAAAGAATATGGCCAGCAAAAATACCGCAGCAAAGGGGATGTCCAAAGCGGAACACAGGGTTGGTGCTGTATAAAATTTGTGCACGTCATCAGACGCCCGAATGACATCACGAACCGTTCTCGGCGGGACACTTTCAAACTCTCCCTCTCTTCCAAACGCAACTGCGGTAAACGCTTTGGTGGAGTAGTCTGCCACAGTCCGAGAGATTACCTGCGCAGCTAGGTTAAACCGAACCCTCCGAAATACGTATTCAAAAAGCAGGGCTATCAATGTACCAATAGCGATTGTTAAAAGAGTACCATCCACCCCGAAGGCAACATATCGGTTTAGCACTATGATTACGAAAACAGAAGTGGATAGCGCCAACACATTGGCAGCCAAACTGGTGGCAAGCAACTCTACAGCCAGTACTGGGGTCGAGAAAAAATTAATTATCGATGATCGCATTTAATCTCACGGAGAGAACATTTCCACGTTCCCTGCAATTAGTCGCTGCAAATCAAACAAAGTTTGCATCGTCAAAATTGCCCACATTCTCTACTAACGCCACCACCGAAATCTCTCCAGCAAAGGAAACATCGGCAGTGCTATCTTCCTGGTATCTAACAATCACACTGTCATTGGCATCAGAATTTGACCGAAATATAAGAAGCATGTCGGCATTGTTAGCACCTGCAGCCAATCTGGTGGTCGACCCCGTCAAATTCGTTGCAGCGGTGGTGCTATCGAGCAGAGTTTCAACGGCAGATACAATTTCAGCAATTGAAGCTGTGCCGTCCAAAGGTTCCGATAGCCGCGAAAACTCGAAATCAACCACACCCTCACTGGAGCCACTAATATGGTTGGAAGCACCTCCTGCCGAAGCAACGTTGGTAACATCAAGGTTATCGGTGTCCGCATCAATCGGAGTCCCGTCACCGGCAATCAGATCGCTACGGAAATTAAAGTCATCACCTTGAGTAACATTGAAATCCTGAATGGGAAACACACCAAAGCTTGTTGTGTTATTAAGCGATATTGTGAGCTGTGCAGTAGACGCTATATCTACTTGAAGTGAGCTAATGGTAAAATTTGAGAAATCAAAGTCACCCTCAAGTGCAATTTCGTTAACGACACCCGGATCTGTCTGACCTGACGTCATGGATACTGACGTTACATTTGTAAAGGTTGTATCGTCCCCGAAGTGGATGTCACGACCACGGGGGTCATCAACGCTAATCGCGTTAATCCCATCGTAGGTGATGTTGGTGTTCGCCATTGATTCAGAATTAACAGTAAAGGTGTCGGTGGTCCCGTCGCCTTTCAATGTCCTTACCTGGTTTAAAACAAAACCCGGTATCTGAAGATTAACACCCGAATCTGACCCGCCAGTAAGGTCAATGGTCTCCACACTTATAAGCTCATTATTATTCGTCCCAAAGTTTAAGTTATCAACAGCCGTGGAAGTAACCAACAACGTGTCCGTTTGATTTCCACCCGACAGCCTTAAGCCAGAAGTAACATCGTTGTTACTGCTAATGACGAATATATCAGCGCCATCTCCGCCCGATACTTCGTCATTACCCCCGGCCAGAATAAAGCGGTCATCGCCGCCAAATCCGGACATCTGATCAGCATCGCTTGTGCCTACCAGTATACGGCCATTGGCATCGACTCCATCACGGATCGTGACCCCAGAGCCAAAATTTCCCGTGGCCTGGAGTTGGGCAATACCTGCACCGAGTGTGGCATTGCTCAAATTTAATGTCTGGTCCTGGGACTGCAGAATAACACCTGTGGTATTGGCCTGCGTGGTTATAGCGGAAAACTGAAAGAACTGGGTTCCGTTACTGATGATGAGTGTACTGCTTGGGAACACATCCAGTGTCTCGATGCCACCTATCAGATTGTTGAATTGTCCTCCAATGCCAAAGGTTAGACCACTCTGCGTATTAGCATCACCCAACTGAACAACGTCACCGGACGCGGAATCGTTTCCACCGCCAATCATATCAATAGAATCGAGACGTGCCGGGCTATCTACAATAAACCTGTCGTCTCCTGTTCCACCAAAATGGGAAGTCTCTGTCCTTACATTAATCGTATCGTCACCGCTTCCGGCACGGACAATATTGTTGCTTGCTAAAGGTGTTATGACATCATTGCCACTATTACCAAAAATGATGCTCCCAAAAACGTTAGACCCAATTGCCTGTGTGACTGAACCTACAGTTATACTTGCTGCAGCCAAATTGATAACGTCATCACCCTGTGATCCTGCAATTGCTATACCAATACCACTATCGCCTTGGTCAGGTGTCGTCAGACGTTGGACATCTCCCTGGCGGTCTGAAAAGAAGAGCTGTTCAATTGTATTTTCAACCGTTGCATTCCCGGTTATGGAGCCATCTCCGGAGGAGTAGACAAGTCTATTGGGGTTGGCACTAATATCAAACACGAAAATGATATCATCTAAGTTCGTAAATGTTACCTCGTCAGTCCCTGCGCCTCCATCGATGGTATCGGATCCTCCAAGGGTCGAGCCTTGCCGCATAACAATCGACTCGCTGCGTTCATCACCCCTGAGCGCATCGTCTCCCGAAGTTGCTAAAAGGACTCGCTCAAAAACAGCAATAGTATTTTCCGCTAAGTTTGCTTCAGCCTGAAACACCGCAAACGTATCTTCAATTTGGGCAGATGCTGCAAGAAATGGGTCAAACCCTTGGGAAAACGCGCTGTTGGCAATGAAGTCAAATTGTTGAAACTCCCCTTCAAAGTGATGATCAGGGCCATGGTGAAAACCAGCCTGCTCAAATGCCAGTTGGTCCGCAGCCTGCCATGCGTCATGGTAATCCCCGCCTTGCGCAAGCGCATTACCGAATGCCTCATAGTGAGAATCACCCTCTGCAGCAAACATTCCTCCTATAGCCATGCCAGCCTGCCCGCCGTCATGGAACCCTGAGTCTAAGGCATCCCATGCTGCATGCCTCGCGGCATCGACGCCCTCCCATCCACCACCTACCTGATCGACAACATCCCGCGCGACATCTTCAAATTGCCTATCATCCCAGTTGCCCCCTCTCTCGGGACTAAATGCATCATCAATTGCCGACCGTGCCATATCGACCCGTTCCTGATCTGGTTGCCAACGGTCAAATTCTTCACGGTCACGGGCTTCGTCCCTTGCATCGTACATAGCCTCCTCTGCGGAAGCTCCCTCTGCAATTCTCCTATCGAAAACATCGCCCTCTCCTACGGCTTCCGCCGCCGCACGAAAAGCCTCCTCATCAGAACCGCCCGCTGCACGAACCTCATCAAAAGCATCTCTCGCTAATTCACGCTCTCCTCGTTCCTCGCGGGGGCCATCATCAAAATTGCTTTCACCATCTCTTGGATCAAACTCTCCGTCAGGGGGACGTTCCCCGTCAGGAGGCCGCTCGCCATCCCCTGGACCAAACT
>CAJWJK010000034.1 GCA_913041535.1 uncultured Alphaproteobacteria bacterium
GAGCAGCGGAATCATAATCCGCGTGTCGGGGGTTCAAGTCCCTCCCCCGCTACCATGTTAAAAAACAACCCTATGCCAGAAGATGATGGCGCTTTGTAACTTTGAGAAGACAATTGGGGAGCGCCGTCACATTAGGTATTAGTCAACTGAAATTTCGGGAACCTCATCGGCAACAGTATTTTCAGGAAAAGTTGGATACAAACCCTGAGTAGAGCCCAGCTGCTGTATGAGAGCCAGCACACTATCTATGTGAGGTGCCTCAACTTCTACGAGGCGCCCCATCTCTTGAATCACAGTCAGCAGTGCATCAATCTCCAAGGCGCGCCCTTTGCTGAGGTCTTGAAGCATCGATGTGCGATGCGGTCCGACTTTAGCTGCTCCGTTGATACGTCGCTCCACATCTACTCTGAAATGAACGCCCAATCGCACGGCGATGCGCTGAGCTTCCAGCATCATAGCGCGAGAGAGAGCGCGTGTTCCTGGATCGGTCGCGACAACGTCCAACGTAGCACGGGTTAAAGCGCTAATCGGATTGAAGCAGAGGTTTCCCCACAGCTTAAGCCATATCTCATTTCTTATATGGGGAACTACGGGTGCCGTAAGGCCTGATTCCTGCAGAACTTTACTTAATTGAAGGCAGCGCTCACTTTCCTCACCGGAAGGTTCTCCAAGCGCAAATTTGTTTCCATAAATGTGCTTAATAACACCTGGTTCAATAATTTCCGTTGCTGGATACACCACGCATCCGATAGCACGTTCTGGCCCAATACACCTCCATTGGCGGTCTCCTGGGTCGACGCTGGAAAGACGTAAATCTCGATATTGTCCGTGCAGGCCGTAGAAATACCACCAGGGAACACCATTTTGACATGTTACAACGGCGGTGCTTGGACCAAGAAGCGGAGTCATCTGTTCAGATACTTCCCATGCTTGATGACTTTTCAAGGCAATAAGAACGAAGTCCTGTTCACCTAATTCAGCGGGATCATCTGTAACAGGCAGATGGGCTACACGTTCCTCGTCGTTAATCTGTAGTTTCACCCCATGGTGCTTCATCGCTTCCAAGTGGGCTCCCCTTGCTATGAGGGAAACGTCTACCCCAGAAACATTTGAAAGTTCAGCGCCAATGTAAGCGCCAATTGCCCCGGCGCCATATATACAGATTTTCAAGGTTTACCCACGCATTTTCGCATATAAACGTGATTGGAGAACTACTACACTTTTCGGTGTCAAACAAGGCGTTGGTTGTGACTGTCAACAAGAGCAGTATTTTTAGCGTATCTCAGTAATATCTTAGCTCAAAATTAAAATTGACAAGTACGGGACCTTAATTCTGTTAGTGGGCATAAGTATAACGCGGTGGGTTGTTCCGCTCTGTGCACGTAACTCCCTTGACATCAAGCTTCACCCGTCTTGGCATCAGGGTGGTTAGAAACTAGACGACGCATTTTGTTCCAATATGAGATTTTCGTAGTGAAGATATTTAATTTCGGAATAGAATCCGAACCTGGTTGACTTTGATTGGGAAGATTGGGAATAGACGTTAACGTGGTAGCTGCAATATGTAAGATGGGGGCAAGTGAAGTTGGTTGAATCAATCCAGAAAGAGTTAATTGGCTTGATAGGCTTGGGCACCGTAGGTTCAATTTTTGCAGGCCATCTGCTGAATGCTGAAGGGAAATTAGGGGTATACGATATTAATCCTGATAGAGTCGATTCTATGGTGGAATTGGGAGCAACTGCATTCTTATCGTCCAGTGCGCTCGCTGAGAATTGCTCATCGATCATCCTTGCACTTTCTGATCCCAGTGCTGTGGCATCTGTCTTAGAGGGAAAGAACGGTGTGTTAGCAACTGCATCAGAAGGTACTCTTTTGCTTGACCTAAGTACTATTGATCCTTCCAGCTGTCGCCATTTTCAGGCATTGGCTAATGCCAAAGGCCTTGCTTATGTAGAAGCGCCAATTAGCGGAGGTGAGCCCCATGGTGCTGGAACTGACGGTGCCCAAGCTGCCAACGTATCATTCATGATTGGGGGAGAACCAGAACACGTCGCTCGTGCTACACCGCTACTTTCTATTTTAGGGGCACGATTTTTTCACATGGGGCCAGCTGGAGCTGGTGCAACCGTTAAATTAATTAGTAACCACATTGCCGGCCTAACTAACCTCGTATGTGCTGAAGCTCTTGTTCTTGGTGCGGCGTCAGGACTTACACCGGAGCGGCTATTTGAGGTTTTTGATGGTACGGATGCCAAGAGCTTTTGGATGATGCATTACATGGCTCCGCGACTTAAGGCTGGTAACTTTATGCCCGGATTCTCAATAGATCTACAGCATAAAGATCATCGTTTGGCGGGGGAGATGGCTAGCAAGCTTCGGGTGCCAATGCCACTCAATGATCTAGCACTGGAGTTGTATGATCGCATGCGGTCTGCGGGTTTAGGGGGCAAGGATGTTGTTGATGCGGTCAATTATGTTGGCGAAAATACGGGGTCTGATAATTATACCGCTAGCAAGAAAACGGAAGTTTGATATGCACGTGAATAATGCTGTGCCTGAGATTACGAGAAATTAGGGGGCTACACCTGACTGAAAGAACAGATACGATTGCGGAGTCCATTGCTTGAGAGGCGCGTATCCAAAAATTATGTTGTAGCTAGTGCAGCATTGTCTATCACCAATAACTCACCATTAATGAAACTTGCTTCGTCGCTCGCGAGAAAAAGAGCTGCATCAGCAACCTCGTTTGGTTCGCAAATTCTCCCCTGCATTTTTGCGATGTCTTCATCACCGAAAGTTTGTCCTTGTGCTACAAGAGATTCGACCTCCAGCATTCCGTGAGGAGTGCGGATGAATCCGGGACATACGCCATTGCATCGGATGTTTCGGTCTCTAAACTCGACTGCAATGGCCCGAGTCAATTGGATGCAGGCTCCCTTCGAGACACAGTATGCCGCTTCCAGAGCTGACGCGGTGAGTCCGGATATCGAACAAGTATTAACGATCGATCCCTTGCCGCGGGAAATCATGTGAGGAATCGTTGCCTGACACACGTGAACCATACTTGTTACATTGGTGTCCATAAGGCTATTCCAATCCTTAGTTGTAGTCTCGAGGAAAGGTTTAACGATCACCGTTCCGGCATGGTTGAAAACGATGTCAATTGAATGAAATGAATCAATCGTTGAACGCACACTTTCTCGAACCTGTGACTGTTGGCGTACGTCAGTTTTATAGAACTGAGCATTTCCGCCTGCGCTCCTAATCAAATTAGCCGTTTCCCTGCCTTCCTTGTCGAGGATATCAAAAATGGCGACGTGTGCGCCTTCAGCGGATGCTTTGAGAGCTATTGCTTTCCCAACACCAGATGCACCGCCTGAAACAACTACAATCTGATCTTCAAACCTCCTTCGTGACATGCCAAACTCCAAACATTAGATCTCCTTCGGGGTGCGCCGTTAGACTGCCGGACTGAGTCTCTAACAACTATTGTTCGGTAAACTCTTGGTTAGTTAAGTTTGGGACAACAGTAATAGTAAATGATGTTCCAGAGGCAAATCCGGCTCGGTCAAATATTTCAACGGTCGAATATCTGTCACCCTTTCGATAAACGAGTATCATCGAATCAGATACGGTGGATGACAGTAGTTCCCACCCTGCGCTAACAGCATTGTCTCTAAAGAACAAGAGTGCCTGAGATTGAGTATGCGGGGCATGCACAACAATTCTTCCAGCCCACCCTCCTCCACTTCCCAGAATTACAGTTTGGTCAGTTTGTATGGATGATCTTTCAGGTAGTGGCATGTCACTTAAAAGCATGTCAATAAGTAGTTTAGTCTCCTCCTCTTTATTGTCCTCTCTAAATGGTATCGACTCACATCCAATAAGAAAGGATATGATGATGCCTATCAGCGATATTCTATACAACGTTCTCATCTGACGTGCTTCCTGTGTATGCCCGAGGTGTGTACATCTAGAGGTAAATGAATCATATTCGCTATAGTCGTATATCCAGCATATTTTGAATGATTAAAGGTTCTTTTCCGTCGAGCCAACATTTAGGCCTTTGGGTTCTGTCCCGGAGAGTGAGCATTGAAGTAAAATCCTAAACCATTAATATTGAGACGAACAATGACTAGATTGTTACGACGCCTTTATTGGTTAGTTGTTATCGTTGCTACGGCCATTCTTCTGTCTCACATCATGTAGCATGTAGAATACGCCGTTAACGATGCTTGGCAGAAAATGATCTTAGCGCGTGTAGGTTCATCTCGATGGTATAATCGCAGGCTGAGAGGAATGTTCCTTGCCTTACTCACTACTGTAAAAGCTGGTGAACGCTTGCAGCAATACTTTCTTGGGACGGGATAACATCTCTCTCTAGCTTGTCGTTATATGGCATTGGAGAATCAGGCGCTCCCAGACGCAAAACTGGGGCATCAAGCCAATCAAAAGCTTTTTCCATGATCATTGCAGCAACCTCTGCTCCAAAACCGCCTGTCTGCCAAGCCTCGTGAACTATTAGGGCTCGATTCGTTTTTCGGACGG
This sequence comes from uncultured Alphaproteobacteria bacterium, assembly GCA_913041535.1. GTDB lineage: Bacteria > Pseudomonadota > Alphaproteobacteria > VGEJ01 > VGEJ01 > CAJWJK01. Next base: position 4,550 of record CAJWJK010000034.1, read on the forward strand.
AGCGCAGAATAGTTTCCTCATCAAGAGGCCTTAATGTTCTAGGGTCAACAACCTCTATGTCTATTCCTTCACGTTCCAAGGCGGTTGCTGCAGCAAGCGCACGAGGTACCATGTTCATTGTCGCGACAACGGTTGCATCTTTTCCTTGGCGCTTTATGTCTGCTTTTCCGATTGGAATTGCGTAAAGCTCTGAGGGAACAGGGCCGGTTGAAGCTACGTAAAGCATTTTGTGTTCGAGAAACATTACAGGATTGTCATCACGAATGGCAGCGACCAGTAAACCCTTAGCGTCATATGCAGTGGAAGGAGCAAGTACCACAAGCCCCGGTACATGGGTAAACCAAGCTTCAAGACTTTGGCTGTGCTGTGCGGCAAGGCGAATCCCTCCACCCTGTGGGCCACGGACGACGAGAGGTACCGTAGGCTTGCCGCCTAGCATAAACCGGAATTTAGCGGCTTGGTTAACGAGCATGTCCATGGTCAGTGCAACAAAATCAAAAATTTGCAGCTCGACCACTGGACGCATGCCGGAAATTGCAGCTCCAACGCCGCATCCGACAAAGGTAGCTTCGGAAATGGGTGTGTCTCTGACTCGATCCTTGCCGAATTTATCCAATAGGCCGCGTGAAACTTGAAATAGGCCTCCGGTCGGGCCAACGTCCTCCCCCATAAGGAAAACCCTCTCATCACGTTCCATTTCCTGATAAAGAGCTTCATTCAGCGCATCAACATAAGAAAGTTCGCGACCTTCGGCAGATTCAATGTCTGGCTCTTGGTGATAATTGTGTGGGGCGTACACAGCATCTTTTAGTATACTGAACTGAGGCTCCTCACTATCTTTGGCAAATTGTACGGCTGCGGTAATTTCTTCCGAGACAACATTGGATATTTCAGATTTACGTTTCTTTGGCCGCTTCTTACCATCGAATAGTATCTTTTCCACACGCATTAAAGGATCACGCTCAATCCAGCTCTTAAGCTCTGATTCGGGACGTGGATCACGTAGATTGGCCCGCATCGAATGTTGTCCCCACCGATATGTCATCGCTTCAATTAATGTCGGTCCACCACCCGATCGTGCACGTGCAATTGCATCGGCTACTACAAGATAAACCTCAGCCACATCGTTACCATCAATGGTAATCCCGGGAATTTCATAACTTGACGCGCGATTCGCAATTTGGGAAACGGCAGTTGTAGTGCGATAGGATGTGCTCAAAGCGTACTGATTATTTTCGCAAATAAAGAGCAGGGGTAGAGACCAAACTGCCGCTAGATTAAGCGCTTCGTGAAATATCCCCTGATTTGATGCGCCATCACCGAAAAATGCGACAGCTATGTTGTCATTCCCTCGAAGCTTATTTACCAAGGCAGCACCGGTAGCGAGAGGCATTGCCGCTCCGACAATTCCGTTAGCACCAAGTATGTTCAGGTCCATGTTTGCAATATGCATGGATCCTCCTAGGCCACGACAGTAACCACTATCTTTACCCATAAGTTCAGCCATCATGCTTGAGAGCTCGGCACCTTTAGCAATGCAATGCCCGTGCCCTCGATGGTAGCTTGCAATAGTATCGTCATGACGCAAGTGAGCACATACACCGGCTGCTATTGCCTCTTCGCCCAAGTAACTATGTGCGGTTCCCTTCACAAGTTGTTGCTCAAATAGTTCTTGGGTCTTCTCTTCAAAGGCCCGAATCCGTTGCATCGTTGTATAGAGTTTCTCCAACATATCTGTGGGAAGCTTTTTGTTATGCTTATTTTTTGACTTCATTGTCACTCCATTCCCTTGCAGCAATGTCAATGCGGAGCTTAGTGGTGTTGGTTAGCCAAGGCATAGTCCTAAGTCGAAGGGGTGTATTTTTCAGATAATTGTTCTCTGCGATAAGTATTCTTAAAGTATTGCTGCATCTGTCGCGCCTTTTTAATAAAACTCATGCCGTCGGTTGCTGAAGGTTCATGCGTTTCTCTATCGGGATAAAAGACAGAAACAGAAACTTCTCCCAGATCTTCATAACTTTCCGTTCTACTCTCGACTGCGGGTAGATATGCCGAGCCACAGATCTTATTTGCATTTTCGGTTAAGAGAATATATTCCGACGATTTGATACTATTCTTCATCAGACGATGCGCCAGTATTACATTCTCTCCGGCTAATTCCTCGAACCGACTGACCCTTTTTACCATGAAGTCGCCGAAATGAATAAATGATTTCAATTTGAGGTTTCCCATCTGGTGGCATGCGTCACATGGGCAGGAGTCACAGAAAGCTATTTCCCTTAGTCGTTTTGCAAAAATCTCAAAACTTGATCGAATCTTGTCGATTAGAAACTTTGGGTATTCATTGAGGTTAGCTGGAGTAGAATAAAATAATACGGCGTCTCCCTCGATCTTATTTACAGTAAGCGTGCCCTCAAGTTCTTCGATTACACACTCAAGAAGATCACTAATTATATGTTCAGCATGTGCTTCAGTTTTCTTCTCTACTTGTTTTCCTAGAAATGGAATTTTCTTCATATTGTGGGAACGAACGAATTTTGTGTAGCCGCTTATATCGACCAAAACGATAAAGCCCTCAAGATTCTCCATTAATTCTTTCCCTTCAGCGTTCTGGTGCCGAAGCGCGGATTCGAACCGCGGACCTACTGATTACGAATCAGACGGTATTTGTACCGACTATTACTGAGTACCCCAAATAACTCATTGTTATACACCCACTAATCCATACAATATACGAAAGGTTCCTGCTGTATTCTGGGTAATTCGGTACCTATATGGTACCTAAGAGTGACTGTGAGGCCAGCGTATGTCAATCACACTTCGCAAACTGGAGACGCTTAAACCCGGTGAGGATTTGTGGGATGACAAGGTGAAGGGCTTTGGAGCCCGCCGCCAAACTGCGAACGGTGCCGTCTCCTTTTTCCTTTTAACGCGAGTGAAAGGCCGCAAACGCCGCTTTACCATCGGCCGCTTAGGCCAGCCTTGGACTGTCGAAACAGCACGGAATGAGGCCCTGCAGATGCTTGGCACGATAGCGTCTGGCAAGGATCCCTCCGGTAATGCTCTTGAAACGCGGCAAATGCTTAATGAACTGGCGGCGAAATGGCTTTCCGACTACGTCGCGCAAAATCTGAAAGAGAGAACGCGTCAAGGGTACAAAGCAAACGTTCGCCTCTACATTGAGAAAGATATTGGCAGACTACCTCTGGCATCTGTTGAACATGCAACAGTGCAGCTTTGGCACGATAAACTCAGAG
>CAJWJK010000035.1 GCA_913041535.1 uncultured Alphaproteobacteria bacterium
TCTGCTACGCAGTGTCCGACAACTCGATGTATTTCACCATAGACGAGAAACCGAAACAGCTGACGGACAAGCCGCTCAAGCGAATTAGGAACCTACAAACCAATCCCTACGTTGCGATTGTAATCGACCGTTATGAAGACGACTGGAGACAACTTGGCTGGGTGATGGTACAGGGCAAAGCCACTATACTGGACGATGGTGAAGAACACACAAATGCACAGCGGCTATTAAAGGCTCGCTATCCTCAGTTACACGGAATGCAAATTAGCAAACTGCCTGTAATTGCAGTCCGAATAAAGCGCGTGGTTAGTTGGGGTAACCTCGACACAGTCAGTTGACCATGCACTATACCTCTTCTAACGAATTAACTACCCCGTAGAAAAGGTCCAAGTATTTCTGTCAAAATGGTAGTGAATAATTTAGCGTCTGCAGAATCTCTTCGTTTACTAGCTCAATGAGCAACAAACACCTCACCATCTATTGGGGAGAAGAACTTGGTAGGTATGGTTTCGGAGAGGACCACCCTCTTGGACAGAATCGACTCGCTGTATTTCGCGCCGCGGCGATCTCCGATGGAATTGATCGAAGCGTGGAAATTGCAGATCCTATGGCGTGTAATGTTACTGACCTTATCTTATTTCATGAACCGGAGTATGTTCAACGAATAGAAGAACAGTCGACTATAGGAAAGGGATATCTCGACTGTGGTAATACCCCTGCGTATCCCGGAATTTACGATGCTGGTCGCTTTGTCGTTGGAACAGGATTAGCTGCGGTCAGTCGAATTATGGAACATGACTGGCACCGCGCGTTTGTGCCGATTGGCGGGCTTCACCATGCTCGCCGGGATAGTGCTGCTGGGTTCAGCGTATTCAATGATTGTGGAATCATGATCGAGGCACTGCGGTACCGTTTTGGAATTACCCGTGTTGCGTACATTGATATTGATGCTCACCATGGTGACGGCGTCTACTATGCGTTTGAAGAAGATCCTGACCTAGCTATCGCTGACATTCATGAAGACGGTCGTTATCTCTATCCTGGTACTGGGTCTGACAACGAAGACGGCAAGGGAATTGCACGGGGCACCAAGTTGAATATCCCATTGGCACCGGGCAGCACTGACAGTGATTTTTTGCGTGCTTGGTCCCAGGTTGAATCCTTAGTCGAAGACCACAAGCCCGAATTCATCATCTTTCAAGCCGGTGTAGACAGCCTGGATGGCGACCCATTGACTCATCTTCGATTCTCGGTGGCAGCACATACGCTTGCAACCAGGAGACTGCGTGAGCTGGCAAACAAATTCGCAAGCGGACGCCTCCTGGTTTATGGTGGCGGTGGCTACAATCTTGATAATGTTGCGAAGGGCTGGTGTGCTATCTGCAAAGAACTAATTTGATCTACAAGCGATTCGTCTCGCATGAGTAATTGCTTGTCACTGTTTCACCCATTCTGTAATAGACAACATAGTTGTCAAAAGCACTACTGACAACTATATGGTGTTGTGCATACAGATAACTACCTTTTTGAGATAATCGCACAGAGGCGCCAGGCTATCCGGATCTCCCGCTAACTCTCGATTTGCAAATTCAATCGCAGCCACTTCATGCTCCGTTAGACTATTCAGAGCATACTGATCTTCTTCAGGAGCCATTCTCTCAAGTGCCGTGAATTCTTCAAGATAGCCAGGATAGCGGTTCACGATATAGGTCATAAATTCAATCCAGTCGAAAGCTGCATGACGCTGAACATGACTCTCCCCTCGTGTTTTGAGTTCCGATTCATCTCTTGGGACCAACTTATATTTTTCAAGTAGTGGTATAACCGACTCAGCTGCTCGGCGCTCTACCCTAGCGAGCATCTTTAACTCGTCCTGTTCTTCAAAATGATCAACGAGGCCATAGAAATATGCCTCCCCCTCAATTTCCTCTTCGTAATAGGACAGTAAGGTCTTCAAATATTTGTCTGTAACCCTCATCTTTTGTGCCACGTTTAAACCACCTGGCAATCATCATCAAAATTTCGATCGTCTATGGAGATCTTAGCTTTCACTTTATAGTCACAAATAGACATCCTTATTAGACTACTTGCACGCACTTTGACATTAACTATTTAACTTGATGTATGCCGCGGCCTGGTTTGCTGAATCGCGGCCACTCTCAAGCCCACCATTAACGGTGCTGGCCTGTGTTCCGTGGGTTGCCTCACCTGCAAAGAATAGTTTTTTAGCCAGGGTTCTACCGAGAATCGCACGAGCTCCAGACTTTCCTGGCCTGACAGCAGAGTATGCACCGTCGAACAAAGGTATCTTTCCGCAGGCTGTGGCAAAGCCTTTTAAAAATCTATTTTCTACATCATTACCCAGCATACTTTTGATACCGTCCAGACCGTAAGCAATGACCGTATCCATCGATTCCCGTTCCAATGCTTTTGCCTGGCTACCCCCTACATAGCCGTAAGTAAGATTCGAATTCTTGGTATTGGTGAGGTATCCCACACCAGTTTCATCAGTTTGCTGCTGATAGACGTAACTATCTGAGCCAAAGCCGAAAACATCTTCACTGAACAACAGTCCAATGTAGTTCATAACCGCCATATCGATAGCGTTAATTGCTTCTTGTTTCTCAACCGGCAAGGTAGGAGTAAATTTAATTCGTTCAGCAGCGAGCACTCCCACCGATACAGTCAGAATCGCAGCACGTGCTCTTATTTGTCCAGCTGAGGTCGTCACCACGACGTGATCACCACTCCAGTCAATCTCTCTAGCGGCTGTTGCCAAACTGACCGGTATGGCCCGTCCGTAGTGAGCTGCAACTGAGCCATAGCCTTCGGCGCAAAACCAAGTTTCTGCGTCTAGACTGTTCCACCAACTTTTCGGTGACCAATCCTTGGAGTCCTGCGCCATATCCCAGACGCCATACTCTGATGCAACCGTATAGCCCCAAGGTTGTGAGAAAAAGTCCTCGCCTAGTGCAGTCCGAGCGTTATCGTCCGACCCTGTTACACCGCTCAGGGCAGAACTCCGGATTCGCTTATTAAATAATGCATCAGTTTTCCAAAGGTCAGTCATTTCCTCCGTGGTCGCTTGACGGTTTCCAACAAAGTATTGTTGCCTGCCGTAATCTCGATAGATATCAAAACCATTACTTCTCCCGTGAGAAATTAATGGGTTATCGGGAGAGGCCCTCATCCAGTGCGCATGCGTATCAAACGGGACACCAAATATTTTGTTATTCGTATGAATACGTCCGCCAATACGATTATTAGCCTCCACTATAAGAAAACTTATACCTTTTTTATGTAACGTTTTCGCAGCTTCTAAGCCCGCAATACCCGCGCCTATAATAACGACATCAGGGTTGGCTACCGAATCGGCCTTCACAGCCCAAGGAGTTATTGCTGACGCTGCAATTCCTTTTAAAAGAAGACGACGTTGTTGTTGCAATTTCTTAGCCATAACAAGATACCTCTCTAGGTTTCATAGGACCCCTTTGTTGTACTCAGAACCAGAACAGACACACCCGGTTCAAAATATTGGCAAGAATGGATGAACACTACTGAAGCACGGCCTTGTTTTTTCGACGATTCCGGAATCCTAATAGCACTACAATCATCATGAAAACTGCCGAACACACCAACAGAATTGTGCCTAGCTGGACGTAAGAATTCCTTTTGCGATTTTGGGATTCAGAAATCTTCTCGTAACTGATGGAGAACGGCGCAACGACCCAGTCTTTCGGTACCTCCTGTTCTAACCCATATACCACCATTGGCTCACCATTGCCGATATCAGATTGTCGAACCCACACATCAACATCAAATGACAGCTGTTCATAGATTTTAGTGTAGCCGGGCCAACTACTCGGGTATCGAAATTCTTCTTGACCCCCTTTTAGGGTAAAGTGAATCGAGTTCATTGGTTTCATGAATCCGGTCTGCACACCCGACAAGTCATCCATAATGAATAACTTGTCAACGGTACCACTAAATTTGTGTAGCGCTTCTTTGGGTGGAAAATTTGATCCGAGATTATAGAAAAGTAAGGCAATTCCAACTACTCCACTACAGAGGCAAACAGCAGAGTATGGCCATATCGAGTGCCGCTGATTTTCCGGTGTCATTAGTATCTTATGTTGTCGTTAGTTCAACTGTGTAAAGCACCATGAATCAGAAAGAACCAATCATGTTGCCATCCACGTGTTTACTGGCTATTTTGTGTACCCCTTCGAAAATCGCCATCAACCCCTCATCCTTGTAATAATAGGACTCGCATGGCGTTTTGCCCCAACCCGGAACATGCCAGCAAACAGCACCCTCTTTTGATACGGTCCATGTGCCAGTTCCACGCACTCCATTCCAGATTTTTATGAGCGTTGAATCAGGTGAATAATAAAGACCTTGACCCGGCCCCCAGATAACTGTTTTGCCAGAAAGTAAATTAATAGTCTCTTCTTTATTTAACAGGTTATTGTCGAAATCTTCACTGAGCCCTAACACGAATTTTGCAGATGATCCTCCCCCATCCGCTAAATTAGCTATCGTATTGCCTTCTTGTAGCTCAGGAGCAAGTAACGTTTCTTCTTTAAAGACGATGCTCACAACGTCATCATTACGATAAAAAACTTGGCATAGCACCTCATCCCAGGCCCAGACATGCCAGCAAAGGGTCCCGCCATCATCCGTTGTCCATGTGCCTTTACCATACTTACCTTCCCATAGAAGTAAAAGAGTTCCCGCTTCCGAATGAAACACGCGGCCCTCACTCCAGACCTGCGTCTTCTCTGAAATGTAAGCGTATAGTTCAGCTCGCGTGAATGGCCTCGCATCGTTAGCTAGTGTGTCGCCTATTGCTTTGTAACTCATCATCGTGACACTGGCTATCGTGATGATTCCTAGCATCTTCATATTGAAGAATACCGTGGGAAACAGGTTCTTTAATCTTGACCAACTTTGCATGACTTCATTAATTCATATTATGTGTATGGGGCGAACCGTAATCTTTGGGCGGCCATTGGGCGCATCGGCCTTCCGTATCTCCGGTGATGAAACCACCTGCTCCACCATCCGGTCCTCCCCAACGATCCGACTGACCATTGTCACGATAGTTGTAAAACAAGTACTCTGTTTCGAGGTCATAGCCGTGCGAGATGGCACTTTGGGTCAGATTGCCATTTTGATCAACCCACCTAACCCCATTCGCATCGAGGAAGTAATCGTCGGCCAGAACACCATGAAGCATGCGGTTACACTGGTCTCCCAGACCGAAGTCCCTGTTAGCCAGAGGTCGACCCAATCGCGCGTTGCAATCAGGCCTGATTTTGTTTTCTCCTAGAAAAGACGATTCCATGAATGGGGATCCATCCCACTCGATAAGGTGTCCATTTTTGTCAGTAGCAAAATGCCCACCAGCAGAGTGATACATAAACCACCAGCCTTCAGCATTTTCTCTAGCTATTGTTCGAAGATAGTTTCTGTACCAGTCCACAGAATAGCCATACTTGGTCCAAGGCCAGTTCTCCACGCCTGTCAACGTTTGACAATCATAGTCGTCCTTCGCGCAGTGACCACCGCGTCCACTGTGGTTGTAATAGGCCCAGCAAATAGTTGACTGGCCAAGGTCCGAGTTGTCATAGCGATGTTGAAGGTCATACAGATGCGCATGGAGTGACACATAACGCGTGCTGTTCAATAATTCCTGTGAGGGTTTCAAGGTAAGCGATCCCTTAACGGAATCAATAATAAGGGTCATCTTTCCGTTAACCATAGGGTCCCCGTTTGGCACCCAACCAGGCTCATAACTGTTTGGTGCTCCGCAGACATCAAAGGTGTAAACCTGCTGCTCGGCTTTACTGATAGCACCAAACAAGCCGACAAAGCCAACCATCAGAGCGATAAAAATCACAGTAGAATATTTCTGTTTCATAAGACCTTCCTGGTGAGCAACCGACCCGATTGCAGGAAAGTGTACCGTCGACCGGAAAAAGAAAAGCCGCGGCAATAAGACGACCGCGGCTTTTCTTAACCAACTATGATCTAGGTTAGAAACCTGCCTTGATCTGCTCGAATTCTTGATTCATAGCAGTTTCAAACTCCTGTGTCTGCGGAACCTGGAACTTGCCGGCGTCGAGTATCACCGAAGGGTCGCGGGTCAATCCTAGTTCAGCCAGCTGCTCGTCAGTAAATTGGTCAAACGACTTAACGTTGGAGTGACCATAGCCATTGACTTCGATAAGCCATTTGCCGGTCTCGACGCTGATCATTGCGTCGATGATGTCATGCGCCTTATCGGGGTGCGGGGCATCCTTATGCATCATGGCACCACAGACCCAAGTGAGAGCACCTTCCT
>CAJWJK010000036.1 GCA_913041535.1 uncultured Alphaproteobacteria bacterium
CAACCAGGGGAACTGGAATCCGTTTAACGAATTAAATCATGTGCAGCAAGGAAGCCACTTCGGATTCATCAATTCCACAGAACGTGGAAAAATTGAACCGCCACCGCTCGTAGCGCCGACGATTGATATCCCCCATCCTTGGACGCGTAGTGTCAATGGAATTTGCTTTCTAGAAACTCCTAAGGCTGTGTTTGAAAGAGACCAGTTAAACGCATTTGGTCCCTTCGAAGGACATTTAATTGGATGTGAGTACGATACCCGTCGCTTGATCCGCATGAGTCTCCAAAAAGTTGGTGATGTGTATCAAGGTGCAGCTTATCCATTTACATACAACGAGCCCAAACAGGGTGATCCGCTACTCGGTCCACTTACTTGTGCAGTCGGCCCTGATGGACACCTGTACGTTGGCTGCATTAGGGATAGCGGCTGGGGGGGCGCAAATAATATTGGCAGTATTGCACGAGTTGAACTAAAACGTGCAGATGAAATGCCAGCGGGTATCGCTGAGGTTATTGCCAGACGTGACGGCTTCATGATTAAATTCACCAACGGACCATTTGCCAAATTAGATGTGGGCAAGATGATTGATCCGGACACCTATTCGGTGGTGGCTTATACCCGAAAATCGACCCCGTCATATGGCGGTGGAGATGTGGACCGTCATCAGGTGAAGCTAAAAGATTCTGTTGGTCTCTCAGCCACAAATGATTTTGTATTTATACAGCCGGAAGAAGCCTTCAAGGAAGGGTATGTCTACGAGATTCGCATGAAGAATATCTGTCAAAAGCAAGGCGAGGCGTTCTTTCCCGCCGAAGCCTACTACACGATGCGGAAAGCCCCTTAGATTGTAGACGTCAAAAGTCACAAAATTCTAATTTACGGCCTCTAACTATCATGCCGGTTAACTAAAGTTTAACGGTTATATAAGCCGAAACTGATGAAAGGCAGGGTGGTTGCGCGCTTATAGAGTGTGCTGTTTCTATCTAGTAACGTCGAGGTATGGTTAGGTAATTGTTATGAACGTCATTCAAAAACCAGAGCAGGTTTTGAATCGGGGAAGATTAGCACTTCGAGCAGTTGTTGTTGTATTGGCCGTGTTTATATTTGTGTCCGGCTTGGCAGTTGCCCAGGAAGAGGAACCAGTATCTGAGAGCCCATCTGATGGCCCGGTTATTCCTGAAGTTGTCGTTGAAGGTGTAATTCCTTTTGCTGATTCCCCTGACCTGATTTGGGAGACAGACAGCCGGCGTTATCAGGGTAAAGGGGGGCTGTTTGACGGCGGTCGGCGTACCAATTTATCACTGTTTGAGTCGCCGTCGCTGCGGAGCATCATTGATCTGCGTGAACTCACTGAACGCGCTCCGATTGATATGTTCCAGGCACTTGAACGAGAAGTTGGTGTGCTTGTTCAACGCACCCAACGCGGTGCTGCGGCGCCGTTTGTACGTGGCCTTACCGGTCAACAGGTTTTGATTCTGGTCGACGGCATCCGCATGAACAATGCCACATTCCGTCTCGGACCTAACCAGTACTTCAATACGATCGACCCAGGTATGGTGGACCATATTGAGGTGATTCGAGGTCCTCAAACAGTGCTATATGGAAGTGACGCATTTGGTGGAGTCATCAATGTCGTCACTCGCAGAACAGCAGAAGGGGGTACGCCGGATGGTCCCCTTAAGACTTGGTACAACCGTTACAGCTCTGCAGACAACGGTTTCTACAGTCGCATGAACTGGCAACACTATACCGGTGACACCGGCATTTTTGCTGGTGCAGGATATGCCAATGTGAATTCGCTTGATCGGGGTGGCGACCTTGGTAGACAGCCGTGGACGGACTTTGCTCAATATTCCGGTGATATTCGCATAGATCGCAAGATCGCTGAAAACCAAATGATCACATATTCCTTTCAGCAATTCGTGCAGGAAGATGTAGCTCGCAGTGATCGATTCCCAAACCGTTTAACCGTGTTTGACCCACAACAAAGAACGATGGCGTACGTTCGTTTGCAAGGTGCCAAGATGGGTACATTTTTCGATACGTACAGCCTTACGTTTAGCTATCAAAGACAACGTGAAGGTTCGACAGATCGACGGTTCTCAAAAAATTACTACGACGTGATGGAGACGGACAACCAATCTTTGGGTATGACACTCGTGATGAATACGAAATTGAGCGAGAAGGATCAGCTCGTATATGGTGCGGATTTGTATTACGACGACGTCGATGCCTTTCGTGATCGATATGAGGTAGGCACGAACTCATATCTTAGCTCACCGACTCCCAAGTACCCGGATGACGGTCTATATCGTCAGACTGGTGCCTTTGTGCAATGGGATCACGCAATAAATGACAGGCTTTCGTCTACTGCAGGTGTCAGAGGATCCTCGATGATGTCTCCTTATTCAACTAGCAAACATGCTGTAATTGGACTAATGCGCTCGGCAGCATTGGAAGGGTCAGGAATGGGGATTAGGGTCAACACTGTCAATCCATCACCAATACAAACAAGAATGATGCGTTCTATTGAGACTCAACGTCTGGAAGTAGGAGGTCAAACCTTTTCGACAGTAGAGGATATCCAAGAAGCGACCGCAGAAAGTAGTCCACTTAAGCGATATGGTGAGCCGGAAGAGGTTGCAAAATTGATGCTGTTTCTTGCGAGTGACGATAGTAGCTATTGCAGCGGAGGTGTCTATATGGTCGATGGCGCTGTCACCGCTGGGAGGACATCGTAATAAATTTATCAGTATCTGGTATTATTCATTTTGGTTTCTGTGATTATATTTGCAATTAAAATTAAGTGTATGTAAGGAGAATAGAACAATGGGTGCAGAAAAAATTGGTTCCATGTCAGGTCAGACTACTGTCAAGGTTTTACCTGCCAACGAAACCTCGCCTAGGTTTGAAACTACCGGCGCTGGCACGGGTACTTTGGCGGGAGTAGATGTTCAGTTTATGGCTACATATGGTGCGGAACTTCGACCTAATGGATTTTTGTACGGAGAATGCCCTAATTCTGGTGTGATTATGGCTGGTGATGGTGTTGCCACATTTAGAGCAAGTGGTACAGGTTCGTTCACGGAAGATGGAGGAGCCACTTTTAAAGGTATAGTATATTTTGAAACATCGGCCCCTTCTCTCAGTAGTCTTAACGGGGCAGCCGTTGTGTACAATTGGGATGTTGATGGCGAAGGAGGAGCCTCATGGGAATTGTGGCAGTGGAAGTAGCAGGAAAACATAAATAAGTTAGAAGACCCTCACCGGATGAGTTATTGTGGTGAGGGTCTTTTTTTTGTGACTAGGATAATAAAAAGTTATGTTGCTCGTATTGTCCGTTGGAGACTATGTCTGGATCAACACCTAGCCATTGCTCAGCTATTGTCGAATAAATACTTCTGAAGTCGTTGTTGAAATGTAGGTCACCTTCAAGATGTTCACTTTCTTCAAGAGACGGATAATCTCCATATAGACCTCCGTTAACACCGCCACCAATTAAGAATGCAGACCCGCCTGAACCATGGTCTGTACCTGCTGAATTGTCTTTAATCCTTCTACCGAACTCTGACCATACAAGAACTAGAACATCATCTTCCCTTCCGTGCTCTTTCATGTCAGCCATGAAGTCTGCTATTGCATTTGAAGTCTCAGTCCATAATTTTGTATGGGTCTCAAGCTCAGCTGCATGAGTGTCAAAGCTTCCATGGCCCGTATAGAAAACCCTAGTTCCGACGTCGGCGGTGAGAACTTGGGCTATGCTTTTCATTGATTGTGATATGGAGTTGTGAGCATATTCAACACTCGATGAATACTGCGCTGGGGCCGTTCTCAGTATGTCGGCTCCCTTAAGGGCGTCAAGGCCCGTTTGTCCAATAAACTGCGAAACTGTGTCGTGTGCCATTGCACTTCCATATATCTGCGAAAATGCACTTAGAACGAGTTCTCTGGATTGCTCTCCTTGAACATCTGGGAGCACGCCGTAATTATCTAAATCACTCACCGAGGCCACTGGAACTCCTCTAAGTGATAATGCGCGGGGTAATCCCTTACCAAAATTTACTCCGATTACTGGGTTCTCTGCTTTTGGATCTAGCTCTCTCATTGCCCGGCCTAACCATCCAGATTCTCCTATCCCTTCAGATTCGCCTGTGTGCCAGATGTCTATAGACCTAAAGTGCGACCTGTTAGGATTTGGGTATCCCACTCCATTAATGATTGCTACTTTGTTTTCGTCATATAGTTCTTTTATTGACGATAAGGCAGGGTTTAGACCCAAATAATTGTCTATGTGAAGGACTTTGTCTTGTTCAATACGTACGTCCTTTCGCCAGTCGTAGTACAGTCCGTCCCCGTAAGGGATAACCGTGTTTAAAGCATCATTACCGCCAGCGAGCTGAACTACCACTAATGAACGAGGTTTTTGCTCTGTGACCATCTCTAAACTCCTCCTTGTTACTTTTAATTCTTTTTGTAGACTTGGATTCTATGTCTGTTGGTTTCAGTGATGAATAGGCGCTCTTCTTTGTCCAACAGTAGGGATACTGGTCCCCAAAACAGTTTTTCTATGTGTGAGGATTCTTCGTGTGGATCGTCGTTAAAAAAATCAAATTCCGGTTCCATATTGGCCCTTGATCTTGCGTCTGCCTCTTCCACATTTACATTGAGAAAATCCTTGGCCCATTCAGAGTCAGTGGCTTCCCCTCTAAGTTTTTGTATAAATTCCCCATGTGGGTTAAGGATTTGTATTCTTTCGTTACCCCAGTCAGCAACATACATGTAACCCTCACTGTTAATTGTTATTCCAGAGGGTCGAACAAATTGACCGTCTCCTCGGCCTGTGGAACCGTATTGCTCGATGAATTTGCCGTCAGGCGAGAATTTTTGAATTCTGTCATTCCCCCAGTCAGCGACATATATTTCCGAAGAGGAGTTCGTTGCTATTCCCCAAGGCAAATTAAATTCACCTTCGCCATCGCCCTCAGCGCCAATTGAATATATGAATTCTCCATTTTGCGTGAATTTTTGTACCCGATGATTTTGAGAATCCGATATCAAGAGATTCCCGTCCGGGGCTACTGTAATTCCAGAGGGTGCATTGAGGAGACCATTTTCAGTTCCAAAGGTACCCCATTTATTTATAAATTCACCCTCCGATGAAAATATCGAAACTCTGTGTAGGTGCTCATCTGTTACATAGACTCGATCTTTATCGTCCAGAGCAATCCCGCACGGCCATCTAAACTCCCCATCATTTTCCCCTGCCCTGCCAAACACGCCAAAATATTCTCCTTCCTCGTTTAGCATGGTGATCCTAAGGGAATCTGGAGCAACTCTCTCAATTGATCTACTTAGAACATAAATACGCCCATTTTTTGACATAGCTGAATCGACGGGAAAATAAAATCCGCGGCCTCGCATAGTTGTCATGCCTACGGTGCGCACGTAATGCAGAGATTGTGAATTAAATTCTTCTTTTGTAACCATACTAATCTTTATGAATACCTCGTTGTCCGCAAAGTTTTTTGATTGTACTTAAGCCTTTTGGAACTCAGGTGTTGAAGCAATAAGTTTTACTATTCCAGAA
>CAJWJK010000037.1 GCA_913041535.1 uncultured Alphaproteobacteria bacterium
AGAAGGTGGAACCATCAAACTGACACACCTCATATCCTGTCCCAAGCACATCACCGTTCGTGTCAAAGGTGTGCGTGCCGCTGGCGCCAACGTAGTTTTTACCAGTCTTCTTCAAAGCTCCAAGCGTATCCTCCCCATCCGGATCAGACACGATAGCTGCGGCCGCAATCTTTATCGCATCGTAGGTCTCACCGGTATAGATTGCTCCATCAGCGCCCCCAGCATCAGCATATGCTTTTGCGAAGCTAGTCTTCGCTGTGGAGTCTTCGCCCGGACGTGGTCTAGTTGCTATAAGCCCGTCAACCGCGCCAACATCAGTAAACGCGTCAGTGAAAGCCGCATCAGCAATTCCGTCTGCACCTATGATGGTGCCTCCAAAGCCTTGTGCTGAAAGTGCCTCCATGATCGCCGCACCGTCTGTTGCATAGGACATCAGCAGTACCGAGTCGCAGCCACCATCAATCACAGACACAGCAAGTGCGGAAGCATCATAGGACCCCTCGCTTGGATCGTAGCCAACTTGCGCGCAAACCTCACCTGACCAGTTAGACGCGAAGTTATCGCCAAGGCCTGAGCCGTAATCATTTGTCATATACAGCACTGCTGGATTGTTCACCCCAGCAGCAGATGCTACATCCACAAGCGCCACGGCCTGTTGAGCATCGCTCGGAACTACCCTGAAAAGGTGCCCCTTATCATCCGCAGTGGTGATTGCAGGAGACGTACTGGCATAAGACACCATTGGGACACCGGCTGAAGCAGCTACTTCAATCGCCCCTAAAGTAGCACCTGAACAAGCGGCACCAACTATTACTGTAACACCACTATCTATCAGTGTCTGTGCAGATGTCGCAGCCTGCGTGCCGTCGCAGCCAGAATCGGCAACAATCAATTCAAAAACAAAATCACCTTCGTGGGTCACATTGAGCTCGGAAATGGCTATGTCGCCAGCATCTTCAAACCCAGGAGCATACTGTGCGATTGGACCAGTCTGAGGGCTCAGAAGGCCAATCTTAACCGCCTGACTTTCCGTACTACATGCGATCGCTAGGCAAGCTACCACAGTTGTGACCAGTGCCAATATAAACGCCTTGGATACTTTCATACCTACCTCCATTAATCTCAGATGTACCTATGGATTCTTACCAACATGGATTCATGCCCACATGGATACTCAGGTAGTACCCATCTAAAAATAGAATATTCCACTTTCAAACAACTCACAATACCTAATATCGTCAAACTTCATACAAATTTGACGATATTGTTCAATTTCACACTTGTTTGTGGAAATATGGTGATGTTGTGGACCACGTAAGGCATTAAACTACAAGGAATGAATAGTCGATCCTAGTAGATATATCGCTATGATCACGAGAATTATACCGCTAACAGCTGCAATAACATTCTGCCTTGACTGAATCACGCTTCCCACGCTGGAAGTGGTAATAATCAAAGCCACGACGGCATACCATAATCCGTCTATCCCCGCAGTAATTAGCCCGATAAGCCCTATTTCCATCCAAGTCGGATCTTCTCCCACCAAATGACTGAAAATGGCTATAAAGAATAGTGCTATTTTGGGATTGAAAAGCGATATTAGAAATCCTTCTACGGCCCCCTTAACCCAAGCTCCGGCAACAGTTGCTTCGGCTACAAGCTCTGAGTGGTCGTTCCTGGCCATGACGGTACGAATGCCAATGTATATCAGAAGACAAGCGCCCAAGGTTTGTAAAACGAGCATTACTGGCGAATTGAGCGCAACAAGCGCTGCAACGCCAATAGCTGTCAGTAAGGCCCACCACCATATACCAACCGCATGCCCCATGCTGGTTGCAACGCCATAGGATCTCCCACGTGACAGAGTATTATTCATAACCACCGCGAGACTTGGCCCAGGAGACACTGCCCCAAGGAAACACACCAACGTTAGTTGAAGCCACGCCACGAGGTCCATGCATATACTCCCAAATACCACACTCTGGAATTATTCTGGTATCAATTACAACTCCTGATAACTTGATTAAATTCCGAGAGTGGTGCATAAAGCGTACTATAAACGACAGCGACCCAACTTGGATCGTGACGAGGAGATCAGAATGAAACTCTTGCTGTTCAACAATGGACGCCCGGGAATACTCACGGACACCGGAGTAGTAGACGTCAGCGATATTGTAAATGCTCTGCCACCTAACGATAAATCAGCCATGGATCGACTAATAGAACATTTCGACCAAGCCCGGGAAGATTTAACCGCCATAGCAACATCAGGTACTGTTATACCACTATCAGAAGTTAGTATAGAGGCACCTCTACCCCAACCCGAAAAGATTCTTTGCATGGGGGGGAATTTCACAGAGTTCGGCCGCAGGGCAACCGCACCCATGTGGGGATTCCTCAAATCATCAGATGCTGTCCTAGGTCCCAATGGTACAGTCATATTGCCACCTGACGATGCAAACATATTCCATCATGAGGCTGAACTTGTCATCATTTTTGGTAAATCAGGAGACAACATTAACGCAGATGATGCATTCGACCATATATTTGGATACACCTGTGGGGTTGATGTCTCTGCAAGAATGCCTGCTGCACCAGGGGCGACTCCTCCCGCTTTCCAGCCTTGGCGCGGCGTATCAGCACCCAAATCATTCCCAACATTCGCTCCTCTAGGACCTGTGATAGTTACAAAAGATGAAATCCCGAATCCTCAGAACCTCCAAGTAACTCTAAGCGTCAACGGAGAATTGCGAGGAAATTTCAATACTTCAGACATGGCGCACTCCATCGCAGAATCAATAGCTTTCGTAAGCTCTCATGAAAGTTTCGAATCCGGAGACCTCATGTACACGGGTACCAATCACCAAGGCCTCGGTGCAATGCAAGACGCTGACAGCATCCGAATTGAAATAGACCAAGTAGGATCGTTTTCTTTCACGGTACAGGATGAACTCAAACGCAAGTGGAAGCGCGGAGTAGATGAAGAGACTGCTGAAGATGTTCGCCAAGGAACAGGAGCGCCAGGCAGACGACAACGACCGCTGTAAATCCCATGCCCAAGAATATAGAACGTGAAGAAACACATCGACTATTCATCAGTCTGTCCGTAGGAGAGAAGGCAAAAGCACAGATCGCAACGCTACAAAACAATATAAATGTCCTGAACCCTGCACAGAACATACGCTGGCAGCAACAATCCCATATCCACATCACGATCCAATTTCTTGGCAACGTAAAGGTCAGCACTATACCCTTGATCCAGTGGAAGCTAGATGAATTAGCAGACTCATTCCTCCAATTCCACCTTGACCTCGGTGAACTAAAACACTTCCCATCAAAAGCGTCTGCAGACGTTATGTGGCTCGAACTGCATGAAAGCCAAAACACATTAATTGATCTGATGCAACAATCCGAATTCGTGCGTCATGATTTCGGAGACCATCTGCCAGATAAAAGCCCTATACCCCACATAACCATTGGAAGACGAAAACCATCGGAGTTGCCCCTAAATCTTCCTGCATTCCCATTACCATCTAGCATGTGGACAGCCCGAACTTTGAACCTCAATCATAGCGTAATTCGGGCTGGAAATATTGACCATCGGATAATTCATCAAGCACCATTCGCCATAGACAACAGCACTAAAAAACCGTAGCACACCAGTGGTATACCCTTGGACGGACTGGGAATACCCTACGAAATAGCAAACAAAAATGAAGGAGTAGCGAACAATACAGATAGCCAGTAAACTAGGATAGCTGTCTCCGACTAGCCAAAGAGAACCACTTCTCGATTCGCCTTAACCAAATGCAGGGTCGTCCCAGAAGTAGATTCTGTTCGACCTCAAAACTGTTCCATAATTTAACGAAATTCGACGTAATTTGCCAAGAATGGTACAATAGGTATGCAGTTATCGTTGTAGTACCCTCCAGTATTAGTTCGATGGACTGGATTACTACA
>CAJWJK010000038.1 GCA_913041535.1 uncultured Alphaproteobacteria bacterium
GATCGCATCCCATCAACAGTATGTTCTTAGCGGCAGCGACCTTGGCTAGGCGCTCCCCGATTGGGTCACCTTTGCGCAGGCAGTAAAGATTATCATCAAAGAAAAACATTCCGACCACTTCGGCGCCGTGATTACCAGCCTCAAGCTGTGGAAGGATCATAGTAGCAAGTTTAAATGTTGAGGCCATATTGGTAGAAAAAATGTAGGCAACTTTCATTATGTTGGTTCTCCAGTGGAAAAAAAGTTTAAAAAGTAATGCTTTAACATAAGCGAAAGTAGTCGAGATTTAAAAGAGCGCGGTGACAATTTGGCTGCTTTGCACTCTTTGATTACCTCCTTCAGTCTACTCGCCTTTCGGGGGCCTGGTTTACGAGATGTATGTTGTTTAATTAAAGATGTGCGGACCATGCTTCTGGAGATACGTCTGACTGCTGGTTAAGGCAGAGCAACAAACGCTTAAACCCAGAGCCCTCGATGGGTGGCGAGCGATGCACGATCCCCTTGCCTAAACTGGCGCAGCTTCCCTTGAATATTGCCACGCTATTCTCTTGGAGTTGCTCGACTGGTCCCGTGAAGCGTTTTTGTTCGCTCATAGCCCGCGCAGCGTATTGGGGGTGGACCCATTCGGTGGTTGGGCCTCGATAAGTTGTTAACAGTCGACTCTCTACCCAGTCGCGATGAAATTTCCAGCAGGCATCGTGACTGATGACATCTAGACGAACATCCACGAGTCTACTTTTGGTAATACCTGCAAATACCGAAATAAGTTCTCCAATATCTTTTATAAGAAAATCACGCATATCTCCGGCGCGTATACCACATTCATCAAGATGTGGTTTGATGGCGCGTGGAAGGTGATCGGGTTGGATAAGAACACGCAGATTTTGAAACGAAGATGAATCCAATTGGTCTAGCCAAACCTGAAATTGGCGAGGAAACGAACGTTCCCAAATCACGAGTTCAGTTGTGGGAGCAGTAATGGCAGAGAGTTCAGCTCGTTGTCGGACAGTACAAATGCCTTTTGGTAGCTTATTAGTTTCACGGGAACGTTCCTCCCCCGAGGTTGGGGGGGGGTCTCAAGGAACTAGCACTTTCTTTAGCGAGAATCACTCGGCCATCTCCGTACGTCGCCATGTAGGAAATGGGTCAGGCAAGTCAGGGAGGGTTGTAATACTATTGGCTTGAGATTCCGGAAGGAGGCAGGCATCGAGACGCGCTTTTATTTCCGGCCAATTGATCCCACTGCCAATGAAGACGATTTCTTGACGACGGTCACCCCACGGCTCCTGCCAATTTTCTCGTATGCTACTAAGCATGTTTTCATCCTCGGGCCAACGTTCCTTCGGCGCTGCGGCCCACCATGTCCCAAGCGGATCAACGCTGGAAAGCGCGCCAGCGAGAGAGAATTCTGCGACCCAGTTGGGTCGGCTAGCGATCCAGAAGTGTCCTTTGGCCCGGATCACACCGGGCAGATCTCCGTTTAAAGTAGCGTAAATGCGGTCTGGATGAAATGGACGCCGGGCACGATAGGTAAAGCTACTAACGCCGTACTCCTCTGTCTCGGGAAGATGATTAGCAAATCCGTATAATTCCTTGGCCCACATTGCGTGCTCATGCGCCTGTTCGAAATCAAACGCGCCTGTATCTAGGATTGAATCTCCAGGAACATTGGAATGATCTGTTTCAATAATTTGAGCATCCCCGTTGAGACTTCGGATTATTTTTCGCGCAGCGTCCACCTGCTGTGACCCGGCATCGGAGATCTTATTGAGGATAACCACGTCGGCGAATTCTATCTGGTCCGTCAGAAGGTGGACAAGGGTTCTATCATCCTCTGCCCCCATAGTTTCGCCTCTATCACGCAAGAAATCGTGGCTAGAATAGTCGTTAAGCAGGTTTACTGCGTCGACGACGGTGACCATGGTGTCAAGGCGTGCGACATCTGACAAGCTTTCGCCCGTCTCATCTCTAAAATCGAAGGTCGCTGCAACGGGTAATGGCTCAGAAATGCCGGTTGACTCGATCAGCAAGTAGTCAAAACGCTTTTCTTCGGCGAGCCGGCGTACCTCTGCGAGCAGGTCGTCACGCAAAGTGCAGCAGATGCAGCCGTTTGACATCTCAACCAATGTTTCATCGGTGCGGCTAAGTCCGGTTTCGGCTCGCACCAGATCGGCGTCAATGTTCACTTCGGACATGTCGTTGACGATGACCGCCACACGTCGACCGTCACGATTGTTAAGTACTCGGTTGAGAAGGGTTGTCTTTCCCGCGCCAAGAAAACCAGAGAGTACGGTCACCGGCAGGCGGGGGTCTTCACAAGGCGTTATGTCTTTTCGGGTCATCTTCGAGTATCTGTTCTTGGGCCCAACGTAAATGACGATGTCGCAGGGTGGGTTGGTATCTGGGTAATTACCGTTATGTTATAACATATCATTGAAGAGTTTTGCTGTCCACCTAAGGATGTTGTCGGAATAATGAAACTTAATTAGGCCACAAATATTAGAAGCTTGGTCCTGTACCCTCCGGAGGGAGGTTACCTAATCGCTGATTTTTTAAAGCGGCCCCTTCTGGGAGCGGTAATCCCTACCTTATCTAAGGTCGATGGATGGGCGTGGTCCGACGAACAGTGCCTTTGTTTGGTCACCTGGGGCTTTTGGATTGAAGGTGATTCGTCGAAGGTGAATGGGGGGCTACACTCAGAGCGATGTGTTAAGTTTTACGAGGTGATTATCTTTTTTTTTGGTTTGGATCATTAATAGCCTGTGGTTGGGAACCAAATATCTGCGAGCCATGTTGCGCATGGGTTTTTGGTGCTTGAGAGTTAACAGTTTAGTTCTTACGAAGGACCCAAAGTGGATTTTAATAGTCACTACTGCTGCAAAGTAGCTTGCACTGGATTAGCGTATTTTGTTTAGTAGCAATTCGACATTTAGTGGTAATAGGAAAATTCTCTACAATATAGAGGGCTTTATCCACAAACGATTATCCACACGCTGTGGATAGATATTGAGTGCAAGGGTGGTGACATGCTTAACGTAGTCCAGCTTGAACGGGGCGGTCAGGTCGAGACTAATCCTGAAAGGGATGGATTGCTCACAGGATTTGGCAAGGCAGTATTGGATGACCGGTATCTGATGCCTCAAGAGAGTTATCAGGAATTGTTCGCACGCGTATCTAGTTATTTTGCCTACGATACGGCTCACGCCCAACGTTTGTACGAGTATATTAGCCAACACTGGTTTATGCCTTCCACCCCTGTCCTGAGTAATGGCGGTACCAACAGAGGTCTTCCGATATCATGCTTTTTAAATTACATTAACGATACAGCGGAGGGTTTAGTTGAAAATTTATCGGAAACAAATTGGCTTAGTATGCTTGGTGGGGGTGTTGGGATTGGCTTTGGTATCAGAGCTAGTGATGATAAGTCTACTGGTGTCTTGCCACACCTCAAGACCTATGACTCAAGTTCACTCGCCTATAGACAGGGCAAAACAAGGAGTGGGTCATACGCTGCCTATCTTGACATTAGCCACCCCGATATCACAATGTTTCTCGAAATGCGTAAACCGACAGGAGACCAAAATTTAAGATGTCTTAATCTACATCACGGTATAAACATTAGTGATAGGTTTATGGAGATGATTGAAAAATGCATGTCAGACCCAGATGCTGATGATAGGTGGAATCTAGCAGACCCACACACAGGAGAAGTACGCGAGACAGTATCAGCAAAAGCATTGTGGCAGAAGATACTTGAAATGCGTATGGAGACAGGAGAACCATATCTACACTTTGTTGATACTAGCAACAGACATATGCCAGATTGGTTAAAGGAAAAAGGATTAAAGATATTGCGATCAAGAATTTACGAATTAGAAAGACAAA
>CAJWJK010000039.1 GCA_913041535.1 uncultured Alphaproteobacteria bacterium
CCACGATAGCTAGTAAGGGAAATGTTTACTAAAAAAGTTCTACTTTTAAAATTAAATTTGATCCCCGCTAGGTTTGTTTAGCCCCATGTTTAAGTTTAAATGGAATTGTTTAATCTTTAGGCTTTTCAATAACCGCGTCAGATTGGTTAGAACGGAAGTTATCGAGCCGTTTCGCGATATCATGGTCGGTGAGTGCTAGGATGCTAGCCGCAAGGATGGCGGAATTAATCGCACCGGACCTTCCAACAGCAAGCGTACCCACTGGGATACCAGCAGGCATCTGGCACATAGATAGGATAGCATCTAATCCCCCCATGACCTTGCCTTCCATTGGTACGCCAAGTACGGGCAGAGGTGTTAATGCCGCTGCAGCGCCCGGTAGCGCAGCGGCCATTCCGGCTCCAGCAATAATTACCTTCAAACCATTGTCACGGGCTTCGCTGACGTATTCTGTTAGCCGATGAGGTGTCCTATGTGCGGATATTACCCGCGCTTCATTCGGAATATCAAGTTGTTCAAGAGTATCAGCAGCATTCTTCATGGTCGGCCAGTCAGACTGGCTTCCCATAATTATACCGACTAGAGGTTTGTTCCCGGTCATAAGTTTGGATTTCCTTACTCGAATATTCAAATAGCTAACGTACATTATAGTTTGGACGTTAATTCGTATTCACACACAACGTACATTAATCACTTCTAAGAAAACAGAATGATGAAACTCTATTTCGCGCCGAGCACACGCGCCGAACGAACGGCTTGGCTGCTGAACGAACTCGGCCTCGACTACGAGCTGGTACGCTACAAACTCGGAGACAAGGCGATGCGCTCGCCTGAATACCTCGCGGTCAACCCGAATGGGCGGGTCCCAGTTCTGGATGACGGCAATGTGCGGATTACCGAGAGCACAGCGATCGCACAGTACCTGGTAGCCCGCTATGGAGCAGGGCGTTTAACGCCACCGATAGACTCTCTAGATTTTCCTGTCTACCTACAGTGGCTGCACTATGCGGAGGGAATGTTGATGGCGCCGATAGGTAACTACGTCGTTGAGACCATCCTGCTGCCTCCGGACCGGCGCTCGGAGGTGCACGCCAAGCGGGCACTCAAACTTCTAGGTAATCTATTGAAGGCGGTCGACGCTCACCTCGCTGACAGAGACTACTTGGTGGGTGAATTCACCGCGGCAGACACTGTGACCGGACATGCCTGCCTGATTTCCGAACAGATCGGCAGCGAGTTGTCCGAGTTGCATAACGTGACTGCTTACATAGAACGGTTGAGGGCACGTCCGGCACTACAGAAGGTCCTTGCTTTGCGAGCCGAGGATTAATTAGGCTGCCCATACAATTATGAACATCCATGAGGTCATTGAGAATGGTGCACCCTCGGTGCAACGGTACTGATGCTATGAATACAAACAACATTAAGGCGCTCACCTTTGATACTGGGGGGACCATCCTGGACTGGCATACTGGATTTGTTACTTCACTTAAGAATGTTGGGAAAACATACCAGATTGAAAAAAACTGGGGTGGGATAGCTAATGACTTGCGGCGTCGGTCACTAGGGAAGATGCTGAATTTGGGCGAGCATGGACCTCCTCAATACAATTTTGATGACGCACACCGCATGGTCCTTGATGAGCTTTGTATCGAAAATGGTTTGGACTCGTTTACTGAGGAAGAACGCTACAGCATCTGGTGGGAGGCAGTACACAACTTCACTACTTGGCCAGATTTTCCGGCTGTATTGCCAAAACTCCGTCAACGATTGATGTGTGTCTCTTTCACCATTCTAAGTTTCCGGATTGTTATGGATACTGCGAGAAGAAATGGGCTGAGTTGGGATGCAGTGATATCCTGTGAGGCAATCGGAAAATACAAAGTCCTACCTGAAGCTTACGAGCGGGCAGCACACTACTTACAACTTGAACCTCACGAGTGTTGCATGGTGGCTTGTCACAATTTCGATCTTAATGCGGCGAAAGCCGTCGGTTTCAAGACGGCCTTCGTTAGGCGCCCTGATGAGTGGGGAGATGAAGGCCCACCTGATCCTGAACCAAACCCTGAGCACGACTTAATTGTGGATAGTTTTCCGGCTTTGGCCCAAACGTTTGGAGTCGACGGCTGAGTTTTAACCAAGTAGCTATCAACTACATATGTTCTCCGATGCTGAACGAATTTGAATGGAGTGGGCGCGGTTGCTGTAAAGAAAGAGCGATTGATACCTTCATTAGTAGAAGGAGATAGGGTTGGACTATGGACTCCTATTGGATTTTATTCCCATTGCTTCCGCTGGTCCTAGTGTGGATCATTTGGAAAGTGTTTTTCTTCAAAGGGCTGCGTAGGCTACAAGACAGATCGATTGATGATTGAACACCCTACAGAAATGGCATAGTAGTGGAAAGATAAGTTATTAATTTGGTTGATTATGGACGTGAATTTTACTTGGCTGTATGCCAAAGGGATTATATCCATGAGCTTTACATGCGGACTGTCGTTGCGGTTATTTGTGCATTAACGATGGTTACCTATAGTTTCGATAAATATTGAAACTAGATTAAGTGTCTTGCAATCGTCTTTGGCCCCAGTTTCAATTGGTTGTAGCGAAGAAGAAAGTTTTCCCTGTTGTAAATGACTGAAGAGCGATTTTACGGATAGATCCAGTAGCACCATATTTCTACTGCGCTAACTTGAGATGTCTAACCCTTTGTATCAATTAATAAACTTAAAAATCTAGGTTGGATAGCGGTAAGGTTAAGATAGCGACACGAAATACACGCACTAACTAGTGTAAGGAAGACAGCTTTTATGGCTTACAGCGTATTAGAGACTTTAGCGGCATGAATAAAAAAGATCTTTCTGAAATTGTTCGCCAAACCTGGGAGGAGATCAGGATTGAGATGATTG